>NZ_JBDQQP010000013.1:0-250497 GCF_039888735.1 Streptomyces sp. CAU 1734
GTTGGACCGGCCTTTCGCCTTTCGGCTGCTCCGACTTTATCAGATCCTTTCGGGCCTGATTCCCGGTCGAAATCGGGTTGTCTTTCCGGCTGTTGGGCCGTTCCGACGTCCAGAACTCTAGCGAATTCCCCGGGCGACTCATAATCGGGGCCATCGGGACTGAATTTCGGCAACGCGAAATCGCACCCGATTGGGGTTCGTCGTCAAGTAGTGGATGGCCGCTTCGGGGTGCTGAACAGCAGGGCCCGTTTCAAGCGGCTCGGGCTACGTTAGGCGTCCGCGAGGGGCGAGTCAAGTTGCCCGGCGGCGTGGCGCATGGGCGCGGTACGGGCTGACCGTGGGGTCTCCGTCGATCCAGAAGCGCCAGGGGTGGTGGGCGCCGTCGCCGCCCACTCCCGTACGAGGTCCATTCCGCACCTGGTCAGGGTGGGGGGCGTCACCGGGGAGCAGGGAGAGAGGGGACGGGGCGCCGGCGCAGAGGTCAGTGCCGTTCAGGGTTCGGTCGACATCGGTCGCGGTGGCCAGCCTCGCCGGTCCTTTGGCCAGTTCTCTGTCATATCGGGCCGAGAGTCGACGTTTGCGGGCCAGCTCCGTGCCCATCAGCACCTCGCCGGCGCGCAGCAGGACCCCGCTCGCCCGGCCCTCGGGGCCGCAGACCGCGTTCAAGCAGTGCCACATCCCGTAGGTGAAGTAGACGTAGGCATGGCCGGGCGGGCCGAACATGACCTCGTTGCGCGCGGTGCGGCCGCGGAAGGCGTGGGAGCCGGGGTCGACCTCGCCGGCGTACGCCTCCACCTCGGTGATCCGCACCGCGATCGGGCCCTCGGCCGTACGGCGTATCAGGGTGCGGCCGAGCAGGTCGGGGGCGACCTCCAGAACGGGGCGGTCGAAGAAGGAGCGCGGCAACGGCGTACGGTCGGAGGGCTCGGTCATGGCGCCCGAGGGTACTGGGGAACCGGTGGCCTTCGCGGTGCGTGTGTAAGGGGCACATCCCCGATCCACCAGCAGGACCAGAAGGACCAAGAGGAGTAGGTATGGGCTTCAAGAAGCTGCTCGCGAGCCTGGGGGCCGGCGGCGCCTCCGTGGAGACGGTGCTCACCGAGGAGAACGTCGTGCCGGGCGGGGTGGTCCAGGGCGAGGTGCGCGTTCAGGGCGGCTCGGTGGACCAGCGGATCGAGGCGCTCTCGGTGGGCCTCCAGGCGCGGGTGGAGGTGGAGAGCGGCGACCAGGAGGTCAAGCAGGACATCGAATTCGTCAAGCAGCGGCTGGGCGGCGCGTTCGAGGTGAAGGCCGGGGCGGTGCACGTGGTGCCGTTCGGGCTGGAGATTCCGTGGGAGACGCCGGTCACCAGCATCGCCGGGCAGCGGCTGCGCGGGATGGACATCGGGGTGAACACCGAGCTGGAGATCGCGCGGGCGGTGGACTCCGGTGACCTGGACCCGATCAATGTGCACCCGCTCCCCGCGCAGCAGGCGCTGCTCGACGCCTTCCTTCAGCTCGGCTTCCGCTTCAAGAGCGCCGACATGGAGCGCGGGCACATCCGGGGCAGCCGGCAGAAGCTGCCGTTCTACCAGGAGATCGAATTCCTGCCTCCGCAGCAGTACCGGGGCCTGAACCAGGTGGAGCTGACCTTCGTCGCCGACGAGCGCGAGATGGACGTCATTCTGGAGATGGACAAGAAGCCGGGACTCTTCAGCGAGAGCAGCGACTCGTACAAGGCGTTCAAGGTCGGACACCACGACTTCCAGTCCACGGACTGGTCGGCGTACCTCAACCAGTGGCTCGCGGATGTCGGCGGCCGGCGCAACTGGCTGTAGCTCCGCTTCGGTGCGCGGCGGCCCCGTTCTAAGGTCGGGGCGGCAGAACATCACAGCCGACCGGAGGTTCAGACGTGACCGAGCTGAAGAGGGCTCCCCTTCCGCATGACTTTCATCCCGAGGTGCCGTCGTTCACCGTGGTGAGCGATGACATCACGCCGGGATCCGTGCTGAGGGACGCTCAGGTCCAGGCCGCGGGCAACACCTCGCCGCAACTGCGGTGGGAGGGGTTCCCGGCCGGGACCAAGAGCTTCGCGGTGACCTGCTTCGATCCGGACGCGCCGACCGGGAGTGGGTTCTGGCACTGGGTGCTCTTCGATGTCCCGGCGACCGTCACCGAACTTCCGGCCGGTGCGGGCGGCGGAGACTTCACCGGGCTGCCCGAGGGTGCCGTCC
Organism: Streptomyces sp. CAU 1734; assembly: GCF_039888735.1. Lineage (NCBI taxonomy): Bacteria > Bacillati > Actinomycetota > Actinomycetes > Kitasatosporales > Streptomycetaceae > Streptomyces > Streptomyces sp. CAU 1734. The sequence goes on from NZ_JBDQQP010000013.1 coordinate 2,214, forward strand.
ACGCGCGCAATGACTACGGGTCGAGGGATTTCGGCGGTGCGGCCCCGCCCGCCGGGGAGAAGCACCGCTATGTGTTCACCGTGTACGCGGTGGACAGCGAGAAGCTCGGCCCGGACGCCGATGCCTCGCCCGCCGTGGTCGGGTTCAATCTGCGCTTCCACACTCTGGGACGCGCGCAGTTGATCGGTGAGTACGAGGGTCCCCGGGAGGGCTGACCCGGGCTTCGGCCATGCGTTCGTTGTTTGCCCTGCTCTGGTCTTGGAGAGATCAGAGCAGGGCACTTTTTTCTTCGCGAGCTCCGCCGACACCGCAGGAAGACGCGGATATTGCGTTGTCCATCCCGGCGCGCCCGGCCAGAGTTGATCCGAGCCAGCCAGGCCGGCGGGCCGGAAATGCGGAGGTGGGCGGAGTGCGCGAGACCCTGGTACTGAACGCGAGCTTCGAACCGTTGTCGACAGTGACACTCAACCGTGCGGTGGTTCTGGTGCTCCAGGACAAGGCGGTCGTCGAGCAGTCCCACCCCGAGCTCCGGATGCGCGCCGCGGCGGTCGATCTTCCCGTACCGCGAGTGATCAGGCTGTGCAGATATGTCCGGGTGCCGTTCCGAAGACAGGCGCCGTGGTCGAGACGGGGTGTGCTGGTACGCGACCAGCACCGGTGCGCCTACTGCGGCAGGCGTGCCACGACCGTGGACCATGTGGTGCCCCGGTCGCACGGTGGTGCGGACAGCTGGCTGAACACCGTGGCCTCCTGTGCCGAGGACAATCACCGCAAGGCGGACCGTACGCCGGAACAGGCGGGGATGCCGCTGCTGCACCAGCCGTTCGTGCCGTCCCCCGCCGACGCGATGCTGCTGGGGATGCGGGCCGGGGAGCGGTCGGAGCTTCCGGGCTGGCTGGCGGCGCAGTCGGCCGCGTGACCTGATCCGTTCGCCGCTTCGTGACGATGCCCGTTCCCGGTCGCCGGGGGCGGGCATCGGTGTGTCAGCCGTAGCGGCGGAGCAGGAGCTGGACGATGGCGGCGGTGCCGACGGCGACGATGGTCCAGCGGAGGACGGCGGGCGGGAGCCGGCGGCCGATCTTCGCGCCGAGCTGACCGCCGATGGTGGAGCCGACGGCGATCAGCAGGACCGCGGTCCAGTCGAACTCGGCGACGAAGAGGAAGAAGAGCGCGGCGATGGTGTTGACGACGGCGGCGAGGACGTTCTTGACGGCGTTGATCCGCTGCATGGTGTCGTCGAGCAGGGTGCCCATGAGGGAGACGTAGAGGACGCCCTGGGCTGCGGTGAAGTAGCCGCCGTAAACGCTGGAGAGCAGCAGTCCGCCGATGAGCACCGGGCCGCCGTCGGGGTGTGCGGGGGTTCCCTTGGCCTCGCGGCGGCGCTGGACGGCCTTGGCGAGGCGGGGCTGGAGAATCACCAGGACGAGCGCGAGAGCGACCAGGACCGGGACGATCGTCTCGAACGCGGTCGGCGGGAGGGTCAGCAGGAGTGCCGCTCCGGTGATGCCGCCGATCGCGGCGACGGTGCCGAGCCGGATGACGCGGCGGCGCTGGCCCTTCAGTTCGGCGCGGTAGCCGATGGCGCCGCTGATGGAGCCGGGGACGAGGCCCAGGGCGTTGGAGACGGTGGCGGTGACCGGGGGGAGTCCGGTGAGGAGCAGTACCGGGAAGGTGATCAGGGTGCCGGAGCCGACGATGGTGTTGATGGTGCCCGCGCTGATGCCCGCGGCGAAGACGGCGAGCATCTCCCAGATGGTCACGGTGCTGCCCCTCGCATGATTTCGGTGCCGGCTGCACCGAAATCATGCACCACGGATCTTGCTCCTACTTGACCGGGGGTTCCTCGCGGCGCTCGGTCGGGCCGGTGTTGAAGCCGGGCATGCCGCCGCCGAGATTGCCGAAGGCGCCGGAGAGGCCCTTGAGGGCGTCGCCGATCTCGCTGGGGACGATCCAGAGCTTGTTGGCGTCTCCCTCGGCGATCTTCGGGAGCATCTGGAGGTACTGGTAGGAGAGCAGCTTCTGGTCCGGGTCGCCGGCGTGGATGGATTCGAAGACCGTGCGGATGGCCTGGGCCTCGCCCTCCGCGCGCAGGGCGGCGGCCTTGGCCTCGCCCTCGGCCCGGAGGATGGCGGACTGCTTCTCGCCCTCGGCGGTGAGGATCTGGGACTGGCGGATGCCCTCGGCGGTGAGGATCGCCGCGCGCTTGTCGCGGTCGGCGCGCATCTGCTTCTCCATCGAGTCCTGGATGGAGGTGGGCGGCTCGATGGCCTTCAGCTCGACGCGGTTGACGCGGATGCCCCATTTGCCGGTGGCCTCGTCGAGGACTCCGCGGAGGGCGGCGTTGATCTCCTCGCGGGAGGTGAGGGTGCGCTCCAGGTCCATGCCGCCGATGATGTTGCGCAGTGTGGTGACGGTGAGCTGCTCGATCGCCTGGATGTAGCTGGCGACCTCATAGGTGGCGGCCCTGGCGTCGGTCACCTGGTAGTAGATGACGGTGTCGATGTTGACCACCAGGTTGTCCTGGGTGATCACTGGCTGGGGCGGGAACGGTACGACCTGCTCGCGGAGGTCGATGCGGTTGCGGATGGAGTCGATGAACGGGACGACGATGTTGAGGCCCGCGTTGAGGGTGCGGGTGTAGCGTCCGAAGCGTTCGACGATGGCGGCGCTGGCCTGCGGGATGACCTGGATCGTCTTGATCAGGGCGATGAAGACCAGCACCACCAGAATGATCAGGACGATGATGATCGGTGCCATCGCTTTTCCCTGAGCCCTTCGGTGGTGGATGTGTGTGATGGGCGGACGAATCCGATGATCGAGTTTCCCAGACCGGGGGCGTGTGCGGGGGCGGTTCCGACGGGTTGTCCCGTTCGCTTCACCTGACGGGTCACATGACGACGGCGGTGGCACCGTCGATCTCGGCCACATCGACCTGCTGGCCGGGCTCGAAGACCATCTCGGCGTCGAGTGTGCGGGCGGACCAGATCTCGCCGGCGAGTTTGATCCGGCCGCCGTGGGAGTCGACGCGCTCCACCACGATGGCCTGACGGCCCTTCAGGGCGTCGATGCCGCTGGCGTACTGCCTGCTGTTGTCGCGGTGGCGCTTGGCGATCGGGCGCACCACGGCCACCAGGGCGACGGATACGACGGCGAAGACCAGTACCTGGGCGACGATTCCGCCGCCGAGGGCGGCGACGACGGCTCCGGAGATCGCGCCGGCCGAGAACATTCCGAATTCGGGCATCGCTGTGAGGACCAGCGGAATGCCCAGTCCGACCGCCCCGATCAGCCACCACACCCACGCGTCGATTTCCACATGGTCATGGTAGGCGCGCGGGTCGGGTCAGGACAGGGGGCCGGAATGGTTCGGTTGCGGCATTCGCCGGTTTCCGGCCAACGCCCTTATGGATTTCGGCCACTCGGGCGTTTCCGTACCGGCCTGGTGACGCCCGGAGCCGTGCCGGTCAGCCGAGCGGGAGCCCGTGGGCCGTCCAGCGGTCGCCGCGGTGCTCCACCACCAGCGGGAGACCGAAGCAGCGGGAGAGATTGCGGGAGGTCAGCTCCATCTCCATGGGGCCGGCGGCCAGCACCTTGCCCTGCCGGATCATCAGCACGTGGGTGAACCCGGGGGCGATCTCCTCGACATGGTGCGTGACCATGATCATGGAGGGGGCGTACGGGTCACGGGCGAGACGGCCCAGCCGGCGCACCAGGTCCTCCCGGCCGCCGAGGTCGAGTCCGGCGGCGGGCTCGTCCAGGAGCAGCAGCTCGGGGTCGGTCATCATGGCGCGGGCGATCAGGGTGCGCTTGCGCTCGCCCTCGGAGAGGGTGCCGAAGCGGCGGTCCAGGTACTCGGTCATGCCGAGCCGGTCGAGGAAGGCGCGGGCGCGCTCCTCGTCCACCGGGTCGTAGTTCTCGTGCCAGGTGGCGGTCATGCCGTACGCGGCGGTGAGGACCGTCTGGAGCACGGTCTGGCGCTTGGGCAGCTTGTCCGCCATCGCCATGCCGGCCATGCCGATCCGGGGGCGGAGGTCGAAGACGTCCACCCGGCCGAGGCGCTCGCCGAGGATCCCCACCGTGCCGGTGGTGGGGAAGAGATAGCTGGACGCGAGGTTGAGGAGGGTCGTCTTGCCGGCGCCGTTGGGGCCGAGGATGACCCAGCGCTCCCCCTCCTTGACCGACCAGGAGACGTCGTCCACCAGAGCGCGTCCGTCGCGGACCACTGATACGTCGACCAGCTCCAGTACATCGCTCATGAGCGCGTTGTCTCCCCATGCAATCGTCGTGACGTCTGTGGAAGGTGTGTGACGGGTGTTGACGCGGACGTATGCCGGCCGACACAACCGTCAGGGAAAACCTACGCCACCGGCGGGGCGGCACCTTCCCCCGGCCCGATCCTTAGGCTTGGTCCATGTTCTCGGAACCACGTTCAGGACGGTTGGCCGCATGGGGGAACGCCCTGCTGGCAGGAGTTGTGTCACCCGACGACGCGGCGGACGCGATCGTCGGTGACGACGCGCGGCACCGGGTCGAGGGGCTGCCCGGCGAGGCGGCGCCGGTCGGCCTCACGCTGGCGCTGGGCCGGCTGCGGGGTCTGGGGGTGACCGGGTGGCGGGTCGCGCTGCCCGCGCCCGGGCATCCGCTGGGCCTCAGCGGGCCGCCGGAGTTCAACGCGCTGGCGCTGGAGGCGGAGGAGGCCGTCGTCGGGTACGGGGCCGGGTACGGGCTGGTGCCCGAGGTGCGCGAGGCCGGTCCCGGGCCCGGTGATCTCCATGTGGAGGTGGTCTGGCGCTGTCTGCCGGTACGGGAGGCTCCGCCGGCCGATGTGCCGTCCCTCGGGGAGGCGGAGCGGGAACTGGCGGAGGCGCTGCGGGAGGCCACGGAGGTGCTGTCACGGCTCGATGTGGCGGGCTCCGGGCCGGTGGCGGAGGCCGCGGTCGACGCATACCGGGCACGGGCGGAGGCGGGGCGGGAGGCGCTGGCCCCGGGATATCCGCCGCGCGCGGTCCGGGTGCTGGAGCTGGCACAGCGGGTGGCGCTGCTGGTGTCGGTGGCGTACGAGAACGGGCACGGCGGTGCGGTGAGCGCGTCGGAGATCGCGGCGCGGGGCGCGGCGCTGCGGCCGGTGGAGCGGGTGGCGCGGCGGGCGCAGGTGGCGGCGTACAACGCCTATGTGGAGGAGCGCGAGCGGGGGGCGTGATCCCGGGGCCGGCGCGCCGGGGCGCATGGGAAACCGCCGGCGGGCCCGGGTGCGCGGGCCCGCCGGCGGTCGGGAGGGGGCGGCCGGCGTGCTTCGGGCCGGGGAGGCCCTGGGGCAAGGGGAGGCCGCGGGGCGCCCCCGGCCGGGTCAGGCGTTGACGCCGCCGTTCGCGAAGGCCGGGTTCAGCAGGCCGATGACGGTGACGGTGTTGCCCACGGCATTCACCGGGACGTGGACCGGGACCTGGATCAGATTGCCGGAGCCGACGCCCGGGGAGCCGATGGCGGCGCCGTCGGCGTGCGCTCCCGTGGTGGCGGACGCGACTCCCGCACCCGCGGCGATGATGCTGCCGGTGATCATGGTGAGGGCGGCGGCCTTCTTCAGGTTCTTCACTTCGAGATCCTCCTGGGCATTCGCCGCGGCGAGCCGCCGCGGCACGCCATGGAGAACGCCGGTGCGGCGGCCGGGATGCGCCGTCGGGAGGACATACACCCGACAGTATGAATCTCCGATGAATCGGGAACTCCGTGACGGCGCGTCCCCCGATCGGCCGGCGGGGCCGCCGGCTCAGTTGGTGAGGCCGTTGCGGACGGCCCAGAGCGCGGCCTGGGTGCGGTCGGCGAGGTCGAGCTTCATCAGGATGTTCGACACATGGGTCTTCACCGTCTTCTCGGAGAGGACGAGGGCGCGGGCGATCTCGCGGTTGGAGCGGCCGTCGGCGATCAGGCCGAGGACCTCCCGCTCCCGCTCGGTGAGGGAGGTGCCGCGCCCGGTGCCGCCGCTCTGCTCCTCCTGGGAGAGGAGGGCCACCGCGACCTCGGGCTGGAGCAGCACATGGCCGGCGTGGACGGAGCGGATGGCGCCGGCCAGCGCCTCGGGGTCGACGTCCTTGTACACATAGCCGGAGGCGCCGGCGCGCAGGGCGGGGACGACGGTGCGCTGTTCGGTGAAGCTGGTGACGATCAGCACCTTCGCCGGGTTGGCGAGCTCGCGGAGCTTGCGGAGCGCCTCGATGCCGTCGGTGCCGGGCATCTTCACGTCCATCAGGACGACATCCGGCTTCAGCTCCTCGGTGCGGGCGACGCCCTCGGCGCCGTCGGCCGCCTCCCCCACCACCTCTATGTCGTCCTGGATCTCCAGGAAGGTGCGCAGCCCGCGGCGCACCACCTGGTGGTCGTCGACCAGCAGGACACGGATTCTCTTGTCACCCACCGGGGACCTCCATCTCGATCGTGGTGCCCTGTCCGGGCGCGGAGTGCACGGTCAGCCGGCCGCCGACGCCGCCGGCGCGGTCGCGCATGGAGACCAGCCCCAGATGGCGCCCGGCCCGGCGGACCTTGCGCGGTTCGAATCCCCCGCCGTTGTCGGTGACGCTGAGGACGGCGCCCTGGCCGCGCCGGGCGAGGACCACATCGACGCGCTCGGCACCGGAGTGGCGCAGGGCATTGTGCAGGGCCTCCTGCGCGACCCGGAGGACCGCTTCCTCCTGGGCCGCGGGGAGTGCCCGGGTGCCCGCCGTGTCGAAGGTGACCCTGGCGCTGTGGGCGCGGTCGAGCACCTGCACATGGGTGCGCAGGGTGTTGATCAGCCCGTCCTCGTCCAGTGCGGCGGGGCGCAGCTCCACCACGGCGGCGCGGAGCTCGTCGGCGGCCTCGGCGGCGAGGGCGGCGACCTGGTGCAGTTCGCCCTTGGCCCGGGCGGGGTCGCGGTCGACGAGGGCGGCGGCGGCCTGGGCGGTGAGGCGGAGGGAGAAGAGTTTCTGGCTGACCGCGTCGTGCAGTTCGTGGGCGAGGCGGGAGCGCTCCTCGGCGATGGTCAGCTCGCGGCTGCGCTCGTAGAGGCGGGCATTGGTGAGGGCGATGGCGGCGTGCTGGGCGAGGATCTTGAGGAGTTCCTCGTCCGCCTCGGTGAAGCCGCAGCCGCCCTCGGGCTTCGGGCACCGCTTGTTGGCGAGGAAGAGCGCGCCGATGGTCTCCTCGCCGTCCTTGACCGGCAGACCGAGGAAGTCGGACATGTCGGGGTGGGCGTCCGGCCAGCCCTCGAACCGAGGATCCTGGCGGACGTCCGCGAGCCGTTCGGTGCGGGCGTCGCGGAGCATCGCGGCGAGGATGCCGTGCTGCCGGGGCAGCGGGCCGATCTCCTTCCACTGGGCGTCGGTCACGCCGTCGACCACGAACTGGGCGAAGCCGCCGTGATCGTCCGGGACGCCCAGGGCCGCGTACTCCGCGTCGAGCAGTTCGCGGGCCGAGGCGACGATCGTCTTCAGGACGTCGCGGACCTCGAGATGTCTGCTCATCGCGAGGAGTGCGCTGCTCACGGCTGCCAGGCCCGAGCTGGGGGTGTGACTCATGGCCTCACCGTACCCGCGGGGTGTGACGGTGCGTATCGGGCCGGGGACCGCGCGGGGGTAGGGCTGTGGGACTAGGTCGAAGTTCCTTGCCGGGTGGGGTCCGGCGGCCGAGGACGGGGGGCTCGTCCCCTTTCTACGGTGGGGCTCGCCGGCACGGTGGTGCGGCTGTCCGGCCGGGCGGCCGCGGTGCGGCGCGGGAACAGTGACGAGTGATGAGGGACGGGTGTCATGCCGGTAGCGGTGATCACGGGGGCTTCGAAGGGACTGGGACGGGCGCTGGCGGCGGCGCTGGCCGGGCGGGGCTGGGATCTGGTGATGGGGGCCAGGACCGCCGATGTGCTGCGGCGCAGCGCGGAGTACGCGGCCGGTCACGGGACCCGGGTGGTGGCGGTGCCGGGCGACGTGGCGGATCCGGCGCACCGCGCGGCGCTGGTGGCCGCCGCCGGGGAGCTGGGCGGGCTGGATCTTCTGGTGAGCAATGCCAGTGTGCTGGGGGCGGAACCGCTGGTGCGGCTGGACGCGCAGCCGCTGGCGGGGCTGCGGGAGGCGCTGGAGGTCAATGTGGTGGCCGCACTCGGACTCGTCCAGGAGGCGCTGCCGCTGCTGCGGGGGTCGGCGGCCGGGACGGTGGTCGCGATCAGCTCGGAGGCGGCGGCCGAGCCCTTCGAGACCTGGGGCGGGTACGGGGCCTCCAAGGCGGCGCTCGACCATCTCGCGGCGGTGCTGGCGGTGGAGGAGCCGGGGCTGCGGGTGTGGGCGGTGGATCCGGGTGACATGGACACGGATCTGTACGCGGCGGCCGTGCCGGAGGACGGTCATGGGCGGCCGGCTCCCGAGTCGGTGGTTCCGGGCTTCCTGCGGCTGCTGGACGAGCGGCCGCCGAGCGGGCGGTACACGGCCCCGGCGCTGCTGGACTCCGTCTGATCCGGCCGTACGCCTCCGGGAGCCCGCGGTACGGGGGGCAGGTGCGGGGGTGGGCGGTACGGGTGTCCGTTACGGGCCCGGGCCGCCGGGCGGGCCGCGCGCGAGCCGTGGGCGCCGCATCCGGCGATTCCCGCGGCGCCCGCTCCGTACCGCGGGGCCGATCGCGGCGGCGCCCGCTCCGTACCGTGCGCACAAGGCCGGGCAGGGCCCTGCCCGCCTCCGGCACGAGTTCGGCGGCGTCCGCCTCATACTTCCGGATGACAACCCTCACCCATTGCATTGCTGTCGCAACGCTTGGTGAAAGCGAGGGTGCGGCCATGTGACGCCGCGCATAGGACCCAGATCACTTACTAGGCTCTTTAGTCGAGGGATAAAGGCCGTGTGAGCGTGTGTGGAGCTACCGAGAGGGCGTTGTCGCGGCGCCCTGATCCACTATCTCCATTCGTACGTCACACGATTGCCAGGGCATTTTGCGACCGCTAAGAATTGCCCAGTCGCCGCCGCAGGAGCGCAGCGCCGCCTCCCGGCCTGATGCGACATTCCCGATTCCGAAGAGGTACGTCTGATGTCCGCGACCCGCATCCGTATGACCAAGGTCCACAAGGCCTCGATCGCCGGTATCGCCGCCGCCGGTGCCGCAGCCATCTCTCTTTCCCTCGTCCCCGCCGGCTCCTCCGCCACGACGGTCGCCTCCCCCACCGCCCCGGTGGCATGGCAGGCGGCCGCGGACTCGAAGCCCGCGTCGCTCCACATCGACAGCCAGAAGTCGGCCATCGAGACCAAGGTCGAGGCCGCCGCCAAGGCCGCCGTCCAGATCAAGGCCGACGCCGCCGCCAAGGCCGACGCCGCCGCGAAGGCCAAGCTCGACGCCGCCGCGAAGAAGGCCGCCGCCGAGCGCGCCGCCAAGGAGCGCGCCGCGGAGAAGACCCCGACCACGCGGTCGGTCTCGCTGCGCACCGCCGTGTACCCGAACAACCTGGACGGCTGGATCCGCGAGTCCCTGTCGATCATGCAGAAGCACGGCATCCCCGGCTCCTACGACGGTCTGCACCGCAACATCATGCGGGAGTCCAGCGGCAACCCGCTGGCCATCAACAACTGGGACATCAACGCGGTCAACGGCACCCCGTCGAAGGGCCTGCTCCAGGTCATCCAGCCGACCTTCAACGCGTACCACGTGGCCGGCACGCCGCACGACCTGTACCACCCGGTCGCCAACATCGTCGCTGCGGCCAACTACGCCGCCGACCGCTACGGCTCGATCGACAACGTCTTCGGCGCCTACTGACCGGACCGGACGGATCGTCCCCGGCCCGGCGCTGCGGACGGAGACGGATCTTCCGGACGCCGCGGAGACACGAGCGGACAGACGGACATCGCGAAGGGCGGCACCCCACCGGGGTGCCGCCCTTCGCGGCGTCTCCGCCCGCCGCCGGACGCGGCGCGGCGCTACTTGCGCATGACCTCGGGCTCATGGCGGCGCAGCAGCCGGGCGACCGCCACACCGCAGACGACACCGATGGCCAGCAGCACGGTCACATTGATCCCCCACTGGGCCGCCGAGTGCTCCCAGAGCGGATCCAGGTCCTGAGGATTCTTCGGGTCCCACGGCGGCATCAGCCGGCCGAGGTCGAGAGTGGCCCCGGCCCCGCCTATCGCCCAGCGGGACGGCATCAGCCAGGCGAACTGCTCCAGGCCGGGCGAGCCGTAGATCTTGAAGAGGATGCCGGTGAAGACGACCTGGACGATCGCGAACATGACCAGCAGCGGCATCGTCTTCTCGGCGGTCCTCACCAGCGAGGAGATGACCAGGCCGAACATCATCGAGGTGAAGCCGAGGGCGATCACGACCAGGCAGAGCTCGGCGGCGGCCGGCAGGATCAGGCCCTCGGCCGGGAGCTCCCGGGGAGCGAACCCGATACCGCAGAGGATGATGCCCTGAAGCGCCGTGATCGCTCCGAGGACGATCACCTTGGACATCAGATAGGCCGAGCGGGAGAGGCCGGTGGCGCGCTCCCGTTCGTAGATGACGCGTTCCTTGATCAGCTCTCGTACGGAGTTGGCCGCGCCGGAGAAGCACATGCCGACCGCGATGATCAGCATGATGGTGCCCGCGTCGCTGTTGAACTGCTTCGAGCTGCCCGGGCCGGGCGCGGTGAGGCCGAACTCCGCCGGGATGACCACGCTGACCAGGCCGAGCACGGCGGGCAGGATCAGCATCAGCCCCATGAAGCCCCGGTCGGAGGCGATGACGGAGACATAGCGCCGCATCAGGGTCCACAGCTGGGAGCCCCAGCTCTGCGGCTTCGGCGGGCGCATCTGCTGCGGCGGGGGCAGGGTCACCGGCTGGGCCGCGGCGGCGTCGAAGTCGGCCGCGTACATCTGGAAGTGCTGTGAGCCGCGCCAGCGGCCCGCCCAGTCGTAGTCGCGGTAGTTCTCGAAGGCCGAGAAGACATCGGCCCAGGTGGTGTAGCCGAAGAAGTTGAGCGCCTCCTCCGGGGGGCCGAAGTAGGCGACCGAGCCGCCGGGGGCCATGACCAGGAGTTTGTCGCAGAGCTGGAGCTCGGCCACGGAGTGGGTGACGACGAGGACGGTGCGGCCGTCGTCGGCGAGGCCCCGGAGCAGCTGCATCACATCGCGGTCCATGCCCGGGTCGAGTCCGGACGTGGGTTCGTCCAGAAAGATCAGCGAGGGCTTGGTGAGGAGTTCCAGCGCGACCGAGACGCGCTTGCGCTGGCCACCGGAGAGCGAGGTGACCTTCTTGTCCTTGTGGATGTCGAGCTTGAGCTCGCCCAGCACCTCGTCGATGCGCGCCTCGCGCTCCGCCTCGGCGGTGTCGCCCGGGAAGCGGAGCTTGGCCGCGTACCGCAGCGCCTTCCGGACGGTCAGCTCCTTGTGCAGGATGTCGTCCTGCGGGACCAGTCCGATGCGCCGGCGCAGCTCGGCGAACTGCCGGTAGAGGCTGCGGTTGTCGTACAGGACATCGCCCTGGTTGGCGGGGCGGTAGCCGGTGAGCGCCTTGAGCAGGGTGGACTTGCCGGAGCCGGACGGGCCGATGACGCCGATGAGCGACTTCTCGGGGACGCCGAAGGAGACATCGCGCAGGATCTGCTTGCCGCCCTCCACGGTGACCGTGAGATGGCGGGCGGAGAAGGAGACCTCGCCGGTGTCGACGAACTCCTCCAGCCGGTCCCCCACGATGCGGAAGGTGGAGTGGCCGACACCGACGATGTCCTGCGGGCCGATGGCGACGGTGCCGGAGCTCGCGACCGGCTGGCCGTTGACGAAGGTGCCGTTGTGGGAGCCGAGGTCGCGGATGAGGAAGCGGCCGTCGGGGCCGGCGGTGAATTCGGCGTGGTGGCGCGAGACCTGGAGGTCGGCGACGACGAGTTCGTTCTCCAGGGCGCGGCCGATGCGCATCACCCTGCCGAGGGCCAGCCGGTGGAAGGTGGTGGGGCTGCGGTCGCCGTGCGGGCCGGACGGCTGGTGCGGGATGTGTCCCTGCTGGGCGTGGGCCGGCGGAGCGCTGTGGCCGGAGTGCGGTTCCGGCTGCCCGCCGTACTGCTGGGGGTCCGGCCACCCCTGGGCCGGCGGATGGCCGGGGGCGCCGGCCGGGTGCCCGAGCGGGGCGCCCGCGTGGCCGGCGGGTGCTCCGGCCGGTGCCCCCGCGGACAGACCGGCGGCGGCACCGGCGAAATTCAGCCGGGGGCCGTCGTTGGCGTTGCCCAGATGCACGGCGGAGCCCGGCCCGACCTGCCACCGCTGGACCCGGTTGCCCTCCGCATAGGTGCCGTTGGTGCTGCCGTGATCCTCGATCACCCAGCTCTGGCCGTCCCAGCCGACGGTGGCGTGCCGCCACGAGACCCGGGCGTCCTCCAGCACCATGTCACCCTGCGGATCGCGTCCCAGGGTGTAGGACCGGGACGAATCGAGCGTCCAGGTCCTGCCGTTCAATTCCAGTACGAGTTCCCGCACTCCATGCCCCACTTGCTTGTCCCCCGAAATACCCCCGTCACAGGGAGTCTAGGGATGGCGAACATCGGGAGGAACTATTTCAGGCCCGGTTACGCACCTGGTACGCGGCCCGTCGCAAGACCGGGACGGAGAGGCCGTTGACGGCCGGGGAGCGCATCCGTTAAGTGGTAGGCGACCACTGGTGCGCGGGGACCGTCCGGCCGCTTGCGCTCGTCCGCCGGAGCGCCCGGCGCCGACTGGTACGGGGCGGGCCCGCGGGGATCGGGGGGCTCATGAGTACAGCCGTGACCGATGACCGTGCCGGGGTGCCCTGGCTGGACGCGCTGCTGACCGCGGTCGCCGCCGTGAGCTGGGCGGTGGTGGGGATGGGGGGCGCCGCCGCGCTCGGGCTGAGGCTGCTGGGGGCCGACGCGGCGGGGGCGGGCGGCGCGATGACGGCGGCCGTGGTGGTGCTCGCGGTGAATGGTTCGGTCACTCCCTCCGGGGATGTGACGGCCTTCGGGCTGGACGGCGCGGAGGCGCGTACCGCCATCGATATCGCGCCATTGGGCGTCGGTCTGATCGGTGCGCTGATCCTCGCGGCCTTCTTTCTGCGCTCGCTGCGGCGGGCCGGGCCGATCCTGCCGGGCCGCGAACTCGCCGTACGGGCGGGGGCGGTGGTGGCGGTGTTCACGGCGACGGCCGGCGGGATGGCGTGGGCCGGACACGATGTGATCACCCTGGACGGGAAGCGGCTGGGCCTCGGCGGCGCGGGGGACGGCGGGCTCGGATTACCCGGGCTCGGTGATCTCGGGGACGGTGATCTCGGGGACCGTCTCGGCGGGCTGCTGCCGGGGCGGCTGGGGGATCCGGCGGAGGCCGAGGCATCGGTCGGCTTCACCGTGAACACGGCGGATTCGCTGGCCGGCGCGCTGGTGTGGGTGGTCGGTGTGCTGCTGGTCGCGCTGCTCTGCGGGCGGCGGGCGGCCCTGCCCCGGGCGCTGCACCGGGTGCGCGGGACGGTGGGGCCGGCCTTCTCCGCGCTGGTGTCCGCCCTGCTGGTGGCGGTGGTCGCAGGGTACGCGGCCGCCGGGTACGCGGCGCTCGGCGACGAACACCCCGGCAGGATCGGGGGCGCCGCGCTGCTCGGCGCGCCGAACGGTGTGTGGCTGGGGGTGCCGCTGGGGCTCGGGGTGCCGTGGGAGGGGGAGGCGCGGGGAGAGTTCGCCCGGCTGCTGCCGGATCCGCTGGACGAATTCCTCCGGCTGTCGGCGGACCGCCCGGCGACGGTGGGCGCGCTGGCGGAGCTGGATCCGCAGGTGTGGCTGCTGGCGGTCGCGGCGGGAGTGCTGATGCTGTACGCGGGGGTACTGGCCGCGGCTCGTACTCCTGTGGACGGCCGGGGTACCGGAGCCTTCGCACTGCGGTGCGCCTCGGCGCTGGGGGCGGCATCGGCGGTGGTGCTGCCGCTGCTGGTGTGGCTGACGGAGGTGTCGGCGGACGCCTCGCTCTCGGTGCTGGGCTTCGACGCCTTCGGTGCGGGGATCGAGCTGCGCGGGAGCACGGGGGCGGCGCTGTTGGCGGGGGCGCTCTGGGGCACGGCGGCGGGGGGCGCCGGAGCTCTGCTGGTGCGGAGGGTGCGCCCGGCCGCGGCCGGGGTCACGGACGAGGCGGGCGAGGAGGATCCCGTACCGCCGGGGCCGTACCGGCCGGCGCCACCGCACCGGGCGCCGAACCCGGAGACCAACCCCTATCTGCGGATTCCGCGCGGCTTCCACCGCGACCGGACCGCGACGTCCCCGGCACCGCCTCCGGTCCCGCCGCGCCGGGGACCCCGGCCGCCGGGGCACAAGGGCGGGGAGATCCCGCCGCCGCCGGGGGCTCCCGGGACACCGGGCTCTCCGGGCGGCCAGGCGCCGCCGCGTCCGCGGGGGAATCCGCCGCCGCCGGGGCCGCCCGCGCCGCCGGGACCGCCTCCCGGGCCTCCCGGGCCTCCCGGGCCTCGCCGGCCGGGGTAGTCGCGGCGGTACGGGAAGGGCTGGCGCCGGAAGCGGGCGTACCGGATCCGGTACGGCGGCGGGGGTGCCCGCCGGCCCCGTACGGCAGCTCTGAGGTGCCGTACGGTCACCGTGCGTACATCGCCTCCGGGCCATCCGCCGGCCATCCGATCCTCACGCGCTGTTCGCTGTCCGTCTTTCGGGACGGAGCGGCTGCACCTCACCCGCGCCGGTTACGGTGTAGGAACCATGAGCGCTTCGCAGAACTCCGACGTCCCCACCCTTCTGGTCAAGATCTTCGGGAAGGACCGTCCCGGGATCACCGCCGGACTCTTCGACACACTCGCCGCCTACTCCGTCGATGTCGTCGACATCGAACAGGTCGTCTCCCGCGGCCGGCTCGTCCTCTGTGCCCTGGTCACCGCGCCCACCGCGGCCGGCACCGACGAGGGGGAGCTCCGGGCCACCGTCCACAGCTGGGCCGAATCCCTCAAGCTCCAGGCCGAGATCATCTCCGGCACCGGCGACAACCGGCCGCGCGGCAGCGGCCGGTCCCATGTGACCGTGCTGGGACATCCGCTGACCGCCGAGGCGACCGCGGCCATAACCGCCACGATCAGCTCGACCGGCGGAAACATCGACCGTATCTTCCGGCTCGCCAAGTACCCCGTCACCGCGGTGGAATTCGCGGTCTCCGGGGCCGAGACGGAGGCGCTGCGCACCGCGCTGGCGACCCGCTCATCCGAGATCGGGGTCGATGTGGCCGTGGTCTCCTCGGGTCTGCACCGGCGGGCGCAGCGGCTGGTGGTGATGGATGTGGACTCGACCCTGATCCAGGACGAGGTCATCGAGCTGTTCGCGGCCCACGCGGGGTGCGAGGAGAAGGTCGCGGAGGTCACGGCCGCCGCGATGCGCGGGGAGCTGGACTTCGAGCAGTCGCTGCACGCGCGGGTGGCGCTGCTGGCGGGGCTCGACGCCTCGGTGGTGGACAAGGTGCGGTCCGAGGTGCGGATGACCCCCGGCGCCCGGACCCTGATCCGTACGCTCAAGCGGCTCGGTTTCCAAGTCGGGGTCGTCTCGGGCGGTTTCACCCAGGTCACCGACGATCTTCAGGAGCGGCTGGGGCTGGACTTCGCCTCGGCGAACACGCTGGAGATAGTGGACGGGAAGCTGACCGGCCGGGTGACCGGGGAGATCGTCGACCGCGCGGGCAAGGCCCGGCTGCTGCGCCGGTTCGCGGCCGAGGCCGGGGTGCCGCTCTCCCAGACCGTGGCCATCGGCGACGGTGCCAATGATCTGGACATGCTCAACGCGGCCGGTCTCGGGGTGGCGTTCAACGCGAAGCCGCTGGTCCGTGAGGCCGCGCACACGGCGGTGAATGTGCCCTTCCTGGACACGGTGCTCTATCTGCTGGGCATCACCCGCGAGGAGGTCGAACTCGCGGACAGCGAGGACGGCGAGGCCACCGCCCACTGAGGCGGCGGATCACGGCCCACCCCCGGCCCCGACGAGGCCCCGGCGCGCAGCTGCGCGCCGGGGCCGTGTTCATGGGCGGGTGCGGATGGACGCGGACGGATACGGGTGCGGGATCCGCCGGCGCGGAGTGGATCCGGGGTACGGGGCCGGCCGGCGCCGCGCGGGCCGCTCAGTCGTGCGGGGTCCAGAAGCCGGTCAGCCTTCCGACTCCGTGCTCCAGGGACTTCCAGGAACCGGTGAACTCGACGGTGGCGAAGGCCGAGGTCGGAAAGCCGCTGCGGTTCATCCGGGGCAGCAGGTCGCCCTCCGCCTCGCCGCTGAGCGCGTCGGCGAGGGCGTGCATCCCGGGGTTGTGACCGATGACGAGGAGGTCACCGACGTCGTCCGGGGTCTCATTGAGCAGCGCGATCAGCTCGCCGAGGGAGGCTTCGTACACTCGGTCCTCGTACACCGTCCTGGGGCGCTGGGGCAGCTCATGGACGGCGAGCTTCCAGGTCTCGCGGGTTCTCGCGGCGGTCGAGCAGAGGGCGAGATCGAAGGCGATTCCCGATTCGGCGAGCCTGCGGCCGGCGACGGGGGCGTCCATCCGGCCCCGGTCGGCGAGCGGACGGTCGTGGTCGGAGGAGTCCGACCACTCGGCCTTGGCATGTCGGAGGAGAACGATCCTGCGGGGTACGGAAGGTCCGGGGGGTGTCCCTCCGGACGATGTGGCGACGCTCATGCATCCCAGCTTCGCATGAAATGCGCCAGCGGGCGCGGGGTGTTGGCGGGCTCACCGGCGCCGCCGGCGTCTTCCCCGGGGCACGGCGGGCGGGTCCGCGCGCGGTCCGCGCACCGGGCGCACCGGCGGCTCGCGGGGACAGCGGTGCGGCGGGGCACGGTGGCGGGCGGACCGGGGCGCGGAGGCGTACGGGGCACGGGGACCTGCGGGCGTGCGGGGCGGGTCGCGGAGGCGTACGGGCAGGCGCGGCGATGGCCGGCGGACAGGACAGACCATGGGGCGGGGCGGCTCGGTCAGCGGGTGAGCAGTTGATGTACGGAGACGAGGAGGGCCCGGAAGCCGGCCTCGGCGTCGCCGGCGGTGTGGGACCGGGCCTGCGCGGGGTCCGTCATCAGGCCGAACAGCGCGACGAAGGCGAGCACCGGCAGCGCCAGCGCCCACCACGGCAGACGCACACCGACGCCGTCCCTGGCCTGGGTGGTGGTGGGCCGGTGGGCCGCCATGATCGCCTCCGTGGGTCCGGACATCCATGCGTCCGCGGTTGATGGTTCAACGCTACGGACCGCGGAAGCGCGGCCATATCCGGAGACCCACCCACTTCACCCTGAGGCTCACCCCCTAAGGGATGCTGGTGCGGGCCCCCGTCGGCCACCCGGGCACCGTCCGGAGCCGCCTCCGGCGTACGGCACCGAACGCCGGATCGCGCCGCATTCCGGCACGGGACGGGCGGACGCACGACGACACGGGACGGGTGGACGTACGGCGGTGCGGCCGGGGCGAGCGGCACCGCGGCGGACCGCGCGGACGAGGGCCGGGCGGACCCGGTGGCCAACGGCCCTATCAGGGTGAGGCGATGGTCGCGATGATTCCGATGACCACGAAGAGGCCGATGATCAGCGCGAAGATCTGGAGAAGCTTCTTCTGGCCGTTCTGGGGATGCGGATCGAGCACTGGCATGGGTTCAGTCTCGCATCCCGGCCCCGGCTCCGGTCAGCGGGTCCCCGGCTCGCGGTTCCCGGCGCCGGAGCGCCGGGCCGCGACCGCGAGCGCGGTCAGCCGGACGGCAGGGGCTGATGGCTGACCCAGACCGCGCGGATCTCCTTCCAGCAGCGGTCGGTGAGGACCACGTACCCCGCCGGGTAGACATCGGCGGACGCGCTGTCCACGTCGATGTCCCACCAGCGCTCGCACTCGATGTGCAGCCGTACCCGGTCCACCGCCGGAAACGGGTTCTGGCAGTAGGCCGTGGCGTACGACCCCTCGGTCTCGGTACGGCAGTCGGCCTCGTACCGCGGCCGTTCCGGTTCCGGTGGAGCGTGGCCGCGCTGCTGGGAGAAGGCGACGGGGGTCGCCCAGAGCAGAAGCGTCACCGCGGCCAGTACGGGCGCCGAGCGCCGGATCGTGTGCATGAAGCAGGAACCTCCTCGGCCGTACTGCGGCCCGATCGCCGCGGCTGCACCACAAGGGGGATTGCCTCTTCAGCCTGGCCGCAACGGCGGCGCACCGCGCGCCCTGGGGGCCGAACGGGCGACGCCCCGCTCCCCCGCGCGACGGGCGGGGGAACGGGGCGCCGGGGCGTACGCGGCAGGGCTACGCGCCCATCATGTGGACGCCGCCGTCCACATGCACGATCTCGCCGGTGGTGCTGGGGAAGAAGTCGGAGAGGAGTCCGACGACACCCCGGCCGGCGGGCTCCGGGTCGGACAGGTCCCAGCCGATCGGGGCGCGGTGGTTCCAGACGTCCGCCAGCTCCTCGAAACCGGGGATCGACTTGGCGGCCATCGACTTGATCGGGCCGGCCGAGATCAGATTGCAGCGGATGTTCCGCGCGCCCAGGTCACGGGCGAGGTAGCGGTTGGTGGACTCCAGGGCCGCCTTGGCGACACCCATCCAGTCGTACTTCGGCCAGGCGACCTGCGCGTCGAAGGTGAGGCCGACGACCGAGCCGCCGCGCTCCATCAGCGGCAGACAGGCCATCGTGAGCGACTTGTAGGAGTACGCCGAGACCTGGACGGCGGTGGAGACGTCCTCCCAGCTCCCCTCCAGGAAGTTGAAGGCGCCCTGGGGGCCGAAGGCGATCGAGTGCACGATGCCGTCGAGTCCGGAATCGTCCGAGGAGTGCTCCCGGATCCGGTCCGCGAGGCCGTCCAGGTGCTCCTGGTTGGTGACATCCAGCTCGATCACGGGCACGGGCTTGGGCAGCCGCTTGGCGATGCGCTCCACCAGGGAGAGCCGCCCGAAGCCGGTGAGGATGACCTCCGCGCCCTCGTTCTGCGCCACCTTGGCGGCGTGGAAGGCGATGGATGACTCGGTGAGAACACCCGTGACGAGAATGCGCTTTCCGGCGAGAATTCCGCTCATATCGGTCAGTGACCCATTCCCAATCCGCCGTCAACGGGAATGACGGCTCCAGTGATGTACGAGGCGTCGTCGGAGGCCAGGAAGCGCACGGTGGCGGCGATTTCCTCCGGCTGCGCGTACCGGCCGAGCGGCACCTGCGCGACGATGCCCGCGCGCTGGTCCTCGGTGAGGACCTTGGTCATGTCGGTGTCGACGAATCCGGGCGCGACGACATTGAAAGTGATGTTCCGCGAGCCGAGCTCGCGGGCCAGGGAGCGGGCGAATCCGACCAGCCCGGCCTTGGAGGCGGCGTAATTGGCCTGCCCCGCCGAGCCGAGCAGCCCCACGACCGAGGAGATCAGCACAACGCGGCCCTTCTTGGCGCGCAGCATGCCGCGGTTGGCGCGCTTGACCACGCGGAAGGTGCCGGTGAGGTTGGTGTCGAGGACGGAGGTGAAGTCCTCCTCGGACATGCGCATCAGGAGCTGGTCCCGGGTGACGCCGGCATTGGCGACCAGCACCTCCACCGGGCCGTGGTGCTCCTCGATCTCCTTGTACGCCTGCTCGACCTGCTCGGCCTCGGTGATGTCGCACTTCACCGCGAGGAAGCCCTCCGGGGGCTCACCGGAACGGTAAGTGATCGCGACTTTGTCACCTGCGTCGGCGAATGCGCGGGCGATGGCGAGGCCGATGCCCCGGTTTCCTCCGGTGACGAGAACCGAGCGGCTCAACGGATCACCCTTTCCATAGTGGTCGTGGTATCTCCGAAACTATCGGTCCGGCCGCCCCGACGGGGAATCGATCACTGACAGCGACGTCACCGGCTCACTGTCGGGTCTCTACAGAAATACTCCAGCGGCTCTCCGGTCATACTCCGCCCGCTCACCGGCCGGCGGCTTCCGCTCCGCCGCGGCGGCGGCCCGGCCCGGGCGCCGGTCGCCCGGTGGAGCCGGCGGCGGCCGCACCGCCCGCTCCACATGATTCACTGCGGATCTGTAGTCGTGCCGGCCGTGACCCGGCCGAGAAGAGGAGGGCACCTGTGCCCCACGAGATCGATCAGACCTTTCTGGCGCTGCCGCTGCGCTCCCTCGCCGACGCGGCGCTCGCGCGGGCCAGGGCGCTCGGCGCCGACCACGCGGATTTCCGGTTCGAGCGGGTGCGCAGCGCGTCCTGGCGGCTGCGCGACGCCAAGCCCGCCGCTTCGTCCGACACCACCGATCTCGGCTATGCGGTACGGGTCGTCCACGGCGGGGCCTGGGGGTTCGCCTCCGGGGTCGACATGACCATGGACGCCGCCGCGAAGGTCGCGAGCCAGGCCGTCGCCATGGCGAAGCTCTCCGCCAAGGTGATCGCCGCCGCCGGGTCGCGGGAGCGGGTGGAGCTGGCCGATGAGCCGGTCCACTCGGAGAAGACCTGGATCTCGGCGTACGAGATCAACCCCTTCGACGTCGCCGCCGAGGAGAAGACCGCGCTGCTCGCCGAGTGGAGCGGGCGGCTGCTCGGGGCGAACGGTGTCGCGCACGCGGACGCCTCGCTGCTGACCGTGCAGGAGAACAAGTTCTACGCGGACACGGCGGGCACCGTCACCACGCAGCAGCGGGTCCGGCTCCATCCGCAGGTCACCGCCGTCGCGGTGGACGAGACCACCGGTGAGTTCGACTCGATGCGGACCATCGCTCCCCCGGTGGGCCGGGGCTGGGAGTATCTGACCGGCACCGGCTGGGACTGGGACACGGAGCTGGAGGAGATCCCCGGGCTGCTCGCGGAGAAGATGCGCGCCCCGAGTGTGGAGGCCGGGCGGTACGACCTGGTGGTCGACCCGTCCAATCTCTGGCTCACCATCCACGAGTCCATCGGGCATGCGACCGAGCTGGACCGGGCGCTCGGCTACGAGGCGGCGTACGCCGGTACCTCCTTCGCCACCTTCGACAAGCTGGGGAAGCTGGAGTACGGCTCGTCGGTGATGAATGTGACCGGTGACCGGACCGCCGAGCACGGGCTGGCGACGATCGGTTACGACGACGAGGGGGTGCGGGCCCAGTCCTGGGATCTGATCAAGGACGGGACCCTGGTCGGGTACCAGCTGGACCGGCGGATCGCGAAGCTCACCGGGCTGGGGCGGTCCAATGGCTGCGCCTACGCCGACTCCCCCGGCCATGTGCCGGTGCAGCGGATGGCGAATGTGTCGCTGAAGCCCGCGCCGGGCGGTCTGTCGACGGAGGATCTGATCGGCGGGGTCGAGCGCGGCATCTATGTGGTCGGCGACCGGTCCTGGTCCATCGACATGCAGCGGTACAACTTCCAGTTCACCGGGCAGCGGTTCTTCCGGATCGAGAACGGGCGGCTCGCGGGACAGCTGCGGGATGTGGCGTACCAGGCCACGACGACCGAGTTCTGGGGCTCCATGGAGCAGGCGGGCGGCCCGCAGACCTATGTTCTCGGCGGTGCCTTCAACTGCGGCAAGGCGCAGCCGGGGCAGGTCGCGGCCGTGTCGCACGGCTGCCCGTCCGCCCTCTTCCGGGGCGTGAACATCCTCAACACCACGCAGGAGGCCGGACGATGAGCCGCCGCACCAGCAAGCCGTCCGAGATCGTCGAGCGGGCCCTCGAGCTCTCCACGGCGGACGGCTGTGTCGTCATCGCCGACGAGCAGTCGTCGGCCAATCTGCGCTGGGCCCGGAACGCGCTCACCACCAACGGTGTGACCCGGGGGCGGACCGTCACCATCGTCGCCACCGTCGACGGGGCGCGGGGCACCGCCTCCGGGGTGGTCTCCCGGTCCGCGGTGACCGCCGCCGATCTGGAGCCGCTGGTCCGGGCCGCCGAGGACGCGGCCCGGAAGTCGGAGCCGGCCGAGGACGCGCAGCCACTGGTGGCCGGGGGCGCGACGGCGCCCGGCTTCACCGAGGCGCCCGCCGAGACGTCGTCCGCCGTCTTCACCGACTTCGCGCCGGCGCTCGGGGAGGCGTTCGCGCGGGCGCGCGAGGGCGGGCGGGAGCTGTACGGCTTCGCCAACCACGAGATGACCTCCACCTATCTGGGGACGTCGACGGGGGTGCGGCTCCGCCACGACCAGCCCAACGGGACGCTGGAGCTGAACGCGAAATCGCCGGACGGCTCCCGGTCGGCGTGGGCCGGGCGGTCCACCCAGGACTTCACGGATGTGGATCCGGGGGTGCTCGACGCGGAGCTGGAGCAGCGGCTGCGCTGGGCGGAGCGGCGGGTGGAGCTGCCGGCCGGGCGGTACGAGACGCTGCTGCCGCCGACCGCCGTCGCCGATCTGCTGATCTACCAGTTCTGGTCGTCGACGGCCCGGGACGCGGCCGAGGGCCGGACGGTCTTCTCCAAGCCGGGCGGCGGTACGCGGGTCGGTGAGACGCTCTCGCCGCTGCCGCTCACGCTGCGCAGCGATCCGGCGGAGCCGGGCCTTCAGTCGTCGCCCTTCGTGATCGCGCACTCGTCGGGGGACGACGCCTCCGTCTTCGACAACGGGCTGCCGCTCACCGCGACGGAGTGGGTGCGGGAGGGGAGGCTGGAGCATCTGGTCACCACCCGGCACAGCGCGGGGCTGACCGGGCTGCCGGTGGCGCCCGGGGCCGGGAATCTGATCCTGGACGGCGGGGGCGCGCGGTCGACGGCGGAGATGGTGGCGGCGACGGAGCGCGGACTGCTGCTGACCTGCCTCTGGTACATCCGTGAGGTGGACCCGGCGACTCTGCTGTTGACGGGGCTGACCAGGGACGGTGTCTATCTGGTGGAGAACGGCGAGGTCACCGGGGCGGTGAACAACTTCCGCTTCAATGAGTCGCCGGTGGATCTGCTCTCCCGGGCCACCGAGGCGGGCCGCACCGAGAAGACGCTGCCGCGCGAATGGGGCGACTGGTTCACCCGGGCCGCGATGCCCACGCTCCGGGTCCCGGATTTCAATATGAGTTCGGTGAGCCAGGGCGTATAACCTCGGAGGGGGCCGGGCCGCACGGGCCGCCCTCGTGATCCGTACCGGATCACCCCGGTACCGGATCACCCCGGTACCGAAGCATCCACGCACCGAATCATCCATGCACCGAGGAGACACGAGAGCTGTGACGGACATCGTCGACGAGTTGCAGTGGCGCGGGCTGATCGCCCTGTCCACTGACGAGGACGCATTGAGGAAGGCGTTCGCGGACGGGCCCGTCACGTTCTATTGCGGCTTCGACCCGACCGCGTCCAGTCTCCATCTGGGAAATCTGGTGCAGATCCTCACCCTGCGCCGGATCCAGCTCGCCGGGAACCGGCCGCTGGGCCTGGTCGGCGGGGCCACGGGCCTCATCGGTGACCCCAAGCCGAATGCGGAGCGGACACTGAACGCTCCCGAGGTCGTCGCCGACTGGGTGGGCCGGCTGCGCGGGCAGATCGAGCGGTTCCTCGATTTCGAGGGTCCGTACGCGGCCCGGATGGTCAACAACCTGGACTGGACGCAGGGCCTCTCGGCGATCGAATTCCTGCGGGACGTCGGCAAGTACTTCCGGGTCAACAAGATGATCGCGAAGGAGGCGGTCGCGCGGCGGCTGAACTCGGACGCGGGCATCAGCTACACCGAATTCAGCTACCAGATCCTTCAGGGGATGGACTACCTGGAGCTGTACAAGCGGTACGGCTGCACGCTCCAGACCGGTGGCAGTGACCAGTGGGGCAATCTCACCGCCGGTACGGATCTGATCCACCGGGTCGAGCCGGAGGCGGCGGTGCATGCCCTGGCCACCCCGCTGATCACCAAGTCCGACGGCACCAAGTTCGGCAAGACGGAGTCCGGCACGATCTGGCTGGACGCGGACCGGACCAGCCCGTACGCCTTCTACCAGTTCTGGCTGAACGCGGACGACCGGGACGTTTCCAAGTTCCTGCGGATCTTCAGCTTCCGGTCCCGCGAGGAGATCGAGGAGCTGGAGCGGCTGACCGAGGAGCGTCCGCAGGCGCGGGCGGCTCAGCGGGCGCTGGCGGAGGAGCTGACGACGCTGGTGCACGGGGCCGGCGAGTGCGCGGCCGCGGTGTACGCGTCGAAGGCGCTCTTCGGCCAGGGTGAGCTGGGGGAGCTGGACGAGGCGACCCTGCGGGCGGCCCTCTCCGAGCTGCCGCGGGCGAAGGTCGCCGAGCTCGCGCCGGTGGTCGATCTCTTCGCCGAGGTCGGCCTGGTGGCCAGCAAGTCGGCGGCCCGCCGGACCGTGAAGGAGGGCGGGGCCTACGTGAACAACGTCAAGGTCACGGCCGAGGACGCGGTCCCGGCGCGGGAGGAGCTGCTGCACGGGCGGTGGCTGGTGCTGCGCCGGGGCAAGAAGAACCTGGCGGCGGTCGAGATCGGCTGAGCCGGCGGGCGTGTGACGGGAAGCGGCGGCGGTGCGGGAGTCATCCCGTACCGCCGCCGCTCTCCGTCGGTCCCCGGATGCGCACCGGAGCCCGGGCAGGTCAGGTGCGCTGTCTGTTGCCGCGCAGGGCGACCCACGCGCGGTCACCGATGAACACCAGCAGGACCGCGAAGACCAGCTGGAGCGCGTGGCGGCCCCAGTCGAAGCCGGGGGTCTCCTCGATGCCCATTCCGCCGGCGGCCCAGTTGCCCAGTACCGCGCCACCGATACCGCAGATCGTGGCGAGCCACAAAGGGAGATGCTGCTTTCCCGGCAGAATCGCCTTGGCGATCAAGCCCAGAACGAATCCCACGATGATCGCCCACAACCAGCCCATGGCTGCCTCCTCGTACGGCTCAGAGTGAGCAGTTACGCCGTCAGTCTCGGGCCATACGCCATACGGCGCATGTCGGGGGCGCCCATACGCGCTACGGCGCACTCCGGGTACGCATCCGGCGCCCGCCCCCGCTCTCGTGGGCGGGGGAAGGGCGGCGTACCGTGGAATCGGCCCGGGCCGGGGAGCGTCCGGCGGCGAATCAGGCGGTGGAATGTGATGCGGAAGCAGGCGAACGGGGAGGTTTTCCGGATCACCGGGGCCCGGCAGGGGCTCGGCGACGATGTGCGCGGCCGGCAGCGGCGCTATGTGATCTCCATGTCGGTGCGGACGCTGTCGGTGGTCCTCGCCGCGCTGCTGTGGAATGTGGAGCGCTATGTGGCGATTGTGGCGCTGATTCTCGGCACCTTCCTCCCCTACGTCGCCGTGGTGATCGCCAACGCCGGCCGGGAGAACATTCCCTCGCTCCCCTCGACCTTCGTTCCCTCACCGGGGCGGCCCAGGCTCACCGCCGGACCGGACGAGCGGGAGGCCGCGGAGGGGGCGCCGCGATCGGCGCAGGCGGAATCCGACACGGAACGCACCGGGTATGGCGAGTGGAGCGGCCGGACCGGGGAAGCGGGCTAAAACCCCGCGTACAGCGCGGCTTTCGGCGACGAGGGGGGCGAGCGGAAACCGGGCTGATTGCCCGAGCCCCCCAGCCTTCAAACCTCGGCAAAAGCTCCGACTGAATCATGAAGTTCCGGTGCACCGCACCCCGTTACCCGTGACATACTTCGTACGCGCTCCGCATCCCCCGTCGGAGCGACAGACCGACGTCGGGCAGCTCCCCCCGTGGCTGCCCGACGTCGTTGTGTGTGGGCAGCGACCTGCGTGGACAATGACCGGATGAGTGAAGACACCCCGATCTGTTCCGCCAAGGGCTGCCGCGCGCCGGCGGTGTGGGTACTGGCCTGGAACAATCCGAAACTGCACACGCCGGAGCGGCGCAAGACCTGGCTTGCCTGCGAGGAGCACCGCGAGCATCTGTCTCAGTTCCTGAGTGTGCGCGGTTTCCTCAAGGATGTGGTGAGGCTGGAGGAGTGGGACGCCGGACGGGAGGGATGACCTCTGGTGGAGGCCGACACCAATGAGGACGTCCGGGACGCCTCCGGAGTTCCCCTCAACTCGGCCTTTTTTCATGGTCTTTCCGCGGACCGCCGGGACCCGGCTGTTCCGGCGGCCCGCGGCGCCCCTCGGGGGGCGGGGTGCTCAGCCGCCGATCGCGGACATCGGGCGGTCCGGCTGGAGGAACGACGGATCGTCCAGCCCCGAGCCCGCCTTCTTCCCCCACATCGCCTGCCGCCAGATCGCGGCCAGCTCCTCATCGGACGCGCCCGAGCGCAGGGCGCCGCGGAGATCGGTCTCCTCGCGGGCGAAGAGGCAGTTGCGCACCTGTCCGTCCGCGGTGAGCCGGGTCCGGTCGCAGGCGTGGCAGAAGGGGCGGGTGACGGAGCCGATCACTCCGACCCGGTGCGGGCCGCCGTCCACGATCCACCGCTCGGCGGGGGCCGAGCCGCGCCGCTCGTCCTGCTCGGGGGTGAGGGTGAAGCGGGTGCGCAGCGACTCCAGGATGTCACCCGCGGTGATCATGCCCTCCCGCTTCCAGCCGTGCTGGGCGTCGAGCGGCATCTGCTCGATGAAACGCAGCTCATAGGAGTGCTCGACGGCCCAGGCCAGCAGGTCGGGGGCCTCGTCGTCATTGAGTCCGGGCATCAGGACCGTGTTGACCTTGACCGGGGTCAGGCCGGCCTCCCGGGCGGCCAGGAGGCCGTCCAGGACGTCCTGGTGGCGGTCCCGGCGGGTCAGGGTCTTGAAGACCTCGGGCCGCAGGGTGTCCAGGGAGACGTTGACCCGGTCCAGGCCGGCGTCCCGCAGCGCGGCGGCGGTGCGCCGCAGGCCGATGCCGTTGGTGGTGAGCGACATCCGGGGGCGCGGCGCGAGCGCGGCACAGCGCTCCACGATGGAGGCGAGGCCGCGCCGCAGCAGCGGCTCCCCGCCGGTGAAGCGGACCTCGGTGACCCCGAGGAGGGTGACGGCCGTCCCG
Organism: Streptomyces sp. CAU 1734; assembly: GCF_039888735.1. NCBI lineage: Bacteria > Bacillati > Actinomycetota > Actinomycetes > Kitasatosporales > Streptomycetaceae > Streptomyces > Streptomyces sp. CAU 1734. The sequence goes on from NZ_JBDQQP010000013.1 coordinate 28,979, forward strand.
ATCAGCCGGACGATCTCGTCGTCGGTGAGCAGCTCGGGCTTGGCGAGCCACTGAAGCCCTTCCTCGGGCATGCAGTAGGTGCAGCGCAGATTGCACCGGTCGGTCAGTGAGACGCGCAGGTCAGTGGCCACCCGGCCGTGGGTGTCGAGCAGCATCGCGGCCCTCCTCCCCAGCGAGGCTCGGTATCCGCCGACGCGGATCTTCTCTTCGAGCCTACGCCAGGGGCCCGGCGGCACCGAGCCCGCGGGACCGGCACCGGCGCCGGCCCGGCGCTCCGGAGGTGTCCGGGGGCGCCGGGCCGGGAGCGGCGGGCGGGCGGGCCGGGACGACCGGCCGGCGGTGAACGGGGTCAGTGCGCCCCGGTCCCGGTGAGCGACTTGACCTCCAGCTCCGCGTATTTGCCCGCGTCCGGCTTCTCCTTGGAGAGCACCGAGCCGAGCCAGCCGAGCAGGAAGCCCAGCGGGATGGAGACCAGCCCGGGGTTCTCCAGCGGGAACCAGTAGAAGTCCGCGTTCTTGAACATCGAGGTGGGCTTCCCCGAGACAACCGGCGAGAAGAGCACCAGGAGGACGGAGGAGGCGAGGCCGCCGTAGATCGACCAGAGCGCCCCCTGGGTGGTGAAGCGCTTCCAGAAGAGGCTGTAGAGGATCGTCGGGAGATTCGCCGAGGCGGCGACCGCGAAGGCGAGCGCCACCAGTCCGGCGACATTGAGATCGCGGGCGAGCGCGCCGAGGGCGATCGAGACGACGCCGATGGCGACGGTGGCCCAGCGGGCGGCCCTGACCTCCTCCTTCTCGGTGGCCTGGCCCCGGCGGATGACATTGGCGTAGATGTCGTGGGCGAAGGACGAGGAGGAGGCGAGGGTCAGCCCCGCGACCACCGCGAGAATGGTGGCGAAGGCGACCGCGGAGATCACCGCCAGCAGGATCGCGCCGCCCGCGGAGTCGGTTCCGCCGATATGGAGGGCGAGCAGCGGTGCCGCCGTGTTCCCGGCCTTGTTGGATTCACTGATCTCGGCGGGTCCGACGATCGCCGCGGCGCCGAAGCCGAGGGCGATGGTCATCAGGTAGAAGGCGCCGATGATGCCGATCGCCCAGTTCACCGACTTCCGGGCGGCCTTCGCCGTGGGGACGGTGTAGAAGCGGATGAGGATGTGCGGCAGTCCCGCGGTGCCGAGGACGAGGGCGATGCCGAGCGAGATGAAGTCCAGTTTGGAGATCTCGGTCGCGCCGTACTTGAGGCCGGGCTCCAGGAAGGCGGTCCCCTTGCCGCTCTTCTCCGCGGCGGTGCCGAGGAGATCGGAGATGTTGAAGTTGAACTTCAGCAGCACCAGGAACGTGATGAGAAGCGTGCCGGCGATGAGGAGGACGGCCTTGACCATCTGCACCCAGGTGGTGCCCTTCATGCCGCCGATGGTGACGTAGAGGATCATCAGAATGCCGACGAGGGCGACGATGAGGATCTTGCCGCCGTCGTTGGTGATGCCGAGGAGGAGCGAGACCAGGACGCCGGCTCCGGCCATCTGGGCGAGCAGATAGAAGATGGAGACCACGATGGTGGAGGTGCCGGCCGCGGTGCGGACGGGGCGCTGGCGCATCCGGTAGGCGAGTACGTCGCCCATGGTGAAGCGGCCGGAATTGCGCAGCGGCTCCGCGACCAGGAGCAGGGCGACCAGCCAGGCGACCAGGAAGCCGATGGAGTAGAGGAAGCCGTCGTAGCCGAAGAGGGCGATGGCGCCCGCGATGCCGAGGAACGAGGCGGCGGACATGTAGTCGCCGGAGATCGCCAGGCCGTTCTGGAAGCCGGTGAACTGGCGTCCGCCCGCGTAGAAGTCGGCGGCGCTCTTGGTCTGGCGGCCCGCCCAGACGGTGATGACGAGGGTCGCCACGACGAAGGCGGCGAAGAGGGTGATGATCAGCGGCCGGTGCTCGGTGGTGGCGCTCTGCGCGGCCAGCGGGCCGGCGAGCACGGTGTCCGGTGCCGTCATGGCCCGTTCGGCGAAGTGGAGCGTACGGCTCACAGGTCGGCCTCCATCCGGTTCTTGATGGCGTCGGCCCTGGGGTCGAGCTCGGCCGCCGCGTGGCGGGAGTAGAACCACGCGATGAGGAAGGTGGTGGCGAACTGGGCGAGGCCGAGAACGAGGGCCACATTGATGTTGCCGAAGACCTTGGTGCCCATGAATCCGCCGGCGTAGCTGGAGAGCAGGACGTACAGCAGATACCAGGCGATGAAGGCGACGGTCAGCGGGAAGGCGAAGGAACGGTAGGTCCGGCGGAGTTCGCCGAACTCCGCGCTCCGCTGCACCGCGATGAACTGCTCCGTCGTGGGCTGTGCGGGGCCGGTGCCGGTGTCACCGGGCGGCGGCGGGGGTGCGTCGGTTGCCACGGAATCTCCTCGTGACGCGGGAGCGGTGGGGATGGACAAAGCGACCTCGATCAAGCGGTGTCAGGGGGCGGTTTGATGTTGCTCCACCCCCTGACAACGGCACGGAGAGCGCGCCGGAGCGGTTCAACATCGGCCTTTTTTCTTCGAGATCTTCGAATCGCCGGCACTTTTACGCCTGTATGGATTGATGCTGATCAAGCCGGGTTGGTAGCTTCGCTGGTCATGTACCCGCCCAACGCACCCGGTGTCCGGGCGGACTTGACCGAATGATGTGGAGAACCCATGGCTCACCTGAGATCCGGACGGCGTCGCGCGATTGCGCTCCCCGCAGGTCTGGCGCTCACGGCCTCGCTCGGTTTCCTTCCGGCGGGAACGGCCACCGCCGCCACCGCCGTCGACAGCACCTCGGCTGTGGCGACGGCGGCGGCCGGCCCCAAGCTGTCGTATGTCGTGAACTTCAAGGTCGGAAAGAACACCGCGAAGGCGGTGAAGAAGGCGGTCACCAAGGCCGGCGGGTCCATAGTGATCTCGTATGACCGAATAGGCGTCATTGTCGTTCACTCGAAGAATGCCAACTTCGCCAAGACGATTCGCAAGACCAGTGGTGTGCACTCGGCCGGATCCACCCGTACGGCGCCGATCGGCGCCGCGGGCGACACCTCGGTGGGGACCGAGCGCCCGCTGAGCGCGAAGGAGGCCCGTGCCGCCGCGGCCCGCGCGAAGGCCGGCCAGGACCCGCTGGAGCCGTTGCAGTGGGGACTGCCCGCCATCAAGGCGGACAAGGCGCACGAGACCTCGATCGGCAGCAAGAAGGTCACGGTCGCCGTGATCGACACCGGGGTCGACGACACCCACCCCGATCTGAAGCCCAACTTCGACCGGGCCGCGTCGGTGAACTGTGTGACCGGCAAGCCGAACACCAAGGCCGGCGCCTGGCGCTCGGGTCCGCGCGAGAGCGGGCACGGCACCCATGTCGCGGGCACCATCGCCGCCGCGAAGAACAATGTCGGCGGCACCGGTGTCGCGCCGGGTGTGAAGGTCGCCGGCATCAAGGTCTCGAACGCGCAGGACCTCTTCTACACCGAGGCCGTGGTCTGCGGCTTCCTCTGGGCGGCCGACAAGGGCGTCGAGGTCACCAACAACAGCTACTACGTGGACCCGTGGCTGTTCAACTGCAAGACCAACGCGGACCAGAAGGCACTGGTCGAGGCGGTCACCCGGGCGACCAGGTACGCCGAGGGCAAGGGCGTGGTCAATGTCGCGGCGGCGGGCAACTCCGCGATGGACCTGGCGTCCAAGAAGCTGGTGGACGACTCCAGCCCCAATGACAACAACGCTCCGGTGAACCGGGTCATCGACCCGAGCAAGTGCCTGGACATCCCGACCCAGCTGCCGGGTGTGGTCACCACCTCCGCGCTGGGCGCGAAGAACCTGAAGTCGTCGTTCTCCAACTACGGCTACGACGTGGTCGACATCTCCGCCCCGGGCGGTGACGCGACCGAGTACCAGGCCCCCGACGCCCCGGGCACCAGCGGTCTGATCCTCTCCACACTGCCGGGCAACGAGTACGGCTGGGCGGCCGGCACCTCGATGGCCTCGCCGCATGTCGCGGGCGTGGTCGCGCTGATCAAGTCCAAGTACCCGAAGGCGTCCGTCGCGACGCTGAAGGCCAAGCTGTACGGCCAGGCGGACGACCGGGTGTGCACCAACCCGTACGACATCGACCGTGACGGTGTCATCGACGCGCTGTGCAAGGGCACCAGGGCGAAGAACTCGTTCTACGGAACGGGTGTCGCGGACGCGCTGGACGCGGTTCGCCGTTAGTCACCCGTGAACGGATGAGCGCGGGGGCCGGACGCGGATGCCGCGTCCGGCCCCTCTGCCCGGGTCACACCGGGCGCGCGTCCGGCTCCCGCGCGCCCGCGGTCCGGTGCGCCGCGAGCAGCCCGAGGGTGAGCAGCAGTTGCCCCGCGCTGTACAGGAACATGATCCAGAAATCGGGGACGGGCGGCTGCCGCCAGCCGGCCACCTCGACGGCGATGAGCAGGTCCGAGACCAGGAAGAGCGCACCGCCCGCGGCGGTGACCGGGCCCGGGACACTCGCCCGCCAGGCCATGACGGTGAGCAGCAGCGCGTACCCGGCGACCGGCACGCGCAGCCCGGCCGGGAGGTCGGGCCAGAGCAGGACGACGGTGACCGGGAGCAGAAGGGCGTAGAGCGCCGTGAGGGGGGCGGGGGCACGGCCCCGGCCGAAGAGGACGAGATAGCAGAGGTGTCCGGCGGCGAAGGACCCCATGCCGAGGAGGAAGGCCCACTCCGCGTCGGCGAGCAGGAGCACATCACCGCACCAGCCGAAGAGCAGGGCGATGACGAGCGGGCGCGGACCGCCCCGTACCGCGGCGTAGGCGGCGAGCAGCGGCATCAGCAGCGGCTTGGCGACGCGGTGGCCGAGTTCGGCGCCGGCGAGCAGCGAGCCGAGATCGGCGGCGACGGCCAGGCCGAGCGCGGCGAGCAGGATCGGCCCGAGGGCTTCGGGGGTCCGCGCGCGGAGGGCGGGGGCGGGGACGGTCATGGGGTCTGTCCTGGAGTGGGTGTGGTGGCGGGGAGCGTGAGGGCCGGCTGCCGGCCGGGACCGCGGAAGACCACGCCGGCGCGGATCCGCCAGGTGGGGGCGGCCCGGAGGTCGCGGGCGATGGCCGCGTACTCATGGGTGGCGACCCGGAGCGGATTGTGGGTGTCGATGTTCTTGGTGAGCCCGAAGACGGGTCTCTCCGTCTCGGGGGCGAAGGACCCGAAGAGCCGGTCCCAGACGATCAGGACGCCGCCGAAGTTGCGGTCGAGGTAGCCGCCCTGGGAGCCGTGGTGCACCCGGTGGTGGGAGGGGGTGTTGAGGAGGTACTCGAAGGGGCGCGGCAGCCGGCCGATCCGCTCGGTGTGCACCCAGAACTGGTAGACGAGGTTGAGGGAGGAGGCGAGGGCGAGCATCGCCGGATGCACCCCGCAGGCGATCAGCGGCAGATGGAAGGGCCAGACGGTGAGGCTGGTCCAGGGCTGGCGCACTGCGGTGGTGAGGTTGAATCTGCGGCTGGAGTGGTGGACCACATGGCAGGCCCACAGGATCCGCACGACATGGTGTCCCCGGTGGGACCAGTAGTAGAGGAAGTCCTGTCCGAGCAGGATCAGCGGAACGGTCCACCACAGGACCGGGACCCGGGCCGGGGTGAGTTCGTACACGGCCGTGTACACGGCCACGATCGGCACTTTCCAGATCAGGTCGAGGACGAGACTGCCGAGCCCCATGGCGATGCTGGTGGCGGTGTCCCGGGTCTCGTACCCGGCGGCGGCGGAGTCGGGGCGGAGCCGGCAGCTCACCATTTCCACGACGGTGAGCAGCACGAAGGCGGGTATCGACCACAGCACGACATCGGGCGGGTTCGGCATCTCTGCACGGTAGACGCGGAGGCCGGGGCGGGAACAGATGGTGTTACCGACAAGTATGTGAGACAGAATGTCAGCTTGCTTTGGTGACTTCCTCCAATGCGCCGGCCCGAGCGGCGGGGCGGCGGGGCCGTCGCGCGGCTCACCCGTCCGGCTCATGGGCGCCCCGGCCGGGTCCTCAAGTGCCGCCCCCGGTGCGAGCTTCACCACAGTCGCGCCGCGGCCGGCGGCGGGTGGGGACGCGGACACGCGGAAGTGAGGGCGGCGTACGGGCTCGGGGGGTGCGCCGACTCGTCCCCGCCTCCCGCGTCTTGGCGGAGGCGGGGCCCGCCGGCGGCTGTTTCCGGCCTCGGTACGGACGCCGGTGCGGGCCCGCCGGAGGCCGCGGCGCGGGTCCGGAGCGGTGCTCCGGGGAGCGCGGGGCGGGGCGCGCCGGGGCGCAAGGGCCTTACGGGCCAGTCGGATCCGTCGCTGTCAGTGGGGGCCCGTATTCTCTGTGACCATGCTCGACGACAGCACGACCGCAGCACCGGCGTGGCCGACCGCGTATCCACAGGGGTACGCGGTCGTCGACGTGGAGACCACCGGACTCGCCCGTGACGACCGGATAGTCTCCGCTGCCGTGTACCGGCTCGACTCCCTGGGGAATGTCGAGGACCACTGGTACACCCTGGTCAACCCGGAGCGGGATCCCGGCCCGGTGTGGATCCACGGGCTGACGAGCGAGGTGCTGGAGGGCGCTCCGCTCTTCGGGGAGATCTCCGCGGAGTTCTCCGCCCGGCTCGACGGGCGGGTGCTCGTCGCGCACAACGCCATCTTCGACTGGTCCATGATCGCCAGGGAGTACGCCAGGGCCGGGCACACCGCTCCGACCCGGCAGCGGCTGTGCACCATCGCCCTCGCCAAGGAGCTGGCGCTGCCGCTGCCCAACCACAAGCTGGAGTCGCTGGCCGCGCATTTCGGGGTCGTGCAGCAGCGGGCGCACCACGCGCTGGACGACGCGCGGGTGCTGGCGGAGGCGTTCCGGCCGAGTCTGCACCGGGCGGCCCGGGAGGGCGTGCGGCTGCCGCTGCTGGAGTGCCGCGCGCTCACCGAGTGGTCCGATTCGCCGGCGGTGCCGCGCGTCGGCCACCAGGCATCGCACGGCGGGCCGGGTGCCCCCTCCTTCGGCCGGTACGGGGCGGGCGGCTGGCGGCCGTCGCGGAAGCGGCCCGCGTGCCCCTTTCCCAATCCGGGCAGATACACGGCGGACAAGCCGCTCCGGCAGGGGATGCGGGTCGCCTTCTCGGGTGACACCTCCATCGACCGGGAGCTGCTGGAGGACCGGGCGGTCGAGGCGGGGCTGCACATCGCCACCAGCGTCTCCCGGCTGACCAGTCTGCTGGTGACCAACGACCCGGATTCGGCGACCTCCAAGACCGTCAAGGCCAGGACCTTCGGCACTCCGGTGATCGACGAGGCCGCTTTCACCCAGCTGCTGCGCGATGTGGCACCGGCCCAGAGCCCGTCCGGGCGGAAGGGCACGGCGGCGGGCGGGAGCTGAGCCGGCCGCCGCGACCCGGCAGACGGGTGATGGGCCAGCGTGCCCTCCACCGATCCGCGCCGGGCACACCGCACCCTGTGGGCCATGGCACGTTGCGAGGTCTGCGGAAACGAATACGGCATGTCGTTCGAGGTGCACGCACAGGGCGCGGTGCATGTCTTCGACTGCTTCTCCTGCGCGATCCACCGGATGGCTCCCCTCTGCGAGCACTGCCGGGTGCAGATCATCGGCCAGGGCGTGGAGGCCCAGGGGCAGTGGTACTGCGGCGCGCACTGCGCTCGCGCCGCGGGCAAGGCGGGGATCGTCGACCGGGTGTGACGGCCGGCGGCGCTCGCAGCCGACGGCGGTCCGTGGCGGGGCGGCGCTCCCGGGCGGGCGGCGCTCGCAGCCGGCGGCGGGCCCGGGGGCCCGGCCGGCGCGGGGTGCCGGGAAGCCGGACCCAGCGGCGGGGCCCGGCGGCCCAGGGGGTACCGTCGAAGCCGTGTACCGCTTCCTGTTGTCCCGGCAGTGGGTGATCCTCACCCTGATCTCGCTCGTTCTCATCCCCACGATGATCGAGCTGGGCTTCTGGCAGTACCACCGCCATGAGCGCCGGGTCGAGCAGAACGCCCTGATCGCCCGGAACCTCGACGCGAAGCCGGTACCGGTCACCGAGCTGACCTCCCCCGGGCACCGTGTCCCGCGGTCCGACTACTGGCGGCAGATCACCGCGACCGGGGTGTTCGACAGCGAGGGCGAGGTCGTCGTCCGCCGCCGGGTCAACGCCGACGAGCGCAACGGCTTCCATGTGCTGACCCCGCTGATCCTCGCCGACGGCCGGGCCGTGCTGGTCAACCGGGGCTGGATCCCGGCCGCCCCGAATCAGACCGCCTACCCGGAGGTCCCGCCGGCGCCCGGGGGCACGGTGACCGTCACCGGACGGCTCAAGGCGGACGAGACGACCAGGGCCAGCGGCATCAAGGATCTCGCCGGTCTGCCGCCCCGCCAGATCATGCTCATCAGCAGCGGTCAGCAGTCGGAGGCGCTCGGCGTCCCGGTCCTCGGCGGCTATCTGGAGCTGACCGCGCCGAAACCGCCCGGCGATTCCCCCGAGCGGATCCCCGAGCCCGACCACGACTCGATCGGCGCCCATATGGCGTACGCGATCCAGTGGTGGCTTTTCACCACCGGGGTGCCCGTCGGATGGGTCGTTCTCGTCCGCCGCGAAGTGCGCGACCGGCGAGCCGCCGCCGCCCGCTCCGGGGAGGAGTCCGGCAGCGCCGGCGAACCGCGAGTGACGCCGGTGAACGCCTGACACGTGTGTGGTTCCTGCTTAGTGGGACCACCGGGCGGGAACACGCCAGAGCGTGACACTACGCATCGAGGACTACGCCCTCATCGGTGATCTCCAGACGGCGGCACTGGTCGGCATGGACGGCTCGGTCGACTGGCTCTGTCTGCCGCGCTTCGACTCGGCGGCCTGCTTCGCCGCGATCCTCGGGGACAAGGACAACGGCCACTGGCGGATCGCGCCCAAGGGGGCCGAGCGCTGCACCCGGCGGGCGTACACGGCCGACACCCTCGTCCTCGAATCCGTGTGGGAGACCCGCACCGGGACGGTCAAGGTCATCGATTTCATGCCGCAGCGCGACACCAACCCCGATCTGATCCGGATCGTGGAGGGGGTCAGCGGCTCGGTCGACATGGAGGCCACCCTCCGGCTCCGCTTCGACTACGGCTCGGTCGTGCCCTGGATGCGGCGCGCGGCGGGGCACCGGGTGGCGGTCGCCGGGCCGGACTCGGTCTGGCTGCGCAGTGTGCCGGCGGTACGGACCTGGGGCCAGCAGTTCAGCACCGTGTCCGCGTTCACGGTGGGCGCCGGCGAACGGGTGGCGTTCGTCCTCACCTGGCATCCCTCGCACGAGTCCTGCCCCGAGCTCTGCGATCCCTTCGAGGCGCTGGAGACCAGCCGGCGGGACTGGACCGAGTGGGCGGACCGGTGCCGTACCGAGGGCCCCTACCGGGATGCCGTGGTCCGCTCCCTCATCACCCTGAAGGCGCTGACCTACCGGCCGACCGGCGGTATCGTCGCCGCGCCCACCACCTCCCTCCCCGAGGAGCTGGGCGGGGTACGGAATTGGGACTACCGCTTCTGCTGGCTGCGGGACGCCACCCTCACCCTGGACGCGCTGCTGGACGCCGGTTACCAGGAGGAGGCCAGGGCGTGGCGGGACTGGCTGCTCCGGGCGGTGGCGGGCGACCCGGCCGATCTCCAGATCATGTACGGGATCTCCGGGGAGCGGCGGCTGCCCGAGACCCGGCTGCCGTGGCTGGCGGGGTACGCCGGCTCCGCGCCCGTGCGCACCGGGAACGCCGCCGTGGAACAGCTTCAGCTCGATGTGTACGGCGAGGTCATGGACTCCCTCTTCCTGGCCAGGGAGGCGGGCCTGCCCTCGTACCTCCACGCCTGGTACATCCAGCTCAGTCTGCTGGGTTTCCTGGAGTCGAAGTGGCGCGAGCCGGACGAGGGCCTGTGGGAGGTGCGCGGGCCGCGCCGGCACTTCGTCCACTCCAAGGTGATGGCCTGGGTCGCCGCCGACCGCGCGGTGCGGACACTGGAGTCGGAGCCCGGACTGCGCGGGGATGTCGGCCGCTGGCGGACGATGCGCGACGAGGTCCACCGGGAGGTGTGCGAGAAGGGCTACGACCCGGTGCGCAACACCTTCACCCAGTACTACGGATCCGCCGAACTGGACGCGGCGACCCTGCTCATCCCCCGGGTGGGTTTTCTGCCGCCGGAGGATCCGCGGGTGATCGGCACGGTCGACGCGGTCCGGGCCGAACTGGGCACCGCGGGCGGTCTGGTGCGCCGGTACAGCACCGAGGGGGCCGCGGTGGACGGACTGCCCGGCTCCGAGGGTGCCTTTCTGGCCTGCTCGTTCTGGCTGGCGGACGCCCTGCGGATGACGGGCCGGACGGCGGAGGCCCGGGAGCTCTTCGAGCGGCTGCTCGCGCTCCGCAATGATGTGGGCCTGCTCGCCGAGGAGTACGACCCGGTCGCCCGGCGCCAGCTCGGGAATTTCCCGCAGGCGTTCAGCCATATCGCCCTGGTGACGACGGCCCTCGCCCTCGGCCGGGAGGATTCCCTCCCCGCCGGCGGGGAGGAACGGGCAGGATAGCTCCATGGATCTTGGACTGAAGGACCGTGTCTATGTGGTGACCGGTGCCTCGCGCGGGCTGGGCAACGCCTCCGCGCGAGCCCTGATCGCCGATGGCGCGAAGGTCGTCATCAGCGGGCGCGATGAGCAGACGGTCGTGGAGGCCGCGGCCGGACTCGGCCCGAACGCGGTGGGCATGGCGGTGGACAATGCCGAGCCCACCGGCGCGGAGCGCCTGATCGGGGCGGCCCGGGCGCACTACGGGCGGTTCGACGGGGTGCTGATCAGTGTGGGCGGGCCCGCCCCCGGCTTCGCCGCGGACAATACGGACGAGCAGTGGCGGGCCGCCTTCGACTCCGTCTTCCTCGGCGCGGTCCGGCTCGCCCGGACGGCCGCGGCGGCGCTGGACGAGGGCGGGGTGATCGGATTCGTGCTCTCCGGCTCGGTCAATGAGCCGATCCCCGGCCTGACGATCTCCAACGGCCTGCGGCCTGGGCTGGCGGGGTTCGCCAAGTCGCTCGCCAATGAGGTCGGCCCGCAGGGCATCCGGGTCGTGGGGCTCCTCCCGGGGCGCATCGACACGGACAGGGTCCGCGAGCTCGACGCCCTCAGCGGCGACGCGGAGGCCGCGCGGGCCGGGCACGAGTCCCGGCTGCCGCTGCGGAGGTACGGCACGGCGGAGGAGTTCGGGAGGGTGGCGGCCTTTCTGCTGTCGCCCGCCGCGTCCTACCTGACCGGGGTGATGGTGCCGGTGGACGGCGGCGCCCGGCACGGGTTCTAGTCCGGCGGCCGGCCGCCCCGGTGCGGGCGGCCGGTCCCGGGTTGCGGGCGGGCGGCCGCCCCCGGGTTGCGGGCGGGCGGCCGGTTCCCGCTCTCAGGGGGCGGCGAGCTCCACATGGCCGAGTTTGTCCGGGTTGCGAACGATGCGCAGCTCGGTGATCCGGCCGTCCTCGACCTCGCAGACGGCCACCGTGTCGGCCTGTCCGCCCACGGAGACCAGCAGCCCCGGGTGTCCATTGACATCGACCGGCACCACCGCGAGCCCCTCGACCGCCACATCCGAGACCACCGCGAGCAGAAAACGGGCCACCTTGCCGGAGCCGGTGATCGGCCGCAGCGCGGCCCTGATCCGGCCGCCGCCGTCGGTCCAGGCGGTGACCTCCGGCGCGAGGAGTTCCATCATCCGGTTGAGGTCGCCGCCCATACAGGCACTCAGGAATTCCCCGGTCACCCGGCGGCGCACCTCCGCCGGCGCCTCGTGGCGCGGCCGGCGGGCCCGGACATGGGATCTGGCGCGGTGCCCGACCTGGCGCACCGACGCCTCGCTCCGCTCCAGGGTGGCGGCGATCTCCGCGTACGGGAAACCGAAGACCTCCTTGAGCACGAAGACGGCCCGTTCCAGCGGCGACAGGGTCTCCAGCACCACGAGCAGGGCCAGCGAGACCGATTCGGCCAGCTCCGCGCCGGCCGCGGCGTCGTCGGGTGCCGTCACCAGGGGCTCGGGCAGCCACGGGCCGACATACGACTCGCGGCGGACGGCGGCCGAACTCAGCCGGTTGAGCGAGAGATTGGTGACGGTGCGGACCAGAAAACCGCCCGGATTGTCCACCTGCACGGTGGTACGGCTCCAGCGCAGCCAGGCGTCCTGGACCATGTCCTCGGCGTCGGCGACGCTGCCCAGCATGCGGTAGGCGACGCCGAAGAGGGTCCGGCGGTGCTCCTCGAAGACATCCGGGGAGGCGGGGTTCCCCGCCGGCGCGGTACCGCTCACGAGGCGGCCGGGAGGTCACAGGAGTCGGAGAACCCCTGGCTGGTCAGCCCGAACGCGCTGTTCACCCGGGAGCGCCAGTTCTCCAGCGCGACGATCGCCGTGAGCTCCACCAGGGCCGCCTCGCCCAGCAGGGTGAGCAGCTCCGCGGCCAGCTCGTCGGTGACCTCCGGCTCGGTCGCGGTGACGGCCTCGGCGTACTCCATGACCAGCTGTTCCGGCCGGGTGAAGAACCTCCGGTTCTCCCGCCACCGCGGCACATGGGCGATCTTCTCGGCGGGCATCCCCTGCCGGCGCCCCTCCCAGTGGCCGAAATCAAGGCACCAGGAGCAGTTGACGCGCGCCGCCGCGGCCATCACCGCGAGGTGCTTGAGACCGGGGTCGAGCCGGTTCCACTTCGCCGCCCGCCGCTCCAGGCTCAGATAGGTGTACAACACCCGGGAATTGTGCCCGTACGCCGAGCCCGGGTCGAGCACTTTGCCGTAGGTGCGGCGCGAGTACCAGGAGCCGATGCGCATCAGCAGGGTACGGGGCGGGGTGAGCGGGATACGCGGCATGGCGGTCCTTCTCCTCGGTGGGCCGGTTCTCACAGGAGTGACCGGCCGGCCCGGGGAAATGTGACACGGCCCCGCCGAAGCCCCGCCCGGGTCAGCTCACCCGGCGGGCGCGGTGCTTGGCGGCACGGATCCGGACCTCGGCGGGCAGTACGGGCAGACCCGCCGCGGCACGGGCATGTCCCAGCGCCTCCGAGGTCAGCCGGGTCAGGGTGGCCGCCGGGGAGGCGTGCGGTTCGAGCTGGAGCCGGACCCGCGCCCCGGGCTCCCTGCGGCGCCCGGTCAGCCGGACCCGCGCCCCGGAGACGCCCTCCAGCGACTCCGCCTCCCCCGCCACGGCGTTCTCCAGCGCCTGCCCGCGCAGCCGCGCGGCCTCGCCGTCCCCGCTGTCGACCACGATGTCGGTGAGCCGGCCCCGGCGGAGCTGGGCGAGGAGGAGCCAGAGAGCGCCGAGCACCAGTACCGCCAAGCCCGCGATGACCGCCGGCCACCACCAGCCCTCGTCCCGCCACCGCTCCCGGTCGGCGGTGCTCAGCAGCACATCGCGGCTGCCGTCCCAGGGGAACCAGGCGGGAACCGAGAGCCCCGTCCCGGTCGCGAGCACCGCCCCGCCGACGGCCACCAGCACCAGGCCCGCGAGGCCGAGCAGTACGCGATTGACGACCCGGAGCATCCGTGTCACCCCTTCTTCGCCGGTGGCCGCGAGACCCGGACGGCCCGCGCGGGGGGCTTGGCGATGCCGAGTTCGGCGATCGCGGTGCCGAGGGCGCCCTCCAGATCCGTCCGCACCTCTTCCAGTTCGCGGAAGTGGGAGCGGGCGCGCACGGAGACCTTGGAGCGGCGCACCCGCACCTTGGCGGACTGCACCCCGGGGACCTCCATCGCCCGGTCGCGGAGGACCTGCGCCGCCGCGTCCCGGTCCAGACAGGCGCGTACGGACGGATCGTCGCGGCGCATCGGGAGGAGCTTGCGGAGTCCCGGGGTGAGGGCGAGGAGGATCAGCCAGATCCCGAGCACGGCGGCGACCGCGGCGGCGATCAGTACGCCGGTGTCGTCCAGCCGCCAGCGCGCCAGATGTTCGGCGGTGGTGCGCCGCCACTGCATGGCCGGCCGGCCGGCGCGCACCGCGACGATGTCGTACAGCAGAATGCCGGCGCCGCCGAGGACCACCAGGGCGAGCAGCGCGGCCGGGATCCGGCGCACGGACCAGAACCGTCCGGCTCTCGCCCCGGCCGGGGCGGCGGGGGCCGGCTCCGAAGGACCGGCGGCGGGGGGCGTGCCGGTGTCGGAGTCCGGTCCGGCGGGTGCGGCGGTCATGTGGTCCTCCCCTCGGCCACTCCGCGCGAATGCGCCGAGTGCAGCCGCTCCACCAGCACCGACACCTCGGGGACCGCCATACCGGCCAGTGTCCCCACCCGGTTCTCGACCCGGCGGCGGACCGCGCCGCACTGTGCGCCGATGTCGGAGGGGTAGTCGAGTTCGAGACTGATCCGCACCCGGGCGGCGTCATGGCGCACGGTCACCGTGGCATGGGGAGCGCCGCCCCCCTCGGGGACGCCGCCGATCGCCTCGCGTGCCGCCTGAGCGGCGATCTTCGCGACCACCCGGTCGGCGATGACGGTCGCGCCGCGGTCACCGGCGGCCGGAAGGCCGCCGTCCCGCTCATCCGCTGTGGAGTGTTCCGCGGCCACCCCGCCTCACCGCCGCCGGTCGCCGCGCTCGCGACCCCGGAAGAAGTCACCGGGCTCGATATCGCCGTCCACAAAGCGCCCGGCCACGAACCCGACCGCGCCAAGTGCCGCGACCAGCAGAAACGCGCCGAAGCCGCCGAAGTACCCGGCGAAGCCGAGTGCCATGCCAGCCACCATGCCGACCACAGCCATGTTCATCGTTAGCTCCTCCATTGGAACCACTGGAACAACTGCCGACCCGCCGAACCGCCCGGTCTCCGGTGCCTCAGTGGAGTCGGGGCTGCTCGGGCTCGTCCTCTTCCTCGTCGGGCAGCTTCACATCGCTCACCGCGATGTTGACCTCGACGACCTCCAGACCGGTCATGCGCTCCACGGCCGAGATCACGTTCTCCCGGACCGCGCGGGCGACCTCGGCGATGGAGAATCCGTACTCGACCACGATCTCCAGGTCGAGCGCCGTCTGCACCTCGCCGACCTCGGCCTTCACTCCTCGGGTGACACTGGACTTCCCGCCGCCGGGGACGCGGTCGCGGACCGCGCCGAAGGTCCGGGAGAGGCCGCTGCCCATCGCGTGGACACCCACCACATCGCGGGCCGCCAGCCCTGCGATCTTCTCGACCACGCCGTCGGCGATCGTGGTGCGCCCGCGGGAGGCGGGATCGCCGCCGCCGCGCTTGGCGGTCGATGTCCTCCGGGAATCGCGCTGCTCGCCGCCCGCGCCGGTCGGCTCACTGCCGGTGGTGTCGCTCATCGTCCTGGATCCTTTCCGGGGCCGTACAGATCTCTGTGATGCCCAGAGCCTCGCTCATCGGCATTTCTCGCTGGCTATCCGGTTTTCGCACCACTTGTCGTGACACACACCCACCAGTCTTGCCGGTTCTCACCGATCCCGCCGGTTCACGGAGGAGCCGCGGCGGGCTCCCGGACCATGCTCAACTGCCGGATCGTCCCGAAGGACACTCCTTTGCCCGGATGAGGGCGCTTGCCCGTTCCGGCGCGGTGCATACGGCAGGCTGGGGCAATGACCACTGCTGATGCGGTACGGAGATGGCTCGGCCCGGGCAGACTGCTCCCGCTGGGCGGGGCCGCGGACGGAATCTGGCTGACCGAGCGGGCCGCCGCGGCGGCGCTCGGCGAGACGGCGGCCGGGATTCCCGGCGTACGGCCGGGCAGGGTACGGCTGGGTCCGGCCGGCGGCCCGGAGCGGTCGGCGGTTCCGGTGCCGCCGATTCCGCCGGGCGGGTTGCCGCCGGGGGTGCTGCGCATCGAGGCGGACTTCGCGGCCGGGGCCGGCGAACCGCTGCCCGTCCTCGCCGCGGCCCTGCGGGAGGCGCTGCTGGCCGCCGCGTCGGCCGGGCTGGGGCTGGAGGTGCGCGAGGCCGATCTCCGGGTGACGGCGCTCCTCGACCCCTCGGAGGAGGCCGCACCGGAGAGCGCGGCTCCGCCACCCGGACCGCGGCCGGCGGAAGCGGAGGGTCCGGCCGGCTCCGCGGCTGCCTCGGTCGAGGGGGTCGCCCATCTGACAGCGGTGCTGGGCCCGGCGGTGCACACCGCTCCGGATCATGTCCGGGTGGAGGCGGCCATCGCCCGGGGGCACCACCCGCTCACCGTGGCACGGGCGGTACGGGTCGCGGTGTCCGCGGCGCTCGGGACCGGTCTGCCCGTGACCGTGCTGGTCACAGCCGTGAACGCCTAGGGTCTTCGGCTCGGATCCCGCTGGGGCGCGCTCTGGCGGGATCCGGAAGGAAGACCCCGGCGAAGGGGGTGGGCGGCGGCCGGGTCAGTCGCCGATGCCCGCGAGATCCCGGAGGCGGCGCGCCTGGGCCGCCCGCTCGGCCGTCCGCTGTTCCTCCAGGGAGCGGCCGGCGGCGCCCCGGAGCAGCGCCTTGGTCTCGATGACCGCATCACGCGGTGCGGCGAGCAGCGCCGTCGCCAGATCCCGTACCGCGCCGTCGAGCTCCCCGGCGGGGACCACCAGATTGGCGAGCCCGGTGCGCTCGGCCTCCTCGGCGCGGACGGAGCGGCCGGTGGCGCAGATCTCCAGCGCGCGGGCGTAGCCGACGAGTGCCACCAGCGGATGGGTACCGGTGAGATCGGGGACCAGCCCGAGGCTGGTCTCGCGCATGGCGAACTGGACATCGTCGGCGACGATGCGCAGGTCGCAGGCGAGTGCGAGCTGGAATCCGGCACCGATGGCATGTCCCTGGACCGCCGCGACGGTGATCAGATCACTCCGCCGCCACCAGGTGAAAGCCTCCTGGTACTCGGCGATGGCCGAATCCAGCTCGGCATCGGAAGCGCGTGCCAGGTCAAGGAAGGACGGCTCACCGTCGAAGCCCTCGGGCGTGAACGCCTGCCGGTCGAGACCGGCGGAGAAGGACACGCCTTCCGCGCGCAGCACAACGACCCGCACGGTGCCCGGCAGTGACCGTCCGGCCTGTGCCAACGCCCGCCACAGAGCGGGAGACTGAGCGTTGCGCTTCGCCGGATTGGTCAGCGTTACCGTGGCGACCGCGTCCTCGACGGCGAGCTGTACACCGTCCTTGTCCAGTACGAGGTCACGCGCGGAGTCGAGCGAAGTCATGGGGCGCCTCCGGTTCGGGTGCAGTCTCCGTGCAGCGTAACTAAGCGACTGCACAGTAACCACCCGTGGCCGGCCACTCCTCAGTGACCCTTCACGGGAGACGATCATCCGGCCGGCCGTGTGACCGGCCGGATGACCACCTCAAGAACCGGTGGGAAGCCCTGGTCGTCAGACCTGGGCCGAAGCGGCCTTCTTGCCTCGTGTCGCTCCGCCGCGTCCCCGCAATGTGACTCCGGACTCGCTCAGCATCCGATGGACGAATCCATAAGACCGGCCGGTCTCTTCGGCCAGCGCCCGGATGCTCGCACCGGAGTCGTATTTCTTCTTCAGGTCTGCCGCGAGCTTGTCGCGCGCGGCGCCGGTCACCCGGCTGCCCTTCTTCAGAGTCTCGGCCACCCGTGCCTCCTCATGGGAAGTGCGCTCTGGACTTCTCATGATCACCCCTTGCGCGCTTCCTGGCCACCCATTCGGCAAGGTCCATGCGAGGACCTTTGTTGTGCGATATACGGCGAGCGGCTCCGGAAGGGTTCATTCCGAGGCTCCGAAAATCGCCGCCCGCGCGCGCTGTCCGGGGAATTGCCTGGTCAGAGTCGGTACGACGGAAGGGGCCGCGCTCCGTCTCCGGAACTCGGCCCCTCACTCGGCGTCACTCCGGGGTACGAGACACACTCACTCAGATGATGGATCACCTGTGAGCCGAATGATCCATAGGCAGTGGATCAGTGTTCTGACCGGCCGCTGGGCGGAATCAGGCGAGCGCGACCAGATCGCGGTAGTCGGCTCCCCAGAGATCCTCGACTCCGTCGGGCAGCAGGATGATCCGCTCGGGCTCCAGCGCCTCGACGGCACCCTCGTCGTGGGTGACCAGGATGACCGCGCCCTTGTAGGTGCGCAGGGCTCCGAGGATCTCCTGGCGGCTGGCCGGGTCGAGGTTGTTGGTGGGCTCGTCGAGCAGCAGCACATTCGCGGAGGAGACCACGAGGGTCGCCAGCGCCAGCCGGGTCTTCTCACCGCCGGAGAGCACACCGGCCGGCTTGTCGACGTCGTCGCCGGAGAAGAGGAACGAGCCCAGGGTCTTGCGCACCTCGACCAGATCGAGATCGGGCGCCGAGGAGCGCATGTTCTCCAGGACGGTGCGCTCGGGGTCCAGGGTCTCGTGCTCCTGGGCGTAGTAGCCCAGCTTGAGGCCGTGGCCCGGGGTGACCTGGCCGGTGTCGGGCTTCTCCACCCCGGCGAGCAGCCGCAGCAGGGTGGTCTTGCCGGCGCCGTTGAGGCCGAGGATGACCACCCGGGAGCCCTTGTCGATCGCCAGATCGACATCGGTGAAGATCTCCAGCGAGCCGTACGACTTGGAGAGGCCCTCGGCGGTGAGCGGGGTCTTGCCGCAGGGCGCGGGCTCGGGGAAGCGCAGCTTGGCGACCTTGTCGGAGGCGCGCACCTCCTCAAGACCCGCGAGCAGGCGCTCGGCGCGCTTGGCCATGTTCTGCGCCGCGACCGTCTTGGTGGCCTTGGCGCGCATCTTGTCGGCCTGGGAGTTGAGGGCGGCGGCCTTCTTCTCCGCGTTCTGGCGCTCGCGCTTGCGGCGCTTCTCGTCCGCCTCGCGCTGCTGCTGGTAGAGCTTCCAGCCCATGTTGTAGACGTCGATCGTGGAGCGGTTGGCGTCCAGATAGAAGACCTTGTTGACGACCGTCTCGACCAGATCGACATCGTGGGAGATCACGATGAAGCCGCCGCGGTAGGTCTTGAGGTAGTCGCGCAGCCAGACGATCGAGTCGGCGTCGAGGTGGTTGGTGGGCTCGTCGAGGAGCAGGGTGTCGGCGTCGGAGAAGAGGATCCGGGCCAGCTCGACGCGGCGGCGCTGACCGCCGGAGAGCGTGTGCAGCGGCTGGCCGAGGACCCGGTCGGGGAGCCCGAGGGCGGCGGCGATGGTGGACGCCTCGGCCTCGGCCGCGTACCCGCCCTTGGTCAGGAACTCCGTCTCCAGGCGCTCGTACTTCTTCATGGCCTTCTCGCGGGTGGCGCCCTTGCCGTTGGCCATCCGGTCCTCGTTCTCGCGCATCTTGCGGAGGACGGAGTCGAGATCGCGGGCGGAGAGGATGCGGTCACGGGCGAGGATGTCGAGATCGCCGGTGCGCGGGTCCTGCGGGAGGTAGCCGACCTCGCCGGAGCGGGCGATGGTGCCGGCGGCGGGCTGGCCCTCGCCCGCGAGGCACTTGGTGAGGGTGGTCTTGCCCGCTCCATTGCGGCCGACGAGGCCGATGCGGTCGCCCCGGGCGATGCGGAAGGAAGCGGATTCGATGAGGATGCGGGCGCCGGCACGCAGCTCAACACCGGAAGCGGTGATCACGGACAGTCTCCAGGGCGGTATGGACGGCGGAAGGACGGGGCGCGGGGGCTTCGACGCCGGCTAATGCGCAAGGAGGATGGCCATACGGGCCAGTCTAACGGGGGGCTGCAAGTGCTTTTCGCTCCCCGGGGACGGATTCGCGGCGGTACGGGCAGCGGAGCGGGGCCCTCCGCCGGCCGACAGGCCCGGATGACGACAAAAGGGGCATTCCGCTGGCGGGTGTCCGATACTCGGCGCGGGGCGGCGGGCCGGCGCCGTGCCGGATCCGGGCGGGGCCGGTGTCCGACACAGGGCCGGCGGCCGCCGGCGGGACGGAAGCCGGGAGTGGTGGCCCATGCGGTTCGACGACGACGCCGATCTGGACACGTCCGAGGTCAAGGATGTGCGCGGCGGCCGGATCCCCGGCGGGAAGGCCACCGTCGGCGGCGGGATCGCCGGGGTCGTCGCCCTGATCCTCGGGCTGCTCTTCGGGATCGGCCCCGAACAGCTCGGGCTGTCCTCCGGCGCCCCCGATCCGGTGGCGACCTCCTCCTCGCAGGCGGAGGTGGACCGGGCCTGCCGGCGCGGCTCCGACGCGAACACCCGGGAGGACTGCCGGATCGTCGCGGTGGTCAACAGCGTGCAGGACTTCTGGCGGGCGGAGTTCCCGCGCCGCCAGGGACGGTACGCGGACGCCCGGACGGTGCTCTTCACCGGCCGGGTGAACACCGCCTGCGGTGCGGCGACCTCGGCGGTCGGCCCGTTCTACTGCCCCGGCGACCGGCAGGTGTACCTCGATCTCGGGTTCTTCGGCGAGCTGCGGGACTCCTTCGGATCCGGCGGCGGACCGTTCGCACAGGCGTATGTCGTGGCACACGAGTACGGACACCATGTGCAGAACCTGATGGGGACGCTCCAGCGGGCCGGGGACGGCGGGCGGGGCGCCGGGAGCAACTCCGTACGGGTGGAGCTCCAGGCCGACTGCTACGCGGGCGTCTGGGCGCATCACGCGACCACCACGCCCGACGAGACCACCGGCCGTCCGCTGCTGACCAGCCTGACGGACGCGGACATCCGGGACGGACTCGACGCGGCGGCGGCCGTGGGCGACGACCGGATCCAGGAGCGGTTCCAGGGCCGGGTGACCCCGGAGACCTGGACGCACGGCTCGGCGGCCCAGCGGCAGCGGTGGTTCGGCATCGGCCACCGCACCGGCGACATGGCCCGCTGCAACACCTTCGCCTGAGCGGGCGCGCCGGCGGGGGCCCGGTCTCCGGGCCCCCGCCGCCCCGCGCCGGGGCTACGCGCCGCCGGTGTGGACCTGGAAGGCGGCCCGGCGCACCGCCTTGGCGAGCGCCGGATCGGGGTGGGCGGCGGCCAGCGCCACCAGGACCTGGACGGTACGGGGATGTCCGCCCGCCCGGACCTCCTCCAGCAGCGCCGGGACGGTGCCCTGCACGGCGGAGTCGAGATGGCGCAGCAGCAGCTGGGGCTCGCCGTGGTCGGCCACGGCGGCGGCGGTGTCCACCCAGAGCCAGGTGGCCTCCTCGCGGGTGAGCACGTCCTGGGCGTCCTCGGCGTCCGCGCCCTCGTACTCCGCCAGCCACAGCAGCGCGTACGGACGGAGCGAGGGCTCCTCGGCGGCGGCGCGCACCTCGGCCTCGGCAGGGCCGCCGACCACCCGCAGGGCCTCGAAGGCGAGACCCCGCAGCAGGGCGTCCTCGCCCCTGGCGACGCCGAGGAGCTCCGTCACCGCGCTGGAGACGGTGCGGGCGGCGAGCCAGGCGCGGTACTCGGCCCGGGCGGGCCCGGGGGTGAGCCGGGCGCAGCCGCGCAGCATGTCGTCGGCGGACTGCTCGATGTTCCCGGCCGGGCTCTGGGCCGCGACACAGATCTGCTCCAGCTTGACCCAGACCGCCCAGTTCCCCAGCGGGGTGAGGGTCGCCGAGCGGCCCTTGTCGAGGGTGAGGGCGCCGACCGCGGAGAGACCCTCCAGGGCCCAGTCGAGCAGGGTGGCGACGGTCTCCGGGCCGGGCGGCTGGGCGGCCGGGACCGCTTCCGCCGGGCCGGCCTCCGGCACCGGCAGCGGCTCGGCCTGCGGCCCGTAGGGGACCTCGCAGCGCTCCTCGCGGAGCTCCGCGACGCGCTGCTCCAGCAGATCGAGCAGGACCGGAACCAGAACGGGACCGGCCGAGAGCTGGAGGAGCGAGAGCACCTGGGGAACGGCCTCGACGACCTCCGCGACGGCCGCGGGGGCGACATCGCCGGGGGCCGGGTGCACCAGCGACCAGGCGTCGAAGAGAGCGACCCAGCCGCGCAGCACGGCCATGTCGTCGCGGTCCCAGGCGCGCAGCCGCCAGCCGGGACGCGCGGTGCCGCCGTGGAGCTCCACGAGACCGGCCAGGCGGGCCCGGTCCCAGCCGGCCCGCACCTGAAGCGGGGTCAGCCCGAGCGCGGCGGCGGCCCGTTCCCGGGCCGGGGTGGCGAGGGGGGCGCTGCTCTGGTCCCGCTCGACGGCCGCCCAGCGGGCGATCCGCACGGCGTCGGCGAGGACTTCCCTCGCCTGACGGGCCAGTTCTGCGGGAGGAGGAGTGCCCTCGGGGGGCCTCGGGGCCGGCCGGGTACGCCGGGTCGTCACAGCCCGTCGGGCGGTGGCCAGAGGTCGCGGGCGGACAAGACGGAGTCTGGAGTTGCGCGCCAATTGCTCATCAGGCTTTCGGGACGTCACAAGGAGCAGTGTTCCCGCTGATGGCCCGAAAGCCCAAACGGAACCCGGACGAGGTGCCCGGACCGAGCCCCGGCGACGCGCCGCGGGGAGCCGCCGGAAGGGGTCCGGCGGCTCACATCAGAGGGGTCAGGAAGCGGCGCAGCGCCTCTTCGCAGCGGGCCGGGTCGGCGTTCCACATGGCTCCGTGGGGAGCGTTGCGGACGGTGTGGAGACTGACGAGCTCGGGGCGGCTCGCGGCGAGCTCCCGGGACGGCTGCCAGGGGGCGACGGTGTCGTCCGGCCCGTGAATGATCAGCGTCGGCACCCGGAGGACCTGCGGATCCGTCAGTGCGAGCGGCCCGTCGTCATAGAGTCCGGCCCGGCTGCGGGCCGCCCGGACGGCGAGGGGGACGAGCGGGGCCGGGGTGTGCCGGGCGGCGGCCAGCGCCCGTACGGTGGCCTCCTTGTCGAGCACCGGCGAATCGAGCACCAGCCCCTTGATCCGGTCGCGCAGCGCGGAGCCCGCGGCGGCGTGCAGCGCCATCGTGGCGCCGGTGGACCAGCCGTGGATGACGATGCCGCCCGCGCCCTCACGGACGGCGAAGCGGAGGGCGGCGTCCAGATCCCGCCACTCGGAATCCCCGAGGTGCCCGAGGCCATCGGGCGGCCTGGGGCCATCGGGATCACCGCGGTAGCCGAGACCGAGGACGGGGAGCCGGCGGCCGTGCAGGAAGGGCAGCAGGTTCATGGGGTGCTCCCGGGTGGCCCCCAGGCCGTGCACCGCGATCACCCAGGTGTCGCGGGGCGCCGGGACGTACCAGGCGGGGAGCGGGCCGAGCTCGCCGGGAATGGTGACATCGGTGTGCCGGATGCCCAGCGCCGACAGGGGGTCACCGGTGTACAGCCGGGGGCTGAGCCGCACCCGCGTGCCGGGCTCCAGGCTCCCCGGACCGACCCGCTCCAGCCGGCGCACCACGGTGTCGGCCGGGTGCGGCTCGTCGTCGAGGACCGGGCCGATCACGGCATGGACCCCGGGCCCGTCGATGCCGTACGTGCCCGGGCGCAGGGAGGCCAGGCTGCGGGTGAGCGTCACCCGGCCCGGCGACGCGGAGTGCACGGTGAGCCGGTGATCGCCGGGGATGGGCCGGTCGGGCGGCACCTTGAGCGCCGCGTCGCTCGCGAAGCGGCCGGCGGCGAGGCCGGCCGCGCCGATACCGATCAGGGTGGTGACGGCCGCTGCCGTCGCTGTTGCCGGGCGCACGGTTCCAGTGTCGGCACGGGTGCGGGGTCGTGCCATCGGGCGGGGGCCGGGGGTGTACGCGGCTGCCTCCGGCGGGGCGGGGTGTGGTGCGCCCTCGCCCCGTGGTGCGGGCCCCTTTCCGGGGCTCCGCCCCGGACCCGGCGCCTCAAACTCCCCCAGAGCTTCGCCTGGGAGGTACCCCCAGCGAGGCTGGATTTTGCTTGCTCTTGTTCGCGGGTGCGGTCGGGTGTGGGGGCGGTGTCGCGTCCTCGCCCGCGTCGTTCGGGTCGCCCAGGGTGCGGGTTCTTTCCCGGGGGCTCCGCCCCGGGCCCGGCGCCTCAAACGCCGGCGGGGCTGAATTTGCTTGCTCTTGTTCGCGGGTGCGGTCGGGTGTGGGGGCGGTGTCGCGTCCTCGCCCGCGTTGTTCGGGGTCCCGGAGTGCGGGTCCCTTCCCGGGGCTCCGCCCCGGACCCGGCGCCTCAAACGCCGGCGGGGCTGAATTTGCTCGCCCTCGTTCGCTGGTGCGGGCGAGTGCGTGGGCGGTGTCGCGTCCTCGCCCGTGGTGTTCGGGTCGCCCGGGGTGCGGGGCTCTTCTTGTGCGCGTGGTGCCCTGTGTTGTTCGGGTTGTCCGGGTATTGCCGCCGGCTCTTCCGGGGACGACCCTGCACACCCCCTCCACGGGCGTCGCCCGATAAGCGGCACCCTGCCCCAAGCCGCTTGTTTCCGGTGCGGGAGCGCCCGCCCAGATGCACCCGCCCACTCTGACGCCCATCACCCACCCACCCCCTGGGTGACGTTCCGGACCCGGGTTCCCCGCCTTGTGAAACCGACTCGGAACGCACGGGCACCCTCGTCACCGTCATCACGCACTGGGGTCACTCGCGGAAGGGGGGACGCGCAGGAGCGGTACTGGGGCGTCAAGCGTGATTTGTGGCGCAAACCCGAGTGATCGAAACAAGACCGGGTGCGCGCGCCGTAAATCATGCAGCCCCAGTACCGAACCGGAGCGGCACCCAACCCGCACACACAAGCACCCCACCCGGGGAAACAGGCAACCCGCACACACAAGCCCCGCCGGAGGCAGACGCGCCGGGCCCAGGGCCGAGCCCCGGAAGGGTCAGGTCGGCTGGCCATAGGCGCGGAGGCGCTCGGCCGCCTCGTCCAGGTCCGCACCCGTCAGCAGGCTCGGCGCGAGCCCCGGCACCGAGGACGCCGTCAGCCAGACCCGGCACATCCACTCCAGCTGCGCCGTGCGGTCGTACGCCTGCTCCAGGCTGTCCCCGTACGCGATGGTCCCGTGGTTCCGCAGGAGGCACGCCGTCCGCTCCTCCAGCGCGATGAGCATGTTCTCGGCCAAAGTCCGGGTGCCGTAGAGGGCGTAGGGGGCCACGCGCACCGGCCCGCCCAGCGCCGCGGTCATGTAGTGCACGGGCGGGAGCTCGGAGACCAGGGTGGAGACGGCGGTGGCGTGCACCGCGTGGGTGTGGACGACGGCCCGGGCGCCGGTGTTGCGGTAGACCTCCAGGTGGAGGGGGAGTTCGCTGGTGGGGCCGAGTGTGCCGATGAGCCGGCGGCCGTCGAGGCCGACCGCGACCGTGTCCGCGTCGGTGAGGCGGTCGTAGGGCACCCCGCTCGGGGTGACCAGGACGACCGGGCCGAGCCGGACGGAGACGTTGCCGGAGGTGCCGACCACCAGGCCCTCCGCGGCGGTTCTGCGAGCCGTGGCGACGACCTCGCGCCAGGCTTGTTCGATCGCTTCTCCAGTGGGGTCAGACATCTGTTCGGTCATACTGGAATCCTGTCAGGCGTCGCCCTGCGCGCACAGGGTGCGACCGTGGGCCACAACAGGCAGATATCCCTAAAAGGTGATGGAAGCCACTTTCTGTCGGCTCAGCTCCGCCGAGCCCGTCCGCACAGCCCCTCCGGACGGAAGCGGAAGGAAAAACCCCGCATGGGGACACCCCGAATCCGACCCCAGTTCACCTTCCGTTCACCCAGGTTACTTACGTTCGCCGGGCCACTGACGTCCAAAGATTGCCTGGGTAAATGGAACACATCACGCTGCTGCTCGCGATTGTGATCGTGACGGCTCTCGTGTTCGATTTCACGAACGGTTTCCACGACACCGCCAACGCGATGGCGACGACCATCTCGACCGGCGCGATGAAGCCCAAGTCCGCGGTGGCCATGTCCGCCGTGCTCAACCTCGTCGGCGCGTTTCTCTCGGTGGAGGTCGCCAAGACGATCTCCAGCGGAATCGTCAACGAGTCAGGCATAACACCAGAAGTGATCTTCGCGGCGCTCGTCGGCGCCATCCTCTGGAATCTTCTGACCTGGCTGGTCGGCCTGCCGTCCAGCTCCTCGCACGCCCTCATGGGCGGCCTGATCGGCGCCACGATCGCCTCGGTCGGCGTCAGCGGAGTCAACGGCGGCACCGTCGTCACCAAGGTGCTGATCCCCGCGATCGCCGCCCCCCTGGTCGCCGGCATCGGCGCGTACCTCGCCTCCCGGCTGACCTACAAGCTCGGTCAGAAGACCGATGAGAAGGCCACCGCGAAGGGCTACCGCGCCGGTCAGATTGCCTCGGCCGGTCTGGTCTCGCTGGCGCACGGCACCAATGACGCGCAGAAGACGATGGGCATCATCACGCTGGCCCTGGTCGCCGGCAATGTGCTCGCCCCCGGCTCGAACCCCCCGATGTGGGTCATCGTCTCCGCCGGTGTCGCCATCGCGCTCGGCACCTACCTCGGCGGCTGGCGCATCATCCGCACCATGGGCAAGGGCCTGACCGACCTCCAGCCGCAGCAGGGCTTCGCCGCCCAGACCAGCGCGGCCAGCGTCATCCTCGCCTCCTCCAACCTCGGCTTCTCGCTCTCAACCACGCACTCCTGCTCCGGCGCGGTGATGGGTGCCGGTCTGGGCCGCAAGGGCGGTGTGGTCCGCTGGTCCACCGCCACCCGGATGTTCGTCGCCTGGGGTCTGACCCTCCCGGCCGCCGGTCTGGTGGCCGCGGGCTCCGAGTACGTGACCAAGCAGGGCGACTGGGGCGTCGCCGTCGTCGCCGCCTTCCTGGTCCTGTCGTCCGCCGCGATCTGGATCTACTCCCGCCGCCAGGTGGTCGACCACACCAACGTCAACGAGGTCGACGAGACGGGCGAGCAGCCCGGCGTCGTGACCACCGCCATCGCGGCCGTCACCCCGCCCCCGGCCGGCCAGGTCGCCGTCCACGACGACTTCAAGACCACCATCCCCTCCCCCACGGCCAACGCCTCCGAGAACGGCCCGGCCAGCCCGGCCGCGGTGTAAGGACAGATCCGTATGAAAATCGACTGGGCAGCCCTCGGCTCCGTCTTCGGCGTGAGCCTCGTCGCCACCGTCGCTCTGGTGGGCCTCTTCGTCATGGGCATCATCGGACTGAGCAAGCAGGCCCCGGCCGACGGCCAAGGCGGTTCCTCCGTGGCCCTGGCCCGGACCGGCGCGTACGCCTGCTTCGCGGCCTGCCTGGCCGCGGTGAGCTACGGGATCTACCTGATCGTCACCTGATACGGCGATCCGGCGGCTGAGCGTGTGCGTGTCACACCGCGGCCGCCGTCCGTCCCGGCCGGCGGGCCGGTCACCTTCTGCGGGGGTGACCGGCCCGTTTGTCATTTCCGCCGGTGGGGTGTGGGCCGCAGCACACTGTCCCGCCGCAGGTCAACGGCAGGTTGACGGGTGTTCTCGCCGCGTGGTGGACTGCCCGGGCCATTACGGCGGCAGCAGAGGAAGCCGGTGCAAATCCGGCGCGGTCCCGCCACTGTCACCGGGAGAGATCCCGGAAGCCAGGAACTCTCGCCGCCGATCAGTCGAACCAGGGCGCGGACACCCTGAGTGAGGACACGAAGCCATGCCCGGCCGCGGTTCAGCCCCTGCCCCAGTGACACCCCCGGCATCACGGGCCGCCCGGACCGGAACCGCGGTCTGAGCGGATGCGTGCCGACCGGGTATTCGCGTACGGCGCCACCGCCGGTCTCATCGGCGATCTGCTGCTCGGCGACCCCCGCCGGGGGCATCCGGTCGCCGCGTTCGGCCGGGCCGCCGGCGCCGTCGAACAGGCTCTGTGGCGGGACCACCGGGGCTGGGGCGCACTGCACACCGCCGTCTGCGCGGGCGGTACCGTCGCCGCCGCCGCGCTGCTCGCGCGCGGGGTGCGCCGGAGTCCCGCGCTCTCCGCGGCGCTGACCGCCGGCACCACCTGGACCGTCCTCGGCGGTACGTCGCTGGCCCGCGAGGCCCGCACCATCGGGGCCGCTCTCACCGCCGGTGATGTGACGGCCGCCCGGGCGCGGCTGCCGCATCTGTGCGGGCGCGACCCGCAGTCGCTGGACGAGCGGGGGATCGCGCGCGCCGTGGTCGAGTCCGTCGCCGAGAACACCTCCGACGCCGTCGTGGGCGCCCTGGTGTGGGGGACCCTCGCCGGTGTGCCCGGACTGGCCGGTTTCCGGGCGGTGAACACCCTGGACGCGATGGTGGGGCACAAATCCCCCCGGTACCGGCGATTCGGCTGGGCCTCGGCGCGGCTGGACGATGTCGTGGGATGGCCCGGTGCCCGGCTGACGGCCGGGCTCGCGGTGCTCGCGGGCGGGGACCCGGTGCGGGCCGTACGGGCCTGGCGGGCCGACGCGCACCGCCATCCGAGCCCCAACGCCGGACCGGTGGAGGCGGCCTTCGCGGGCGCCCTGGGCGTACGGCTGGGCGGCACTCTCGCGTACGGCGGCCGGGTCGAGCACCGGCCGGTGCTCCACGGGGAGGGGCGGCCGGTGGAGGCCGCCGACATCGAACGGGCGGTCCGGCTGTCGCGGCGGGTGAGTGTGCTGGCGCTGGGCGCCGGTCTCGCGGGACGGCTGCTGTGGCGGCGTGTGGTGCGGACCGACAGGGAAGGGAAGTGACCCGGTGAACGGGCGCGGACGGGGCGGCGGGCTGCTGGTCGCCGGTACGACATCCGATGCGGGCAAGAGCGTGGTCACCGCCGGGATCTGCCGCTGGCTGGTGCGGCGCGGGGTGAAGGTGGCCCCCTTCAAGGGGCAGAACATGTCCCTCAATTCCTTTGTGACCCGGGAGGGCGCGGAGATCGGCCGGGCGCAGGCGATGCAGGCGCAGGCCGCCCGGGCCGAGCCGAGCGCGCTGATGAATCCGGTGCTGCTGAAGCCCGGCGGTGACCGCAGCAGCCAGGTGGTCCTCATGGGCAAGCCGGTGGGTGAGCTGAGTGCGCGCGGCTACCACGGCGGACGCCAGGAGGCCCTGCTCTCCACGGTGGTGGGGTGTCTGGAGGAGCTGCTGAGCACCCATGACGCCGTGATCTGCGAGGGCGCGGGCAGTCCGGCCGAGATCAATCTGCGGCGGACCGACATCGTGAACATGGGTGTCGCACGGGCCGCGCGGCTCCCGGTGCTGGTGGTCGGCGACATCGACCGGGGCGGTGTCTTCGCCTCCTTCTTCGGCACCACGGCGCTGCTGAGCGCCGAGGACCAGAGCCTGGTGGCGGGGTATCTGGTCAATAAATTCCGGGGCGATGTCTCGCTGCTGGAGCCCGGCCTGGACATGCTCGAAGGGCTCACCGGGCGGCGGACCTACGGGGTGCTGCCGTACGCGGGCGGGCTCGGCATCGACGAGGAGGACGGGCTGCGGGTCTCGCTGCGGGGTGCCGTGCGGGAGTCCGCCGTGACGGCTCCGGTCGGTGAGGACGTACTGCGGGTCGCGGTGTGCGCGGTGCCGCTGATGTCCAACTTCACGGATGTGGACGCGTTGGCGGCCGAGCCGGGGGTGATCGTGCGCTTCGTGGACCGACCGGAGGAGCTGGCGGACGCGGATCTGGTGATCGTGCCGGGAACCCGGGGCACGGTACGGGCGTTGGAGTGGCTGAGGGAGCGGGGGCTGGCGCGGGAGTTGGCGCGCAGGGGGGCCGAGGGGCGGCCGGTGCTGGGGATTTGCGGTGGGTTCCAGATGCTGGGTGAACACATCGAGGACGAGGTCGAGTCGCGGGCGGGCTCCGTGGCGGGGCTCGGGCTGCTGCCCGTGCGGGTGCGGTTCGCGGCGGGCAAGACACTCGCGAGGCCGGTGGGCACGGCGCTGGGCGAGCGGGTGGAGGGGTATGAGATCCACCATGGCGTCGCGGAGGTTCTGGGCGGGGAGGCGTTTCTGGACGGCTGCCGGGTCGGGGAGGTGTGGGGCACCCACTGGCACGGTTCGCTGGAGAGCGACGGCTTCCGGCGGGCGTTTCTGCGGCGGGTGGCGAGCGCCGCGGGGCGGCGTTTCACGCCCGCTCCCGACACCTCCTTCGCGGCGCTGCGCGAGGAGCAGCTGGACCGGCTCGGCGATCTCGTGGAGGAGCACGCGGACACGGACGCGCTCTGGCGGCTGATCGAGGGCGGGGCGCCCGCGGGGCTTCCCTTCATCGCTCCGGGCGCGCCCCCGGATCCTCGTACGGCGGGGGATGCCGGTGTGCCCGCGGGGATTCCGGCAAAAGCCGTCGGAGTGTCCGGAGCACCGGAATCCGGCGGGTTCCGCGCGAACGACGAACACAGCGAACACAGCGAGTGCGGCGGGCGCGGAGCGCACGACGAGCGCGACGAGCACGACAAGCACGGAGCGCACACGGAACACGGAGCACCCGCGTGAGCACCGCGACCGCGCCGCCGGCCGCGGGCCGTTCGCGCGGCCGGGCGGGCCGCCCGGCCGTCTCCGGCCCTGTCCTGCCCCTGGTTCCGGGCACCTTTCTCGGAGGAGTGATCCATCCATGAGCACGCCCTATCCGTTCACGGCCCTTGTCGGCCAGGACGATCTGCGGCTGGCGCTGCTGCTGAACGCGGTCTCGCCGCGGGTCGGCGGAGTCCTGGTGCGCGGTGAGAAGGGGACCGCGAAGTCGACCGCCGTACGGGCGCTGGCGGCGCTGATACCGGAGGTGCCGGTGGTCTCCGGCTGCCGGTTCTCCTGTGATCCGTCGGCTCCCGATCCGGGCTGCCCCGACGGTCCGCACGAGGTGCTGCCGGCCGGACCCTCCGGGGCGGGGGGCGCGGGCGCGCGGCCCGCGCGGATGGTGGAGCTGCCCGTCGGAGCCTCCGAGGACCGGCTGGTGGGGGCGCTCGACATCGAGCGGGCGCTGGCCGAGGGCGTGAAGGCGTTCGAGCCGGGGCTGCTCGCCGACGCCCATCGCGGAATCCTCTATGTCGACGAGGTGAATCTCCTCCACGACCATCTGGTGGACGTGCTGCTGGACGCCGCCGCCATGGGCGCCTCCTATGTGGAGCGCGAGGGTGTCTCGGTCCGGCATGCCGCGCGTTTCCTGCTGGTCGGGACGATGAATCCGGAGGAGGGCGAGCTCCGTCCGCAGCTCCTCGACCGGTTCGGGCTGACGGTGGAGGTCGCCGCGTCGCGCGATCCCGAGCTGCGGGTGGAGGTGGTCCGGCGGAGGCTGGCGTACGACGACGACCCGGCCGGCTTCGCGGCGCGCTGGGCCGGTGAGGAGGACGCGCTGCGGGCGCGGATCGTGGCCGCGCGGGCGCTGCTGCCCTCGGTGGTGCTCGGTGACGGCGCGCTGCGGCAGATCGCGGCGACCTGCTCGGCGTTCGAGGTGGACGGCATGCGTGCCGACATCGTGATGGCGCGCACGGCGACGGCGCTGGCCGCCTGGGCGGGGCGGGCGGAGGTGCTGCCCGAGGATGTGCGGCGGGCGGCGCTGCTGGCCCTGCCGCACCGGAGGCGGCGCAATCCCTTCGACGCGCCCGGCCTGGACGAGGACAAGCTGGACGACACCCTGCGGGAGTTCGGGGAGGACGACCCGGATCCGGACCCGGACCCCGGTGCGGGGCCGGACGGTCCGGGTGACGGCGGCGGTGGCGGTGGCGGGCAGCCGGCCGAGGACGGCCCCGGGGAGAGCCGGGCGCGGGACGACGGTGCCGGCGCCGGGGCGGAGCCCGGCACGGGCGGCGAGCCGGGCGGTGCCGGCGGCGGTGAGCAGCGGGCGGTCCGGGCGGGCGAGCCGTTCCGCACGAAGATGCTGAGCGTCCCCGGCTTCGGGGAGGGCGCGGCGGGCCGCCGGTCCCCCGCCCGGGCCGAGCACGGGCGCACCACCGGTTCGCGCCGTCCCCGGGGGGCTCTCACCAAGCTCCATCTGGCGGCGACGGTGCATGCCGCCGCCCCCCATCAGCGGGCGCGGGGGCGCGGCGGGCGCGGTCTGGTGGTGCGGCGCGATGATCTGCGGCAGGCGGTCCGGGAGGGCCGGGAGTCCAATCTGGTGCTCTTCGTGGTGGACGCCTCGGGGTCGATGGCGGCCCGGCAGCGGATGACGGCGGTCAAGGGCGCGGTGCTCTCGCTGCTGCTCGACGCCTATCAGCGCCGGGACAAGGTCGGTCTGGTGACCTTCCGCGGCAAGGAGGCGGAGGTCGCGCTGCCGCCGACCTCCTCGGTCGACACGGCCGCCGCCCGGCTCGATCTGCTGCCCACCGGCGGGCGCACCCCGCTGGCGGCCGGGCTGCTCAAGGCCCATGACGTCCTGCGGGTGGAGCGCATGCGCGATCCCGCGCGCCGTCCGCTGCTGGTCGTGGTGACCGACGGCCGGGCGACGGGCGGGCCCGAGCCCACCGCGCTGGCGTCCCGCGCCGCCCGGCTGCATGCGGCCGACGGCACCGCGTCGGTGGTCGTGGACTGCGAGTCCGGCCTCGTACGGCTGGGGCTCGCGGGCGCGCTCGCGGCCGAGCTGCGGGGCACCGCGGTCACCCTCGACGAGCTGCGGTCCGACGCGATCGCCGGGCTGGTACGGGGCGTTCAGTCCACCCAATCGGTCAGGAGGGCCGCGTAATGCCACAGGGACAGCCGTCCGTCGTACCGGACGACGGACTCACGACGCGCCAGCGGCGGAACCGTCCGCTGGTCTTCGTCCACACGGGCACCGGCAAGGGGAAGTCGACGGCCGCGTTCGGGCTGGCGCTGCGGGCCTGGAATCAGGGCTGGCCCGTCGGGGTGTTCCAGTTCGTGAAGTCGGCGAAGTGGAAGGTCGGCGAGGAGAACGCGCTGAAGGTGCTGGGGGCGTCCGGCGAGGGCGGCCGGGTGGAGTGGCACAAGATGGGCGAGGGCTGGTCCTGGGTCCAGCGCGACCGGCAGTTCAGCAACGAGGAGGCGGCCCGGGAGGGCTGGGAGCAGGTCAAGCGGGATCTGGCCGCGGAGGCGTACCGCCTCTATGTCCTCGACGAGTTCACCTACGCGCTGCACTGGGGCTGGGTGGACACCGCCGAGGTGATCTCGGTGCTGCGGGACCGTCCGGGCAATCAGCATGTGGCGATCACCGGGCGCAACGCCCCCGCCGAGCTGCTCGACTTCGCCGATCTGGTGACCGAGATGACCAAGGTCAAGCACCCGATGGACACGGGTCAGAAGGGCCAGCGGGGCATCGAGTGGTAGCACGTCTCGTCATCGCCGCACCGTCGTCGGGGAGCGGCAAGACCACCGTGGCGACGGGCCTGATGGCCGCCTTCGCCGCGTCGGGTCTCGCCGTCTCCCCGCACAAGGTGGGCCCCGACTACATCGATCCCGGCTATCACGCGCTCGCGGCCGGCCGGCCCGGCCGGAATCTGGACGCCTATCTCTGTGGTCCGGAGCTGATGGCCCCGCTGTTCGCGCATGGTGCGGCGGGGTGCGACGTGGCCGTGGTGGAGGGGGTGATGGGGCTCTACGACGGGGCCGCCCGCCAGGGCGAGCTGGCCTCCACCGCGCATGTCGCCAAGCTGCTGCGGGCGCCGGTGGTGCTGGTGGTGGACGCCTCCTCGCAGTCGCGGTCGGTGGCGGCGCTGGTGCACGGCTTCGTCTCCTGGGATCCGGAGGTGCGGATCGGGGGCGTGATCCTCAACAAGGTGGGCTCCGAGTGGCACGAGGAGCTGCTGCGGGAGGCGCTGGAGAGTGTGGGGGTGCCGGTGCTGGGGGTGCTGCGGCGCGGTGCCTCGGTCGCCACGCCCTCCCGGCATCTGGGGCTCGTACCGGTCGCCGAGCGGCGGCCGGACGCGGTGGAGTCCGTCGGGGCGATGGCGGAGCTGGTGCGGCAGGGGTGTGATCTGGCCGGGCTGCTGGCGCTGGCCCGCTCGGCGCCGGCGATCGGGGCGGCCGCGTGGGACGCCGCGGGTGCCGTGGGTGCCGTGGACGCTCCCCCGGCGGGCGTTGTGGAGCGGCCGGTGGTCGCGGTCGCCGGCGGGCCCGCGTTCACCTTCTCCTACGCGGAGCACGCCGAGCTCCTCGCCGCGGCCGGTGCCGAGGTCGTCGCCTTCGACCCGCTGCGGGACGAGGCGCTGCCCGAGGGGACCCGGGGGCTGGTCATAGGCGGCGGATTCCCGGAGATGTACGCACCGGAGCTCTCCGCCAACGAGTCGCTGCGCAAGACGGTGGCCGAACTCGCCCGCGCGGGCGCGCCGGTCGCGGCGGAGTGCGCGGGGCTGCTCTATCTCGCGCGTTCGCTGGACGGGCGGCCCATGTGCGGGGTCCTGGACACCGACGCGCGGATGGGTGAGCGGCTGACTCTCGGCTACCGCGACGCCGTGGCCCTCGCGGACAGCTGTCTCGCCGTGGCCGGGACCCGGCTGCGCGGGCACGAGTTCCACCGGACCGTCACGGAGCCGGGCGCCGGGCCGTCTCCCGCCTGGGGGGTGTCCAGGCCGGTGCGGCGGGTCGAGGGATTCGTCCAGGGGGGTGTGCATGCGAGCTATCTGCACACGCACTGGGCGGCGGAGCCCTCGGTCGCGCGGCGGTTCGTGGCGGAGTGCCGGCGGTGAGCGCGGATGCGCGGCGCGTGGGGGTGCGGGCGCCGGGGGTCACCCGGCGATGCCGACGGCCAGCCAGATGAAGCCCACTCCGGCGGCGGTGCAGAGCAGGGTGGAGCGGGCGGGGTGGGTGTGGTGGGCCTCGGGCAGGATCTCGGCGGCGGCGAGGTAGAGCAGCGCGCCGCCGAAGAAGCCGAGGTAGCTGCCGAGGAGTTCCAGCGGGATGGTGAAGAGCAGCGTCGAGGCGGCGCCGACGACGGGGGCGAAGGCGTCGGCGACGAGCATCGCGATCGCCTTGCGGCGGGTGTTCCCGTAGACGCTGGTGAGGGTGTAGGTGTTGAAGCCGTCCGCGAAGTCATGGGCGATCACCGCGAGGGCCACCGTCAGGCCCATGGCCTCTCCGACCTGGAAGGCGGCGCCGATGGCGATGCCGTCCAGCAGGCTGTGGCCGACCATCGCCGCCGCGGCGGTGAGGCCGACCTGGGGTGTTCTCCCGTCGACACCGAGGGGCCGGCCGGGCGCGGCCGGCCCGGCGCGGCCGGCCTGGTCCGGCGGATCCGGCGGATCCGGGTGCTCCGCGCGGGACGGGGCGGTGTCGCGCGCGCCGCGGGACGGTGCGGAGGTGCCCGTGCCGCGGGACGGGGCGGTGTCGCGCGCGCCGTGGGCGGCCAGGCGGGCGGCGAGCAGGCGTTCCACCATGTGCGCGGTGAGAAAGCCGCCGACGAAGAGCAGCAGCGCCTGCGGTACGCCGAACACCTCGTCGCCCGCCGCCGCGAGTGCTTCGGGCAGCAGATCGAGGCCGACCACGCCGAGCATCAGCCCGCCCGCGAGGCCGAGCACCAGGTGACGGCGGTCGGTGACGCGCTGCGCCGTCCAGCCGCCGAACAGCGTCATGAGGAACGCGCCGAGCGCGACGAAGACCGCCATGCGCCCTTGGTAGCCGACTGAGCCGTCGTTCCTCCCCTCGAAACCCGCTCCGATCACCCGAATGCCCCGAGAGGACACTTGTTCATGGCCGAGCGCGAGCCCTGTGCCGCCGAGGGCGGGCCGGTGCTGCGGGTCACCGACCGGGTCGTCGCACCGGGCGGGCCCGGGGTGGTGCTGCGACCGCCGTCGCTCGTCATCGGGGTGGGCGCGTCGCGCGGAGTGCCGGCGGAGGAGGTGCTGGGGCTGATCGCGGAGGCGCTCCGGGAGGGCGGGCTCTCGCCGCTGTGCGTCGCCGCGCTGGCGACCGCCGACGCGAAGGCGGCGGAGCCGGGGATCGTGGCGGCGGCGCGGCGGCTGGGGGTGCCCCTGGTGACCCATCCGCCGGAGCGGCTGGCCGCCGTCCCCGTACCGCATCCGTCCGCCGCGCCGCTGGCCGCGGTGGGTACGCCATCGGTGGCGGAGGCGGCGGCGCTCGCGGGCGGTGGTGAACTGCTGGTGCCGAAGCGCAAGTCGCGCCCCGTGGGCCGGCCGGCGATGGCGACCTGCGCGGTGGTGCGCCGGGCTCCCCCGGAATGGCTCGTACCGGTGGGTCCCGGGACCGGGCTGGACGACCGGGAGGCCGGGGCGGCGGCGGGGCCGGTACGGGCCGGCTCGCGCGCGGACGGTTCAAGCCGTCCGCCCGGAATGGCCGGAGTGGATCCGGCGGCGGTGGACATGATGACCGTCGTGATGGTCGGCAGCACGGCCACCCGCACCAGCGCGGGCCACGTGGGGATCCCTCGCGGCAGGCGGTGGCGGGCGTGAATCAGCACGCCTCGGAAGCGGGCCGGGCCCATACGGGTGGATGCGGGGCCGGCGTGCGCCTGCCCGCACCCGGCTTCGCCCACCGGGCCGTTCATGTCCCGATGCCGTCGTCCCGGCTGCCGCCGCAGCAGCCGCCGGGTCGCTCTCGTAGTTCAGTTTCGGCCATAATTCGGCCGTCGGTGGTCTCATCCGCCGTCGTGGCCGCCGTCACCGTCGACGGCGGGTCCGCCATCGGTACCGGCGGTGCCGCCACGGGTCCGGCGGGTCCGTGGGGTCCGTGGGGCGAACGCCCCGGGAACCGGGGGGCGGTGGCGGGGGAACCCGCCGGCCCCGCCCCTTCCGGCGGAGACCGCGACGGCCGGAACGGCTACCGGGAAGCCGGCGCCGACGGCCGGGATCCCCGTGCCGGTACCGGTACCGACGGGTTCACCGGGTCCGGTGCGCTCGCGGCGGTCCGTCCCGAGAGCGGCCGTCCACCGCCGGCGCCCCCTCAGCGCCGGATGTCCCCGCCGTCGCGGCGCCGGCCCGCCCGCAGCACCCCACCTCAAGGAGAACGCGTGACCCCCCAGCCCGCCGCCCCGCCGGTCACCGGCCAGGGCGCCCGTGCCGATGCGGGAACCCCCGCGTCCCGCGATTCCGTACGGGAACCGGGGCATCGCCCCCCGGGGCCGCCGGCGACCGGGTGCGCGCGCCGCCGCCCGGACGGCCCGGACGGTCTCCACGGACGGATCCGGGCACACGGCCACCACCACCGCCACGGCAGCCATGTACACGCGTACTGACGAGTCGTCCGACCCGCGCGATCCGCGGGACACCCATGATCTGCGGCACCACGGTGACGCGGAGATGCGTGACGCTCCCGGGAATCTGACCGATCTGGCGGTCAATGTCCGTGCGGGCACTCCCCCGGAGTGGCTGCGCGAGCACATCGCCGGTTCGCTGGGGTCGCTGGCGGCGTACCCGGACGGGCGGTCGGCGCGGGCTGCGGTCGCGGCCCGGCACGGGCTTCCGCTGGGGCGGGTGCTGCTGACCGCGGGTGCGGCGGAGGCGTTCGTCCTGCTGGCCCGCGCGCTGCCGGTCCGGCATCCGCTGGTCGTGCACCCGCAGTTCACCGAGCCGGAGTCGGCCCTGCGGGACGCCGGCCACACGGTGCACCGGCTGCTGCTGCGCGAGGAGAACGGCTTCCGGCTCGATCCGGCCGCCGTGCCCGAGAGTGCCGACCTGGTGATGATCGGCAATCCGACCAACCCGACGTCGGTGCTCCATCCCGCGGCGGACATCGCCTCTCTGGCCCGCCCCGGCCGGGTGCTGGTGGTGGACGAGGCGTTCATGGACGGCGTCCCGGACGAGACGGAGACCCTGGCCGGCCGGACGGATGTGCCCGGCCTGGTGGTGCTGCGGAGCCTCACCAAGACCTGGGGCCTCGCGGGACTGCGGATCGGCTACGTCCTGGCCGCCCCCGAGACGATCGCGCTGCTCGAACGGGCCCAGCCGCTGTGGCCGGTCTCCTCGCCCGCGCTCGCCGCGGCCGAGGTGTGCGTCGATCCGGCCGCGCTGAAGGAGGCCGCGCAGGCGGCCCAGTCGATCGCGGCGGAACGGGCCCATCTGCTCGCCGGACTGGCGGAGTTCGACGAGGTACGGGTCGTGGCGGCGGCCGAGGCGTGTTTCGTCCTCGTCCATGTGCGCCGGGGCGCCGAGGTCCGGGAGCGGCTGCGCTCACTCGGTTTCGCCGTCCGGCGCGGCGACACCTTCCCGGGCCTGGGCCCCGGCTGGCTGCGGATCGCGGTACGCGACAGGGCGACGACCAATCGTTTCCTCCAGGCGATGGATCAGGCCCTGACGATGGTGGGCGAGTAGCCCGGCGCGGACCGTCCCGGGCCCGGACCACCGGACCCCGGGACGGGCCGGTCCAGCCCCTCCGGCGATTGAGGAGCGGGGTCCGGGGCGGCGCCCCGCCCACGGCTCGCGCACCCGGGGCAACACCCGCACACCGGGACCCCCGCCGGGCCTCCCGCCGCACCCGCCCCGCTCAGCCGCGCCCCCGCGCCCCCCGCCGCCGGCGGGTCAGCAGCAGCGCCCCCGCACCCGCCGCGAGAAGCACCGCCGCGCCCCCGGCCACATAAGGCGTCGTGGAGCTGCCGCCGGTCTCCGCGAGGTTCACGGACTCGCCCTTCGGCTCATGCTTCACCGGCGGCTTCTGCTCCTGTTCCTGCTCGGCCGGCGGCTTCACCGCCGCCGCGGGCGACTCGCAGGCCGCCCGGACCAGGGTGACCGTGCCCTTCACATCAGCGACATTGAGAGCGAGCGGGTTCACCGACACCTTCAGCTCCAGGGCCGTCGCCGCGGCCGTCCTGCTCGTGGTGCGGGTGCGGGACAGATCGAGCGAGACCTCGCCGACACCGGGGACGGTGACCCGGCTCGGCCCGCCGGCGGAGAGCGTGACCGTCTTGCCGAGGACCTTCACATGGCCGAGCAGATTCGATTCGGCCGCGGGCTTGCGGCCCGCCGGGCAGCTCGCCCTGGAGGTGACCTGCTCGACCTCGATCAGCGAGAGCAGCGGCAGCCCCGGCACATGGACCCGGGCGCGTACGAGCCGGGCGAAGCCCTCGGCCCGCTTCTTGTCCGCGGTCGCCCTCGAGGTGGCGGCGTCCGCCCGCAGAATCTGTACCGGCCTGCCCCCGCCGACTCCGTCGAGCCGCACGCTCAGCGCGGTCCGCGACGCGCTCGCGGGCGCCCGGACCTCGTTGAGGGAGGCGGCGAGCGGGACCCGGAGGGTCTTGTCGAGCAGGGAGACATCGAGTCCCGTGCGGAGCACGACCGCGCTCGCCCCGCCCTGGGCACCGCCGGGGCCGGCCTGCGCCGGTCCGGCCAGCGCGACGGGCGTCGCGGCCAGGGCGACCGCGGCCGTGACGGCGGCACAGCGGCGGGCGGGCATACGGAAGGTGTTGCTGTTCACGGTGGTGGAACCCCCACAAGAGGCATGGCGTCGCCACCCCGCTCCACAGGGACCGTGGGCGGTGGCGACCGGGACACCGGAATCTTTACGCACTGAGAGTGAACCGGCGGACACCTGGCGTCAGTTCACTCCAACGGGGGGTTTTCGCGACCGCATTCGATTCCCGGGGTACGCGTGTTCCCGGACCGCCCGGGAAACGCGCCGTCCGGGCAGCGGAAGGATCAGTTCAACGAGGACCCGGGCGCGAGGTAACGGCCGGTCAACGAGGGGCCCGCGCACCATCGGCGTGGGCGAGCGCGCTCGGGGTGCGGCAGCCCACGATCGCGGGCGCCTCCCGGACGAGCGCGTCGTCGGTCAGCGCCTCCACCATGAAGAGCGCGAAGTCGACCCGGCGGGTCAGATCGCTCGCCAGCACCGGATCCCCCACATGCCGGCTCCACACGGGCAGGCCCTCGCTCTCGCCCTCCTCCAGGCTGCTGCCGCGCACCACGGTCCACCGGGTGTCACTGGCGAACACCCGCCGGCATGCCTCCACCTGGTCGTCGATCTCCACGGCGCGGACGAGCCTGCCGAGCACGGCCGCGATCCGGACGCCCGCCCTGAACATCCGCGAGTACCGGTCCGCGCCGTCGCGGGTGATGTGCCAGCCGCAGGAGAAGACCAGGCGCGCACCCGGCCGCGCGTGGTCGAGCACCGCCTGCGCCGTACCGGAGGAGTACTGCCGCACACCCCAGGGCGCGAGCACCGTGAGCACCCCGTCGCATCCCTCCACCGCGCGCCGGATCACCTCCGGGTCGTCGGTGGGTCCCGGGACGACGGTGATCCGGCCGTCGAAACCGGCCAGCTTCGGCACACTGCGCTCCCGGCACACACCGACCACCTCATAGCCGCGCTCCAGCGCGTGCCGGACCATGTACTGCCCGAGCTTCCCCGAGGCCCCGACGACACAGACCCTCTTGATGCGTTCCGTACCCATGGCGCGGCCCCTTCGCCGGAATGTCACCTTATGCTGTAAGGCAAGGTAACCTTATGCCGTAAGGCAGTCAACAGGGGTGCGGAGGAGGACCGGATGCCGGAGGGGAACAGGAACCGGCGCGGGGCATCGGCGCGCGCACCGCTCAGCCGTGAGGGCGTGATCCGCACCGCGATGGCGGTGGCGGACGAGAAGGGCACGGCCGCGCTCACCATGCGCGCCATCGCCGAACCGCTGGGCGTCCAGGCGATGTCGCTCTACCACCACGTCGCGAGCCGGGAGGACATCCTCGACGGCATGGTGGACGCGGTGTTCGGCGAGATCGAGCTGCCGCCGCCCGGCACGGACTGGCGGAGCGCCATGCGCCGGCGGGCGGTCTCCGCCCGCGCCGTGCTGCGGCGCCATCCGTGGGCCGTCGGGCTGATGGACTCCCGCACCCGACCCGGCCCGGCGACCCTGCGCCACCACGACGCCGTCATCGGGGCACTGCGCGCCGGAGGGTTCTCGGTCGCGATGACCGCGCACGCCTTCTCGCTGATCGACAGCTATCTGTACGGCTTCGTGATCCAGGAGGTGAGCCTGCCGTTCAGCGGCTCGGAGGATCTGGCCGAGGTCGCGGGCGCCATCGTGCGGGAGATGCCCGCCGACACCTACCCCCACCTCACCGAACTCGCCACCGAGCACGCGCTGAAGCCCGGTTACGACTACGGCGACGAGTTCGCCTTCGGCCTCGGCCTCATCCTCGGGGCCCTGCACCCGGACGAGGCCGCCGGTGTGTGAGGGTGCCGGCCCGAAGGTCAGCGCACCACCCGCCCGTTGAGGATCACCCGGCGCGGGGCGGCCAGCACCCGGACATCGGCCCGGGGGTCGGCGTCGTACACCACCAGATCCGCCGGCGCCCCCTCGTCCAGGGCGGGGCGGCCCAGCCAGGCACGCGCTCCCCAGGAGGTCGCCGACAGCGCCTCCAGCGGCGGGATCCCGGCCTTGACCAGCTCGGCGACCTCCGCAGCGACCAGGCCATGGGCCAGCGATCCGCCCGCGTCGGTGCCGACGAAGACCGGGATGCCCGCATCGTACGCGGCACCGATGGTGTCGTATCGGCGCTCGTGCAGCCGCCGCATATGGGCCGACCAGGCGGGGAACTTGGCCTCGCCGCCGGCCGCCATCGAGGGGAAGCCGGCGATGTTGACCAGGGTCGGGACAATGGCGATACCGCGCTCCGCGAAGAGCGGGATGGTCTCCTCGGTGAGTCCGGTGGCGTGTTCGACACAGTCGATGCCGGCCTCGGCCAGATCCCGGAGCGAATCCTCGGCGAAACAGTGCGCGGTCACCCGGGCCCCCAGCCGGTGCGCCTCGGCGATCGCCGCCTCCACCGCGCCCCGGGGCCAGCAGGCGGCGAGATCCCCGGCCTCGCGGTCGATCCAGTCGCCGACGAGCTTGACCCAGCCGTCCCCCCGGCGGGCCTCCCGGGCGACATACGCGACCAGATCGTCCGGCTCGATCTCATGGGCGTAGTTGCGGATGTAGCGGCGGGTGCGGGCGATGTGCCGGCCCGCCCGGATGATCTTCGGCAGATCCTCGCGGTCGTCGATCCACCGGGTGTCGGATGGCGACCCGGCGTCCCTGAGCAGCAGGGCCCCGGCCGCCCGGTCGGTGAGCGCCTGCTCCTCGCTGGTCGCGGCGTCCACCGGGCCGTGGCGGTCGAGCCCCACATGACAGTGGGCGTCGACCAGTCCGGGCAGCGCCCACCCGGACACCGTGACCGTCTCCGGGGAGCCGGGGGGCCGCCGATAGGTGATCCGGCCGCCGACGGCCCAGAGTTCGTCCCGCACGTCCTCCGGGCCGGCGAGCACCCGCCCTTTCACATGCAGCACCACATGATTCGTCATGGCGGCACTGTACGAAAAGGGGCGGGCGGGCCCGGCGGGCGCGGCCCCGGCCCGTGCGTACGGGGTGGCGTGCGGCGGCACCGTACCGCGCCGGACCGCGCGAGGAGGGCTCCGCGGGTGCCTGGGTACCCTCGACCGAGAGACCGGACAAGCCCGGTCGGGACACCCATTCCGAAGAAGGCACCGCAGTGACACATCCCCTTCTGGACCTGCCCCCGCTGACCGCCGCGCACTTCGCGGACATCGAACGGCGGGTCGCCGCGCTGCTCGACACCGAGCAGGACGTGGTGATCACCCAAGGCGAGGCGCTGCTCCCGCTGGAGGGCTGCATCCGGGCCGGGGCCCGGCCCGGATCGACCGCGCTGAATGTGGTGACCGGTCCGTACGGGCAGACCTTCGGCAACTGGCTGCGCGACTGCGGCGCCTCGGTCGTCGACCTGGAGGTGCCGTTCCACACGGCGGTGACCGCGGAGCAGGTGGAGCGGGCGCTGGCCGCGCACCCGGAGATCGACTTCGTCTCGCTGGTGCACGCGGAGGCGGCGACCGGCAACACCAACCCGGTCGCGGAGATCGGCGAGGTCGTGCGCCGGCACGGGGCGCTCTTCATGCTGGACGCGGTGGCCTCGGTCGCGGCCGAGCCGCTGCTGCCGGACGCCTGGGGGGTCGATCTCTGTGTGATCGGGGCGCAGAAGGCGATGGGCGGGCCCGCGGGTGTGTCGGCCGTCTCGGTGAGCGCGCGCGCCTGGGAGCGGTTCGCGGCGAACCCGGCCGCGCCGCGCCGCTCGTACC
This sequence comes from Streptomyces sp. CAU 1734, assembly GCF_039888735.1. NCBI lineage: Bacteria > Bacillati > Actinomycetota > Actinomycetes > Kitasatosporales > Streptomycetaceae > Streptomyces > Streptomyces sp. CAU 1734. Next base: position 71,468 of record NZ_JBDQQP010000013.1, read on the forward strand.
TCTCCCTGCTGGACTGGAAGGAGCGCTGGATCGACGGCGGGCGCAAGGCGCTGCTCCACGCGCCCGCGCAGCTGGAGATGCTGGCGCTCCAGGCGTGTGTGGAGCGGATCGAGTCCGAGGGCCTGGACGCGGTGACGGGCCGCCACGCCTCGGCCGCCGCCGCGACGCGTGCGGGCGCGGTGGCGCTCGGCGGCGGTCTCCGGCCGTATGTGCTCGACGCCCGGGACGCGGCTCCGGTGGCGACCACCCTCCGCACCCCGGCCGGTGTGGACGCCTCCGGGCTGGTCGCGCGGGCGCTCGCGGCGGATCCCTCGCTGCCGCTGATCGCGGGCGGCGGGGCGCTCTCCCAGGAGATGATCCGGGTCAATCACTACGGCGTGGACGCCACGCGCGGCGCGGTGCGCTCCTCGCTGGCCGCGCTGGGCTCGGCGCTGACGGAGACGGGCGCCCGGGTCGATCTGGAGGCGGCGGGCCGTGCGATCAGCGATGTGTGGGCATAGGCAGCGCTTTCACCTATGAACCGCAATTGACGCGGAATATATTCAAGAATGCGGGAAGCGGGCTTATTTCCAGTCGCTTCCCGCATTTCTTCTGCCCCGGTTCCGGCGCCCTAAACGCCAAGGATCCGATAAGAGTCCGGACCGGTTCACGACTATGTGATCGACTCCACATCGCGCCCGTTTAGTCGCATATATACGGCACAAAGGTGTGCAAATCACTTGGCCCTCATGGCCGCACTCACGCCCGCGCGATAACACGGAAGCGTCATTCACCCAACCCCTGCCGACCATGCATTTTCGGGATTTGCTCGGTAAATTACTTCTGCATGACCGCCGCACAAGAAGACCTTGTACGAGCCAACCGCCCAAGCGAATTCATCACCGTCGACAGCCCGCGAGTGGAGGACGGGGCCGCGATCTGGCGCATTGCCCGCGACTCCGGGGTCCTGGACCTCAACTCCTCGTACAGCTATCTGCTGTGGTGCCGCGACTTCGCCGCCACCTCACTGGTCGCACGTGACCCGGAGGGCGCGCCGATCGCCTTCGTCACCGGCTACACCCGGCCCGGCCGGCCCGGCACTCTGGTCGTCTGGCAGATCGCGGTGGACGCCGCCCACCGCGGACAGGGGCTCGCGGGGGTTCTTCTCGACGCGCTGACCGCACGGGTCACCCACGGTCTCGCGGTGCGCGAGGTGGAGACGACCGTCACGCCGGACAACACCGCGTCCGACCGGCTCTTCACCGCCTACGCGCGGCGGCACGGCGCCCGGCTGGAACGCGAGGTGCTCTTCGACGCGGGGCTCTTCCCCCCGGAGACGGACCCCGCCGTGGAGACAGCCCCCGCCGAGAACGGGGAGACCGGCGTGGACACGGCCACGGGCACCGGCCCGGAGACCGGCGTCGGCTCGCGGACCGCCCCGGCCGCCGGAGGAGAGGCGGCGGAGCCGCACCAGCCCGAGATCCTCTACCGGATCGGCCCGCTCTCGCCCCTCCCCGCCGCCGTCGCGTAGGCGCCGCCCCGGCACACACGGGCACCTCCCGCCCGCACCCCCACCCCGGACTTCCTCCCCCGTCAGGAGATCACCATGACCATCGCCCCTCCCGCCCTGAGCGTCTTCGAGACCCTGGAATCCGAGGTGCGCAGCTACTGCCGCGGCTGGCCCGCGGTCTTCGACCGGGCCCAGGGCAGCCGGCTGTACGACGAGGACGGCCACGGCTATCTGGACTTCTTCGCCGGCGCCGGCTCACTCAACTACGGCCACAACAACCCGGTGCTGAAACGGGCGCTGATCGACTACATCGAGCGCGACGGCATCACCCACGGCCTCGACATGGCCACGGCGGCGAAACGGGCGTTCCTGGAGTCGTTCCAGAACATCGTGCTGCGGCCGAGGGATCTCCCGTACAAGGTGATGTTCCCGGGCCCGACGGGCACCAACGCCGTCGAGTCGGCGCTGAAGCTGGCCCGCAAGGTGAAGGGCCGCGAGTCGGTGGTCTCCTTCACCAACGCCTTCCACGGTATGTCGCTGGGGTCGCTCGCCGTCACCGGCAACGCCTTCAAGCGCGCCGGGGCGGGCATCCCGCTGGTGCACGGGACCCCGATGCCGTTCGACAACTACTTCGACGGCACGGTCCCCGACTTCATCTGGTTCGAGCGGCTGCTGGAGGACCAGGGGTCCGGTCTGAACAAGCCCGCCGCGGTCATCGTGGAGACCGTGCAGGGCGAGGGCGGGATCAATGTCGCGCGCGCCGAGTGGCTGCGCGCCCTCCAGGCGCTCTGCGAGCGCCAGGACATGCTGCTGATCGTCGACGACATCCAGATGGGCTGCGGCCGTACCGGCGGCTTCTTCTCCTTCGAGGAGGCGGGCATCACGCCGGACATCGTCACCCTGTCGAAGTCGATCAGCGGCTACGGACTGCCGATGTCGCTCTGCCTGTTCAAGCCGGAGCTGGACATCTGGGAGCCGGGCGAGCACAACGGAACCTTCCGCGGCAACAACCCCGCGTTCGTGACCGCGGCGGCGGCGCTGGACACCTACTGGGCCGACGGCCAGATGGAGAAGCAGACCCTCGCCCGCGGTGAACAGGTGGAGCGGGCCCTGGCGGCCATCGCGGCCGAGAGCGGGGACCCCGGGGTGGACTTCCGGGGGCGCGGACTGGTGTGGGGGCTGGAGTTCACCGACACCTCCCGGGCGTCCCGGATCTGCGCGCGGGCGTTCGAGCTGGGGCTGCTGCTGGAGACCTCGGGGCCGCAGAGCGAGGTGGTCAAGCTGCTGCCGGCGCTCACCGTCACCCCCGAGGAGCTGGACGAGGGGCTGAGTGTCCTCGCCCGCGCGGTACGGGAGACGGGCGCGTCCGCCTGAGAGGGCACGCCACGCCGCCGGGCGGTGCGCGGCGCGGGCGGACGGCCCCGTACACCCCCGCGCGTCAAGGCCGAACCGGCTCGGAGAAGAGAGAAAGGGAGCAATTCACCGTGATCGTCCGTTCCTTGAAGGACATCGAGAACACCGAGCGCCATGTGAGGTCCGCCTCCGGCACCTGGGAGAGCAAGCGCATCGTGCTCGCCAGGGAGAAGGCCGGTTTCTCGCTTCACGAGACCGTGCTCTACGCGGGCACGGAGACGTCGATGTGGTACGCGAACCATGTCGAGGCCGTCCTCTGCGTGGAGGGCGAGGCCGAACTCACCAATGACGAGACCGGTGAGACGCACTGGATCACACCGGGCACGACGTATCTGCTGGACGGCCACGAACGGCACACGCTCCGCCCCAAGACGGACTTCCGCTGTGTCTGTGTCTTCAATCCGCCGGTCACCGGGCGGGAGGACCACGACGAGAACGGTGTCTATCCGCTGCTCACCGAGGAGGGCTGAATCATGACCACCACCACCGCACGCAGGAACACCGATCTCTATCCGACGCGCGGCGCGGAGGAGGTGGTGACGCCGCGCCGGGATCCGGTCGTCTGGTCGGCGCCGGGTGCGCCGGGCCCGTTCACCCGGACCGATCTGCTCGGTTTCGAGCGGGACGGCTTCGCGACCGTGGAGGAGATGATCACGGATGACGAGGTCGCGCTCCACCGGGCGGAGATGGAGCGGCTGATCGCCGACCCCCGGGTGCGCGCCGATGAGCGGTCGATCGTGGAACCCGCCTCGGGGGAGGTGCGTTCGGTCTTCGAGGTGCACCGGCTGAGCCCGGTCTTCGCGGCGCTGGTGCGCGATGAGCGGCTGGTGGGCCGGGCCCGGCAGATCCTCGGCTCGGATGTCTATGTCCACCAGTCCCGTATCAATGTGAAGCCGGGCTTCGGCGCCTCGGGCTTCTACTGGCACTCCGACTTCGAGACCTGGCATGCGGAGGACGGGCTGCCGAACATGCGGACCGTCTCGGTCTCCATCGCCCTGACGGAGAACCGGGAGACCAACGGCGGTCTGATGATCATGCCGGGTTCGCACCGGTCGTTCCTGGGGTGCGCGGGCGAGACCCCGGCGGACAACTACAAGAAGTCCTTGCAGATGCAGGACGCGGGCACCCCGTCGAACGCGGCGCTGAGCACCTTCGCCGATGAGCACGGCATCCGGCTCTTCACCGGCCGGGCGGGGTCGGCGACCTGGTTCGACTGCAACTGCATGCACGGCTCGGGCGACAACATCACCCCGTACGCGCGCAGCAATGTCTTCATCGTCTTCAACAGTGTGGAGAACGCGGCGGTGGAGCCGTTCGCGGCGCCGGTGCGGCGGCCGGAGTTCATCGGCGCGCGGGACTTCACCCCGGTGCGCTGACCAGCGCCACCGCGCGGGCTCCGGCTCCGGCGTCGCGCTGTACCGGCCCGGCCGTTCCAGGGCCGCCGGGCCGGTACAGCGCTTTCCGGGGGTACGGGTGCACCGGTCCCGGTGAGCGCGCGGGGCGGCCGGGTGTCAGGAGACGGCGCCGGCCGGGCTGAGCGCCGGATAGTCCGTGTATCCCTTGTCCCCGCCGCCGAAGAAGGAGGCCGGGTCGGGGGTGTTGTACGGGCCGGCCGTCCGCAGCCGCTCCGGAAGGTCGGGGTTGGCGAGGAAGAGCCCGCCGAAGGAGAGGATGTCCGCGATGCCGTCCTCGATCAGCGGCAGTGCGGTGTGGTCGGTCGGCGTCTCGCTCAGCGGGTTGAGGATGACCGTACCGCTGAACCGCTCGCGCAGGGCGATGGTCACCTCACGGCTGTCGGGGTGGTTCTCGGAGATGTGCAGATAGGCGATGCCCAGCGGCTCCAGCTCCGCGACCAGCGCCGGGTAGACCTCGTGCGGGTCGGTCTCGGCGATGTCGTTGTAGGTGTTGGCGGGCGAGATCCGGATTCCGGTGCGGTCCGGTCCGATCGCCGCGGCGACCGCCTTCACCACCTCGACGGCGAAGCGGACGCGGCCCGCGACGGAGCCGCCCCACTCGTCGGTGCGGAGATTGGTGTTGGAGGCCAGGAACTGCTGCACGAGATAGCCGTTGGCGCCGTGCACCTCGACGCCGTCGAATCCGGCGGCCACGGCGTTGCGGGCGCTGTGCGCGAACTCCTCGACGACGCCCGGGATCTCCTCGGCGGTCAGCTCGCGCGGAACCGGGAAGTCCTTCGGGCCCTCATGGGTGAAGAGCTGTCCGGCGGCGGCCACGGCCGAGGGGGCGACGCTGGAGCGGCCGTCCGGGAAGAGCACGGGGTGGCCGATGCGGCCGGAGTGCATCAGCTGGGCGAAGATCTTTCCGCCCGCCGCGTGGACGGCGTCGGTGACCGCGCGCCAGGCGGCGACCTGTTCCTCGCTGTGCAGACCGGGGGTGTCGGGGTAGCCCTGGCCGGTGACGGAGGGCTGGATCCCCTCGGTGATGATCAGGCCCGCGCCGGCACGCTGCGCGTAGTACTCCACCACCGATTCCGTGGGGGTGAGACCGGGGCCGAAGGCGCGGCTGCGGGTCATCGGGGCCATGGCGACCCGGTTGGCGAGCCGCTGCCCGGCGGACAGCTCGATGGGGTCGAAAGCACTGGTCACAGGGGCTCCAAAGAAATTATATGGTCGGCCAAGTATCTCTGCCGGGGGCAACTCTAATGCATTACTTGGTCGGCCAAGGTAAAATCTTTGGAGAGTGACCGCGGTTCGGGGAGACTGGTCACGGACAGTCCCCCAGCAAGGAGACCCCCATGACATCCGAGGCCACCGCCGCCGACCCGGCCTGTACCGAGGAGCCGCTCCCCAGCTGCTCGCTGAGCGGACCGGTCGGCCATGCCGTCTCCCGGGTGGCCCGGATGCACCGGATGTCGGCGGCCAGGGTGCTCAAGGGGCTGGGTCTCTACCCGGGGCAGGAATTCCTGATGACACATCTGTGGGAGGCGGGGCCGGTACGCCAGTCCGAGCTGATCAGGGCGCTGGAGCTGGACCCGTCCACGGTGACGAAGATGCTCCAGCGGCTGGAGCAGGCCGGGCATGTGCGCCGCTGTCCGGACCCGGCGGACCGCCGCGCGGTGCTGGTCGAGGCCACGGAGGAGAGCCGGGCACTGCTCTCGGCGGTGGAGGACGCCTGGTCGGCGCTGGAGCAGCGGACCCTGGCGGGGCTGGACGAGGGCGAGCGCAGGGAGCTGACCCGGCTGCTGGGTGTGATGGAGGCGAACCTCTGCGCGCAGCAGCAGTGGTCGTGCTCCGGGGGCGAGGACTCCGGCCCGGTGGTCTGCTGACCCGGCGGGCCGGAGGCGGTCGCACGCTCAGACGCTCAGTACCTCCAGCACCCTGGCGACATCCGCCGCCGAGTTGTGGAGGTGGAAGGCCAGCCGCAGATTCCCGCCGCGCTCCGACACGACGATTCCCGCTCCGGACAGCGCGGCGGCCCGCCCGCCCAGCCCCGGCAGGGCGACGATCGCGGACTCACCGGGGACCGCGCGGTGTCCGAGTGCCTCCACGCCGTCCCGCAGATCGCGGGCGAGTGCGGTGGCATGGGCGTGCACCGCGCCGATACCGATCTCCTCCAGCAGCGCCAGCGACGCCTGTGCCCCGTGGTACACGAGAAACGCCGGGGCCTCGTCGAAGCGGCGGGCGGTACCGGCGAGTTCCGGCACCGGGCCGTAGGGCTGCCCCCACAGATCCGCGGCGGCGAAGGGCCCGGCATGGATCGGGGTCACCGTCTCCCCGGCCTCCTCGCCGACCGTGAGGAAGGAGACGCCGCGCGCGCAGAGCAGAAACTTGAATCCGGCGGTCACGGTGAAGTCCCACTCCCCCGCGTCCAGCGGCAGCCATCCCGCCGACTGGCTGGCGTCGACGAGCGTACGGGTGCCGTGCGCCGCCGCGGCGGCCCGGATCGCGGCCCGGTCGGCGATCCTGCCGTCGGCCGACTGCACCATCGAGAAGGCGACCAGCGCGGTGCCCGGGCGGATCGCGCCGGCCAGATCCTCCAGCGGCGCGTACCGGAGCCGCAGATCGCCCCGGACGGCGAAGGGGGTGACGACCGAGGAGTACTCACCCTCCGGGAAGAGCACCTCGGCGCCCGGCGGCAGGGAGTTCGCGATCAGTCCGGCATGGACGGAGACCGAGCCGCCGACGGCGACCCGCTCCGGGCCCACTCCGGCGATCCGCGCGAAGGACTCGCGCACCGCCTCCAGGACGGTGAACTCGCCCGAGCCGCCGGGCCGCCCGGCGGCGAGCTCGGCGAGCAGGGTGTTCATCACGGTGACGGCGCGGGCGGGCAGCAGCCCGCACATGGCCGTGTTCAGATACGTCGTGTCCGGCGCGAACTCACTGCCACCCAGGGTCTCCATGGATCAACCCTGGTGCCGCTCCGCCGGATGGTCAATCGCGCATCGGTGAAGGGAACCCCTCAGCGCCGCTCGACCCGCGCGCCGGAGCGGGTGCGGTTCAGCGCCCCGGGACCTCGCACGAGCCGTCGGTGTCACAGACGGGAGCGGCGGCGCCCGCAGGGGTGGCGCCGCCGGCCGGAGCGGTATCGCCGGCCGGAGCGGTATCGCCCGCAGGGGTGAGGGGAGCGGGCGCGCGGTCCCGCCACGCCTGGTCCAGGGCCTGGGTGAAGAGCTCGGCCGGCTGGCCGCCGGAGAGTCCGTACCGCCGGTCGAAGACGAAGAAGGGGACACCGCTCGCGCCGAGCTCGGCCGCCTCGCGCTCGTCGGCGCGCACCGCCTCCGCGTAGGCGCTCTCGTCGGCGAGCACGGCACGCGCCTCGGCGCCGTCGAGACCCGCCTCGACGGCGAGCCCGATCAGCACCTCGGGGTCGTAGACCGAGCGGTCCTCGGCGAAATTCGCCCGGTAGGCGAGATCGAGCAGCTCATTCTGGCGGCCCCGGTCGCGGGCGAGGTGGAGCAGCCGGTGGATGTCGAAGGTGTTTCCGTGGTCCCGGCCCTCGGTGCGGTACTCCAGCCCCTCGGAGCGGGCGTTGCCGGCCACGTGCTCCTCCATGGCCCGGGCCTCCTCCGGGGTGCGGCCGTACTTCTTCGCGAGCATGTCGACAACGGCTCCGACGTCGTCCCTGGCCCGGCCGGGGTCGAGCTCGAAGGAGCGGTGGACCACCTCGACCCGGTCGCGGTGGGCGAATGCCGCGAGCCCCTTCTCGAAGCGGGCCTTCCCGATGTAGCACCAGGGGCAGGCGATATCGCTCCAGATCTCGACACGCATGGTTCAGTCTCTCCAGGGTCCGTACGAATCCGCGGGCGGGCCCCGCGGTGGAGTCAACGCGCGGGGGGCCCGCCTGATTCCTCCGGCAATCGGCGGTTCGCCCCGTCAGGGCCGGGCCCGGCTCTGTCCGTGCCCGGTCCGGTCCGGTCCGTGCCCGGTCCGGTCATTGTCCCGTTCAGGATCCGGTCCGGTTCAGGATCCGTCGCACGGTCCCTCCGGCCGGCCGGCGCGCGGAGGGAGCGCTCGGGCGTCGAAGACTGGCGGCGACCCGGGCGATCAGCGGGACGTGACCCTCCGGTGCACCCGGCGGGTGGGGGCTTCGGGGAGTTCGGCGGGGGCGTTCATCCGGTCGGCCCGGGGCGGGTCCGGGTGCGCCGTCCCGTGGTGCCGGCGCCGGCACGGCCGTCTTCCCGATCGCCCGGCACACGTCCTCCCACGGGGAGTTGTTCACTACGGTGAACCGCGTTCCCGCTGATGAACAAGTAACAGCTGACCAAGGACGCGCTCTTCGCCGCGCGGGACCGGCCGGCGCCGACGACCCGGCGACTGTGGGTCACCCCTCGGCGGACGCTCACTCCGCCGCGCGGCGGAGGGAGATCGTCACCGGGCGGGATGCCGCGCGGGGTGCGGGCCGGGGAGGGTGGGGCGCATGGCCTCCCCCTCCCCCGCCCCCGCCCTCTTCCCCTCGCCCGCGCCGTTCGCCGGACGCCCGGCTCCCGGCCGCCCGGCTCCCGTGCGCGGGACACCCGTGACGCTCCTCCCGCGCCCGCCCGGGCGGGGCGGTCCGCCACCCCCCTTTCAAGCGGGAGCCGGCCGGCGGCCCGGCCCGCCGGACCTCGCCTACGCTGAAGAGATGATCATCAGACCGCTCCCCATCGGCTCGCCGGGCCCGCCGCCGGGGCGGGCCGCGTGAGGCGGGCGCGGGCGTGTGCCGGCGCGCTGTTCGGGTCGCGGGCGAGGCTGCGCTGGCTCCATCTGATCCTGGGCGGGGCGCTGATGATGCCGTACTGGCTCGTCGGCAGTGTGATCGCCGGTCCCGTCATCGGCAGTCGCACGCTCTTCTCCGGTTCGCTGACCGGCCAGTTCGGTCCGTACGCCGCGGGGCTGCCGCTGGCGGCGGTGAGCGCGCTCGCCGCCACGGCCCGGCCGCTGTCGGTGTCGGCGGCGCGTGCCCTGTGCGGGATCCCGGCCGGACTGCTGGCGGACGGCCCGGCCCGCTCCCGGGCGGCACGGCTGAGGAGCTCCTCCTGGTTCACCCTGCATGTCGGAGTCGGCGCGCTGATCAGCGGGATGACACTCGCCCTGCCGCCGTTCGCGGTCTCCATGATGGTGGTGCCGTTCGTCCCGCCGCTGCGGGAGTGGCTGATGATGCCCGATTTCGCGGCCTGGCAGCTGGCGCTGATGCCGGCCGCCGGGATCGCGATGCTCTGCGCGCTCGCCGCCTGTGCGGCCGGGGCCGGATGGCTGCTGGCCCGGCAGGCTCCCGTACTGCTCGGGCCGACCCCCGCCGACCGGCTGGCCGAGGCCGAACGCCGCGCCGTCGAGCTGGCCGAGCGGAACCGGCTCGCGCGCGAGCTGCACGACTCGGTCGGCCACGCGCTGAGCGCGGTCACCCTCCAGGCGGGCGCCGCGCGCCGGGTGCTGGACACGGATCCGGAGTTCGTACGGGAGGCGCTGGCGGCGATCGAGGAGACCACCCGGCGCACCGTGGGCGAGCTCGACTCGGTGCTCGGCCTTCTGCGCGAGGAGGCCCCGATGACCGGCGGGCCGACGCTGGCGGCGGTGGAGGGGCTGATCTCGCGGAGCGGGGTACGGGTGGTGCTGCGGGTGGAGGGCGATCCGGCGTCGGTGCCGGAGCCGGTGTCGCGGGAGGCGTACCGCATGGTGCAGGAGGGGCTGAGCAATGCCCTCCGTCATGCCGGGGGTGCCCCGGTGTCCCTGTTGATCGCCCTGCGGGGCGGGGAGTTGGAGCTGACGATGGAGAATCCGGCGGAGCCGGACGGGGCGGGACGGGGGCCGGTGGTGCGGCCGGGAGGCGGGCGCGGTCTGCGCGGTGTCGCCGAACGGGCCGCGCTGCTGGGCGGGGAGGCCCGGGCGGGGCTGCGGGCGGATCCGGGGGCCGCCGGAGCGGCGGAGGGGGCCGGGGCTGCGCAGGGCGCCGGGCAGGTTTGGCGACTGTACGCCAGATTGCCCCTGAGGCGGCCGCGGAGTGGCACATTGGAGAGCAGCCGATGAGCCCGGAGCGCGCGGCGGTGCGCATCGTGGTGGCCGACGACGAGCGCATGGTCCGTACCGCCCTGCGGGTCATTCTCGACGCGGAGCCCGATCTCACCGTGGTGGGCGAGGCGGCGACGGGCACCGAGGCGGTCTCGGTGGTCCGGGAGCTGCTGCCGGATGTCGTGCTGATGGATGTACGGATGCCGGAGACCGACGGCATCCGGGCCACGGAGCTGATCCTGGCCGCGCTCGCGGAGCCACCGCGGATCGTGGTCGTGACCACCTTCGAGAACGACTCGTATGTGTACGAGGCGCTGCGCGCGGGCGCGGCGGGGTTCCTTCTCAAGCGGGCCGCGCCGGAGGAGCTCATCCAGGCGGTGCGGCTGGTCGCGCACAGCGAGTCGCTGCTCTTCCCCGCGGCGGTGCGCACCCTGGCCGCGGAGTACGGGGCGCGGGCGCGGCCCGCTCCCCCGGCGTGGGCGGCGCGGCTGACCGAGCGGGAGGGAGATGTTCTGCGGCTGATGGCCACCGGGCTGACCAACGCGGAGATGGCGGAGCGGATGGGGGTGGGATCGTCCACGGTCAAATCGCATGTGGCGGCGGTGCTGGCGAAGACCGGCGCCAGGGACCGCACCCAGGCGGTGATCGCGGCGTATGAATCGGGGTTCATCGCGCCGCGATAGCACCGGCCGGCCGGCGTACGGGCCTGCACCGGGGCGGTATGCGCCCTTTTATGAGGAACAGCTGAGAATCGGGCGGCCGGGGAACGACAGCCGATCGCCCGTACGTCTGACGAAGGGATGAACAGAACGATCAGGCATGCCGCCGTCTTCAGCCTGCTGCTGGTGCTCGCCCTGCTGGTGCGGACCACCTGGCTCCAGGGTTATGAGGCACAGGCGCTCCAGGACCATGACAGGAACGACCGCCGGACGATCGCCCGGTACGCCCAGCCACTGGGTGACATCGTGGTGGCCGGCTCACCGGTGACCGGTTCGGCGGCCACCGGCGGCGCGGATCTCGCGTACCAGCGCACCTACACCGACGGCGAGCTCTACGCCGCGGTGACCGGGTACAGCTCACAGGCGTTCGGCGCCACCCAGCTGGAGGGGATCCACAGCGAGGTGCTGGACGGCACGGACAGCAGGCTGAAGGATCCGGTGGACGCCCTCACCGGCAAGCGGCAGGCTCCCGGCGATGTGCTGACCACCATCGATCCCGCCGTCCAGAAGGCGGGGTTCGAGGCGCTCGGTGACATCAAGGGCGCCGCGGTGGCCGTCGATCCGGCCACCGGGCGGATCCTCGGCATGGTGAGCACCCCGTCCTATGATCCGTCGAGGATCGCCGGGCAGACGGAGTCGTCGTCGGCCGCCTGGCGGCAGCTCCTCGCGGACAAGGACAAACCGCTGGTCAACCGCGCGCTGCGACAGCCGCTGGCGCCCGGCTCGACCTTCAAGCTCGTCGTCGCGGCGGCGGCGCTGGAGGAGGGGCTGTACGCATCGGTCGACGAGCCCACCGACAGCCCCCTGCCGTACATGCTCCCCGGCTCCACCAAGGCGCTGACCAACGACATCGCGGGCGCCCCGTGTGAGGACGCCTCGCTGCGCACCGCGCTCCAGTACTCCTGCAACAGCGTCTTCGGCAAGCTCGCCGTCGACCTCGGGCAGGAGAAGGTCCGGGCCATGGCGGAGAAGTTCGGCTTCAATGAGAAGGAGCTGGACATACCGGTGCGGGCGTATCCGAGTGTCTATCCGACCGGGCTGGACAAGGCGCAGACCGCGCTGACGGGCATCGGGCAGTTCGATGTGACCGCGACCCCGCTCCAGATGGCGCTGGTCTCCGCGGTGATCGCCAATGGCGGGGAGCTGGAGTCACCGCACATGGTCTCCGAGGTGGTCGATTCCGGCGGCGACACCCTCGACTCGTACGGGAACGGCTCCGCCCGGCGGATCGTCTCCGCCGAGACCGCCGAACAGCTGAGCAGTGCGATGGTCACCGTGGTGGAGGACGGCACCGGCACCAATGCCCGAATACCCGGCGCCGAGGTCGGCGGCAAGACGGGCACGGCGCAGCGCGGGGCGAACAACAGCGAGATTCCCTACGCCTGGTTCACCTCGTTCGCCGAGGACACCGAGAGCGGGGAGTCGGTCGCGGTCGCGGTGCTGATCGAGGACGCGGGCGGACCGCGCTCCGAGGTCAGCGGCAATGGCCTGGCGGCCCCGGTGGCGCAGAAGATGATGGCCGCCGCGCTGAAGTGAGCCCCCGAGCGGGGTCCGTCCGCCTCCGGCGACCGCGCCCCGGCGGCGGATCCGGCTGCTCCGGGCCACACTTGACGGTGCCGGGGCAGCCGCCCAGCATGCCCCTACAGGTGAATGCCGGTTGTGAACCCGAGCATTTCAAGGAGAGTCGCCCATGCCCGCTCCCCGCACCGTTCTGGTCACCGGCGCAGCCGGCGGGCTCGGCACCCTGATGCGGGGGCTGCTGCCCGCGTACGGCCATCAGCTCCGGCTCTTCGACGCGGCCCCCATCGAGGGCGCCCCGGAGGCCGTCACCGCGGAGCTCGCCGACACCCGGGCGCTGCGCGCGGCGGTCCGCGGCAGCGACGCGATCCTCCATCTGGCGGGCATCTCCGCGGAGGCGCCGTTCGGGGAGATCCTCCGCTCGAACATCGAGGGGACCCACCATCTCTACGAGGCGGCGCGGGCGGAGGGGGTGCGGCGGGTCGTCCTCGCCTCCAGCAACCATGTGATCGGCTGGACACCGAGCCCGCGCGGCGAGTTCCCGCTGGCCCCCGGGGAGCTGATACCCATCGACACCCCCCGGCGTCCCGACACCTACTACGGGCTCTCCAAGTGCTTCGCCGAGGACCTGGCGCAGCTCTACTGGGACCGGCACGGGGTGGAGACGGTCTCGGTCCGCATCGGCGCCTGCTTCATGGAGCCGACATCGGTCCGGATGCTCTCGGTGTGGCTGAGCCCCGGCGACGGCGCCCGGCTCTTCCACGCGGCGCTGACCGCCGAGGACATCGGCCACACGGTGGTGTACGGCTCATCGGCCAACACCCGGATCTGGTGGGACCTCACCACGGCACGCGCGATCGGCTACGAACCCCGGGACGATTCGGAGCAGTACGCGCCCGGGCTCATCGCCGAACAGGGCGAGCCGGATCCGCGGAATCCGGAGCACTCCCGCCTCGGCGGCCCCTTTGTCACACACCCTCCGCGGCATCGGCTCCCGCCGTCCTGAGCCCGGCCCCCGGAGACCCCGGCGCGGGATCGGGAGGGCCGCGGCGGCCCGTGCGGCCCTCCCGTACCGCCGATGCGGTGAGAATTCACCGCCGGTGAATTCGGTGAGGGAACGGCGAAGCGTCCTCGCTCGTTACCGATGCATGACAGCTATGACCCCCGGCTCGAACATCCCTCTCTCCGCCACCCGGGTGGCGGTGGACGTCGCCGCTCCCGTGCGGCTCGACGTATCGGGCCTGCTGCTCACCGCCGACGGCAAGGTGCGCTCCGACGACGACTTCATCTTCTACAACCAGCCGACGGGGCCCGGTGTCAGCTACCGCTCCGGCGGCGGCGCCGCGCCGGACGCGATCGTGGTGGACACCGCGGCCGTCCCGCCCGGCATCGAGAAGATCGTCGTCACCGCCAGCCCCGACGCGGCCGGGCAGACCTTCCAGGGCATCGAGCCGACCGCCACCATCCGCGACGCCGACAGCGGCGGCGCGCTCGCCACCTTCACCCCGCCGCAGCTCGGCTCCGAGACCGCGCTGGTCGTCGTGGAGATCTATCTGCGCAACGGCGCCTGGAAGGCCCGTGCGGTGGGCCAGGGGTATGCGAACGGACTGGCGGGCATCGCCACCGACTTCGGTGTCTCGGTGGAGGACGAGCCCGCCGCGGCCCCCTCCGCGCCGGTCGCCCCTCCGGTCGCCGCCGCCCCGGCGCCCGCCCCCGCGGCCCCCTCCGCGCCGACCCCGTCCTATGACCCGAGGACGGTCGCCGCGCCGCCCGCGCCCCCGGCCGCTCCGGCGGCGCCGGCCCCCGGCAGCGGGAAGATCAACCTGGACAAGGGCCGCGTCAATCTCCAGAAGAACCAGACGGTGTCCCTGGTCAAGGGCGGCCGTCCGCTGCTCTCCCAGGTCCGGATGGGCCTCGGCTGGGAGCCCGCGTACCGGGGCAAGGACATCGACCTCGACGCCTCCGTGATCGCCTACGGCCCGCAGCGCAACCACCTCGACAGCTGCTACTTCGGCAAGCTGACGATCCTCAATGGCGCGGTCAAGCACTCCGGCGACAATCTGACCGGCGAGGGCGGCGGTGACGACGAGTCGATCACCGTGGATCTCGGCAGGCTCCCCGCCGATGCCACCGGCCTGGTCTTCACGGTCAATTCGTTCTCGGGGCAGAAGTTCACCGAGGTCGCCAAGGCGTACTGCCGGCTGATCGACGCGGCGTCGGGTGAGGAGCTGGTCCGCTTCGACCTCACCGGGGCCGAGCCGCAGACCGGGGTGATGATGGCCAAGTTGATCAAGCAGTTCTCGGGTGAGTGGGAGATGACCGCCATGGGCGACTTCGTGAAGTCGCGCACCGTCCGGGGCATGGTCAAGCCCGCCGCTCAAGCCCTCTGAGCCGCCCTCTCCGCATCGGACCCGGTGAGCCGGTTCCCGCGGAAAAGGCCGTCGGGGATCGCCGTCATGAGCGTGACGGCGATCCCCGACGGTGAGAGCAGATCTCTCAGAGCTTGGCCAGCTTGGCGAAAGGGCTCAGGATTCTGCCCTTGCGACCGGAGAAATCGACGAGTACGGCGGAGTTGCCGTTCTCCACCGCGATGACCCTTCCCAGGCCGAACTGATCGTGCGAGACCCTGTCTCCCACCGTGTACTGCTCGATCGGCGGATCCGCCGGGGCATTGCGGTTGAAGGGACTGGACGGTAGATGACGCCGGGATCCGGCTGACTTCGTCATTACCGGAGTATGGTCCCTCGGGTACCCATGGGTACAGCCGTCACATCGGAACGTGGTCAGATCGCAACCGGAATCGGTTTCGGGACGCACGGCACGGTATCGCCCCAGGCGCCCCAGCGGAAGAGGGCGCACCACCCGGACCAGCCCGGACCTGAGCCCGAAAACCCTGGCCAAAGCCGGGTACCGGGCCGACGTCGGACGATGCCGCACGCCCAAACGGATCCCCTCCGAAACTGAACAACCGTTCAGGGGGGTGGCCGGGCGCGCCGCCGTACGGCGATGTCCGCGTGAGGTTTCTCTCCGTCGGCGCGCCACCCGGCGACGGCCGGAACGGAGTCCGGCGGCCACTCCCGCCCCGGGCGCGGGCGGTCCCTCCGGGAGCCGCCGCAACCGCCGGTGACCTTCCGCGCGTCGCAGCCGGGGAGACGCGGGCGGGGCACAGCGGCACCGATCCCGCCGCGCGGCGGAGTCGGTGCGGGCCGAGGCGGGAAGGACTCCGGGCATGGCGGGCGAGGGCGGTGGGGACGGGGCGAACGCGGCGCGCGGGCCGGACCGTGCGGACGGGACGGACAGCACGGCTGAGACGGACGGAACGGGCGGGGCGAACGGAGCGGGCGGGGCGGAGGCGATACCCGGCTATCGGCTGATCGCCCTGCTCGGCGAGGGGGGAATGGGCCGGGTGGAGCTGGCGCGGTCCCGTTCCGGGCGGCTGGTCGCGGTCAAGACCGTGCATCCGCACCTGGCGGCCGAGCCCGCCTTCCGGGAGCGGTTCCGGCGGGAGCTGCGGGCGGCGCGGGCGGTGCGGGGCCCGTTCACCGCCGCCGTCCTGGACGCGGATCCGGAGGCGTCGCGCCCCTGGCTGGCCACCGTGTACTGCCCCGGCCCCACCCTCACCGAGGCGGTCGCCGCGCACGGCCCGCTCGCCCCGGGTGAGCTGGCCGGGCTCGGGGCCGCGCTCGCGGAGGCGCTGGCGGCCGTGCACCGGGCCGGGCTGGTCCACCGGGACCTCAAGCCGTCGAATGTCATCGTGACCGGGGACGGACCGGCCGTCGTCGACTTCGGCATCGCCCGGTCCGCGGCCGAGGAGACCCTGACGGGCAGCGGCGACATCATCGGCTCCCCCGGATTCATCGCACCGGAACTGCTGGAGGGCACCGCCCCGGCCGGTCCGGCGGCCGATGTGTTCTCGCTGGGTGCGCTGCTGGCGTACGCGGCGACCGGCCGTCCCCCGTACGGCACCGGTCCCGCGCATCAGGTGCTCTACCGGACCCTGCGGCAGCCCCCCGGCCTGGACGCGGTGGCCGACCCGGAGTGGCGGGGCTTCCTCGGCCGGCTGCTGGCACGCGAGCCCGCGGACCGGCCGGGCGTGGACGGCGTACTCGACTGGTGCGCGCACCGCGCGGCGGCCGGGCCCTGGTGGGAAGGGGCGGCGGTGGCCCGGCTGATCGCCCGCCGGGAGGAGGCGACCGCGGCGCTGGTGCGAGAGGCCGGCGCGGCCGGTCGCTCACCGGGCGGGGGGACGGGTGACGGGGATGCCGTCCCGCACCTCGGCACGCCGGCCGGGGCGGAGCAGCGGAACGGCACGAGGACGCCGCCCGGCCCGGGATCCCGTACCGGGGACGGGCCGGAGTCCGGGGCGGCGGCGGGGAAGCGGAGGACCGGGGCGGGCCCCGGGCGTCTCTCGGCCCTCTCCCGGCGCCGGATGCTGCGCTGGGGCGGCGCCCTCGCCGTGGGCGGCGGCCTGATCCGGGGAGCCATCGCGCTGAGCGGGGAGAACGGGGACGACGGGCCGGCCGCGCCCGGCCCGAGCGCGGTGCCCCATCAGCGCGGTCGTGCCCTCTGGACGCAGACCATCGGAGCCGCCGAACCGCTGCGCCACGGCGGCGCGCTCTATCTGCGCGGCGCCGCCGAGATCACCCGGCGCGATCCGGACGACGGTGCCGTCCGGTGGTCCCACAGGGGTGAGGAGACGGCCGGGGTGGAGTTCGCCGGCGGCCTGGTGCTGCTGCTGCGCACCGGAATCCTGAACCAGGGCGTCACCGCCCTCGACGCCGCTTCCGGCCGAGAGCGCTGGCAGACCCCGCTCCTGCGGCGGATCGCCGGCCGGGACCCGGGAGCCCCGGAGGGCGACTCGGCATTCCTCTCCGTACGCGACGGGGTCGCCTGCCTGGTCACCTGCGCCCGGTACGGCTCGCTCTGGGAGCGGCGGGCCGGCGCCGGAATCCGCTGGCGGGCGTACGGCTTCGACGCCCGTACGGGCGGGGCGCTGTGGTTCCGGGAGGGAGGCGAGGCCGGTGTCGACGCGATCCATCAGGCGGGCGGGCGGATCGCGGTGGCGACGGTGGCGCGGCCGGGGCCTCCGGGCGGTCCGGAGGACGCACCCGGCACGGCGGGCGGAGCGGGGCGCTGGCCGCTGGTGGTGCTGCGCGCCCGGGACGGAACCGTCGAGCAGGAGATCCCGGACGGCGGCGCCCGGCCGGAGGCGCACCGGGGCTCGGCGGGCGTCCGCCACTACACCGCGGAGAAGGAGGCGAGCGCGGTGAATCTGGCGACCGGGAGGACCCTGTGGCGCCGCCGGCTGGACGAGGCAGACGCGGCCGTCACCCCGGTGGCGGCCGGCGGCCTGGTCATCGTGTCGACCTGGGCGGAGTTCAGCGCGCTGGACGCGCGCACCGGGCGGACCAGGTGGAGCCGTACCGATGTGACTGGTCTCGCCGCCGGGGTGCCGCCGCCGGTGAGCGGTTCCCTGGTGTTCGCGGCCGGACCGGAGCCGGGCAGCGCGGAGCCGGCCCACCGGGTGAGGCCCTGGGGCGTGCATGCCCTGGACATCCGTACCGGCGGGCTGGTCTGGGCGGCCCCGCTGAATGTCGTGGACAGGGCGTCGGCGGTCGGCGGGGACGGGCTGGTCCATGTCGCGGCGGGCGGGGTCCTGCACACCTTCCGGCTGCCGGAGTCCCGGCGTGCGACCCCCCGGCCGGAGGGATCGTGACGGATCCGCTGCTTCCCGGTGATCCGGTCCGGCTGGGACCGCTCCGGCTGCTCGGCAGGCTCGGCGCGGGCGGTATGGGCCAGGTGTATCTGGGCCGTACGCCCGGTGGCCGGCTGGTCGCGGTGAAGACGGTCCATCAGCATCTCGCCGACGACCCCCGGTTCCGGGCGCGGTTCCGCCGGGAGGCGGCGGCGGCCCGTGCGGTGACCGGGGCGCACACGGCGGCGGTGCTGGACGCCGATCCGGATTCGCCGGTGCCGTGGCTGGCCACCGCGTTTCTCGCCGGGGTGACACTGCGGCGGGCGGTGGCGGCGGCGGGACCGCTGCCGGCCGCGGCCGTACGGGCGCTGGGCGCGGCGCTCGCGGAGGCGCTGACCGCGATCCATGGCGCGGGCCTGGTCCACCGGGATCTGAAACCGTCGAATGTGCTGGTCACGGCGGACGGCCCGCGGGTGATCGACTTCGGGATCGCCCGGGCCGTCGGTGAGCTGGGGCTGACGGGGGCCGGGGACATCGTCGGCACCCCCGGTTTCATCGCGCCGGAGCAGATCACGGGCGCGGCGCCGGTGACGGCCGCGGCGGATGTGTTCGCGCTGGGATCGGTGCTGGGGTTCGCGGCGACCGGGCGGAATCCGTTCGGGGACGGTACGGCGGCGATTCTGCTCTACCGGGCCGTGCACGAGGAGCCGGGGCTCGCCGCGATCCCCGCGGAGGTGCGGGACGTGATCGCCGAGTGTCTGCGCAAGGAGCCGGGGGCGCGGCCGTCGCCCGCGGCCCTGCTCGGCCGGCTGGCCGATCCGGCGGCACCGCTGTGGTGGCGGACGGAGCCGCTGCGGACCCTGACGGCGGAGAGCGGACCGGGGGCGGCGGAGGCGGTGCCCCCGGCCACGCTGGTGGCGAGCGCCGGTACCTCCGTACCGCCCACCGCGCTCCTGCCCCGGGCGGAAGGGACGGAGGGGGCGGTGCGACCGGTGCGGCGGACGTGGGTCCGCCGGGGGCTGCTGATCGCCGCCGGCGGTGGTCTGGCGGGGCTGTTCGGTGTCGCGGTCGCCCGGAGCGGCGGCGGATCCGCCGGCGCGGACGGCTCCGGTACGGCCCCGGCCCACCGCGCGGGCTCCGCCGCGCCCGGCGCGCTGCGGTGGAGTCTCACCACCGGCGAGGGCGCTTTCGGCGGACTGCTGCCGGTCCCGGCGGCACCGGCCGGGAAGCGGACGGAGGACGGGGTGCTGGTGCACTCCGCGACCGGAGCGCTCGACGGGCGGCTGCACCTGCGGCGCGCGGACAGCGGAGCGGCCCGCTGGGAACGGGAGGCGCGCGGCGGCGCCCCGGCCGGCTGGCAGCGGGCCGGGGGCGTCCTGACGGCGGCCGGGGTGGGTGTGCCGGCCGTCCGGCTCTCCTCGGGCGCCCCCGCCACCGGGGCGGCGGAGGTGACCCCCGGGGCCCTGTGGTCGGTGATCGCGGGCGACACCCTGGTCCTGTCGTATCCGCCGGGCGGCGGGGCGCGCTCCCTGCGCGGCCTCGGCCTGCGGGCGGGTGCGGCCTCCTGGGGGCTCGAACTGCCGGGTGAGCGCCCGCCCGCCGTCCTCGGCACCGCGCTTCTCCTGGCGGGGCGGTTCGACGACGGGGTCGTCTGTGTGGACGCGGCGACGGGCGAGGTGCGCTGGCGGCAGCGGGAGCCGGGACGGGTGGTGGCGATGGCGGCGCTGCCCTCCGCCGGCCGGTTCGCGGTGCTCGGCGAGGACGGAGCGCTCCGGCTGCTCGACATCAGGGACGGCTCCCCGGCGGTGCGGAGCCGCCGCGTACCCGGCCCGGGTGTGGGCACCACCGCGCTGGCGGACGGCGCCGGGACCGGAATCGGGCTGCTGATCACCGGTGGCGTACTGCACGGCTTCGGTGTCCGGGACGGACGGCCGCGCTGGGAACGGCCGACCTCCGGCCTGGAGTCCAACTGGCCGGTGGGCGGCGGGGGCGTACGCGGGCCGGTGCTGACCCCGCGAGGGCTGCTGCACTGGTCGTCGGCGACGGTCCTGGAGGCCGTCGGTCTTCCCGGGGGCGGGCGGCGCTGGGAGCGGAGGCTGCCGGGGATCGCCCGGCTCCCCCCGGTGAGCGCGGGGGGCCGGGTGTACGCGGCGGCGGGCGAGGTCTGCGTACAGCTGGGCCTCGCGGGCGGCGCCGAGGCCCGGCGGTGGAGGGAACCCGGGCTGCTGGAGCTGGCCGCCGATGAACGGGGCTGGTACGCCCGTACCTCCGGGGGACGGACGGTACGGGCGTACAACCGCGCGCCGGTCAGTGGCGGTGGGAGTTCCGCTTCCACGGACCGGTGATCGCGAACATGATGCCCGGGTCCTGCATGCTCGCGTAGAGCGTGCGGCCGTCCGGGCTGAAGACGACCCCGGCGAATTCGCTGTACACGGGGTGCTCCTCGGTGCCGAGGTTCCGTTCGTTGCGGGCGATGGGGTAGGTGCGGCCCCGCTCGGTGGCGCCGAAGAGGTGCTGTCCGCCGGCGCCGTCCTCGGCGATGATCAGCCCGCCGTGCGGGGAGACGGTGATGTTGTCGGGACCGTCGAAGCCGGCCCGCTCCGGGTCCCCGCCGGCTCCGAGGAGGACCTTGAGGGTGAGGGTCCGGCGCTTGGGGTGGTAGAACCAGACCTGCCCGTCATGGGCTGCGGGGCTCTCCGCGCGGGCGTAGGACGAGACGATCCAGGCACCGCCGTCACCCCACCACATGCCCTCCAGTTTGCGGCCCCGGGTGATCGCGCCGTCGGCGAACTGGCGGCGCACGGGGGTGGTGCGGGCGTCGCGGTCGGGTACGTCGGCCCAGTCGACGCCGTAGACGGTGCCGATCCGGGTGGCCCGGGAGAGATCGTCGACCAGCCGTCCCACGGAGTCGAAACAGCGGGCCGCCTGGAGGGTTCCGGCGTCGTCCGCGAGGGTGCGCAGCCGGCCCCTGCCGTGCCGGAAGCCGGCCGGGGGAACCCAGCGGTAGAGCAGGCCGTTGGGTCCGTCGGCGTCCTCGGTGAGATAGGCGTGGCCGCGCTGCGGATCGATGACGACGGCCTCGTGGGCGTACCGGCCGAAGGCTCTGACTGGCCGCGGGTCGCGGTTGGCGCGGCGGTCGGCGGGGTCGACCTCGAAGACATAGCCGTGGTCGCGGGTCATGCCGTTCTCGCCCGCGAGCTCCTCGGTCTCCTCACAGGTGAGCCAGGTGCCCCAGGGAGTGCTGCCCCCGGCGCAGTTGGTGGAGGTCCCGGCTATGCCGACCCATTGGGTGACCTCGCCCTGCGGGCGGACCTCCACGACGGAGCAGCCGCCGGCGGCGGCCGGGTCGTAGACGAGTCCCTCGGCGAGCGGCACGGGGTGCGGCCAGCGCTCACGGGTGCCGCGGAGCTCATGGTTGGCGACGAGCAGGGTGGCGCCGCGCGGGCCGGGGAAGGCGGCGGCACCGTCGTGGTGGGAGGGGGTGTACTCGCCGGTTTCGAGCCGGGTGACACCGCTGTGGGTGATGACGCGGTAGGAGAAGCCCGCGGGCAGGGCGAGCACTCCCCGCGGGTCGGGGAGGAGCGGCCCGTAGCCGGGTTCGTCATGGCCGGAGCCGGTTTCGTCAGAGCCGTTCCCGGGCCCGGATCGGACGGGGTCCGCCGGCTCCCCGGCGGCGAGCGCGCCGGGGGCGGTGGCGAGTGAACCGACGGCACCGGTGAGGGCGATGCCCGCGCCGGAGAGCGCGGACCGCCGGGTGAAGTCTCGTCGGGTGAGCGGCATCGGAGTTCTCCTGAGGGCCGGAGGGGTCCTGGGTTCCTGGACTGCGGACGTGCGGACGGGTGGGTCCGCGGACGCGCTGGTCTGTGCCGGTGTACTGACGGATGGTGGGCACACCATTCCTCCCTCGTACGAGCGGTATTTGAACGCCCGAGCGAAGAAGTGGTGGGTTATCGGCCAGTTCTGTACCCATGGATTCCGGACTCATTCCGTCCGGTGGGGGTGCGGGACGGTGGTCTTCGGGGTGTGTGTACGTCCTCGGGCGCCGGAGCGGCTGATGTCCGCGGTGCGCGACCCGGGCGCCGGGCCGCCTCACGGCGGGCGGGTCGCGTATCCGTGCCGCGCGGCGGGGCGGCGTCCGTCCTCAGACGCCGGACCGGCCGAGTGGCCTCCGGACCTCACACCGAACCGGCCGGGAATCCGCACCGCACCACGGAGCAACGTCCGTCCTCAGACGCCGGACCGGCTCAGCACACCGCCGGACCGGCCGGTCCCCCGCGAGGGCGGGAGGAATCGCCGCACAAGCGGGAGGGCGCATCCACGAGAAGGCGCTCGCCGGGGCGCCGCCGCGCAGTGCACCGGGCCGCCGAGCCACTCCGGCCGGCTGATCCGCCGTGGCACTCCGGCCGGGCCGGGCCACCCGGGCAATCCGCGAGGCCGGGCCGGCGGCCGGCCGCCGGGCCGCCGAACCGCTGCGGCCGGAGCAGCGCGGCGCGGCGGCTCCCGGGCCGGCGCCGGTGCCGGCCCGGGCCCGGACACCCGCACAGGCGCAGCCCGCGGACACCCGCACCCGCACCCTCCGGCTCAAGCCTGCCTACGCGCGGGACCTCGCCTTGAAGGCCGCCTTGCGGGCCTCCTTCGCCGACTTGCGGTCCGGGTGGATGCGGCCGATGGCCTCCAGGACGTCCGCGGTCGCCGGGTGGCCCACCCGCCAGGCGGCGTCGAAGAATCCGGAGTGCTGTCCCGTCAGACCCTGCACCAGCGCGCGGAGTTCCTCCGACTCGCCCTCCGCGTCGAGCTGCGCGGCGATCGTGTCGATGGAGAGCCAGAAGATCATCGACTCCGGCGGCGCGGGCACATCCGCCGCCCCGCGCTCCGCCAGCCAGACCCGGGCGAGGCCGCCGAGCTCCAGATCGTCCAGGACCGCGCGCACCTCGTGCTCGGCGCGGGAGCCGACCAGGGACAGCGCCTGCTGGCAGCGGAGCCGCCGCAGCGGACCGCCCTCGTCGCCGCCGCGCGCCGCGGAGAGCAGCTCATGGGCGGCCGCCGCGGAGTCGCGGCGGCCGATCCACTGCTCGGTCTCGGCGCGGGCGGCGGCCTCCGGATAGTGGGCGATGCCGTCGAGCAGCACATCCGCGCCCTTGTCGGAGAGCTCGCCCACGGCGGGCGCCCGCACCCCGGCCTCCAGCATCCGGGCGCGGACACCGTGGAGGCCGAGCGGGGTGAGCTTGACCAGGCCGTAGCGGGAGACGTCCTCGTCGTCCCCGTACGGAGCGGGCTCACCGGGATCGTCGGCGTCGACCATCAGGGACTCGTCCACGGGCTGGTACTCGACCAGCCCGATCGGCTCCAGCAGCCGGAACTGGTCGTCCAGCCGCATCATGGCCACCGACACCTGCTCCAGGATGTCGTCGGTGGGCTCGCCCATGTCGTCGGGGACGATCATCGACGCGGCGAGTGCCGGGAGCGGTACCGGCTCGTCGCCGGCGCCGCCGTCGGTGACGGTCAGCAGATAGAGGTTCCCGAGGACGCCGTCGAGGAATTCGGACTCCGCCTCCGGGTCCCAGTCGAGGAGCCCGTAGTCGATCTCGCCGTCGGGGCCGATCGCGTCGGCGAGATCGTCCATCACGGGCGCGATGGCGTCGGTGTGCACCGCCTCCAGCGCGTCCTGCCAGATGGCGAGGATGTCCTGGGGGCCGCCCGAGGTGACCAGGTCGAGATGGGCGCCCGGCGCGGCGGTGCCGTGGCCGCCGCCGGCGCTCTCGCCGTCCGTCTCCGGGTCGGTGACCTCCACCAGGCCGGTGTCGACCGCGAGGCGCCATGCCTCACTGGCGTGGGCGGGCCCGTCGCCGTCGGTGTCCAGCCCCAGCTCCCGCGCGGCGGCGGGCAGTTGCTCGTCGATCAGCTCGCCGCCCGCACCCACCCGGGTCTCCGGCCCGGCCCAGCGGGCGAGCCGCACGGCCCGGGTCAGCAGGGGCGCGGCGAGCGCGGCCCGCGCCAGCTCCGCGTCCGAGTGCAGCTGTACCGGGGGGAGGGTGGGACCGTCGTGGGGCATCGCGCTGCGTCTCCTCGGGGCGTACGGGGTCCGGGCGTGGCCCCGGGGCGCCCTCCAGCGTAGACGTATTTCACCGGGTTTCGCCGAGCAGGGCCGGATCGCGGGGGCGCCCCGCGGCACGCTCCGGAGCTCGGCGGGTACGGTCCGGGCGTCCCCGGAGGGAGCGGTTCACCCGGCGGCCCGCCCCCGTACACCCGCGCACCCTTGACAAGTACACGCTCCAGACAAGAGATTGACGCGCGTAGAGCCTCACCGCCCCGGTGCGGGCACCCCGCGCACCGACCCTCACCACTCGATCCCGGAGATCTCGATGCCTTCCTCCGTCGTACCGAGAACGGCCGCCGTCGCGGCCCTCGTCGCCTCCGCACTCGCGGCCGGCCTGCTGACCGGCGCCGCCGCGTCGGCCGACCCGGCGGCCGGTGCCGCCACAGCCGCTTCCGCCGCCGGCGTACGGATCCATGACATCCAGGGCGGGACCCGGATCTCCCCGCTGGCCGGGCAGACGGTCGCCGAGGTGCCGGGGATCGTCACCGGGGTGCGGGCCTACGGCTCCTCGCGCGGTTTCTGGTTCCAGGACACGACCGGTGACGGGAACCCGGCCACCAGTGAGGGTGTCTTCGTCTTCACCGGCTCCGGTTCCACCCCGCCGGTGAAGGCCGGCGACGAGGTGCGGGTCTCGGGCACCGTGGCCGAGTTCGTCCCCGGCGGGGCGGCGAGCGGCAATCAGTCGCTGACGCAGCTCACCCGGCCCTCGGTCACCGTGGTCTCCTCGGGGAACGAGCTGCCGGCGCCGGCCGTGCTCTCGGAGCACTCGGTGCCGGAGGCGTACGCCCCGGCCGGCGACCCGGCGGCGGGCGGCAGCGTCAACGCGCTGCCGCTGCGGCCGGACGCGTACGCCCTGGACCACTACGAGTCGCTGGAGGGCAGCAATGTCCGCATCGGCACATCCAGGGTGGTCGGCGCGACCGATCCCTTCCACGAGCTGTGGGTGACGCTGAAGCCGCGTGAGAACCGCAGCGGGCGCGGGGGCACGGTGTACGGCTCGTACACCTCGCAGAACACCGGCCGGCTCCAGATCCAGTCGCTCACCCCGGCCGCCGAGCAGCCGTTCCCGAAGGCGGATGTCGGCGATGTGCTGACGGGTCCGACCGAGGGGCCGCTCGATTTCAACCAGTTCGGCGGCTACACGCTGACGGCTCGGACGCTGGGCACCCTGACCCGCGGTGAGCTGGAGCGCGAGCGGACCGAGCCGCAGCGCCGGAACGAGCTCGCGGTGGCCACGTACAACGTGGAGAACCTGGACCCCTCCGACCCGCAGGAGAAGTTCGACGCGCTGGGCCGGGCCGTGGTCGGGAACCTCGCCTCGCCGGACATCCTGGCCCTGGAGGAGATCCAGGACAACAGCGGTGCGCGGAACGACGGCACGGTGGCGGCGGACCGGACCGTGGAGAAGTTCATCGCGGCGATCACGGCGGCCGGCGGCCCGGCGTACCACTGGCGCGGCATCTCCCCGGAGAACAACAAGGACGGCGGCGAGCCGGGCGGCAACATCCGCCAGGTGTTCCTCTTCAACCCCGAGCGGGTGTCGTTCACCGACCGCGCGGGCGGTGACGCGACCACTCCGACCGGGGTCGTACGGGAGGATCGGCGGGCGGCGCTGACGCTCTCCCCGGGGCGGATCGACCCGGCCAACAGCGCCTGGGAGTCGAGCCGCAAGCCGCTGGCGGGGCAGTTCTCCTTCCGGGGGAAGCCGGTCATCGTGATCGCCAACCACTTCGGCTCGAAGGGCGGGGACGAGGCGCTGACCTCGCACCGCCAGCCGCCGAACCGTTCCTCCGAGGTGCGCCGGCTCCAGCAGGCGCAGTCGGTGAACGCCTTCGTCAAGCAGGTCCTCGAAGTCGACCGCCGGGCGGATGTGCTGGTGGTGGGCGATATCAACGACTTCGAGTTCTCGGCGACGACCAAGGCGCTCACGGACGGCGGAGCGCTGTACGCGGCGGTGAAGTCCCTGCCGCGCAAGGACCGCTACTCCTATGTTCACCAGGGCAACAGCCAGGTGCTGGACCAGATTCTGACCAGCCCGTCGATCGACCGCTTCAGTTACGACAGCGTCCACATCAACGCGGAGTTCGCGGAGCAGAACAGCGACCACGACCCGCAGGTGCTGCGCTTCCGGCCGTAGCGGGCGGGCGGTTCCCGGCGCGGCGCACCCGCCGCGCCGGGAACCCTACCAGAAAGGGCTCAGACCCCCGGGCGCAGGCTCAGTCCGGGGACACAGCGATGGACCCGGCGGACGCGCACCCCGGGGAGGGAGCGCAGCCGCTGCCACGCGCCGCCGGCCCCCTCCCCCGGGTCGTCCCGGGCGGCGCGATGGGCGTCGGCGGTCTCCCATTCGGCGTAGTGGAGAATCCGGGTGCCGTCGGTGCCGAGATGGAGCCAGCCGGAGATCTTCCCGGCCCCGGCCCCGGCCTCGTCCGGGGCGTCGCCCGCCGGGGCGGCGAGGACGCCGTCCACCCCCGCGCGCCGCCGCTCACCGCCGGAGCCGTCGAGCTCCGCCTCCACCACGACCACGGCGCCGGGGATCCTCGGGTCGCCGGCACCCCGGACGCCGTCCGGGTACAGCTCGTAGGAGTGGAGGTCGAGCCTGGCCACACCGGGGACGGCGGCATCGATCTCGGCGTTCCGCTCGTCCCGGTGGGTGCGGACGAAGTCCCTGTAGGCCTCCTCGCCCGTCCACTGGGAGTAGTGCAGCAGGGTCCGGCCGTCCTCACCGGCGTGGATGGTGTACGAGAGCAGGCCGGCATCGGGCCACTCCCGGCTCCGCCAGGCGCGGGCGATGGCCGCCAGCGCGGCCCGCTGGCGTTCGGGGGTGCCGACGTCCCAGGTCGAGACCTTGACGACACCCACGCCCGGGCGGCCGATGTCGGGGCGGGCATGCGGCGCGACCGCCGCGGGCACGGGCACGGTCGTGGACACGCTCATGGTGATCTCCTCTCAGCGCGGTGCGCCCGGCCGGCGCGCCGTGGATCACCAGCGTGAAACATCAAGCATGGTTGAGGTCAATGCGCGGATCCGGCCGCCGACTGTTCAGCATCGCTTGACGGTCACCGGAGAAGAACTAAGTGGACCTTCACCGTTCTTCCGGCGGAGACTGCCTCCATGACCACACCTCAGCCCTTCGGCAGGGCGCTCTGCGCCATGATCACCCCCTTCACCGCGGGGCCGGGTCCGGACGGCCGGCCGGACGAGACGGGTGCGGTGGACCTGGCGGCAGCCGCGGACCATGCCGGCCGGCTGATCTCCGAGGGCTGTGACGGCCTGATGCTGAACGGCACCACGGGCGAGTCCCCCACCACATCCGACGCGGAGAAGACCGCGCTGGTACGGGCGGTGCGCGAGGCGGTCGGCCCGGGGGTGCCGCTGGTGGCGGGCGTGGGCAGCGCCGACACCCGGCACACGGTCGAACTCGCCCGCGCGGCGGAACGGGCGGGCGCCGACGGCCTCCTGGTGGTCACCCCCTACTACAGCCGGCCGCCGCAGTCCGCCGTGGCGGCGCACTTCCGGCGGGTCGCGGACTCGGTCGGGATCCCGGTGATGCTGTACGACATCCCCGCCCGCACCGGCACCCGGATCGAGGTGGAGACCCTGCTGCGGCTGGCCGAGCATCCCCGGATCGTGGCGGTGAAGGACTGCGCCGGCGATCTGCTCGGCTCGTCGAAGGTGATCGCCCGCACCCCGCTGGCGTACTACTCGGGCTGCGAGGAACTGAATCTGCCGCTGTACGCGGTGGGCGGCGCGGGCTTCGTCAGTACGGTCGCCAATGTCATCCCGCGCGAGGTGCGGGCGGTACTGGACGCCTTCGACGCCGGGGACACGGCCCTGGCCGCCCGGCTGAACCGGCTGATACTGCCCCTGGCCGAGCTGATGATGGCGTCCGGCCTGCCGGGGACGGTCACCGCGAAGGCGCTGCTGCGGGCGGGGGGTGTCCGGGAACCGCTGCGGCCCGCCGGCCGGGAGGCCGGCGACGGGCTGCGCGGGGCCCACGAGGCGGTACGCGCGGGCCGGCCGGGATGGCCCGCACCGGGTGCGGCGGCGGATCCGTCCCTTCCGGCCGCGCCGTCCGGCGAGCCGGGCTGACGGCCTCCGCCGTACACGCCGGGCGGCACGCGGGTCCCCGGGCTCGGGGCCCGCACGCCGCGCCGATCCCGCGCCGGGACTCTAGTTGTGGCTGTGGAGCACGTCGTTCAGACCGCCCCACACCGCGTTGTTCGGCCGGGCCTCCACCGCGCCGCTCACCGAATTGCGGCGGAAGAGGATATTGCTCGCGCCCGAGAGCTCGCGCGCCTTCACCACCGCCCCGTCCGGCAGGGTGACCCGGGTGCCGGCGGTGACATAGAGCCCCGCCTCCACCACGCACTCGTCGCCGAGCGGGATGCCGACGCCCGCCTCGGCGCCGATCAGGCAGCGCTCGCCGATCGAGATGATGACATTGCCGCCGCCGGAGAGCGTGCCCATGGTGGACGCGCCGCCGCCGATGTCCGAGCCGTCGCCGACGACGACCCCGGCGGAGATGCGGCCCTCGACCATGGAGGTGCCCAGCGTGCCGGCGTTGAAGTTGACGAAGCCCTCGTGCATCACCGTGGTGCCCTCGGCGAGGTGCGCGCCGAGGCGGACCCGGTCGGCGTCGGCGATCCGGACACCCTTCGGCACGACGTAATCCGTCATCCGGGGGAACTTGTCGACACTGGTCACCTGGAGGTTCAGGCCCTCGGCGCGGGCGTTGAGCCGGACCGTCTCGATGGTGTCGACGGCGACCGGGCCGAGCGAGGTCCAGGCGACATTGGTGAGCAGGCCGAAGACACCGTCCAGGCTCTGGCCGTGCGGCTTGACCAGCCGGTGCGAGAGCAGGTGCAGCCGCAGATAGGCGTCGTGCGCGTCGATGGGCTTCTCGTCCAGCGAGGCGATGACCGTACGGACGGCGACGACCTCGACGCCCCGGCGGGCGTCCGGGCCGATCGCCCGGGCGGCTCCCGCGCCGAGGAGTTCGGCGGCCCGCTCGGCGGTGAGCCGCTCGGTGCCGGCGGGGCCGGCCTCGGCGACGAGCTCGGGGGCGGGGAACCAGGTGTCGAGAACGGAGCCGTCGGCGGCGAGGGTGGCGAGCCCGGCGGCGACGGCGCCGGTGGTGCGGGGAGCGGTGGTATCGGTCATGGGAAGAACCTAACGCGGGCCCCGGTCCGGGAGCGAACCGGTCTCACACCCCGGCCCCGGGGCCGGGGAAGCACCCGCGCCCCGGCCCGCGCCGGCCGGTGATCCGGCGAGGATCCGGGCCAGCATCTCCCGGGCGTACTCCTCGTCGTACTCGGTGCCGTTGAGCAGAACCTGGAGGCTGATGCCGTCCATCACGGCGACCAGGGCCCGTGCGGTGACCGGGTCGGTGTGCCGGGTCAGCATCTCCACCACGTCCCGGGTCCACTCGGCCACGACCGGCCGGAGCACGGGTCTGCGCAGGGCGGCGAGATACAGCTCGTACTCCAGCTCCGCGCCCGCCCGGCCGGCGGCCATCCAGTCGCCCATCAGCCGGGCCACTCCCGCCGCGAGATCGGCGCCCGGGGCGGTGAGCCCGGTGGCCTCCCGCACCGCCGAGACGAAGTTCGCGTTGGTCCGGCGCAGTGCGGCGGTCAGCAGCTCGTCGAGCGAGGCGAAGTGGTACGTGGTCGAGCCGAGCGGCACATCGGCCTCGGCGGCGACGGTGCGGTGGCTGAGCCCGCCGATGCCGTCGCGCCCGATGACCCGCAGCGCGGCGTCGATGATGCGCTCACGGCGCCCGGGGTCGTACCGGCGGGCCATCAGCGCACCCCGCCCGGCACCCTCGGCACCGTCCGCCGCCGGATCCGCACCGGCGTCCGCGCTCCCGCCGGCCCCGCGAGCCGCCGGCGCGCACCCGCCCGCCGGACCCGCCGCGCACCGCCCATCAGTGCGCACCGCCCATGTTCAGGACCACGACTCCGGCGATCACCAGCGCGATTCCCGCGATCTTGACCGGTCCGGCCGACTCGCCGAGGAAGATCATGCCGATCGCGGCGACCGCCGCCGTGCCGACGCCCGCCCAGATCGCGTAGGCGGTGCCGATGGAGAGGGTCTTCAGTGTCTGCGCCAGCAGGGAGAAGGCTATGAGGTAGCCGACGACCGTGACGAGCGACGGCCACAGCCGGGTGAAGCCCTCGCTGTACTTCATGGCCGTCGTCGCGGCCACCTCCGCCGCTATCGCCCCGGCCAGCAGTCCGTATCCCATGCGTACGAGCGTACACATCGCCGGGGTACGGGTGTACGCGGCCATCGGGCGACCGGAGGAGGGGCACCCTCCCCGGGGCGCAGGGGATAACGTGCCACTTCACACGCGAACAACTGAGCGACACCTTCGGGGGATTGATCCATGACATATACACCCATCCCGTCGGGCGGTCCGGCGGGCTGGTCACCGGTGCCGGAGCCGGGGGTGATACCCCTGCGCCCGCTCGGCCTCGGGGACATCCTCGGTGGCGCCTTCCGCACCATGGGCCGCTACTGGAAGCAGCTCTTCGGACCGGTCGTCGCCGTGTACATCGCGGCCGGGTTCCTGAGCGCGGCCGTGTTCGTCCCGGTGGTGCTCCCCAGGGGCGGCCACGACCCCGGCGGCGCCCTTCTGGCCTCGGCGACGGTCTTCGTGGTGGTGATCCTGCTGCTGGCCACCGCCATGGTGTACACCATCTGCCCGGTGATCCTCCAGGACGCCGTCCTGGGCAGGAAGTCCAGGATCGGCGACATCCGGCGCAGAAGCATGCGCCGGTTCCCGGCCATGGTCGGGACCCTGCTCCTGATGGTGCTGATCTTCGCGATCCCCGGCGGCCTGCTGCTCGCCCTCGCCCTCTCGGCGGACTCCGGCGGATCCGGTTTGCCGGGGGTCCTGCTCGTGACCCTGCTGACGGTGCCGGTCCTGGTGTTCCTCTGGGTACGGCTCAGCCTCGCCCCGACGATCACCGTCTTCGAGGGCCAGGGCCCGGTTGAGTCGCTGCGCCGCTCCTGGCGGCTGGTGAGGGACGCGTGGTGGCGGGTCTTCGGCATCTCGCTGCTGGTCTCCGTGATCGCCTGGGTCGCGAGCTACGCCGTCCAGGTGCCCTTCGCCCTCCTGGCCTTCATGCCGGTTCTGGTGATGGCCGGTGACCTGGGCCCGGATCCCGCCCTTCCGGAGATGCTGGCGGTGCTGGGCGTCGCGATCGCCGTCTATGTGGTGGGCCAGCTGCTCAGCCAGCTGATCCTCACGGTCCTCCCGGCGCTCACGGCCGGTCTGCTCTATGTCGACCGCCGCATCCGCGACGAGGACCTGGCACCGGCCCTCGTACAGGCCTCGGCGCCGCCCGCCTGGTCCCCGCCGGCCGGCCTTCCGCCTCTGGCCCCGCCACCCCGCGACACGGCGCCACCGGCACCGGAGGGGTAGACGGGCCGGGGCCGGTGCGGGGCCGGCCGTCCCGCCGGAAGGACGGCGCATCGGGGACACGGCCCGGGGTGACCCGGAACCAGGACAGCGAAAACGGCCATGCCGCCGGTCTCCCGGCGGCATGGCCGTCTCGCACTTCCGATCCCGGGTCACCCCGGCGGGCCGGTTCCGATGTCCCGGACCCGAACGCGCGGGGCGTCCCGCGCACCCCGGCCGAAGACGTCTCAGACGTTGAAGCCCAGCGCGCGCAGCTGCTCGCGCCCGTCGTCCGTGATCTTGTCCGGGCCCCACGGCGGCATCCAGACCCAGTTGATCTTCAGCTCATTGACGATGCCGTCGACCGCCGACTTCGCCTGGTCCTCGATCACATCGGTCAGCGGGCAGGCCGCCGACGTCAGGGTCATGTCCAGCGTCGCGATATTGGCGTCGTCGATGTGGATGCCGTAGATCAGCCCGAGGTTGACCACGTCGATCCCCAGCTCGGGGTCGACCACGTCGTACAGCGCCTCGCGGACCTCGTCCTCCGTGGCGGGCTTCAGCCCCGCCGCAGCCGCTTCTTCCGTCATGCCGTTTTCCTCTCGGGGCTCTCGCCCAGTGCCTGGGCGGTCGCGTCCTTCCACGCCATCCAGCTCAGCAGCGCGCACTTCACCCGGGCCGGGTACTTGGAGACACCGGCGAACGCGATCGCGTCCTCCAGCACCTCCTCCATCGCCTCGTCCGGTTCGATCCTGCCCTTGGACTGCATCAGCTCCAGGAAGGTCTCCTGGATCTTCTGCGCCTCGGCCAGCTCCTTGCCGACCAGCAGCTCATTGAGAACCGATGCGCTGGCCTGGCTGATCGAACAGCCCTGGCCCTCGTACGACACATCGGCGACCCGCTCGCCGTCATATCTGACACGCAGGGTGATCTCGTCGCCACACGTCGGATTGACGTGGTGCACCTCGGCATCGCCGTCCCGCAGACCGCGCCCGTGCGGGTGCTTGTAATGGTCGAGGATGACTTCCTGGTACATCGAATCAAGCTTCACAAGGGCTCCGCTCTACCCGAAGAAGTTACGGACGTGCTCCAGCCCGTCGACCAGTGCGTCGACCTCTCCGGGCGTGGAGTACAGATAGAACGACGCTCGGGTGGTCGCGGGAATTCCGTAGCGCAGGCAGACCGGCCGCGCGCAGTGGTGTCCCACGCGGACCGCGATGCCCTGCTCGTCGAGCACCTGACCCACATCGTGGGGGTGGATGTCGCCGAGCGTGAAGGAGATCGCCGCACCCCGGTCCTCGGCCGAGACCGGGCCGATGATCCGCAGGTCCGGGACCTCCAGCAGGCGCTTCACCGCGTACTCGGTGATCGCGTGCTCATGCGCCTCGATCTTCTCCATACCGATGGAGTTGAGGTAGTCCACGGCCGCGCCGAGCCCGATCGCCTGGGCGATCGGGGGCGTACCGGCCTCGAACTTGTGCGGCGCGGGAGCGTAGGTGGAGGAGTGCATCGAGACGGTTTCGATCATCTCGCCGCCGCCGAGGAACGGCGGAAGGTCCTCCAGCAGCTCCTGCCGGCCCCAGAGCACCCCGATGCCGGTCGGACCGCACATCTTGTGGCCGGTGAAGGCCACGAAGTCCGCCTGGAGCGCCTGGACGTCCATCGGGGCGTGCGGGGCCGCCTGCGAGGCGTCGATCAGCACCAGCGCGCCGACCTCCTGCGCGCGGCGGACGATCGCCTCGACCGGGTTGACCGTGCCCAGGATGTTGGAGACCAGCACAAAGGAGACGATCTTCGTCTTCTCGGTGATGACCTCCTCGATGTTGGAGAGGTCGAGCCGGCCGTCGTCGGTGAGACCGAACCACTTCAGCTTCGCGCCGGTGCGCTGCGCGAGCAGCTGCCACGGAACAATGTTGGAGTGGTGCTCCATCTCGGTGATGACGATCTCGGTGTCACGGTCCACCCGATAGGGCTCATCGGCCCAGCCGAGCATGTTCGCCACCAGGTTCAGCGACTCCGAGGCGTTCTTGGTGAAGATCACCTCATCGCGGCTGGGGGCGTTGATGAAGGCCGCGACCTTGTCACGGGCGCCCTCGTAGAGGGCCGTCGCCTCCTCCGCGAGGACATGCACGCCGCGATGGACATTGGCGTGGTGCCGCTCGTAGTAGCCGCTGAGCGCGTCGATCACCTGGCGCGGCTTCTGGGAGGTGGCCGCGCTGTCCAGATAGACGAGCTTCTTGTCGCCGTGGACGACCCGGTCCAGGATCGGGAAGTCCTTGCGGATCGCCTCGGTGTCGAGGAGACCCGGCAGCAGGCCGGGGAGGCCGGTGAGCCCCTGTCGGGCACCAGTCACGAGTGAGCGCCACCCTTCACGTAGGACTCGTAGCCCTCCGCCTCCAGCTTGTCCGCGAGCTCGGGGCCACCGGACTCGGCGATCCGGCCGGCCGCGAAGACATGGACGTGGTCGGGCTTGATGTACCGGAGAATGCGCGTGTAGTGCGTGATCAGCAGGGTGCCGACCTCACCGGACTCGCGGACCCGGTTGACGCCCTCGGAGACGATGCGAAGCGCGTCCACGTCGAGGCCGGAGTCGGTCTCGTCCAGGATCGCGACCTTCGGCTTGAGCAGTTCGAGCTGAAGGATCTCGTGACGCTTCTTCTCACCGCCGGAGAAGCCCTCGTTCACATTGCGCTCGGCGAAGGCCGGGTCCATGTTGAGGCGCTCCATGGTCTCCCGGACCTCCTTCACCCAGGTGCGCAGCTTGGGCGCCTCGCCGCGGATCGCGGTGGCGGAGGTGCGCAGGAAGTTGGAGACGGAGACACCCGGGATCTCGACCGGGTACTGCATGGCGAGGAAGAGACCGGCACGGGCGCGCTCGTCCACGCTCATCTCCAGGACGTCCTCGCCGTCCAGGGTCACCGAACCGCTGGTGATCGTGTACTTGGGGTGACCCGCGAGCGAGTACGCCAGGGTGGACTTGCCGGAGCCGTTGGGGCCCATGATGGCGTGGGTCTCGCCCTGCTTCACGGTCAGGTCGACGCCCTTGAGGATCTCCCGGGAACCGTTCTCGGCTTCGACGGAGACGTGCAGGTCGCGGATTTCAAGCGTAGCCATGGGTGACTCAGGACTCCTGGGTGATGGAGACGAGCACATCGTCCCCTTGGATCTGTACGGGGTATACGGGGACGGGGCGCGTCGCGGGCAGTCCGGACGGCTTGCCGGTGCGGAGGTCGAAGGCGGAACCGTGCAGCCAGCACTCGATCTGGCAGTCCTCCACCTCGCCCTCCGAGAGGGAGACATTCGCGTGGGAGCAGATGTCGTGGATCGCGAAGACTTCGCCCTCGGTGCGCACCACCGAGACCGGCACGCCGTCGAGCTCCACCCGCTTGGGGGTGTCGTCCTCCAGCTCGCTCAGCCCGCAGGCGCGGACGAAACCACTGCTCATCAGACGGACGCCTCCAGCTCTTCCTCGATCTTCGACAGGAGGCGCTCCTCCACATCCGGCAGACCGATCTGCTGGACCAGCTCGGCGAAGAAGCCGCGGACGACCAGCCGGCGGGCTTCCTGCTCCGGGATGCCGCGGGCCATCAGATAGAAGAGCTGCTCGTCGTCGAAGCGGCCGGTGGCGGAGGCGTGGCCGGCGCCGACGATCTCGCCGGTCTCGATCTCCAGGTTGGGCACGGAGTCGACCCGCGCGCCGTCCGTGAGGACGAGGTTGCGGTTCATCTCGTAGGTGTCGGTGCCCTCGGCCATGACCCGGATCAGCACATCGCCGATCCAGACGGCGTGGGCGCCCTCGCCCTGGAGCGCGCCCTTGTAGACGGCGTTCGACTTGTTGTGCGGGTTGTTGTGGTCGACCAGGAGACGGTGCTCCTGGTGCTGGCCCTTGTCGGTGAAGTACAGGCCGAAGAGCTCGGCCTCACCGCCGGTGGCCGCGTAGGAGACCCGCGGGTGGAGGCGCACGAGGTCGCCGCCGAAGGTGACGATCACGGACTTGAAGGTCGCGTCGCGGCCGATCAGCGCGTCCTGCTGGGCCACGTGCACGGCCTTGTCGTCCCAGTCCTGGACGGAGACGACTGTCAGCTTGGCGCCGTCGCCGATGACGTACTCGACATTGGCGGCGAGCACGGCGTCACCGGTGTGGTCGATGACCACGACCGCCTCGGCGAACGCGCCCAGCTCGATGACCTGGTGGCCGAAGGCCACCCCGCCCTCGCCGCGGACGGTGATCCGGACCGGCTCGGTGAGCACGGCCTCCCGGGGCACGGTGATGACCGTGGCCTGCTCGAAGGAGGAGTACGCCTGGGCGGCGATCCGGTCCACGGGGGTGCCGGCCCGGCCGAGCCGCGCGTCGTCGCGGCCGACGGTCTCGACGGTGACTCCCTCGGGGGCGTCGACCACGGTCTTCACCGCGCCGTCGCCGGCGACGGCGGTGCCGTCGTGGAGTCCGGCGAGCCGCTCCAGCGGAGTGAAGCGCCACTCCTCCTCGCGGCCGTGCGGCACCGGGAAGTCGGCCACGTCGAAGGACGGGGGCGCACTCATACGGGTGGCGACGGTCGATTCGGCGGCCACCGCGATCGCGCCGGCGGTGGTGGATCCCGCCGGAATGTTCTGAGCCTCAGCCATGGCTGTCGTCGTGCTCTCTCTCTGCCTTCTGGGTCAAGAATTCTGTCGCCGGCGGGACGGACGGCGCTCGGCCGCCCGCCCGCCGGGTCGGGTGGCGCTAGCCGACCGAGCCCTCCATCTGGAGCTCGATCAGCCGGTTCAGCTCCAGCGCGTACTCCATCGGCAGTTCCTTGGCGATCGGCTCGACAAAGCCGCGCACGATCATCGCCATGGCCTCGAACTCGGTCATGCCCCGGCTCATCAGATAGAAGAGCTGGTCCTCGGAGACCTTGGAGACGGTCGCCTCGTGACCCATGGAGACGTCGTCCTCGCGGACGTCGACATAGGGGTAGGTGTCCGAGCGGGAGATGGTGTCGACCAGCAGGGCGTCACAGAGCACATTGGACTTCGAGCCGGGCGCGCCCTCGCCGATCTCGATGAGACCGCGGTAGGAGGTCCGGCCGCCGCCCCGCGCCACCGACTTGGAGACGATGTTGGAGGAGGTGTTGGGGGCCATGTGGACCATCTTGGCGCCGGCGTCCTGGTGCTGGCCCTCGCCCGCGAAGGCGATGGAGAGGGTCTCGCCCCTGGCGTGCTCGCCCATCAGGTAGACGGCCGGGTACTTCATGGTCACCTTGGAGCCGATGTTGCCGTCGACCCACTCCATGGTGGCGCCCTCGTAGGCGACGGCGCGCTTGGTGACCAGGTTGTAGACGTTGTTCGACCAGTTCTGGATCGTCGTGTAGCGGCAGCGGCCGCCCTTCTTCACGATGATCTCGACCACGGCGCTGTGCAGGGAGTCCGAGGAGTAGATCGGGGCGGTGCAGCCCTCGACGTAGTGGACGTAGGCGTCCTCGTCGACGATGATCAGCGTCCGCTCGAACTGGCCCATGTTCTCCGTGTTGATACGGAAGTAGGCCTGGAGCGGGATGTCGACGTGGACACCCTTGGGCACGTAGATGAAGGAGCCGCCGGACCAGACCGCGGTGTTCAGCGAGGCGAACTTGTTGTCGCCGACCGGGATGACGGTGCCGAAGTACTCCTGGAAGAGCTCCGGGTGCTCCTTGAGCGCGGTGTCGGTGTCCAGGAAGATGACGCCCTGCTCCTCCAGGTCCTCGCGGATCTGGTGGTAGACGACCTCGGACTCGTACTGGGCGGCGACACCGGCGACCAGGCGCTGCTTCTCCGCCTCCGGGATGCCGAGCCGGTCGTAGGTGTTCTTGATGTCCTCGGGCAGGTCCTCCCAGGAGGCCGCCTGCTTCTCCGTGGAGCGGACGAAGTACTTGATGTTGTCGAAGTCGATGCCCGACAGGTCGGAGCCCCAGCTGGGCATGGGCTTGCGGTCGAAGAGCCGCAGACCCTTCAGCCGCAGCTTCAGCATCCACTCCGGCTCGTTCTTCTTCCCCGAGATGTCGCGGACAACGTCCTCGGAGAGGCCGCGCTTGGCCGCGGCACCCGCCGCGTCGGAGTCGGCCCAGCCGAATTCGTACGTGCCCAGCCCCTCGAGTTCGGGGTGGGCAGTCTCCGTGGGGAGAGTCATGCGGGGTTCCTCCCGGCCGTGCTTGCAGATGCTGATGGGGTGATGGTGTGCGCGGTCTCGCCGCGCGGAATGAACGTCGTGCACACACCGTCACCGTGGGCGATGGTGGCCAGACGCTGCACATGTGTGCCGAGCAGGCGGGAGAAGATCTCCGTCTCCGCCTCGCACAGCTGCGGGTACCGCTCGGCTACGTGGGCGACCGGGCAGTGGTGCTGGCAGAGCTGTTCGCCCTGCTGGGGGGTGGGAGCGCTGCGCGCCGTAGCAGCGTACCCGTCGGCGGTCAGGGCCTCGGCGAGGGCTTCGGTGCGCTTGCCGGGCGCGGCCGCCTCGATGGCCTCCCGGTACGGCTCGGCCATCGCCTCGGCCCGGTCGCGGGCGAACGCGGCGACCGCGCCCTCCCCGCCGGCGTGCCGCTCGATCCAGCGGAGGGCGTCCACGGCCAGCGAGTCGTACGACTGGTCGAAGGCGTCCCGGCCGCAGGCGGTCAGCACGAATACCTTGGCGGGCCTGCCTCGGGTGCGGGCTCCGTAAACTCGCTGTTCACGGGGCTCGACGATGTTCTCGGCGACCAGGGTGTCGAGATGCCGGCGGACGGCGGCCTGGGTGAGACCCAGCCGCGCCGCGAGGTCGGCCACGGTGGACGGGCCGTGATCCAGCACGGAGCGCGCGACCCGATTGCGCGTCGGATGATCGGCGCGCGACCCGGTCGCGAGATCCTCCTGAGGAACCGCGCCGACGTATTTCACAACACCATTGTTGCGTAATTCGGCGGGGGGTGACAACCGTCACCGGTACCCGGGCGCGGTGCGCTTCGTCACTTAGGGTTACCTAAGCAAGCCGTCGACCGAGGGCCCTCGCACCCCCTCCGGCCAGCGGTTTCCTCCCCGAATCCGGGGTCCTCGGGGGCCGCTCCGCAGGGGGTCCCGGCAGCCGGGGAACTCCCGCGATCCGCCATCGCCCCACCGGGGGCGCGCACCGGCGGCACCGGGCGCCCGCCTAGAATTCCCGGCATGCCCAACGAGCCCGTCGTCCACATCCGTGGCCTGGTCAAGCGGTACGGCTCCAAAACCGCGGTGGACGGCCTCGATCTCGATGTCGCCCCCGGTCTGGTGACCGCGGTCCTCGGCCCCAACGGAGCCGGCAAGACCACCACCATCGAGACCTGCGAGGGCTACCGCCGCCCCGACGCGGGCACCGTGCGCGTCCTCGGGCTCGACCCCGTCGCCGACGCCACCGCGCTGCGGCCCCGGGTCGGGGTGATGCTCCAGTCGGGCGGGATCCCCTCCGGGGCGCGCGCCGACGAGATGCTGCGCCACATGGCGAAGCTCCACGCCCGCCCGCTGGACGTGGACGCCCTGATCGAACGGCTGGGCCTCGGCTCCTGCGGCCGGACCGCCTACCGGCGGCTCTCCGGCGGCCAGCAGCAGCGGCTCTCCCTCGCGATGGCGGTCGTCGGCCGCCCCGAGCTGGTCTTCCTGGACGAGCCGACGGCCGGTCTGGACCCCCAGGCCCGCCGCGCCACCTGGGAGCTGGTCCGCGAGCTGCGCTCGGACGGTGTCTCCACTGTGCTGACCACCCACTTCATGGACGAGGCCGAGGAGCTGGCGGACGACGTCGCCATCATCGACGCGGGCCGGGTCATCGCCCGGGGCACCCCCGAGCGGCTGTGCCGGGGCGGCGCCGAGAACACCCTGCGCTTCACCGGCCGCCCGGGGCTGGACGTCGGCGCCCTGCTCAAGGCCCTCCCCGACGGCACGGAGGCGGCCGAGCCGACCCCGGGCGCGTACCGGATAGCGGGCCGCGTCGATCCCCAGCTGCTGGCCACGGTCACCTCCTGGTGCGCGCAGCACGGGGTGATGCCGGAGGGCATCGCCGTGGAGCGGCACACGCTGGAGGACGTCTTCCTGGAGCTGACCGGAAAGGAGCTGCGCGGATGAGCGCCGGTACGTTCACGCCGTCCCCGGGGGCCGCGCCCCTGGCCCGGATGATCGGGGCGCAGGCCGCCTTCGAGACCCGGATGCTGCTGCGCAACGGTGAGCAGCTGCTGCTGACCATCGTGATCCCGTCGCTGCTGCTCGTGCTCTTCTCCACCGTCGACATCATCGACACCGGGGCGGGCGATCCGGTCGACTTCCTCGCGCCCGGCGTGCTCGCGCTGGCCGTGATGTCCACCGCCTTCACCGGCCAGGCCATCGCCACCGGTTTCGAGCGGCGGTACGGGGTCCTCAAACGGCTCGGCGCCTCACCGCTCCCCCGCTGGGGCCTGATGTGCGCCAAGACGCTCTCGGTCCTGGTGACCGAGATTCTCCAGATCACCCTGCTGGCCCTGATCGCGTTCGCGCTGGGCTGGTCGCCGGAGGGGAACCCCCTCTCCGTACTGCTGCTGCTCGCGCTGGGCACGGCGGCCTTCAGCGGGCTCGGGCTGCTGATGGCCGGAACCCTGCGGGCGGAGGCCACCCTGGCCGCCGCGAATCTGGTCTTCCTGCTGCTGCTGGTGGGCGGCGGGGTGATCGTGCCGCTGGACCGGTTCCCGGCCGGCGCCGAGTCGGTCCTGGCGCTGCTGCCGATCTCCGCGCTCTCCGGGGGACTGCGCGACGTACTGCGGGACGGGGCCGCGCTGCCCTGGTCCGAGCTGGGGATCCTCACCGTCTGGGCGGTGCTCGGACTGGGTGCCGCCGCGCGCTTCTTCCGCTGGGAGTGAGCGCCACCGGGCCCCGTTCCCGGAGGCCGCGGCGCCGGGAGGTGCCGACCGGTGTCTTCCGCTCGTGCCCGGGCTCGCGCCACTATGAGCCTGCGCAAGATCGGGCTCCCGGTCCGCGCGTGGGGAGGTCTCGATGGGGCGGAGTGCCGCACTGCGACTGGACGAGGAGTGGAGCAGGGTCAGATCGGGCCGGGCCTGTGTGTCCCCCGGCGCGCGGGAGCGGATGCTCCGGGATCTGATATCCGCGCTCACCCCACTGGCCGAGAATGATCTGCCGCTCGCCGCGCGGCTCGGTCTGCGGTACGCCGATCTCGCCCGGCACCACTTCGACACGGGCCGCCGCGCGGAGGCGCTGATCGCCGTCCGCGAGGCGGTGCGGCGCTGTGCCGGACCGGCCGGGCACGACGCGGAGCATGCCCGCTGGTACGCCAAGACCCTGACCAGCCAGGCCCTCTATCTCGCCGAACCGCTCAGCGATGAACTGGGACTGCCCCGCTGGGCCTTCCAGCCGATCGGTGACCGGCCGCCGCCGGCCGCCCGTGCGGACGGGCTGGCGGCGCTGGCGGTGACCCGGCGGGCGATGTCGGTCTGGGAGGGGCTGGACCAGGCCGATCCGCGCAACCGCGCCGGGCTCGCCCAGTCCCGGGCCCATCTCGGGGACCGGTTCGAGGAGCTCGGGGAGCCGGTGGAGGCGGTGATCTGGGCGGTGCGCGCCGAGCGGGAGTTCCAGGAGCTGTGGTCCCGGTCCCGGAGCCGCGGCGGCCCGGCGGCCGGCTCGCTGGAGCATCTCGACGAGCAGCTGCGGCGCAGGCTGCGGCGGTGCCCCTTCGCCGGCGGGCTGACCCGGCTGCGGGCCGGCGATCTGGTCCCGGAGCGGCTGCTGCCGCTGGCGGTGGTGGCCGCGCGGATCGAGGGGGTGGAGCCGGACGGCATCGCCGAGGGGCTGCGGCTGACCGGTGCGGAGGTGCGGCGGATGCTGCGGGCGTGTTCCTGGCGGGCGGTGTGGCGGTTCGACACCCGGGACGGGGAGGGCGCTCCGTGGACTCCGATGGCCCATCCCTGGCGCGGGATGGACGCGGTCACCGACCGCAGCGCGGCGGCGTTCGCGGCCGAGCTGACCGAGGCGTTTCTGAACGGGCCGGGCAGGCCGGGCGGTTCGCCGCACTGGCGGGTCGCGGTGTGGTGGGAGGACGAGGAGCATCTCGACGGCTCGCGGTTCCGGCTGAGCCACACCCCGGCGCCGGCCGTGCCCGTCCCGTCCCGTCCGGCCGGGAACCCGCCGGGCGCGCCGGCCGCGGCCCGGGACACGGACCGCACCCCCTAGTGAAAGTTTGCACAAGGGCCCGCCTACGATGGTTGCCGTGCAAACCCCCCTCGCCAAAATCGCCCAGCGCTGGACCCCGGAACCCGCCACGGTCCGGCGCGCCGCGCTCTCCGCCGTCGTGATGACCGTGCTCATCATCGTCACCGGTGGCGCGGTCCGGCTGACCGGATCCGGTCTCGGCTGCGACACCTGGCCCAAGTGCACGGAGGACAGCCTCTTCGCCACCGCGGAGATGGGGCCGCATGCCTTCATCGAGTTCGGCAACCGGCTGCTGACCTATGTGCTGTCGGCGGCTGTCGGCTGGGCCATCATCGCGGCCCGCTCCGCCGAGCCGAGGCGCCGGAGCCTGACCCGGCTCGGCTGGGCGCAGTTCTGGATCGTGCTGAGCAATGCCGTACTCGGCGGGATCACCGTCTGGGCGGGGCTCAACCCCTGGACGGTCGCGGGCCACTTCCTCGCCGCGAACGCGCTGCTCACCGTCGCGGTGATCACCTGGCACCGGACGGGCGAGGGCGACGGCGCCCCGCGGCCGAGGGTGCCGCGGCCGGTCCGCAAGCTCTCCGCGGCGATCGTCGCCACCTCCGTGGCGCTCATCGTCCTCGGTACCGGGGTCACCGGCTCCGGCAAGCACGCGGGTGACAGCAGCGATGTTCCGCGCATGCCGTGGGACTGGTCGAACGCGGCCCATCTGCATGCCGCCGCCGCCTGGGTGCTCTGCGCGCTGGCGCTGGCGATGTTCCTGGTGCTGCGGGTGGTGGACGCCCCCGCCGACATCCGGGCCCGGGCCCGCGATCTGCTGGTCGTGCTGGTGGCACAGGGCGGTATCGGCTATCTCCAGTACTTCACCGGTGTGCCCGAGATCCTGGTGGGCGCGCACATGCTCGGCTCCGGGCTGATGTGGATCGCGGTGGTGCGGCTCGCGCTGGCCATGCGGGAGCGTCCGCCGGCCGCCGCCGTGCCCGCGGAGCCGGGCCCCGCGCTCTCCCGGGTCTGACGGCCCGCCGGAACATGTGAGAGGGACCCGGGGCATCTGCCCCGGGTCCCTTTCGTGTGCCCGGGTCCCCCGGAAATTCCCCCGGGCCGTTCAGCCGTCCGAGTCGGCGGCGGGGCCGTTCGGGGGACCTCCGAGCTGGATACCGGCCATCCGGGTCCATTCGTAGGGCCCGGTGCGGACCCGGGCGGCGAACTCGCCGTCGAAGGTGTCGTGGAGGGTGAGACCGGCCTTCTCGGCCGCCGCCGCCGCGACGGCGTGGTCGGGGGCGACCAGATCCCCCCAGGCACCGTCCCGCCCCACCAGGACGATCCGGGTGCCCGCCCGGCCGGTGTACGCGAGCTGTCCCTCGGCGCCGCCGTGCCCGCCGGCGAAGGCGGAGATCTCCCGGGCCAGCCGGGCCGCCCTGCGCTCGGCGCGCCGGTGCTCCCGGCGGGCGCGCCCGGCCCGCTTGGTGTCGTCCTTGGTGTCGTCTGCCATGGGCCGATGCTACTCGCGGGTAGGGCGAGTGGACCATGGCCGTACCGGATGAGATCGGCCACGGGCGAGAGCCGTGGCGGAGGTACGGGAAAGGGCGGGCCCGGTGCGGGCCCGCCCTTTCCGTGGGATTGAGGGTGTCTCAGCGGACGAACGGATCGACCGCCACCGCCACGAAGAGCAGCGAGACATAGGTGATCGACCAGTGGAAGAGCCGCATCTCCTTGAGCTTGCCGCCGGTCACCCCGGACTTGGCGCGGTTCTGGAGGGAGTGCGCCTCCCAGAGCCACCAGCCGCCGGTGGCCAGCGCCACCGAGGTGTAGAACCAGCCGGTGTAGCCCAGCGGGGTGAGCAGCAGCGAGACGCCGACCATCACCCAGCTGTAGAGGACGATCTGGCGGGCCACCACCCTGTTGGAGGCGACCACCGGCAGCATCGGCACACCGACACGCGCGTAGTCCTCCTTCACCTTCATCGACAGCGGCCAGTAGTGCGGCGGCGTCCAGAAGAAGATGACCAGGAAGAGGATGACGGCGGCCCAGGACATCGAATTGGTGACCGCCGACCAGCCGATGAGCACCGGCATACAGCCCGCGATACCGCCCCAGACGATGTTCTGCGAGGTCCGCCGCTTGAGCAGCATCGTGTAGACGACCACGTAGAACAGCAGTGCGCCGAGTGACAGCCACGCCGAGAGCCAGTTCACCAGCAGGCCGAACCAGAGCGTGGAGACCACCGCGAGGGTGAGGCCGAAGACCAGCCCCTCACGCGGTGAGACCATTCCGGTGACCAGCGGGCGCTGCGACGTCCGGTCCATCAGGGCGTCGATGTCCCGGTCGATGTACATGTTGAGCGCGTTGGCGCCGCCGGCGGAGAGATACCCGCCGACGCATGTCACGAGCACCAGCCACAGATCCGGTACACCTTGCGCGGCGAGAAACATCACCGGCACAGTGGTGATCAGCAGCAGTTCGATGATCCGCGGCTTCGTCAGCGCCACGAATGCCTTGACCCTGGCCCCGAACGGCCGGGCGCCGGGGCTGGTCCCCAGCACCCCCGCTGGACGGGATTCGACGGCCGTCACGCACACCCCTGACAGAGACTCCAGCAAGCTCCGGGCGCATGTGGAGATACATGAGAGCCCGGTAAACA
The DNA here is from genome assembly GCF_039888735.1 of Streptomyces sp. CAU 1734. Lineage (NCBI taxonomy): Bacteria > Bacillati > Actinomycetota > Actinomycetes > Kitasatosporales > Streptomycetaceae > Streptomyces > Streptomyces sp. CAU 1734. The sequence goes on from NZ_JBDQQP010000013.1 coordinate 116,036, forward strand.
CTTGCGCGTACGACGCCACTGTAGAGGCTGCCCATGCGTCGCCCCGCACGGGGGTGGGGTCGTGTTGAGCGGTCCTCCACCGCCCATGTGTACGACTGTGTGTACCGGTCGTCCGCCACGTCGCGGGTAGGCTCGACTGCGCCCGGTACTTCCGTCGTCACCGGGTTACGACATGGAACATGTGGAGAGGAGCCCTGACCCAGGGTGAGCACCAAGCCGACCATTACCGACCTTGAGTGGACCGATCTGGACCAGCGGGCCGTGGACACCGCCCGGGTCCTGGCCATGGACTCCGTACAGAAGGTCGGCAACGGCCACCCCGGTACGGCCATGAGCCTGGCCCCCGCCGCGTACGTCCTGTTCCAGAAGGTCATGCGGCACGACCCGGCCGACGCGGAGTGGACCGGCCGCGACCGGTTCGTGCTCTCCGCCGGACACTCCTCGCTGACTCTGTACACCCAGCTCTACCTGGCCGGCTTCGGCCTGGAGCTGGACGATCTGAAGGCGTTCCGCACCTGGGGCTCCAAGACCCCCGGTCACCCGGAGTACGGACACACCACCGGTGTCGAGACGACGACCGGGCCGCTCGGCCAGGGTGTCGCCAACGCGGTGGGCATGGCGATGGCGGCCCGGTACGAGCGCGGTCTCTTCGACCCGGACGCGGCCCCCGGCACCTCGCCCTTCGACCACACCATTTTCGCCATCGCCGGTGACGGCTGCCTCCAGGAGGGCATCTCCGCCGAGGCGTCCTCGCTCGCCGGGCACCAGAAGCTCGGCAACCTGGTGCTGCTGTGGGACGACAACCACATCTCCATCGAGGGCGACACCGAGACCGCGGTCTCCGAGGACACCCTCAAGCGCTACGAGTCCTACGGCTGGCACGTCCAGCGGGTGGAGCAGCGGGAGAACGGCGACCTCGACCCGGCGGCGCTGTACCGCGCGCTGCGGGCGGCGCAGGCCGAGACCGAGCGCCCCTCCTTCATCGCGGCCCGCTCGATCATCGCCTGGCCCGCCCCGCACGCCCAGAACACCGAGGCCGCGCACGGCTCGGCACTCGGCGACGAGGAGGTCGCGGCCACCAAGCGGGTGCTCGGCTTCGACCCCGAGCAGTCCTTCGAGGTCGCCGACGAGGTCATCGCGCACACCCGGGGCGCGCTGGACCGGGGCCGCGAGGTCCGCGGCGAGTGGGAGAAGACGTTCGCCGCCTGGCGCACCGCCAACCCGGAGCGCGCCGCGGAGTTCGACCGGATCAGCGCGGGCGAGCTGCCCGAGGGCTGGGAGGAGCGGCTGCCGGAGTTCGAGACGGGCAAGGGTGTCGCCACCCGTGCCGCCTCCGGCAAGGTCCTCCAGGCGCTGGGCGCGGTCCTGCCCGAGCTGTGGGGCGGCTCCGCCGACCTCGCCGGCTCGAACAACACCACCATCGACAAGACGTCGTCCTTCCTGCCGGCGGGCAACCCGCTGCCGGAGGCCGACCCGTACGGCCGCACCGTGCACTTCGGCATCCGCGAGCACTCGATGGCCGCGGAGATGAACGGCATCGCGCTCCACGGCAACACCCGCGTCTACGGCGGCACCTTCCTGGTCTTCTCCGACTACATGCGCAACGCGGTCCGGCTCTCCGCGCTGATGCACCTGCCGGTGACCTATGTCTGGACGCACGACTCGATCGGTCTGGGCGAGGACGGCCCGACCCACCAGCCGGTGGAGCACCTGGCGTCGCTGCGCGCGATCCCCGGTCTGAACATCGTCCGTCCGGCGGATGCCAACGAGACCGCGATCGCCTGGCGCGAGATCCTGAAGCGGTACACCAAGAAGTTCGGTGTGGGTGCCCCGCACGGTCTGGCGCTGACCCGTCAGGGTGTGCCCACCTACGAGCGCAATGAGAACGCCGCCCGCGGCGGCTATGTGCTCTTCGAGGCCGAGGGCGGCGACCCCGAGGTCGTGCTGATCGGTACCGGTTCGGAGGTGCAGCTGGCGGTTGAGGCGCGGGAGCGGCTCCAGGCCGACGGGGTGCCGGCGCGAGTCGTGTCGATGCCCTCGGTGGAGTGGTTCGAGGAGCAGGACCAGGAGTACCGGGACTCGGTGCTGCCGCCCGCCGTCAGGGCGCGGGTCGCGGTCGAGGCCGGCATCGGTCTGACCTGGCACCGTTACGTGGGCGACGCGGGCCGGATCGTCTCGCTGGAGCACTTCGGTGCCTCGGCCGACGCCAAGGTGCTGTTCCGCGAGTTCGGTTTCACCGCCGAGGCCGTCACCGCCGCCGCGCGGGAATCTCTTGAGGCCGCCGCACGCTGACGCCGGTATACGGACACCGCCGACGACGGGATCCGGACTCCGCTTGACTCGGAGTCCGGATCCCGGGCCGGCACCCGGGACCCGGTTCATTTCGACTGACTACGCAGGAGATGCAACCCTCATGACAGACGCACTCAAGCGCCTCTCCGACGAAGGCGTCGCGATCTGGCTCGATGACCTGTCGCGCAAGCGGATCACCTCGGGCAACCTCGCCGAGCTGATCGACCAGCAGCATGTGGTGGGTGTGACCACCAACCCGTCGATCTTCCAGAAGGCCATCAGCAGCGGGGACGGCTACGAGCAGCAGCTCACCGAGCTGGCCACCCGGAAGGTGACGGTCGACGAGGCCATCCGGATGATCACCACGGCCGATGTCCGGGACGCCGCCGACATCCTGCGCCCGGTCTTCGACGCCACCGGCGGCCAGGACGGCCGGGTCTCCATCGAGGTCGACCCGCGGCTGGCGCACCACACGGCGGCGACGGTGGCCGAGGCCAAGCAGCTGGCCTGGCTGGTGGACCGCCCCAATACCCTGATCAAGATTCCCGCGACCAAGGCGGGCCTGCCGGCGATCACCGAGACGATCGGTCTCGGCATCAGCGTCAATGTGACGCTGATCTTCTCGCTGGAGCGCTACCGCGCGGTGATGGACGCCTACCTCGCCGGCCTGGAGAAGGCCAAGGAGCGCGGCCTCGATCTGTCGAAGATCCACTCGGTGGCCTCCTTCTTCGTCTCCCGGGTCGACACCGAGATCGACAAGCGGATCGACGCCCTCGGCACCCCCGAGGCGAAGGCGGCGCGCGGCAGGGCCGGCCTGGCCAACGCCCGGCTCGCCTACGAGGCGTACGAAGAGGTCTTCGGCTCCGACCGCTGGGCGGTGCTGGACCGGGCGCGCGCCAACAGGCAGCGTCCGCTGTGGGCCTCCACCGGAGTGAAGGACCCCGCGTACAAGGACACGCTGTACGTCGACGACCTGGTCGCGCCGGGCACGGTGAACACCATGCCGGAGGCCACCCTGGAGGCCACCGCCGACCACGGGCGGATCATCGGTGACGCGGTGCGCGGCACCTACGACCAGTCGCGTGCCGAGCTCGCGGCCGTGGAGGCGCTGGGCATCTCCTACGACGAGGTCGTCCAGCTCCTGGAGGACGAGGGCGTCGAGAAGTTCGCGGCGGCCTGGAATGACCTGCTGGCCTCGACCGAGGCCGAGCTGAAGCGCCTCGCTCCCTCGGAGGACTGACCACCGTGTCCGGTATTGGCGAAGCGAATCCGCTTCGTGACACCGCCGACCGGCGGCTCCCGCGCATCGCGGGGCCGTCGGGCCTGGTGATCTTCGGTGTCACGGGCGATCTCTCCCGTAAGAAGCTGATGCCCGCCATCTACGACCTGGCCAACCGCGGACTGCTGCCGCCGGGTTTCTCGCTGGTCGGGTTCGCCCGCCGGGAGTGGCAGGACGAGGACTTCGCGCAGGAGGTCTACGAGGCGGTCAAGGCGCATGCCCGCACTCCCTTCCGTGAGGAGGTGTGGCAGCAGCTCAACCAGGGGATGCGGTTCGTCCAGGGCGACTTCGACGACGACGAGGCGTTCGAGACCCTGAAGAAGACGGTCGCCGAGCTGGACGAGGCCCAGGGCACGGGGGGCAACTTCGCCTTCTATCTGTCGGTGCCGCCGAAGTTCTTCCCCAAGGTGGTCCAGCAGCTCAAGAAGCACGGTCTGGCCGACCAGACCGACGGCTCCTGGCGGCGCGCGGTCATCGAGAAGCCCTTCGGGCACGACCTGGCCTCCGCGGTGGAGCTCAACAAGGTGGTGCACGAGGTCTTCCCGCCCAACGAGGTCTTCCGCATCGACCACTATCTGGGCAAGGAGACCGTCCAGAACATCCTGGCGCTGCGGTTCGCCAACACCCTCTTCGAGCCGATCTGGAACCGGTCGTATGTCGACCATGTCCAGATCACCATGGCCGAGGACATCGGCATCGGCGGCCGGGCCGGGTACTACGACGGCATCGGCGCCGCCCGTGACGTCATCCAGAACCACCTCCTCCAGCTGCTGGCGCTCACCGCGATGGAGGAGCCCGCCTCCTTCGACGCCGACGCGCTCGCGGCCGAGAAGGTCAAGGTCCTGGGTGCCGTGAAGGAGCCGGGTGATCTGAGCGAGACCACCGTGCGCGGCCAGTACGCGGCGGGATGGCAGGGCGGCGAGAAGGCCGTCGGCTATCTCCAGGAGGACGGGATCGACCCCGAGTCGAAGACCGACACCTACGCGGCCGTCCGGCTGGAGATCGACAACCGCCGCTGGGCGGGTGTGCCGTTCTATCTGCGCACCGGCAAGCGGCTGGGCCGGCGGGTCACCGAGATCGCGGTGGTCTTCCAGCGCGCCCCGCACTCCCCCTTCGACCACACGGCCACCGAGGAGCTGGGGCAGAACGCCCTGGTCATCCGGGTGCAGCCGGACGAGGGTGTGACCATGCGCTTCGGCTCGAAGGTCCCGGGCACCTCCATGGAGGTGCGGGATGTGTCGATGGACTTCGCCTATGGCGAGTCCTTCACCGAGTCCAGCCCCGAGGCGTACGAACGGCTCATCCTCGATGTCCTCCTCGGCGACTCCAACCTCTTCCCGAGGGTGGAGGAGGTCGAGCTGTCCTGGAAGATCCTCGACCCGATCGAGCAGCACTGGGAGAGCAACGGCAAGCCCGCCCAGTACCCCTCGGGTACCTGGGGTCCGGTCGAGGCGGACGAAATGCTCGCACGAGACGGACGGAGCTGGCGCCGGCCATGAAGATCGACCTCACGGACACGACATCCAGCAAGATCAACAAGGCGCTGGTGCAGGGCCGCCGGGCGATCGGCACCCCGGCCGTCGGCATGGTCCTCACCCTGGTCATCGTCACCGACGAGGAGAACGCCTATGACGCGCTGAGGGCCGCCAACGAGGCGTCGCGCGAGCACCCCTCGCGCACGCTGGTGGTCATCAAGCGCGTCTCGCGCACCCCGCGGGCCCGGGCGCAGGCGCGTCTGGACGCCGAGGTGCGGGTGGGCGCCGAGGCCGGCACCGGGGAGACGGTGGTGCTGCGGCTGTACGGCGAGGTCACCGACCACGCCCAGTCGGTGGTGCTGCCGCTGCTGCTCCCCGACGCCCCGGTGGTGGTCTGGTGGCCGGTGAACGCGCCGCTGGACCCGGCGAGCGACCCGCTGGGCGCGCTGGCCCAGCGCCGGGTGACCGACACCTACGCGGGCGAGCAGCCGATCCAGGAGCTGACGGCCCGCGCGGAGACGTACACCCCCGGCGACACGGATCTGTCGTGGACCCGGATCACCCCCTGGCGCTCCATGCTCGCCGCCGCGCTGGACCAGGTGGCCTGCAAGGTCACCGCGGTCGAGGTGGAGGGCGAGGAGTTCAACCCGAGCGTGGAACTGCTGGCGATGTGGCTCGCGGACCGGCTCTCGGTGCCGGTGAAGCGGGCCCTCTCCTCCGGACCGGGTCTCACCGCGGTGCGGATGGAGTCGACCTGCGGCCGGATCGTGCTGGACCGGGCGGACGGTTCGCTGGCGAACCTCTCCATCCAGGGGCAGCCGGACCGGGCGGTGGCGCTGAAGCGGCGGGAGACCGCCGAGCTGATCGCGGAGGAGCTGCGCCGGCTGGACCCGGACGACACCTACGCGTCGGCGCTGCGGTTCGGTGTCGACCGGCTGCTGGAGACCGGCTTCGCGGCCGACGAGGCCGCGGCCGGGAAGCAGGCGGAGAAGAAGGCAGCGGCGGCTCCCGCCGCCGCTGCCGCTCCCGCCGCCGCGAAGAAGGCACCGGCCAAGAAGGCGGCGGCCAAGTGAGCACACCCCAGCTGGTGGTCCACCGGGACAAGGAGCTGATGGCGCAGGCCGCGGCGGCCCGGCTGATCACCCGCATCGTGGACGCGCAGGCCGCGCGCGGCTCGGCGTCCGTGGTGCTGACCGGCGGGCGGAACGGCAACGCTCTGCTCGCCGCGCTCGGCGCCTCGCCCGCGCGGGACGCGATCGACTGGCGCCGGCTGGATCTGTGGTGGGGCGATGAGCGGTTCCTCCCGGAGGGCGACCCGGAGCGCAATGTGACGCAGGCCCGCGCGGCCCTGCTGGACAGCGTTCCGGTGGATCCCTCCCGGGTGCATCCGATGGCCCCGTCCGACGGCGCGTACGGCGGCGATGTGGAGGCCGCGGCCGCCGCGTACGCCGCCGAGCTCGCCGCCGCGGCGGCGCCGGAGGACCACGGACAGGTTCCGGCCTTCGATGTGCTGATGCTGGGCGTCGGTCCCGACACCCATGTCGCCTCGCTCTTCCCGGAGCTTCCGGGGGTGCGGGAGACCGAGCGCACGGTGGTCGGGGTGCACGGCGCGCCCAAGCCCCCGGCGACCCGGATCTCGCTCACCCTCCCGGCGATCCGGTCGGCCCGCGAGGTGTGGCTGCTGGCGGCCGGCGAGGACAAGGCGAAGGCCGCGGCCATCGCGCTCTCGGGTGCCGGGGAGATCCAGGCCCCGGCGGCGGGCGCGTACGGCCGGGCCCGGACCCTCTGGCTGCTGGACTCGGCGGCCGCCTCCGAGCTGCCGCGCGAGCTCTATCCGCCGGCGTCCGCGTAGCGGAACACACGGTGCCCGGTACGCCATCGGCGTACCGGGCACTTCCTGTCTCCCGGGCGGCCGGGCTCAGCCCTCGGCGGGCCCGGAATCCCGCTCCAGGAAGGGCGCGAGCAGCCCGGGGACGGCCTCGTCGGCGAAGCGCAGCCCCTCCTCCTCGCCGGCGTCGCGGACCGAGTACGCCCCCGCCCCGGCGGCCGTGGTGGCGGTGAGCGTCAGCACCCCGGCCCGGCGCTGGAAGACGGAGCGGGTCACCACCCAGCCGATGACACCGTCGCGCCGGAGCGCCACCGTGGAGCGCCGGAGGGTGCCGGACCGGGCGATCAGATAGCCGCCGCTGACGGCATGTCCCAGGCTGCGATATGCGTCCAGGGCGAGCAGGACCGCGGCCGGGACGGCGAACGCGGTGAACCCCGCCGCGATGTACAGCAGCACCGGGGTGAGCCACAGGCCCAGCGCGGCGAGGATCACCGGCGGGGTCAGCGCGGCCCACAGCGCCCAGCGCAGCCGCCGGGTGCGGGCCGCCCGGGGGTGCGCGGTCAGCGGTGTGCCGGTGGGAGCGGCCGGCTCGCGCAGGATCACCGCGGCGACCTCGTCGGCGTACGCCCGGGGGGCGGGCGGCAGCAGCACATTGAGGTCGATGTTCTTGTCCTGATCGCTCCTGGATATGCCGGTGGCGACGGCGTCGACCCGGGCGGCGCCCGCCAGCCGTATCCCGAGCGGTTCGACCAGCTCGATGCCGCGCAGCCGGCGCTCCTCCACGGAGACGGAGCGGACGGTGAGCAGTCCGCGGCGCACCCGCAGGGTGCCGCCGGGCTCGCGCTCCAGCCGGTAGTTCCACCACATCTCGACCCAGAGGCCGAGTGAGCCGACCGCGCCGGCGGCCAGCGCGGCGAGGACGAGGCTGAGGACCATCACGGTGACGGTCGTCTCCAGGAAGAAGTCCCCCACCGCGCTGATGACATCGTGCTGGACCCCGAACCAGTCGCTGACCTGCATCACGGCCCCGGCCGCCGCGCCGCCGAGCAGCCAGGGGACGAAGGAGAGCGGGGCGTACCGGATCCAGCGGGGGTCCAGGGAGGCGAGGTCGCCGTCCCGGCGCGGGTCGGCGCCGGTGTTCCCGGCGGGGCGGTCGAGGAGTTCCCGGCGGAGCCGTTCGCCCTCCGCCCGGGAGACCGGGTCCAGCTCCAGCGTGGACTCACCGCCGGCGCCCCGCTCACCGGTGCCGATGCGGGCCTTCACCAGACCGAGGACGCGCAGCAGCGGATTGGCGGTGAGATCGACGCTGCGGATGCGCTCCCGGGCGAGGGAGCGGCGCTTGACCAGCAGGAGTCCGCTGTGGAGTTCGACCCGCTCGGGGCCGATGCGGTAGTGGGTTCTGCGCCAGGTCACATACTCCGCGGCGGCCCCGCCGAGTATGAGCAGGGCGGCGCCGCCGAGCAGAAGGAGCAGCCCGGTGCCGTGCCGGACGTCGGCGCCGAACCAGATCCCGCTGGAGAGCCCGAGCAGCACCGGGAGACAGACACCGGCGGAGATGGAGCCGAGGACGGCGGCGACCACGAGCGGGGCCCGCCGGTCGAGCCGCTGCCAGGGTGCGCCGCCGGGGTCGTCCCGCTCCGGGGCCGGCGGCTCGGGGCGGCCGGTCGGGGTCATGTGGCGTCACCGGGGGTCGCCCGGGTGAGCAGGGTGAGCCGCTCGGCCAGCTCCGCCGCCACCTCGTGATCGAGCCCCTCGATCTTGATCTCGCCCTTGGACGAGGCGGTGGTGACGGTCAGGGTGGCCAGCCGGAATCCGCGCTCCAGCGGGCCGCGCACCGTGTCCACGGTCTGGATCCGGGACATCGGCGCGATCCGCCACTGCTGGAGGAAGGCGCCGGTGCGGACGTACACCGCCTCGTCCGTGACCTCCCAGCGGTGCACCCGGTACCGCCACGGCGGGACGGCGGCGGCCTCGATCGAGCCCAGTACCGCCAGTGCCGCGGCCGCGGCGTACAGCCAGCCCCTGGCGGGCTCGATGAGCCAGCCCAGTACCGCCGGGACCGCCGCGGTCAGGACGGTGACGATCAGGGATCGCGTCCGCCACCAGCCGACCACCCGCTCATTGAGCGGATGGTTCGGCGGGCGCAGCCGGATCCCGCCCTCCCCCGTGGTCGTCATCGGCTCAGCGGCCCCGCACCGTGCGGTAGGCGGCGGTGAGCGCGGCCGTGGAGCTGTCCAGGCCGTCGCCGCCGGTGCCCTCGGTCAGCACCGGCTCGATCCGCTTGGCCAGCACCTTGCCCAGCTCCACACCCCACTGGTCGAAGGAGTCGATATTCCAGATCGCGCCCTGCACGAACACCTTCTGCTCATAGAGCGCGATGAGCTGGCCCAGCACGGAGGGGCTGAGCCGGTCGGCGAGGACGGTCGTGGTCGGGTGATCACCGGGGAAGGTCTTGTGCGGCACCAGCGGCTCCGGGACCCCCTCCGCGCGCACCTCCTCCGCCGTCCTGCCGAAGGCCAGCGCCTGGGTCTGGGCGAAGAAGTTGGCCATCAGCAGATCGTGCTGGGCCGCCGCCCAGCCGGGCAGCGCGCCGACCGGCTCGGCGAAGCCGATGAAGTCGGCGGGGATGACCTTGGTGCCCTGGTGGATCAACTGGTAGTACGCATGCTGCCCATTGGTGCCGGGGGTGCCCCAGACGACCGGCCCGGTCTGCCACTCCACCCGGTTGCCGTCGCGGTCCACGGACTTTCCGTTGGACTCCATGTCGAGCTGCTGGAGATAGGCGGTGAACTTGCCCAGATAGTGGGAGTACGGCAGCACCGCGTGGGACTGGGCGTCGAAGAAGGCGCCGTACCAGACACCGAGCAGACCGAGCAGCAGCGGTGCGTTGGACTCCGCGGGGGCGGTCCGGAAGTGCTCGTCCACCAGGTGGAATCCGTCGAGCATCTCGCGGAACCGGTCCGGGCCGATGGCGATCATCAGGGAGAGGCCGATGGCGGAGTCGTAGGAGTACCGTCCGCCGACCCAGTCCCAGAACTCGAACATGTTGGCCGGGTCGATGCCGAAGGCGGAGACCTTCTCCTCGTTGGTCGACAGCGCCACGAAGTGCCGGGCCACCGCCTCGTCGCCGGCGCCGAGCTCACCGAGGAGCCACTGCCGGGCGGAGCCGGCGTTGGTGATGGTCTCGATGGTGGTGAAGGTCTTGGAGGCGACGATGAAGAGTGTCTCGGCGGCGTCGAGATCGCGGATGGCCTCGTACAGATCGGCGCCGTCGACATTGGAGACGAAGCGGAAGGTCAGCTCGCGGGCGGTCCAGGGGCGGAGTGCCTCGTACGCCATCGCGGGGCCGAGGTCGGAGCCGCCGATGCCGATGTTGACGATGTTCCGGATGGGCCTGCCGGTGTGGCCCTTCCACTCGCCGGCCCGGATCCGGTCGCTGAAGGCGGCCATCCGGTCGAGCACGGCATGGACGCCGGGCACCACATTCTCGCCGCCGGTCTCGATGACGGCGTCGCGGGGAGCGCGCAGGGCGGTGTGGAGTACGGCGCGGTCCTCGGTGGTGTTGATCCGCTCGCCGCGGAACATGGCGTCCCGCAGCCCGGCCACTCCGGCCGCCGCCGCGAGTTCGCGCAGCAGGGTCAGGGTCTCCTCGGTGACCAGGTGCTTGGAGTAGTCGATACAGAGATCGCCGACGCGCAGGGTGTACGCGGAGCCGCGGTCCGGGTCGGCGGCGAAGAGCTCCCGCAGACCGGTCTGTCCGAACTGTTCCCGGTGCTTGCCGAGGGCGGTCCACTCGGGCATCTGATTGAGCCGGGTACGGCCACTTGAGTTCACTCGGACATCAGCTCGCTTCTTCTCGTCCCTGCCTGTTGTCGCGCGCCTCCCAACCTAATTGATCAGACCGACAGGCGCGGTGAAGGCCGGAGCAGCGTCGGCGGGGGCGCGGGAGTCCGGCGGGCGGCGCGGCCGGTTCTCCTCGGAAAAGCGCGGCTGAATGGCGAGAAATCCACCCCCGCGGGACTCCAGCGGCGCTCCGGACGGGGCCGTGGAGACAGAAAAGTCCGGCCGGGGCCCCCCCTGGGTGTCCCGGCCGGACCACAAGCCCGAGATCTCGCCGCGCAGTTTGGCGAGCGCCTCGGCGAGGATGGCCTCTCCGTCCGCGTCACTGCGCCGCTCCCGCACATAGGCGAGGTGGGTCTTGTACGGCTCGGTGCGCGGCGGGTCCGGTGGATTGTCCTGGTCCTGGCCGGCCGGGAAGCCGCAGCGCGGGCAGTCCCAGGTGTCAGGGACCTGTGCGTCGCTGGCGAAGCTCGGCTGCGTCTCGTGCCCGTTGGAGCACCAGAAGGAGATGCGCAGGCGTGGCGCGGACTCGCCGCGCTCGGCCTCGCCCATCGGCCCCGCTCCGACCCGGCTTCCCCGGATCGCGTTGCCACTTGCCACGGTCGTAACTCCCTGCGTGATGGTGCTGGTACAGCGTCTCACGGCGGCTGCGCCGCGGTGCCCCAGTCTACGTAAGGCCCAACGCGCGTCCAGGGATTGGAGTTACATACCAGCCCGGGACGGAGAAGCCGGTGTCAGCGGTCCAGCTTCATCAGCAGACCGAGCACCACAATGCATGCGAACCAGATCAGACCGACCACCACGGTGATCCGGTCCAGGTTGCGCTCGGCGACGGAGGAGCCGCCGACGGAGGACTGCATGCCGCCGCCGAACATGTCGGAGAGGCCGCCGCCCTTTCCCTTGTGCATCAGCACCAGCAGCATCAGCAGCAGGCTGAAGACGATCAGGGCGATCGAGAACCCCATAACCACGGCTGAACCCTACTTCCTGGCAATTCCGAGAAACATCTGTGGACGAACGGGGGCCCGGGCTTCATGAACGGGCTCCATGAAATGCCTCAGGCCCCCGCAAGGGTACGACGGATCCGCGCTACGGCATACTCGCCGGTCGCGGGAGGGGGCCCGCTCTTCGCGGAGCCCGGCTCACTGGTCGCGGAAGCGGACGATCTTCACGAATTCGTCGGTGTCCAGTGCGGCACCGCCCACCAGGGCTCCGTCCACATCGGGCTGGGCCATGATCGCGGCGACGTTTCCGGACTTCACCGAGCCGCCGTACTGAATGCGGACCTTGTCGGCCAGCTCCTGCGAGTACAGCTCGGCGAGGCGGGCGCGGATCGCCCCGCAGACCTCCTGGGCGTCCTCGGGGGTGGCGACCTCGCCGGTGCCGATGGCCCAGACGGGCTCGTACGCGATCACGATCGTCTCGGCCTGCTCGGCCGGAACGTCCTTCAGTCCGCCGTCGAGCTGCGCCAGGGTGTACGGAACCTGCTTCCCCGCCTTGCGGATGTCCAGGCCCTCGCCCACACAGAGGATCGGGGTGATGCCGTGCCGGAAGGCGGCCTTCACCTTCGCGTTGCAGATCTCGTCCGTCTCCGCGTGGTACTGGCGTCGCTCGGAGTGACCGACCGCGACATAGCCGCACCGCAGCTTGGCCAGCATCGCGCCGGAGATCTCGCCGGTGTAGGCGCCGGACTCGTGGGCGGAGATGTCCTGGGCGCCGTACTTGATCTTCAGCTTGTCGCCGTCGATCAGGGTCTGCACGGAGCGCAGGTCGGTGAAGGGCGCCAGGACGGCGACCTCGACCGCGTCGTAGTCCTTGTCCGCCAGGGCGAAGGCCAGCTTCTGGACGTGGGCGATGGCCTCAAGGTGGTTGAGGTTCATCTTCCAGTTGCCCGCCATGAGCGGGGTGCGGGTAGTCATGAAAGTGTCAGTCCTCCAGTGCGGCGAGGCCGGGGAGCGTCTTGCCCTCGAGGTATTCGAGGCTCGCGCCGCCGCCGGTCGAAATATGGCCGAATGCATTCTCGTCGAAGCCCAGGATCCGCACCGCCGCGGCGGAGTCTCCGCCGCCGACCACGGTGAAGCCCGGGGAGTCGATCAGTGCCTGGGCGACCGCTCGGGTGCCGCCGGCGTAATCGGGGTGCTCGAAGACGCCCATCGGGCCGTTCCAGAAAACGGTGGCCGCGTCGGCGAGCTTCGAGGCGAAGAGCTTTCCGCTCTCGGGGCCGATGTCGAGCCCCATCAGGCCCGCCGGGATGGCGTCGGCGGCGACGACCTCCGAGCCGGAGGGGGCCTTGGTCCTGAGGTCGGGGAAGGCGGCGGCGACCCGTACGTCGACGGGGAGCACGAACTCCACACCCTTGGCCTCGGCCCGGGCCAGATACTCCTGGACGGCCGGGATCTGGTCCTCCTGGAGCAGCGATCCGCCCACGTCGTGGCCTTGGGCCTTGAGGAAGGTGAAGGCCATGCCGCCGCCGATGAGGATGCGGTCGGCGCGCTCCAGCAGGTGGTCGATGACCGCGAGCTTGTCGGAGACCTTGGCGCCGCCGAGGACGACGGCGTAGGGCCGCCGCACGTCGTCGGTGAGCTTGCGCAACACCCCGACCTCGGTGGCGATGAGCCGGCCCGCGGCGTGCGGGAGGCGGGCCGGGAGGTCGTAGACGGAGGCGTGCTTGCGGTGCACGGCCCCGAAGCCGTCGCCGACATAGAGATCGGCGAGGCCGGCGAGGCGGTCGGCGAAGGCGCCGCGCTCGGCGTCGTCCTTGCTGGTCTCGCCCGGGTTGAAGCGCAGATTCTCGATCACCGCGACCTCGCCGTCGGCGAGCGCCGCGACGGTGGCCGCGGCGGACTCGCCGACGGTGTCGGTGGCGAAGGCCACCTCGCGGCCGAGCAGCTCACCGAGCCGGGCGGCGGCCGGGGCCAGCGAGAACGCCGGGTCCGGGGCGCCCTTGGGACGGCCGAGATGGGAGGCGACGATGACGCGCGCGCCCGCCTCGGCGAGCTCCGCGATCGTGGGGAGAACGGCCCGGATGCGGCCGTCGTCGGTGATGGTGGTGCCGTCGAGCGGCACATTGAGGTCGGCGCGGACGAACACCCGCTTGCCCGCGACGCCGGCGGCGATGAGCTGTTCGATCGTCTTCATGGACGGAACTCCTCGGAGGCTGGGACGTGCGACAGGGCCCGGACCGCGCCGCGTCGCGCCGCCCGAGCCCTGCCGCTCACATCACTGAGCTGTCTGAAACCGTGTTCCCAGCGGTCAGAGCTGGTTGCCGACGAAGAGCGTGAGGTCGACGAGACGGTTGGAGTAGCCCCACTCGTTGTCGTACCAGCCGAGGATCTTCACCGAGTTGCCGCCCTGAACCATGGTCAGGGAGGAGTCGAAGGTGCAGGACGCCGGGTCGCTGACGATGTCCGAGGAGACGATCTGGTCCTCGGTGTACGTCAGGATGCCGGCGAGCTCGCCCTCGGACGCCTTCTTGAACGCGGCGTTGACCTCGTCCTTGGTGACCTCGCGGTCGAGCTCGACCACCAGGTCGGTGGCGGAGCCGGTCGGGACCGGGACGCGCATGGCGATGCCGTCCAGCTTGCCCTTGAGCTGCGGAAGGACCAGGGCGGTGGCCTTGGCGGCACCCGTCGTGGTCGGGATGATGTTCTCCGCGGCGGCGCGGGCGCGGCGCAGGTCCTTGTGCGGGAAGTCCAGGATGCGCTGGTCGTTGGTGTACGCGTGGACCGTGGTCATCAGACCGCGGACGATGCCGAAGTTCTCGTCGAGCACCTTGGCCATCGGCGCCACACAGTTGGTGGTGCAGGAGGCGTTGGAGATGACGTGGTGGTTCGCCGGGTCGTACTTGTCCTGGTTGACGCCCATCACCACGGTGATGTCCTCGTCGCTGGCCGGAGCCGAGATGAGGACCTTCTTGGCGCCGCCGGCGAGGTGCTTCGCGGCGTCGGCCTTCTTGGTGAAGATGCCGGTCGACTCGATGACGATGTCGACGCCCAGCTCGCCCCAGGGAATGTCCGCGGGGTTGCGCTCGGAGAGCACCTTGATGGTGTGGCCGTCGACCGTGATCGTGTCGGCGGTGTGGGACACCTCGGCCTTGAGGCGGCCCAGGATGGTGTCGTACTTCAGCAGGTGGGCCGTGGTCGCAGTGTCACCCAGGTCGTTGACAGCCACGATCTCGATGTCTGCACCCTGCTCCAGCAGCGCGCGGAAGTAGTTACGACCGATGCGGCCAAAGCCGTTGATGCCTACGCGGATCGTCACGAACCGATCTCCTCGTTAGGTGCGCCGGGTTTCGACGCCCGGCGAGTTGTATGGGATGTCCCCGACCGTCTACGACCCTACCTCCATGGAAGCGCCTGAGTGACATCGGAGGGCCCGTACGTGGCCACGGCGGCCGATACCCCCCGCCGGGAGGTGTCGGCCGCCGTGACCGGCCGGCCGGGGAGGAGTCCCGGCCGACCGGCGTTGATTACATCTTCCCAGCTCAGCGGGGGTGCGCCCCGATCCGTATCCCCTCATTCGAGCGGGGTCGGGCACGGGTGTGCACCCAGGGCCCGAAGTGGTCACCGGATGGCCTCCGGCGGTCACCTCGGGTGGTCCCGGGGGCCGGACCGCCCCCTCGGGCGGCCCGGCCGATTTGACAACCCCGCGATCAGCTCTTCAGCGCGCGCAGCGCCGTGCCGATGAGCTGACGGCGCTCGATGGCACCGGTCACGTGCTCCAGGCCGAAGCCGAGGAGGAAGGTGTCCCGGGTGGCGACGGCACCCGCCGACGGGTACAGGTCCTGGCCGCGGATCCAGTCCCCGCGCGGGGCCGGACTGCCGGCCGGCGGACCGGGCAGGCTCCAGTCGCCGAAGGAGGTCTCGAAGCCCTCCGCGCCGCTCGTCCCGCCCGCCGTCACCAGCTTGGCGTCGTCGACGAAGAGACCGCGCCCGCCGTCGCTGGGGTCGGTGATGTAGGAGACGGAGACCTCGATCTTCTTGCCCGCGTAGGCGCTGAGGTCGAAGCCGACCGACTTCCAGCCGTCGGAGGCACCGGTGAAGGAGTTCCAGCTTCCGGTGGTGCCGGTCGGTGTGCAGCCTCCCGCGCCGAGGGTGAGATAGCGCTTCAGGAAGGGGTGCTGGTTGATGTAGAAGGCCGCGCCGCACTCGGCGGGCACGGTGGTGCGGGTGTTGCCGTTGATGTCCGGGAGGGTGGTCCAGTCGTCCTGGCCCACGGTGTGGACCTCGACCACGGCGTTGTCGTACCCGGGCTCGGTGTTGTAGCTGAGCTGCATGGTCAGCTTGGGCGCGTCGGCCGCGGCCGTGCCCGTCAGGTCGACGGTGCGGGCGAGGCGGTTCCAGGAACTGTTGCGGTGGGTGGCCGCGGCGTACCACTCGCCCTCGTACGGCGAGAACGGCATCCGCACACCCGGGTAGTCGCCCGCCGCCTCGCTGCGGAACTGCGGGAACTCCGCGGGCGGCAGCGTGTCGGAGGTGACGGTGTAGGCACCCGCCTGGTTCAGCGGGTTGTCGGGGACGCCGCCGAGCGAGCCGGCGGCGCCGGCGAGCTTCCCGGTGCCCCGGAAGGCCGAGGTGCCCGCGAGGGACGCCCGGCCGGAGGAACCGAGCCAGTACTGCGCGAAGTCGTCGCTGACGGCCCGGCCGAGGTTGGCGAAGCTGCCGGCCCGCTCACCGGCGGTGACCAGCTTGCCGCCCTCGTTGAGGTAGGCGCGCACGGCGTGGCTGGTGGACCAGGAAGGCACCGCACCGCCGGTGTACCAGACGGCGGCGTCGAAGTGGCTCAGCACACCGAGCGGGTGCGGACGGCCCTGGACGGCGACGTCCCAGACCGCGCTGCGCTCCTTGTTGTCGGCGAGCGCCTGGGTGTACGCGGCGGTGTGCTTCGCCGGGGTGGTCCCGCCCTCCTCGGCGATCACCAGCGTGTCACCGCGTGTGCGGTCCGCGACGGTGTACGTGAACGGCTTGCTGGGCGTGACCGGCCAGCCGTCCGTCACACTCGCGGTGAACCAGACCTCCACCGTGGAACCGACGGGGGCCTTCTTCACCTCGGCGCGGTACTCGTCGAAGCGGTGGTTGTCCGCGCCGCCGAAGGTCTCGCCGCCCTTCCAGGGCTTGAGGCGTTCGGTGCGGACCGGGCCGCCGTCGACCCGGTACTTCAGCTCCTTGTTCCGCAGCGTCTTGCGGGCGACGACGGAGACCTCCTGGTCACCGCCGCGCGCGTAGGACACCGTGAAGGGGTCGGGGGTGAAGTCGGGGGCCGGCGTGCCGACCGCGGAGACCGGCCGGTCGGGGGTGGCGGAGGACTCCGCGACCGCGAGGGCGAACGGGATGTTCTTGGCGAACTCCTGCTGGATCAGCTTCTCGTCGTCCGGGAAGGTGAAGACCGAGGCGCAGTCCGCCGGGTTCCAGGCGTCGTTCGGGTCGATCCGGGAGACGGTGGTGCAGGTCGACATCTCCGGGGTGAACATCGTCGCGCCGTTGACGTTGGCCGCGTGGCCGTTCGCCTCGCCGTTGGTGATGTACAGCTCGGAGGAGACCTGGGGCCGGTAGCCCGGGACCCCGGGCTTGGCCGGCGTACCGGCGATGGCCTGGTACGCGACGTCGTCGGGAGAGGCGGTGGCGACCTGCCAGCCGACTCCGTAGAGGATCAGTTCGGCGGCGGAGTGGTAGTTGATGCCGTACTCGAAGCCGATCCGCTTCTGGAAGGCGTCGACCGCCTTGGTCTCGGGCTCGGAGCCGGGTGAGGCGCCGCGGTAGGTCTCGTCGAAGACGTCGGGGGACGAACCCTCGTTGTCGTAACCCCACTTGTAGGCGAAGTTGCGGTTGAGGTCGACGCCGTCACCGGCGGCGATCCGGCCGTCGCCGTTGTTGTCGCGCAGGTTCTTGCGCCACTGGCGCTCGGTGGTCCCCTTGAAGGTGTAGTCGTAGCCGTCGGGGTTGGCCGAGATCACGAACCACAGCTCGGTGGTGTCGATGATCTTGGTGATCCGGGGGTCCTTGCCGTAATTGGTCAGGTAGTGGTGCATCAGCCGGCGGGTCATCTCCGGGGTGATCCACTCCCGGGCATGCTGGTTCGACAGATACAGGGTGGCGGGCTTGCTGCCGTCCCGGACGGTCGCGGCGCCCTTGCTGACCTTGAGGGCGAGGATGTCCTGGCCGTTCACGGACTTGCCGATGCTGACGGCCTTGCTGATGGCCGGATTCGCCTGTGCCGTCTCCAGGATCTCCTGCTGGAGGCCGCCCTCGCCGCTGTAGGGACGGTAGACCCCGTCCCCGGCGGCGGCCACGCGCTTGCTCGCGGCGGCGGAGAGTTGGTGCTCGGTGATGCCGACGCCCTGCTCGCGCAGGTCGGCGGCCTGTCGGTCGGTCAGATACAGCTCAATGGTTCCGGTGCCCTTCTCGGGAACCTGGGAACTCAGCTCGTGCCCGTCGACGCCGGTCTCAAGGATCAGCGGGACCTGTGCCTTGGTGACCTTCGCATGCCAGACGGACAGCCCATTGCCGTCTCCGGTGTCTCCCCCTCCGGATTCCGCTTGTGCGAATGGAGCGGCCGTCAGTGTGACGGTCAGCATGGAAGCCGCGGCGAGCAATGCTCTCGCTCTGCGTCTCATCAAACCCCCCTTGCCATTTCTGCCGTGCAGATTTCTGCCAGGAAAGCGAACAGACGCAAGACTCTTGAGGGGGGCTTGCCCATGTCAACCCGCGTGCGCGGGTAATCCTTATGGGGACATCGGGTTTCGAAGTGAACGGCGGGGGCAGGGCGATCCGCCCGGCACGGGTCCGTCACGTGTTCGGTACGGGTCCCGTCCGCGTTCGGCACGGGTGCGCCACGCGTTCGACACGAGGCTCCCGGTGTTCGATCGCGGGTCCGGTTCGCGCTCGGCGCGGGGGCTTCCCGGGGAGCGTGCGGGGCCCGGCCGGGGCTCGCGGAGAGGGCTCGCGAAGGGGGTGCCCAGGGCTCGCGGGGCGGCCCGCCTCACGGCGCGGGAGCGGTTCCGGGGCCGGTGCCGTGGCCGGCGAACGGGCGCCGGGCCGGGGCGGTGCGACCGGAAAGGGCCGCGCGGGGCGGGCGCGCCGGGGGGCGTCCCGGGGCACACCCTGTCCGAAAGCACTGGAACTGGCGCGTTTTCGATCCCTCCGCAGGTGCGGCTCCGGTCCGGCCGCCCCGGAGTGCGTCCCGCACCGGCGCGGGACAGGCTCCGGGGAGCCGGGCGCGGGAGGGCGGCCCGCCCGGCCGCAAACCACCGGAACGCAAATCAGCGGGCCCCCGGAACTCCGCCGGGAGGCCCTGCGGAGCGGCCGTCCGGGCGGGGAGAGCCCGCCCCGGGAGGCCCGTTCTCAGCCGGCGAAGCCGTCGGCCATTTCCTCGGTGAGGTTGGACTCGGTGCCGGGGATGCCCAGATCCTGCGCGCGCTTGTCCGCCATCGCCAGGAGGCGGCGGATACGGCCCGCCACCGCGTCCTTGGTGAGCGGCGGGTCGGCGAGCGCGCCCAGCTCCTCCAGGGAAGCCTGCTTGTGCTCCATCCGCAGCCGCCCCGCGGCCGCGAGGTGCTCCGGCACCTCCTCGGCGAGAATTTCCAGGGCGCGCTGCACCCGGGCGCCCGCGGCGACCGCCGCGCGGGCCGAGCGGCGGAGGTTGGCGTCGTCGAAATTGGCCAGGCGGTTGGCGGTGGCGCGGACCTCGCGGCGCATCCGCCGCTCCTCCCAGGCCAGTACCGACTCATGGGCGCCCAGTCTCGTCAGCAGCGCCCCGATCGCGTCGCCGTCGCGGACGACGACCCGGTCCACGCCCCGGACCTCCCGCGCCTTGGCGGCGATGGAGAGCCGCCGCGCCGCGCCGACCAGGGCGAGGGCGGCCTCCGGGCCCGGGCAGGTGACCTCCAGCGAGGAGGAGCGGCCGGGCTCGGTCAGTGAGCCGTGCGCCAGGAAGGCGCCCCGCCAGGCGGCCTCGGCGTCGCAGGTGGCGCCGGAGACGACCTGCGGCGGGAGCCCGCGGATCGGGCGGCCCCGGCCGTCGACCAGGCCGGTCTGCCGGGCGAGCTGGTCACCGCCCGCCACCACCCGGACGACATAGCGTGAGCCCCGGCGGAGCCCGCCGGGGGCCATCACCATCAGCTCGGAGCTGTGGCCGAAGATCTCCAGGATGTCCCGCTTCAGCCGCCGCGCGGCGATGCCGGTGTCCAGCTCCGCCTCGATCACGATCCGGCCGCTCACCAGATGCAGCCCGCCCGCGAAGCGCAGGATCGCCGAGACCTCCGCCTTTCTGCAGCAGGTCCGGGTGACGGGGAGCCGGGAGATCTCGTCTTTCACCGCTGCCGTCATCGCCATGGGCCGATCCTTCCATGCATCCGAAAAATACGGTCGTACGCGGCGGCCAACAGCTCCGGGTCGTGCTTCGGGCCTCCGCCGAGCGAGGCCACGGGGGCCAGCTCGACCGCGGCACCGAGGCGTTTCGCGGCTTCGGCGAGCAAGGTGCGATCGGGCACGGCCGCCTCGTCGGCGAGCACCACGTCCAGGGCGAGTTTAGGCGCGTGTCGTCCCAAAACCTCCAAATGACGCTGCGGGGAGAAACCTTCTGTCTCACCCGGCTGAGGGGCCAGATTGAGCGAGAGGACCCGCCGGGCCTTGGTCTCCACCAGCGCGTCGAGCAGCTCGGGCACCAGCAGGTGCGGGATGACCGAGGAGAACCAGGATCCCGGGCCCAGAACCACCCAGTCGGCGTCAAGAACGGCGGCGACGGCCTCCGGAACGGCGGGCGGATCGTTGGGTACGAGGTGGACGGACTGGACATCGCCGGGGGTCAGCGCGACGGTCGCCTGACCCCGTACGGTTCCGATCTCGTCCGGGCGTGTCGGATCGTGGCCGCGGACCAGCGCCTGGAGCTCCAGGGGCACCGCGGACATGGGGAGCACCCGGCCGTGCGCGCCCAGCAGCCGCCCGACCAGGTCGAGGGCCTGGACCGGGTCGCCGAGCTGTTCCCAGAGGGCCACGATCAGCAGATTGCCGACCGCGTGTTCGTGGAGATCGCCCTCGGACTGGAAGCGGTGCTGGATCACCCTGGCCCAGGTCTGGCCCCAGTCGTCGTCACCGCAGAGGGCCGCGAGGGCCTTGCGGAGGTCGCCGGGGGGCAGCACGCCCAGCTCCTCCCGGAGCCGGCCGCTGGAGCCGCCGTCGTCGGCGACGGTGACGACGGCGGTGAGATCGCCGGTGATCCGGCGGAGCGCCGCCAGCGAGGCGGAGAGCCCGTGGCCGCCGCCGAGGGCGACGACCTTGGGCTGGGCGCCGCGCCGGCGGCTGAGCGGTGCATGGCCGGATCTGCGCAGTCTGCGCAGCCGGATCGAACGAGAGGTCACTCGCGCCCCATGTCCCGGTGGACGACGACGGTCTCGACACCGGCGGCGGAGAGCCTGGCGGCCAGCTTCTCGGAGGTGGCGACGGAGCGGTGCTTGCCGCCGGTGCAGCCGACCGCGATGGTGACGTACCGCTTGCCCTCACGGCGGTATCCGGCGGCGATCATCTGGAGCAGCTCGGTGTAGCGGTCGAGGAACTCCTTGGCGCCGGGCTGGTTGAAGACGTAGTTCGACACCTCCTCGTTGAGACCGCTGAAGGGGCGCAGCTCGGGGACCCAGTGCGGGTTGGGGAGGAAGCGCATGTCGACCACGAGATCGGCGTCGACCGGGAGTCCGTACTTGAAGCCGAAGGACATCACGGTCGCCCGGAGCTCGGGCTCCTCGTCGCCGGCGAACTGCGCGTCCATCTTGGCCCGCAGCTCGTGGACATTGAGGCTGGAGGTGTCGATGACCAGGTCGGCGTCCCCGCGCAGCTCGCGCAGGAGATCGCGCTCGGCGGCGATGCCGTCCACGATGCGGCCGTCGCCCTGGAGGGGGTGCGGCCTGCGGACGGACTCGAACCGCCGGACCAGGGCGTCGTCCGAGGACTCCAGGAAGACGATCCGGCGGGTGACCTGCTTGGAGTCCAGGTCGGCGAGGGACTCGCGCAGATTGTCGAAGAACCGGCGGCCCCGGACGTCCACGACCACGGCGATGCGGGCCACATTGCCCTGCGAGCGGGCGCCCAGCTCCACCATGGTGGGGATCAGTGCGGGTGGCAGATTGTCCACGACGAACCAGCCGAGGTCCTCGAGACATTTGGCGGCCGTGCTGCGCCCGGCGCCGGACATTCCGGAGATGATGACCAGCTCGGGGATGGCCGGCTCCGCGGCCCCGCCGGGCTCGGTCGTGGTGCCCGTACTCACGTCTGCTGCTCCGTCTCCATCGTGCTCATTCATGCTGTGCTGCCCCCGTCGTTCTCTTCAATGATCTCTCCTGTTGCCGTATTCACGGCAGGGGCGGCCGGAGCCGCCTGGGCGAGGGCCGTGACCAGGGCTTCCGCGGTCTTTCGGCCCATGCCCGGCACCTCGCAGATTTGTTCGATTGTGGCCTGCCGCAGTCGTTTGACCGAGCCGAAATGCTTGATCAGCGCCTGCTTGCGGGTCTCGCCGAGACCGGGCACCGCGTCGAGCGGGCCGATGCGGATGCGTTTGGTCCGCTTGGACCGCTGATAGCGGATGGCGAAGTCGTGCGCGGTGTCCCGGACCCTCTGGAGGAGATACAGGCCCTCGCTGGAGCGGGGCAGGATCACCGGGTCGTCCTCGTCGGGCAGCCAGACCTCCTCCAGCCGCTTGGCCAGCCCGCAGACCGCGACATCGTCGATGCCGAGCTCGTCCAGGGCCCGCCGGGCGGCGGCCACCTGCGGCCGGCCGCCGTCGACCACCACGAGCTGGGGCGGGTAGGCGAAGCGCCGGGGACGGCCGTCGTCCGCCTCGGGCGGCGTCGTCTCCGCCGTGTGCCCCGGCGCGGCGGACGCACCGGGGGCGTCCGGCGCGGGCGGGTCGGCGCCGATCCACTCGCCGGTCCGGTCCTTCTCCGCGAGATAGCGGCGGAAGCGGCGGCCGATCACCTCGTGCATGGAGCGGACGTCGTCCTGCCCCTCGAAGCCCTTGATCTGGAAGCGCCGGTACTCGCTCTTGCGCGGCAGTCCGTCCTCGAAGACCACCATCGACGCCACGACGTCCTCACCCTGGAGGTGGGAGATGTCGAAGCACTCGATCCGCAGCGGTGCCGAATCCAGCCCCAGGGCCTCGGCGATCTCCTCCAGCGCCCGGGAGCGGGTGGTGAGATCGCTCGCCCGCTTGGTCTTGTGCAGGCCGAGCGCCTGCACCGCGTTGCGCTGGACCGTCTCCATCAGGTCCTTCTTGTCGCCGCGCCGGGGCACCCGCAGCGAGACCTGTGAGCCGCGGCGCTCGCCGAGCCACTGCCCGACGGTCTCCGGCTCCTCGGGCAGGGCCGGGACCAGCACCTCCTTGGGGACCGATTCGCCGCGCTCCTCCCCGTAGAGCTGCTGGAGCGCATGCTCGACCAGGCCGGCCGTGTCGACGGCCTCGACCTTGTCGGTGACCCAGCCGCGCTGTCCGCGCACCCGCCCGCCCCGGACGTGGAAGATCTGCACGGCGGCTTCCAGCTCGTCCTCGGCGACGGCGATCAGATCGGCGTCGGTGGCGTCGGTCAGCACGACCGCGTTCTTCTCCAGGGCGCGGCGCAGGGCCCCTATGTCGTCGCGGAGCCTGGCCGCCCGCTCGTACTCCATCTCCTCGGCCGCCTCGGTCATCCGCTGCTCCAGCCGGCGGATGTAGGTGCCGGTGCGGCCGGCCATGAAGTCGCAGAACTCCTCGGCCAGTTCGCGGTGCTCCTCGGGGGTGACCCGGCCGACGCAGGGCGCGGAGCACTTGCCGATGTAGCCGAGGAGGCAGGGGCGGCCCTTCTGCTGATGGTTCCGCAGGACCCCGGCGGAGCAGGTGCGGACGGGGAAGACACGGAGCATCAGATCGACGGTCTCGCGGATGGCCCACGCGTGGCCGTACGGGCCGAAGTAGCGCACGCCCTTCCGCTTGGCTCCGCGCATCACCTGGACGCGCGGGAATTCCTCGTTCATGGTGACCGCGAGATAGGGATAGCTCTTGTCGTCGCGGTATTTGACGTTGAACCGGGGGTCGTACTCCTTGATCCAGGAGTACTCCAGCTGAAGCGCCTCCACCTCGGTGGAGACGACCGTCCACTCCACCGAGGCCGCGGTGGTGACCATGGTGGCGGTGCGCGGGTGGAGATTGGCGACGTCCTGGAAGTAGCTCGCGAGCCGCTGGCGCAGGCTCTTGGCCTTCCCGACGTAGATCACCCGGCGGTGGTCGTCACGGAATTTGTAGACCCCCGGGGAGTCGGGGATCTCTCCCGGCCTGGGACGGTAGCTGGAGGGGTCTGCCATGCCGTCCACCCTACTGGCGGGGACTGACAGCCCGGTCGCCCGGCGGCGGGAGGAGCGGGCCTCCCGGGCCGGGCGGGGCACAGGGCACAGGGCACAGGGCACAGGGCACAGGGCACAGGGCACAGGGCACAGGGCACAGGGCACAGGGCACAGGGCACAGGGGCCGGGAGACCCCGGTCGGGTCTCCCGGCCCCCGCGGGTGCGGACCGTCAGGCCCGGCGGCGCAGCCGCAGGGCCAGGGCGACCGCGATCACTCCGCCCGCGCCCGCGGCGACCGACGCCGTGACCATCGCGCTGTCGTCCGGCACCACCGCGTGCTCGGCCGCCGTGGCCGTGCCGGCGGCGAGGGCCTCCGTCCCGGCGAGTTCGTCGGCCACCGCCTCGGCGGCCGGGCCGTAACCGCCCGCCACGCCCTTCTTGGCGTAGGCCGAGCCGGGCAGCTTGTCGGCGTAGGACGTCCGCACCCGGTCCCGGTAGGCGGTGAGGGTGGTGCCCGTCACGCCCACCGCCCGTGCGGCGTTCTTGTCGAGCGGGAGCACCTTCGTTCCCTTGCTGACGAACCACGCGTCGATCTGCGGCTCCCGGAAGACCGTGCCGCCGGGCAGCTTGCGTTCGCCGGTCCGGGTGTACCGGAACTCGTCGTCACCGGTGGCGATGTTCACCACCTGCCAGTCCCCGCCCACCTTCGCGGCCCACACCGACGCCGTCCGGCCGTCCGAGGAGACCGCCTTGGTGGCGAGGAATTCGGTACGGGCGATGGGTGCGCCCTTCTTCCCGGCCACGAACTCCGGCGCGAGGGTGAGCACCGGGACCGTGATCCCCTCCGCACGGGGTGCGACCGCCGACCGGGCGACCGTGCCGTCGCGGGAGAAGAACCGGGAGAGCGTCGACATGGTCGCCGGCGTGGTCGCCGCCTTCCGCGCCGCGCTGACATCGGCCGCGGAGTGACCGCCCGCGAGGGCTCCGCCGGTGTCCGCCGAGGCCGTACCCGTACCCAGCACTCCGACCGCGAGCACGGCCATCAGAGCGGCGGCGGGGATCCGGGCGGCGGCCTGCGTTCCTGAGGTCCGCTTCATCGCGTTCACGCCCCGATCCGGTACAGCGAGTGGGTCCAGGAGAAGGAGTTGTTGTTCACGTACCAGGCGTGCGAGGCCCAGTTGTAGCGGGAGCTGGTCTGCCAGGGATCACCCCAGTAGACCCAGCTGTTGGCGGTGTCGAAGCCGTAGATGATGTGCATGTGGCCACCGCCGCTGGACCACTGGATCCGGGTCTCGATGGGCCGGTTCGCATTGATCTCGGTCTGTACGGCCGGGTAGGTCAGCCAGTTCGATATGTACGAGCCGGGGCTGACGCCGGTCCAGCGCAGACCGGTCTGCACATTTGCGAGGGTTGCCTGGTTGTTGGGGCACTGGGTGTTCTGCTGACGGTTGAACGCCGCGTTGCAGAACTGGTTCTGGCTGTAATTCCGGCCATAGAAGGAAGCCACGGTGTTGCCGGCGGCGGCCCAGCACCAGTTGGTCTTCTCCTGGGCCTGCATGGTGATGTTGAGCCGCTTCCAGGCCAGTGCGCCGCGGGCGTCGGCAGGGGCGGCCGAGCCGGTGACCCGGCTGGTGGCGGGGCCGTCGGCGGGTGCGGCGGTCGCCGATGACAGGGGTGTGGTGAGCAGAGCGGCGAGCACCGCCCCGACGGCGGCGAGCCGTCTGGTGGTATTGCGCATCGCGTTCCTCCCTGAGGGGGGTGAGGGGTGGAGGAGCGCGTCCGGACGCTGCTGGTTGAGCATCGATCCTTGTCGGGAACGGGTCAACACGCTTCAATGCGGTGGACGTGGAGCTGTGAATGTCACGGGCGGAATGTGAATACGGATGCCCTGTCCCACCAGGAAAAGCGCCGTCAAACGCCCGCCGGGCCCGTCCCTGTCGTGAACGTTCACTGCGACCAGTGCAGGTCAAGCGCGGTACCGCACGGAGCAGCCGGAGGGCGCAGGGGTGGACATCGGGGATATGGCGGCCTCGGAGGCCGATCTGGCGCAGATGCTGCACACCGGGCCGTTCCATCTGGCACTCCGCGCGGCGCTGGCGGTACGCGGGCTCCCGTTGCAGCGGGTCCAGCACCGGCTGGCCCATCGCGGGGTCAAGGTCGGTGTCACCAGCCTGAGTTACTGGCAGCAGGGGGCGCGCCGCCCGCAGCGGCCCGAGTCACTGCGGGCCGTGCGCGCCCTGGAGGACGTACTCGAACTCCCGGCGAACTCACTGCTGCGCCTGCTGGGCATCGGTGAGGGCGCGCGGGTCGATGTCGAGCGCCCCGCCGCGCGCTCCTACCGGTCCGTGGTGGAGGTGTCCGGTGCGGTGGAGCGGCTGCTGGCGGAGATGGAGGCACCGGCGGACGGCGGGCTGCACACGGTCGGCCACCACGAGCGGGTGCGCATCGGGGCGGGCCGGGAGCTGCTGGGCCGCGACTCCCGGCATGTGGTGCGCGCCCACCGGGACGGGGTCGACCGCTATCTCGCCATCCACCACGGGGAGACGGGGTGCGACCCGGCCCGGGTGAGGGTCAGCGCGCTGGAGAACTGCCGGACGGGCCGGGTGCGGTGGCACCGGGAGACCGGGGTGGTGGCCGCCGAGCTCCTGTTCGACGCCCGGCTGCGGGCGGGTGACACCCATGTCTTCGGCTACGGCTTCGAGGACGGGACGGGCGGTGCCAGTACCGAGTACATCCGGGGGTTCACCTACGCGGGCGGGCAGTACGTCCTTCAGGTGCGCTTCGACGACGGCGCGCTGCCGGTGCGCTGCCGGCGGTTCGCGCAGGCGACGACGGGGGCGCCGCGCGGTGCCCGGACCGATCTGACGCTGAGCGGCCGGCACCGCACGGTCCATCTGGTGGAGCAGGGCGTACGGCCCGGGATACTCGGCATCGACTGGGACTGGGACTGACCGGGGGCCTGCCGCGCGCCGGGGGGTCAGGCGTCCGGGCCCGCGACCAGCTTGCCGCCCTCGACCTTGATCCGGACCTCGGGCAGGGGCACGGTGGCCGGGCCCACCAGCGCCTTGCCGCTGGTGACATCGAACCGGCTGCCGTGGCAGGGACAGTTGCCCTCATTGTTCTCGATCTTGTCGAGAAGGCAGCCGGCGTGGGTGCACTGGGCGCTGAACGCCTTGTACGTACCCTCTTCCGGGCAGCTCACGATGAGGCGCTGCTCGCGGTAGAGCTTCGCGCCGCCGACCGGTACGGCGTCGGCCGCGCCGAGGTGGACCGGTGCGGTCGGGGTCGGCTGCTCGGCGCGCCCCAGCTTGGACTCGGTGGAGCAGGCGGCGGTCCCGAGCCCGGCGGCCCCGGCGAGGGCTGCGCCTTTCAGCACGGTGCGGCGGGCGGCTGAGGAGGGGCCGGGCATGGAGACTCCACTGGTCGGTGCGCGGTGGTCGGCCGCGCGCGGTGTACGGGTGCACTGGGTGTGCGGGCCGGATTCCGGATCGTGACCGGGGCCGGGCCGCTGCCGCCGGAGCCGGATGCGGCGACAGGGCCGGTTGGCAACAGAGCCGGGTTGGCGACAGAGCCGACAATACCGACGGGTGCCGTTCGCGCGGCGGCCGGGCTCCCTCCCGCGCGCGGCGCCGATGGGTTACGTTCGGCCGGTGATCGTCGCCGCCGGAGAGTCGTTGATCGACCTGGTTCCGCTGGGAGAGGGAAAGCCCCCGGGAGAGGGGGAGCCGCTGCCGGCGCTGCTGCCCCGGCCCGGCGGGGGCCCGTACAACACCGCCCTCGCGCTGGGGCGGCTCGGTTCGCCGGCCGCCTTCTGCTCCCGGGTGTCGACGGACGGTTTCGGGACGGCGCTGCTGGCCGGGCTGCGCGCGGCCGGGGTGGACATCTCGCTGGTGGCGCGCGGTCCGGAGCCGACGACGCTGGCGGTGGCCGCGATCGGCGGCGACGGTTCGGCCGGGTACGGCTTCTACGCGCGGGGCACCGCCGACCGGCTGTTCGAGCTGCCGCCGGCCCTGCCGGACGGGGTGCGGGCGGTGGCGTTCGGCACCTGTTCGCTGGTGCTGGAGCCGGGGGCGAGCGCGTATGAGGCGCTGCTGCGCCGGGAGGCCGGGCTGGGGCGGTTCATCCTGCTCGACCCCAACATCAGGCCGGGGGTGATCCCGGACGCGGACGCCCACCGGGAGCGGTTCGGCGGCTGGCTGCCGGATGTGTCGCTGCTGAAGCTCTCGGAGGAGGACGCGCGGTGGCTGGGGGGTGTTCCCGGGGCCGGCGGCGCGGGACCGGCGGCCGTGGTGCTGACGCGCGGCGGGGCGGGGCTGACGGTACGGACCCGGGGCGGCGCGGAGGTCTCCGTACCGGCGGTCCCGGTGACGGTGGCGGACACGATCGGCGCGGGCGACACGGTGAACGCGGCGCTGCTGCATGCGCTGGCCGCCCGGGACGCGCTGTCGGCGGAGGCCCTGGACGGGCTGGACGAGCGGTCCTGGCGCGAGATTCTGGGCTTCGCCGCCCGGGCCGCCGCGATCACCTGCTCCCGTCGGGGCGCGGAGCCCCCCTTCGCCGCCGAGCTGGCCTGACGGACGGCGGGGACGGACGGCGGGGGCGGACGGCCGACGTGGAGGACCGGACCGAAGGCCGGCAGGACGGCGCGGGCGGCGCGGGGCGGCGGGGGCGGCCTGGACCGCAGGACGCGCGGAGGACCGGGAGGACCGGACTGCACGGCCGAACGAGCGCTCGGCCGGGGCGGGCGGCTCTGCCCGGTGACCGTCCGGCGGCATGCGGCGCGGGCGGTCTCGCCCGGTGACCGGCGACCGGCTGCCCTGCCGGACGACAGCCCGACCGGTGGAGCAACCGGGCGGCGGCCCGGGCCGGGGGCCGGGGTGGTGACCGTCCGGCGGCGTGAGGCGGGCGGGTGAACGCGCGGTGATAGCGGCGAGGGGCGCCCCGGGACGGTGTGTCCCGGGGCGCCCCTGAAGCCGTGCCCGATGGGCCGGGCCCGGTGGGTGCCGGTGGTGTCAGGCTCCGCGGACGCGTGCGGTGGCCGTCTTCCGGGTGGTGCTCTTCGCCGCCACCGTCTTCCGGGCCGCGGTCTTCTTCACCGCGGCCTTCTTGGCGGCGGTCTTCTCGGCCGGCGCCGCCGCGGTGGTCCTCGCGCCGGTCTTCTTCGCCGCCGCCTTCTTCGCCGCGGGTGCCGGCGTGTTGTTCACCGCCGCGGTCTTCTTCGCCGCGGTTTTCCTCGCCGCGGTCTTGCGCGCGGCCGTCCGGCCCCGCGCGGGCGCCGCGGCGTCGCTGATCCGCTCGGAGTCCAGAATGTCCCGCAGGAACTTTCCGGTATGGCTGGCGGACTCCCCGGCGACCTGCTCCGGGGTGCCCTCCGCGATCACCAGACCGCCGCCGCTGCCGCCTTCCGGACCCATGTCGACGACCCAGTCGGCGGTCTTGATCACATCGAGGTTGTGCTCGATGACGATGACCGTGTTGCCCTTGTCGACCAGTCCGGAGAGCACCTTGATCAGCTTGCTGATGTCCTCGAAGTGCAGACCCGTGGTCGGCTCGTCCAGCACATAGACCGTGCGGCCGGTCGATCGCTTCTGGAGCTCGCTGGCGAGCTTCACCCGCTGGGCCTCACCGCCGGAGAGGGTGGGTGCCGACTGGCCGAGGCGCACATAGCCGAGACCGACCTCGTTCAGCGTCCTGAGGTGACGGGCGATCGTCGGAACGGCCTCGAAGAAGTCCAGGGCCTCCTCGATCGGCATGTCCAGCACCTCGGCGATGGACTTGCCCTTGTAGTGGACCTCCAGGGTCTCCCGGTTGTAGCGGGCGCCGTGGCAGACCTCGCACGGGACGTAGACGTCCGGCAGGAAGTTCATCTCGATCTTGATGGTGCCGTCACCGGAGCAGTTCTCGCACCGTCCGCCCTTGACGTTGAAGGAGAAGCGGCCGGGCAGATAGCCGCGGACCTTCGCCTCCATCGTCTCCGCGAAGAGCCTGCGGACATGGTCGAAGACACCGGTGTAGGTGGCCGGATTCGATCGGGGCGTGCGCCCGATCGGCGACTGGTCGACATGGACGACCTTGTCGACCAGATCGTCGCCGTCGACCCGGGTGTGCCGGCCGGGCACCGACTTCGCGCCGTTCAGCTCACGGGCGAGGTGGGTGTAGAGGATGTCGTTGACCAGCGTCGACTTGCCGGAACCGGAGACACCGGTGACGGCGGTGAGAACACCGAGCGGGAAGGAGACGTCGATGTCCCGCAGGTTGTTCTCCCGGGCGCCGTGGACGGTGAGCCTCCGCCCGGGGTCGGCGGGGCGCCGGATGTCCGGGGTCGGGATGGACCGTTTTCCGGCGAGATACTGGCCGGTCATCGACTCCTTGTTGGCGAGCAGTTCCTTCAGGGGGCCGGAGTGGACGACCTTGCCGCCGTGCTCCCCGGCGCCGGGGCCGATGTCGACCACCCAGTCGGCGACCTTGATGGTGTCCTCGTCGTGCTCGACCACGATCAGGGTGTTGCCCATGTCACGGAGGCGGACGAGGGTCTCGATCAGCCGGTGGTTGTCGCGCTGGTGCAGCCCGATGGACGGCTCGTCCAGCACATAGAGCACTCCGACCAGGCCGGAGCCGATCTGGGTGGCGAGGCGGATGCGCTGGGCCTCACCGCCGGAGAGGGTGCCGGCCGCGCGGTTGAGGGAGAGATAGTCCAGGCCGACGTCGACCAGGAACCGCAGCCGCTCATTGACCTCCTTGAGCACCCGCTCGGCGATCTTCTTGTCGCGGGCGTTCAGCTTCAGCCGGCCGAGGAAGTCCGCGCAGTCGCTGATCGACATCGCGGCGACCTCGGCGATGGACTTCTCCATGACCGTGACCGCGAGGACGATCGGCTTCAGCCGGGTGCCCCGGCAGGTGGGACACGGCACCTCGCGCATATAGCCCTCGAAGCGCTCCCTGCTGGAGTCGCTCTCGGCCTCCTGGTGCCGCCGCTTCACGAACTGCACGGCGCCCTCGAACGCGGGAGTGGTGTAGGCCCGCTCCCTGCCGTAGCGGTTGCGGTAGCGGACCTCGACCTGGGTCTTGTGGCCGTGCAGCAGGGCCTTGCGGGCGCGCTGGGGCAGCCCGGCCCAGGGCATGTCGGTGGAGAAGCCGAGCGCCTGGGAGAGGCCCCCGATCAGCCTGCCGAAGTACTCCTTGGTGTGGCCGTGGGACCACGGGTGGATGGCGCCCTCGTCGAGCGACTTCTCCTCGTCGGGGACGATCAGCTCGGGGTCCACCTCCATCCGGGTGCCGATGCCGGTGCAGTCGGGGCAGGCGCCGAAGGGGGAGTTGAAGGAGAAGGAGCGGGGCTCCAGCTCCTCGAAGGAGAGATCGTCGTACGGGCAGTACAGATGCTCGGAGTACATCCGCTCGCGCTCGGGATCGTCCTCGGGGAGATCCACGAAGTCGAGCACGACCATGCCGCCGGAGAGACCGAGGGCCGTCTCGACGGAGTCGGTCAGCCGCCGCTTGGCGCTGTCCTTGACGGTGAGGCGGTCGATGACCACCTCGATGGTGTGCTTCTCCTGCTTCTTGAGCGCCGGCGGCTCGGCGAGCTGGATCGTCTGCCCGTCGACCCGGGCCCGGCTGTATCCCTTGGTCTGGAGGTCGGCGAAGAGGTCGACGAACTCTCCCTTGCGCTCCCGCACCAGGGGTGAGAGCACCTGGAAGCGGCTCCCCTCGGGCAGCTCCAGAACCCTGTCGACGATGGCCTGCGGCGACTGCCGGGAGATCGGGCGGCTGCACTCGGGGCAGTGCGGCTTGCCGATCCGGGCGAAGAGGAGCCGGAGGTAGTCGTACACCTCGGTGATCGTGCCGACCGTGGAGCGGGGGTTGCGGGAGGTGGACTTCTGGTCGATCGAGACGGCCGGGGAGAGGCCCTCGATGAAGTCGACATCCGGCTTGTCCATCTGCCCCAGGAACTGGCGGGCGTAGGACGACAGCGATTCGACGTAACGGCGCTGGCCCTCGGCGAAGATCGTGTCGAAGGCGAGCGAGGACTTGCCCGACCCGGAGAGCCCCGTGAAGACGATGAGGGAGTCACGGGGGAGGTCGAGCGAGACGTTCTTGAGATTGTGCTCGCGAGCGCCACGGACGATGAGACGGTCGGCCACGCCGGGTCCGCACCTTTCTTGAGAGGTCTGGAGAGAGAAGCGGGGGCTCGGCCCCCTTTTCCCAGACCGTTCCAGCCTACGGGGGCCACCGGATCGGTGACGCCGGCATTCGGAGAGTGCCGTACGGCGATGGGTGCCCGGCATCCAAGGATGCCTCGCTTCAGGCTATAGCACGTACATTCGATTTACGGTCGGCATCCACCTCCTTCACCCGAACGAGTGGCGGGGCTATCGTCGGCCCCATGATCGATCCCCTGGATGACCTGGAATCCGTACGCAAAGCCACCGACCGGCTGCTCAGCGCCGCCGCCGCACTGGACGCGGCGGGCCTCGCCGGGCCGTCACGGCTCCCGGGCTGGACCCGGGGGCATGTGCTGGCCCACCTCTCCCGTAACGCCGACGCGATCGTGAATGTTCTCCGGGGACTCCCGATGTACGAGAGCGCGACGGCGCGCGAGGCCGACATCGAGCGGGACGCGCACCGGCCGCTCGATGCGCACCTCGCCGATCTGCGCGAGAGCGCCGAGAGCTTCCACGCGGTGGCGTCGCTCCCCGCCGACTGGTCACGCACCGTGGAGCTCCGCAACGGCGTGGTGGACAAGGCGGCCCGGGTGCCCTTCCGCAGACTCGTCGAGGTGGAGATCCACCATGTGGATCTGGACATCGGCCGGGAGCTGGAGGATCTGCCGGAGGAGTTCGTGCTGCGGGAGATCGACTTCCTGGTGGACCGGTTCGCCGGGCACCCGGCGGTGGTGCCGGTCGGGCTGCGGACGGCCGACGGGCACATCTGGAACACCGGCGGCGGCGCGGGCGGCGCCACGGTGTCGGCCGAGGGCGCCGCGCCCGAGCTGATGGGCTGGCTGGCCGGCCGCCGCGACGGTTCCGCGCTGACGGTCGTGGGGGGCGCTCTGCCCGCACTGCCGCCCCTGTGAGCCATGGTGTCCGGCCCGGGGCGACCCCTGTTGTCAGTGCGCGGCGCTAGGGTCGGCACATGACGTACACCGGAGTCGTGGAGCGGGGCGGTCCCGCCGATGTGCACGAGCTGGCGGATCTGATGATCTCCAAGGTCTCGGTCGGGCCGATGGACAACAACAGCTATCTGCTGCGCTGCCGGGCCACCGGTGAGCAGCTGCTGATCGACGCCGCCCATGACGCGCCGACCCTGCTCAGCCTGATCGGGGACGATTCCATCGCCTCCGTGGTCACCACCCACCGCCACGCGGATCACTGGCAGGCACTCGCCGAGGTGGTCGCCGCCACCGGCGCGCGCACCCATGCCGGGGCCCATGACGCGGAGGGCATCCCCGTGCCCACCGAGGTCCCGGTCGAGGACGGCGACACCATCCGGGTCGGCCGGGTCGAGCTGACCGCGCGCCGCCTCGTGGGCCACACCCCGGGGTCGATCGTGCTGGTCTTCGACGATCCGCACGGCCATCCCCATGTGTTCACCGGGGACTGCCTCTTCCCGGGCGGGATCGGCAACACCCGCAAGGATCCGGAGGCGTTCGCCTCGCTGCTCCGGGATGTCGAGACCAAGCTCTTCGACGCCCTGCCGGACGAGAGCTGGATCTATCCGGGGCACGGGAAGGACACCACTCTGGGCACCGAGCGGCCGAAGCTGCCGGAGTGGCGGGAGCGGGGCTGGTGACGGCCGCGCCGCAGCCTCCGGTGACCGCGCCGCACTCCCCATGACCGCCGCGCCCTCCGTGCCCCGGACCGGACCCCGTCGCGCGCCGCCCCGGTCCGGAAGAGCCCGGCCCGGGAGGGAGCCGGTCAGCCGGGAGGCGGCAGGGTCGCCGTCACCACCAGGCCGCCGCCCGGGCGCGGGCGCGCGGTGACCGTACCGCCGTGTGCCCGGGCCACCGCGCGCACGATGGACAGCCCGAGCCCCGCGCCCTTGGCGCTGACCAGCCGGTCCGCGCCCAGCCGCCGGAAGGGCTCGAAGAGCGCCGGAATGTCGTAGGGCGGCACCACGGGACCGGTGTTGCTCACCTCCACCTCGGCCCAGCCGTCCGCGCGGGTACGGCTGACGGCCCACAGCGAGCCGCCCCGGCCGGTGTTGTGCCGGACCCCGTTCTCGATCAGGTTGTGCACCAGGCGCTCCAGCAGCAGGGCGTCGCCCGAGGTGCAGGCCTCGGCCGGTTCAGGGTGGAGGGTGATGCCCAGCCGTTCCGCCTCCGGCCCGGTCCGGGCCGCCACATGGTCGACCACATCGGCCAGATCGACCGGGAGCCGTTCGGTGATCTCGTTCTCGGAATCGGCGAGCAGCAGCAGTCCGGTGATCAGCCGCTCGTGCCGGGTGTTGATCTCCAGCAGATTCTCGCCGAGCTGTCTGACGTCCTCCGAGGCCGACGTCCGGTGCATGGCCACCTCCACCAGCGCACGGCCGAGGGTCAGCGGAGTGCGCAGCTCGTGCGAGGCGTTGGCGACGAAGCGCCGCTGTCCGTCGAAGGAACGGTCCAGCCGTTCGATCATGGTGTCGAAGGTGTCGGCCAGCACCTTGACCTCGTCATCGGGCCCGCTCAGCGCGATCCGTTCATGGAGCCCCCGCCCCGCCGCCGGGGCGGCGGCGATCCGCCGGGCGGTCTCGGTCACCCGGTGCAGCGGGGCCAGCACCCGCCCCGCGACCAGCCAGCCGAACCCCGCGGCGGCGCTGCCGACCACCAGCAGCACCAGACTGCCCTGGGCGAGCATCGAGGTGGTGGCCGCCTCGCGCAGCTCCCCGCGCTGCTGTTTCAACAGCTGCGCGGTGCCCGGGGAGACGCCCGGCGGCGGTGCCTCGGGCCGGGCCGAGGGCCCTGGCGGCAGACGGACGGAGGGATCGGCGGATCCCCGGGGCACCGGTTCGACGATGGCCGCGGTCTGTCCGACGACCTTCAGATCACCTCCGCTGAGCTCCTTGTTGAAGAGGGCGTAGGTCACTCCGAGCAGCACCACCCCGGCCGCCATGAAGAGCCCGCCGTAGATGAGGGTGAGCCGGGTGCGCAGGGGCACGGCGCGCGGTACGAGCCGCCGGGGCCCCGGCCGGGTGGCGGTCATGAGATCCGGTACCCCGCTCCCGTGACGGTCTCGACCACGGGCGGACCGCCGAGCTTGCGCCGGAGCTTGAGCACGGCGAGCCGGACCGCTCCGGTGAAGGGGTCGGCGTGTTCGTCCCACGCCTTCTCCAGTAACTGTTCGGCGGAGACGGCGGCTCCGTCGGCGCGGAGCAGTTCGGTCAGGACGGCGAACTCCTTCCGGGACAGCGGGACATAGCGGCCGTCGCGGAAGACCTCGCGGCGGGCCGGGTCCAGGGTGATGCCCGCCCGGCGCAGCACCGGCGGCACCGCGGGCCGGGAGCGCCGCCCGAGTGCCTGGACCCGGGCGGCGAGTTCGGGGAAGGCGAACGGTTTGGTGAGGTAGTCGTCGGCGCCGAGGCCGAGTCCGCCGACCCGGTCGGCGACCTCGGCGGCGGCGGTGAGCATCAGGATCCGGACCAGCGCGCCGGAGGCGGAGAGCCGCGCGCACACCTCGTCGCCGTGGACGGCCGGCAGATCCCGGTCCAGGACGATCACGTCGTAGTCGTTGACCGCGGCGCGCTCCAGTGCCGCCGCGCCGTCGTGGACGATGTCGACGGCGTGTGCCTCACCGCGCAGCCACTCCGCGACGGCGTCGGCGAGCATCGGCTCGTCCTCGACCACCAGTACACGCACCTGTCGCTCCCCCGCTCGCTTCCGGCACCACCGCCCGCCGCTCGGTGCGCTGGTGCCCCTCGGTCACCGCCCATGGTGGGGCCGGCGGTGTTTCCTCGCCGTTAGTACGACAGCCGCCGGACACCGGAAACCGGGGGGAAACGGCGCGGGGCGTTCCATCGCTTCCGTGCGGCCGGAAGCCTCCGGCCGCGGCTGGAGGAGACGAGCGATGCGCGTACGCACCCGTACCGCCATGGCGGCACTGCCGGTGGCGCTGGTACTGGCGGTGACACTGTCCGGTTGCGGATCGGACGGCGGGGACAGGAACGAGGTGGCTTCCGCGGCCACCGCGGGAGCCGGTGGCGGCTCGGCGGGGAAGGGCGGCGAGGCGGGCGCCGAGCTGAGCCCGGAGGAACAGGGGCTGAAGTTCGCGCGGTGCATGCGGAAGAACGGTGTCCCGATGGAGGACCCGGTGGACGGCCGCGTCATGGTCAGCCGGAAGCAGGGCGAGGACACCGCCGTACTGGACAAGGCGATGAAGGCCTGCCGTGAGTTTCAGCCCCGGGGAGGTTCGAGGTCCGGTCCGCGCGAGGGCGGCGACGACTCGGCGATGCGGAAGTTCGCCGTGTGCATGCGGGAGAACGGAGTCGCGGAGTTTCCCGACCCGGATCCGGGCAGCGGCGCCGTCCGCGCGGAGAAACCGCCGACGGGGGATCCCGACTTCGAGAAGGCCGAGGAGAAGTGCCACGGCCTGCTCGGCGGCGCCCGGACGGAAGGGAAGCGGCCGTGAGGGCGGGAACCACCGCGGAACAGCCGGGGGACCGTGGTCCGGCCGGCCGGCGGACACCGGCCGGGGACGCGCACGGCGGGGACGGCGGCCCACAGGATCCGGCCATGGGACAGGCGCGATACGCGCGTACGGACGAGGCCGGCGCGCCATCCGTGACTTCCGCCCCAACGGCAACAGCGGCGACGGCGGTTGCGGCACAGGACAGCGGCCCTGAGGGAAGGGCGGCCGGTCCGCGTCACCGGCGCCGGCGTGGCCGGAACACCGTTGTGGCACTCGCCGTTCTGGCGGCCGGCGGAGCCGTCGCGGCGGCGACACTCGGTCTGGGCGGCGATCCGGATCCGTCCGGTGGCGAGAGCACGGGCACCCTGCCGCCGAACACCACCGAGGTGACGCGGCAGTCTCTGAAGGATGTGGTCCGGGCCTCGGGCGAGCTGGCCCACGGCCCGGCGACGACCGTGACCGGACGGCTGAGCGGCACAATCACCGATCTGCCCGCCACCGGGGACAGAGTGACCCGGGGCAAGCCCCTCTACGAGGTGGACAACCGCCCGGTGACGCTGCTCCACGGCGTGCTGCCCGCCTTCCGGGAGCTGCGGTCGGGCATGAAGGGCCGGGACGTGAAGCAGCTGGAGCGCAATCTCGACGCCCTGGGATACGGCGGATTCACCGTGGACAGCGAGTTCACCGCCGCGACCGCCGCCGCCGTGCGGGAGTGGCAGGAGGACATCGGCCGGAGCCGGACCGGGGTGGTGCGGCCCGGCGAGGTGGTGTTCGCGCCGGGTGCGGTCCGTGTCGACGGGCTGAAGGCCGCGGTGGGGGATCTGGTCGGCCCCGGCGCCAAGGTGCTCTCGTACACCGGTACGGCGAAGGCCGTCACCGTGACCCTGGAGGCCGATGAACAGCGGCTGGCCGGGAAGGGGGCGGCGGTCGGGATCACCCTGCCCGACGATTCGGTGGTGACGGGCCGGATCGAGGAGGTCTCCACCGTCATCCGGGCGGCGACGGAACAGGAGGAGGCCCGGACCGAGATCGAGGTGGTGGTGGGCCTCACCGGGAAGGCGGCGCGGCGGGCGGCCGACGCGTACGCCCTGGCGTCGGTGAACGTGGACTTCACCGCCGACGTCAGGAAGAACGTGCTGACCGTGCCGGTCGCCGCGCTGCTGGCGCTCGCCGAGGGCGGTTTCGGGGTGGAGGTCGTCAGCGGGTCACGGTCGTCGTATGTCCCGGTCACCACCGGTCTCTTCGCCGACGGCCGGGTGGAGGTCTCCGGGGCGGGCATCTCCGAGGGCACGACCGTGGGGATCCCGAAGTGATCGAACTGATCGATGTGACCAAGGTGTACGCGGGTGGGGTCACCGCGCTGGGCGGGGTGTCGCTGCGGATCGCGCGGGGAGAGCTCGTCGCCGTCACGGGCCCCTCCGGTTCGGGGAAGTCGACCATGCTCCATGTGCTCGGGACACTGGACCGGCCGAGCTCGGGCCGGGTGCGGATCGACGGGTACGACACCGGCTCGCTCACCGACGGCGCGCTCTCCGCGCTGCGGGCCGGCCGGATCGGCTTTGTGTTCCAGCAGTTCCATCTGGCCTCCGGCACCACGGCTCTGGAGAACGTCGCGGACGGGTTGCTGTACTGCGGCCTCCGCCCGGCCGAACGGCGGCGGCGCGCGGCGGCGGCGCTGGTACGGGTGGGTCTCGGCCACCGTCTCGATCATGAGCCGCATGCGCTGTCGGGCGGTGAGCGCCAGCGGGTGGCCATCGCCCGGGCGGTGGCCGGGGAACCGTCGCTGCTGCTGGCCGACGAGCCGACCGGTGCCCTGGATTCCCGTTCGGGGACGGAGGTGATGGAGCTGCTGCGCGAGCTGAACCGGGCCGGCACCACCGTGGTGATCATCACCCATGACCGGGAGATCGCGGGCTCGTTCCCCCGGCGGATCAGCATGCGGGACGGCAGAGTGGCCGGCCATCCGGCCGCCGGTGCGGAGCACCCGGGGGCACTCCGATGACCCCGGGCGCTCCGCCGGCACCCGCCCCCGTCGCCGTTCCCGACACCGGTTCGCTCTCCGGCTCCGGCTCCGGGGTGCCCGAACGGCTGCGTCCGGCGCGGCTGGGGCCGGGCGATGTGGTCAGGGTCGGCGCGGTCGGTCTCCGTACCCGCCCGCTCCGGGCGTTTCTCTCGGCGCTGGGCATCGCGATCGGCATCTCCGCGATGGTGGCGGTGGTCGGCATCTCCACCTCCTCGCGCGCCGGACTGGACCGTACGCTCAACGCACTGGGCACCAATCTGCTGACGGTCACCCCGGGGTCGACGATGGCCGGTGGCGACGCCCGGCTGCCGCTGGAGGCCGAGGCCATGGTCGGCCGGATCGGCCCGGTGGAGTCCGTGTCGGCGATCGGGAAGGTGCCGGGCGCCAAGGTCTACCGCACCGGCCGGATCCCCGAGGCCGAGACGGGGAGCATCGCCACCTATGCCGTACGCACGGATCTGCGCGCCACCATCGCCGCCGAGCTGCGCGGCGGCACCTGGCTGAACGCGGCCACGGGGCGGTATCCCGCGGTGGTGCTCGGCCCGCGGGCCGCCGAGCGGCTGGGGATCGGCGCCGCCGGGCCCCGGACCCGGGTACTCGTCGGCGGGGTGTGGTTCACGGTCGTCGGCATTCTGGAGCCCTCGCCGCTGGCGCCCGAGCTGGACACGGCGGCGCTGGTGGGATGGCCGGTGGCGGAGGAGGAGCTCGGTTTCGACGGGCATCCCACCACCGTCTACACCCGCGCCGGGAAGTCGGCCGTGGAGGATGTCCGCGCGGTGCTCGGTGCCACCGCCAATCCCGAGGCCCCCAATGAGGCGGATGTCTCGCGCCCCTCGGAGGCGCTCGCGGCCGAGCGGGCGGCGAGCCGGGCCTTCACCGGCCTGCTGCTGGGGCTGGGCGCGGTGGCGCTGCTGGTCGGCGGTGTCGGGGTGGCCAACACCATGGTCATCTCGGTGCTGGAGCGGCGGGCCGAGATCGGCCTGCGCCGCTCGCTGGGGGCGACCCGGGGCCAGATCCGTACGCAGTTCCTGGCCGAGTCGCTGCTGCTGTCGGCGCTCGGCGGGCTCGGCGGGGCGGTGCTGGGGGCGGCGGTCACCGGTGGTTACGCGGCCTTTCAGGGGTGGCCGGTGGCCGTGCCGGTGTGGGCGTTCGCGGGCG
Organism: Streptomyces sp. CAU 1734; assembly: GCF_039888735.1. NCBI lineage: Bacteria > Bacillati > Actinomycetota > Actinomycetes > Kitasatosporales > Streptomycetaceae > Streptomyces > Streptomyces sp. CAU 1734. The sequence goes on from NZ_JBDQQP010000013.1 coordinate 155,828, forward strand.
GAGTCGGCGCCACCCTCGCGATCGGCGCGCTGGCCGGCCTCTATCCGGCCGTACGGGCCTCCCGGCTCTCCCCCACGGAGGCCCTGGCCGCCCGGTGAGGGGACGGGACCGGGCCGCGTCCGAGTGAGCGGAAAACAGAAGCGGGGGCGTACGGCTGATGCCGTACGCCCCCGCCTTGGACTGTCGTCAGGCTTCGACGCTGTCCTTGTCCTTCGGGGTGGTGGGCTCGTCGCCCCCGCCCTCCGCGGCGGCCTCGGCCGCTTCGCGCTCCGCCTGCTTCTTGGAGGCGATCAGGCTGGTGATCGTGGTGATGATCAGAACACCGCAGATGACGGACAGCGAGAACGGGATGGAGATCTCGGGGACGTTGACCCCGCTCTCGTGCAGTGCGTGCAGCACCAGCTTGACGCCGATGAAGCCGAGGATCACCGAGAGGCCGTAGCTGAGGTGAACCAGCTTCTTGAGCAGCCCGCCGATGAGGAAGTACAGCTGACGCAGACCCATCAGGGCGAACGCGTTGGCCGTGAAGACGATGTACGGGTCCTGCGTCAGACCGAAGATCGCCGGGATGGAGTCCAGGGCGAACAGGACGTCCGTGGTGCCGATGGCGAGCATGACGACCATCAGCGGCGTCATGATGCGCTTGCCGTTGTTCTTGATGAAGAGCTTGGTGCCGTGGTACTGGTCCGCGACGCCGAACTTCTTCTCGATGGACTTCAGGAGGCGGTTCTCCTCGAAGTCGTCCTCCTCCTCACCGGCACGCGCCTCCTGGACGAGCTTCCAGGCGGTGTAGATCAGGAACGCGCCGAAGATGTAGAAGACCCACGAGAAGTTGGCGATGATCGCCGCACCGGCCGCGATGAAGATGGCCCGCAGAACCAGGGCGATCAGCACACCGATGAGCAGCACCCGCTGCTGAAGGTGGGAGGGCACCGAGAACTTCGCCATGATCAGGACGAAGACGAAGAGATTGTCGACACTGAGCGACTTCTCGGTGATGAAGCCGGCGAAGAACTCCCCGGATGCCTGGCTGTTGCCGAAGACAAGCAGTCCGATACCGAAGAGAACGGCCAGGACGATCCAGACGATCGTCCAGATTCCGGCTTCCTTGATCGACACGTCATGGGGCTTGCGCCCGATGAAGAAGTCGACCGCGATCAGGGCGGTCAGACCGAGAATGGTCAGCACCCACAGGGTGAATGAAACGTCCACTGCGCCTCCGGCGTCGTACGGCTACTTGATCAGCGTCGTCGCTGCCGGAGGTCTCTTCCACCTGAGCGGTCCTAGCCGCACGGGCCGGCGCCCCGGGATCAATGGTGATCCGTACTGACGGGCACGCCGCATTCGGGAATACTCCCCTCCGCTCATAGGATCGTACCGGAGTTGCCAAGTAAAGGTAAAGAAGTTGGTAAAGAGAGATTCAAATATCCAGCTCAGCAGCGTGATCCCGGTCACCTGAATGATGTTTCCCGGGCGCCGGGCAGCCCCGAGTCAGCGTCCCCAGGACCGGCGCGCGGCGGTCACCTGGTCCAGCACCTGCCCCAGGACCGCGCTCCCATTCGGCACGGAGAGCGGCTGATACGTCCAGGAGTGCCGTACCCACGGATCGGCCAGATGGTCATCCGGCACCGGCGGGACCCGCAGCAGGGACCGCCAGAGCGGGTCGAGCACCGGCCCGTAGGCCGAGGCGTCCTCGCGGTCCGCGACCATCATCAGATGCACCCCCACGGCGGGGCCCTCGTCGGCGAGATAGCGCAACTGGGTGACGGCCCGGTCGTCGAAGCCGTGCGGGAAGTCATTGACGATCAGCAGCTGCTCGGCGGGGTCCAGATCCGGCGGCAGCGAGTCGGCGGCCCCGGCGCGTACCGCCATGGTCACCAGATCCACCCGGCGGGTGAGCCCGGCGAGCGTCTCGCTCACCCCGCGGGCTCCCGCGGCGGGCGGCGCGGCAAGGACGCCGGACGCGGCCAGCGGGGCGAGTGACGCCGCCGCCGTACCGGCCGGGTCGATGACATGGACGGTGAAATCACCGGGGGGATGGACAGCGAGCAGCCGGGCCGCGTGCGCGACCGCGCACTCCATGGCGAGCGTCCGCAGCCCGGCCTCGTCCAGCAGCATCGCCGCCTCGGAACCGGAGCGTCCGCTGTCCACCCACAGCCCGCGTTCGAGCGGAAGCTTTAGCAGGAACGGAATCCGCAGCTCGGGTGCCTCGGGCAGCAGGAGATCCCCGAGGCGTACCGCCATCGGGGTCTCCATGGGGACGCGGTAGGCGTGCCAGACCGGGTTGTCCCAGCGGGCCAGGGCGGGCGGCAGGGCGGGCTCGACCACCTCGGACTCGGCGGAGAGCTGGGCGAGGTCCCGGTCGAGCGCCTGCCGCGCCCGCGCGGTCAGCTGCTCGCACTTGACGCGGGCGGCCTCACGGGCCGTGTCACCGGCGCCGCCGATGCGGTTCCGGGGGTCGGCGAGGACCCGGTCGAGCTCCTGCTCCATCCGGGATTCGGCGAACTCCACGGCGCTGCGGTAGGCCGCGACCGTACGCGCCAGATCCTCGAACATGCCCCAGATCTGGTTGTAGAGCCGCTCCTCCATGCTCCAGCCGGTGGCATCGCCCGCGACCGGCCGGGGAGGCTCCCCGGGAGCGGCGGGGGCGGGCCCGGCCTGCGGCTGCGGCGCCGGCCGGCGGCGCGGATGGGCGTAGCTGATCGGTCCGCCCGGCGCCGCCGCGGTGCCGGCGACGGGCGTCTCCCGCGTGTCCGCCGCTCCGGCGCCCCGGTGGGCCGGACCGCTCCGCCCCGGTCCCGGCTCGGGCAGGGGCGGCGGTACGGGAGCGGCCTGCGCGGCACCGGTGGGTACGGGGCTCTCCGGGGCGGCGGTGTCGTGCGGGGCCGTGGTGCCGCCGGACGCGGCGATGCCGTCCGGAATGGTGTCGCTGCCGGAGACGGTGCCGCTGCCGGGCGTGGTGCCGCTGCCGGGCGCGGTGACACCGTCCGGGAGAACGGTGCCGTCCGGGCCCGGGGTGGTGGCCGGGTCCGGACGGTGGGTGGCCGGAGGTGAGTACCCGCCGGAGGCGGCTCCGGGGCGCGGGCGGGCCGTGGCCGGGGCCGGTTCGGTGCGCGGGGAGGCCGGAGCCGTGGCCTCGCGGATCTCCGCCGCCCGCTCCCGGGCCCGCGGAACCCCCTGGTCGTCGAAGAGCTGGGCGAGCCCGCCCGCGTACCCCTGCCCCACGGCGCGCACCTTCCACGCGCCCTGCCGCCGGTACAGCTCGACGGCCACCAGCGCCGTCTCGGCGTCCAGGCCGGTGATGGTGAAGTCGGCGACCGCCGCTCCGTCCGGGCCCACGACGGCGAGGAACGGCGCGGCAGTGGCGCCGAAGGACGCCGGTCCGGCGGGGCCCTCGGGGAGCGCGAGCAGGAGATTCACCTGGTGCACGGCCGGCGGCACGGCGTCCAGGTCGACGGTGAAGCAGGGGGTGCGGCCGGCGCTCGCCGGGACCTCGATGCCCGGCAGGGCCGGTGCGCCGGGGTGGGCCGGCCCGGCACCGGACGCGGCACCGTGTTCATCGGCGCAGGTGACGCAGGCCACGACCGGATGGCCGACGGACACCCGGATCTCCAGGCGACTGCCGGGCAGTGGATGGTTCTGCCCCCGGACCAGCTCGGCCGTCATCGCCTTGCCCCCTTGCTGTGCTGTGCGGTTGTGTCGCGGCCCACCGGTGCCCGCCGGCCGCCGGTGCGCGGCACGGCGCGCGGTGTGCCGAGCATTACAGCTCCCGGCGGCCGGTCGCCTCCGGGAGCTGTCGTCGTTCCTGTGTGTTCCCCGGCAGCGGACGGGGAACCGCACAGGCGCTGTCCACGATCAGGTGATGTCTACAGATGCGGCAGGATCGACGGGATCAGGTCCTGGAACGTCCGGCCGTTGGCCGGGTTGCCGAGGGCCGTCATCTGCCAGCCGTCCTTGACGCGGTGGACCTTGGCCATGATCTGCGCGGTGTAGTGGCCGCCGCCGTCGAGGGTGTAGCGGGCCAGCTCCTGGCCATTGGTCTCGTCGACGATGCGGCAGAAGGCGTTCTGCACTTCCTGGAACGTCTGTCCGGTGAACGAGTTGACCGTGAAGACGATCTGATCGATGTGGACCGGAACCCGTGACAGGTCCACGAGGATCGACTCGTCGTCACCGCCCGATCCGGCACCGCCGACGAGGTTGTCACCGGTGTGCCGCACCGAGCCGTCGTCGCTGACGAGGTGCTGGAAGAACACCACGTCCCTCGGCTGCTTGTCGGCGAAGAGCACCGCCGAGGCATCCAGATCGATCTCCTTGGTGCGCGAGCCGAAGAGACCGCGACGGGCAGCCGCCTGCCAGCCGAGCCCCATCCGCACCGATGTGAGGCTGGCACCATCGCTCTTCTGCAGGCTGATGGCCTGGCCCTTGGTCATATTGACCGTCACGCGCTGTCCCCTTCTCCCTGGCATGCAGCCACTCATACGGGTGGCTGCGCAGCACCCTACGCAGTCGCGTCAACAGTGCAGCACAATTGGCCGGATTTTGTGTCGTTCTTGCAACACAGCAAGGGCGCCCGGGCTCTTCGGAACCCGCTCCCACCTCGCCTTTCCTCTTCCGGCCGGGCGCGTGGCGGCGCCCCCGGCCCGATGACGCACCACCCGGCGGGGGCGCGTCCGCCGGTACGGGGGCGCGCCCGCGGGTGAACGCGCCCGGCGCGGCTCAGGCAACGCCCGCCTCCTTCATCTGCCGCAGCTCCTTCTTGAGCTCACCGACCTCGTCCCGCAGCCGCGCGGCCACCTCGAACTGGAGGTCGGCGGCGGCGGCCCGCATCCGCTCGGTCATCTCCTCGATGATCCCGGCCAGCTCGGCGGCGGGCCGGTCGGTCGGCACCTCGTCCCTGCCCGTGCCCTTCCGCCTGCCGCCGAGAGCCGGGACAGGGGCCTTGGCCCCCTTGCCCTTCGCCGCCACGGGCTTGCGGTAGTCGCTGCCGAGCAGCTCCTCCGTGTCGACCTCCTCGCGCGCGATCGTGGCGACGATGTCATTGATCTTCTTCCGGAGCGGCTGGGGGTCGATGCCCCGCTCCGTGTTGTAGGCGATCTGCTTCTCACGGCGCCGGTTGGTCTCGTCGATGGCCTTCTCCATCGCCGCGGTGATCTTGTCCGCGTACATATGGACCTGTCCGGAGACATTGCGCGCCGCGCGGCCGATGGTCTGGATCAGCGAGGTCCCGGACCGGAGGAAGCCCTCCTTGTCCGCGTCGAGGATCGCCACCAGGGACACCTCGGGCAGGTCGAGACCCTCGCGGAGCAGGTTGATGCCGACCAGGACGTCGTACTCGCCGGCCCGCAGCTCCCGCAGCAGCTCCACCCGGCGCAGGGTGTCGACATCGCTGTGCAGATAGCGGACCTGGATGCCCAGTTCGAGGAAGTAGTCGGTGAGGTCCTCGGCCATCTTCTTGGTGAGCGTGGTGACCAGCACCCGCTCGTCCTTCTCGGTGCGCAGCCGGATCTCGTGCACGAGATCGTCGATCTGGCCCTCGGTCGGCTTGATGACCACCTCGGGGTCGATCAGGCCGGTGGGGCGGATGATCTGCTCCACGAAGCCGTCGCCGCGGGAGAGCTCGTAGGTCCCCGGGGTGGCGGAGAGATAGACCGTCTGCCCGATCCGCCGGGTGAACTCCTCCCACTTCAGCGGCCGGTTGTCGAGCGCGGACGGCAGCCGGAAGCCGTGGTCGACCAGGGTGCGCTTCCGGGAGGCGTCGCCCTCGTACATCGCGCCGATCTGCGGGACGGTGACATGCGACTCGTCGATGACCAGCAGGAAGTCCTCGGGGAAGTAGTCGAGGAGGGTGTTGGGCGGGGAGCCGGGCTCGCGGTCGTCGAAGTGCATCGAGTAGTTCTCGATACCGGAGCAGGAGCCGATCTGGCGCATCATCTCGATGTCGTAGGTGGTCCGCATCCGCAGCCGCTGGGACTCCAGGAGCTTGCCCTGCCTGTCCAGCTCGGCGAGGCGCTGCTCCAGCTCGGCCTCGATGCCGTTGACCGCCTTCTCCAGGCGCTCGGGGCCGGCCACGTAGTGGCTGGCGGGGAAGACATGGAGCGCCTGGTCCTCGCTGATGATCTCCCCGGTGAGGGGGTGGAGGGTGGAGAGCGCCTCGATCTCGTCACCGAACATCTCGATGCGGACGGCGAGCTCCTCGTAGACCGGGAAGATCTCGATGGTGTCGCCGCGCACCCGGAAGGTGCCGCGGGAGAACGCCACGTCATTGCGCGTGTACTGGATGTCGACGAAACGGCGGAGGAGCTGGTCGCGGTCGATCTCCTCGCCCACCCGCAGCGGCACCATGCGGTCGACGTACTCCTGCGGCGTGCCCAGGCCGTAGATGCACGAGACGGAGGCCACCACGATCACATCGCGCCGGGTGAGCAGGGAATTCGTCGCGGAGTGACGCAGCCGCTCCACCTCCTCGTTGATCGAGGAGTCCTTCTCGATGTAGGTGTCCGACTGGGGGACGTACGCCTCGGGCTGGTAGTAGTCGTAGTACGAGACGAAGTACTCCACCGCGTTGTTGGGCAGCAGCTCGCGGAACTCATTGGCGAGCTGGGCGGCGAGGGTTTTGTTCGGCGCCATCACCAGGGTGGGGCGCTGGAGCTTCTCGATCATCCAGGCGGTGGTGGCGGACTTTCCGGTGCCGGTGGCGCCGAGCAGGACGACATCCTTCTCACCCGCGCGGATACGGCGCTCCAGATCGGCGATGGCCGCGGGCTGGTCGCCGCTGGGCTGGAAGGGACTGACGACCTCGAAAGGCGCCATCGTACGTTCGATCTTGGAAACGGGCCGCATGGTTCAACCGTACGACCCACCACTGACAACCGGGTGCGAACCGCGGTCCCGGAACCCGGACCGGCCGGAATCATGCCTGGTCCCGATGGGTCCGAGGATGATTCCGGCCGGTGCGCGGCGGGTGTCCCGCGCCGTGCGGCGGGGTGACGGGAGGGCGTCCGTGCAGCGCCCGCTACCAGTCGTCGGAGCGGGGCGTTTCCCTGCGCGGGAGGCCGTCGGCCGGGCGGGCGGCGGGGTGCGGGTCGTACGTGCCCTGGTCCCGGCGGGCCGGCGGCTGCTGCCCGTATCCCTGAGGAGCGGGCTGCTGTCCGTGCGCCCGGGCGCCGGTCTCCTGCTGTCCGTACGCCGGATTTCCGGGCTGTCCGGCCGGCTGTCCGTACGCGGAGTTCACGGGCGGCCGGCCGTACTGCTGGTCGGGGCCCGGCCGCTCGGGCCGCGGCTGCGGCTGCGGCTGCGGCTGCGGCTGCGGCTGCGGAGGCTGTTCCGGCTGTCGCGGGGCGTACTGCCGGTCGGCGCCCGGCTGTCCGTACACGGGGCCCGCCGGCGGGGCCGGCGGCTGTCCGCCGTGCGGAGGGTTCCCGTGCGGGGCCGGCGGCTGTCCGTACGAGGGGGCGCCGAGCGGCCGCACATACTGCTGCCCGAACTGTTCGCCGTCCGCCGGCCGCTCCGGGAAGGAGTGCGCCTCGGCCCTGGGCGCCGGAATGCCGGGCTCCAAGGGCGGGCGCTTGGCGGGCCTGCCCAGCAGCCCCTGCCTCGGCGCATCGTCCTCGCCCACCATGAGCAGCGGGTCGAACATCACCACGACCGCGGCGACGAGCAGGAAGAGCGCGGGGCCCAGAAGCATAGGCGCCAGCAGCGAGGCGGGTGAGTCACCGCCGCCGCCGAGGGCCGCAGATCCGGGGGTGCCGTGCAGATGGACGCTGACCGAGGCCATGCCGGTGTAATGCATTCCGGTCACCGCGATGCCCATGACCAGACTGGCGCCGAGGCTGATCAGGAACCCGTGGATGGAGACCGCGGCCCACAGCGCGGCGGTCGCGGCGACGACGGCGATCACCACGGAGAGCACGACGATCGGGACGCTGTACTCGGCTTGGCCCTGGAAACGCATTCCGGCCATGCCGAGGTAGTGCATGGACGCGACACCGAGGCCCATGATGATGCCCGCGGTGGCCAGCGCCATCGGGGTGGCGCCCCGGTATCCGACGATGAAGACGCCGATGCCGACCATGACGATGGCGACGGCGAGGCTGGCGTAGGTGATCGGCCGGTCGTAGGTGATGGGCGTCTCGGCGATGCTGAACCCCATCATCGCGATGAAGTGCATGGTCCAGATGCCGGTACCGATGGAGAGCGCCCCCAGGGCGAGCCAGCCGGCCTTGAAGGACTTCTCATTGCGGACCGACCGCGTGGTGCAGCGGAGCCCGAGAGCGCCGCCGAGGCAGGCCATGACAAAAGCGACTAGCGGTGTGACGAAGCCATAACTGAAGCCATCGAGAGTTCCCTCCATGCCGTGCGTCCTTCACTCCTGTGATAGTGGTGCTCACCCGGCGGTGGTCCCATATCCGCAGGTGGAACGTGTGTTCAGGGGGCGAGAGTATGTCCCGAACGCCGCTATGCAAACTTTTATCCGGAGATTGGCCCGCACAGCAACCATCATGTGATCTGCGCCGAGTGTCCGTTCACATCACGTACACGACTGTGGTGACTCCGCTCCGCCCGCCCGGGCCGGCACCGCGCCGCGGCGCCCGGATCCGCACCGGCCGGCGGGGGCGCGCGGGGCTCCGGCGCAACTCCCGCGGGAGCGGGGGAAGTCGGTGCCGCGCGGCCACCGGCGGGGAGGCCGGGCGTGCCGGACCGGACTCCCCGCCGAAGCGGTGAGCCCATGGCCGCGGGGCCGGAATGCCGCTCGATGATCATGGACTGGCGGCGCGGGACGGCGACCGTGCGCGGACCGGCGACCGCGAACCGCCCGACTCGCACCTTTGGCCCGGATAATCCGTCTCGCGGGGTCGCCGGTTCGCGGGCTCCGGCGTTGTCAGTGCCCGGCCGTACCGTGGATTCCATGAACAGTTTCGAGTGGACCGTCTTCGAGTGGACCGTCATGGACTCGGACATAGGACCGCTCTTTCTCGCCGCGACCGGCCGGGGCCTGGTCCAGGTGGCGTTCCACGCCGACGACGCCGTACGGGACCAGGCGCTGCACCGGCTCTCCGGCCGGCTCGGAGCCGCCCCGGTGGCGGACGCGTCCGGGCTGCTCGCCGAGCCGGTGAGCCGGCTCGACGCGTACTTCAAGGGGGAGCTCAAGCGGTTCGCACTGCCGCTCGACTGGTCTCTGTCGGGCGGATTCAACCGTGTCGTACTGCGCGAGCTGTACGACTCCGTGCCGTACGGCACCGTCGTGGGATACGGAGACCTGGCGGCCAGGGCCGGGCAGCCCGGGGCCGCCCAGGCCGTGGGCGCGGCGATGGGCTCCAATCCGCTGCCGGTGGTGGTGCCCTGTCACCGGGTGGTGGAGACCGGCGGAGGGCTCGGCGGCTTCGGCGGCGGGCTGGAGACCAAGCGGCGCCTGCTGGCGCTGGAGGGGGTGCTGCCGGAACCGCTGTTCTGACCTCGGCCGCGCCCGACACCGCCGTCGGCCGGCCGGCGGGCGGCGGGCAGGCGGGCGGCGGGCTGACCAGGCAGAAGTCCGGGGGTGGCGGGGGACACAGGGGATCCGGCTGACACACTGCGCGAGTGAGCATGAGTCCTGACGTGCCTGACATATCCGATGCCGCCGTACCGGGGGCCGCCGCCACGGCCCGGGGAGCCGCCGGAGGGGACCGGTCCGCGTCGCCGCCGGCCATGGAACCTCCGGCTTCCCTGCGGCGGCGCACCACCGCGGTCCTGGCCGTCAGTCAGATCCTCGGCGGACTCGGGGTCGCGATCGGGATCGCGCTGGCCGCCGTCCTCGCGGAGCGGGTGAGCGGCAGGGAGTCGCTCTCCGGTCTGGGACCGACCGCGGTGGTGGCCGGTACGGCGGTGCTCTCGGTGCCGCTGGCGGCTCTGATGACCTCTCGCGGGCGCCGGCCGGGTCTGGTGGCGGCCTATCTGATCGGGTCGGCCGGTGCGGGTCTGGTGGTTCTGGGCGCCGTCATGGAGAGTTTCGCGCTGCTGCTCCTCGGGATGGCGGCGTTCGGAGCGGGGGCGTCGGCGAACCTCCAGGCGCGGTTCGCCGCCGCCGATCTGGCCCTGCCGGAGCGGCGGGGGCAGGCGATCTCGCTGGTCGTCTGGGCGACCACGCTCGGCGCGGTGCTGGGCCCGAACATCGCGGCGCCCGCCGGACGCAGTGTCGCGGGGCTCGGGATTCCCGCCGAGGCCGGTGCCTTCGTCTGGGCGGCCGGGGTCTTTCTGCTGGCCGCCCTGGTCGTCCAGGCACTGCTGCGGCCGGATCCGCTGATCACCGCCCGTGCGCTGAACCCGGCCGCGGAGACACCGCGCGGGCACTCGCTGCGAGCCGGGGTCCTGGCCGTGCGCGCCTCCCCGATGGCGCGGCTCGCGGTGGTCACCATCGCCGGGGCGCACACGTCGATGGTGGCGATCATGTCGATGACTCCGGTGGCGCTGAGCCATCACGGTGCGGACATCGAGCTGATCGGGTTGGTGATCAGCGGCCATATCGCGGGGATGTACGCCTTCTCACCGATCATGGGGTGGCTGGCGGACCGGATGGGCCGGATCACGGTGATCGGTCTCGCGGTGGGGCTGCTCGCGGTGGCGGCGCTGCTGGCCGGCACGGCGGGATCGAGCCATGCCCGGATCGGCGCGGGGCTCTTTCTGCTCGGGCTCGGCTGGTCGGCCGGTGTGGTGGCGGGCTCCGCGCTGCTCACCGATGCCGTGCCGCAGGCCGCTCGCGCCGCCGCGCAGGGATTCTCCGATCTGGCGATGAACGCCTCGGCGGGTATCGGCGGTGTGCTCGCCGGACTGATCGTGGCGCAGGCGGGGTACGGCTGGCTGAATCTCGCCGGTGCCTGTCTGCTGTTGCCGATGGCCGCGCTGGCGGTGCGCAGAGCCCTCGCCTGACGGGGTTTGGGCGGCTTGTCCGCGAGCCAATGATGGGACATGCCGCTCACCGACATCACGGACGTCACCGACGAGGTAGGGGAAGCGCTGGCCGCCCGGCGGCCGGTCGTGGCCCTGGAGTCGACCATCATCGCCCATGGCCTGCCGCGCCCCCGCAATCTCGCCGTCGCTGCCGAGCTGGAGGAGCTGGTGCGCGCCGGCGGCGCGGTGCCGGCCACCATCGCCGTACTCGACGGCCGGATCCGCATCGGCCTGGAGCGACCGCAGCTGGAACGGATCGCGCGCGAGGGCGGGGTGCGCAAACTGGGCCGCCGGGATCTCGCGCCCGCGCTGGCGGCGGGTGCGAGCGGGGCGACGACCGTGTCGGCGACCGCCTTTCTCGCGGCACGGGCCGGGATCCGGGTCTTCGCGACCGGCGGGCTCGGCGGGGTGCACCGCGAGTGGACCCGGGATCAGGACGAGTCCGCGGATCTGCGGGTCCTCGCGGAGACCGCGATCACCGTGGTGTGTGCGGGCGTCAAGTCCGTACTCGACGTCCCGGCGACCCTTCAGCGCCTGGAGACGCTGGGCGTCGGCGTCCTGGGCTATGGCACGGAGTGGTTTCCGGGGTTCTACCTCTCCTCTTCAGGCGAGCCGGTCGACTGGACGGTTCACTCCCCCGGGCAGGTGGCCGACGTGGTGCGGGCCCGGGAGGCACTCGGTCCCCCGGAGTCGGCGCTGATCGTGGCCAACCCCGTCCCCGAGCCGGAGCAACTCGATCCGGCGCTCCACGACCGGGTGCTCCGGGACGCACTCGGCGAATGCCGGGAACGGGGCATCACCGGCCAGGCCGTCACCCCCTTTCTGCTGGACTTCCTGACCCGGCGGACCGCCGGGGCGTCCCTGGAGGCGAACATCGCCGCGGTGCGCGGCAACGCACATCTCGCCGCCCGGATCGCGGCGGCACTGTGAACCGCCACCGGGTGAACCCGCCCACGCGAACCGGAACATCACCGGCCGGGGCGTCACAGGCCGGAACCCTCCGAACCGGAGGAACATCCCGAACCGGACCATCCCGAACCGGACCATCCCGGGCCGGAGGCGCATGCCGAACCGGAACGCGGTGAACCCGGACATGGTGAACGCGGAGATGGTGAACCGGAGCCCGGACAACGGCGGCGTGCCCGGCCGCACATCAGCGCGCCTCCCCGGGCCGCCCGCCGGCGGAGAGCCGGCCTCCCGGGGCGGCGGCTCCACGCTCCTCGTGGTCGGTGAGGTGGTGACCGATGTGGTCGCCCAGTACACCGCACCCCTCGCCACCGGTACCGACACCGTCGCACGGATCCGGTTCCTTCCCGGTGGCGCCGGGGCGAACGCCGCCTGCTGGGCGGCCCGCCGCGGGGGTGCGGAGGTGCGGCTGCTGGGACGGGTCGGCCGGGACGAGCGGGGACGGCACGAGGAGGAACTGCGCGCGCACGGGGTCCGCCCCTGCCTCACCGCCGACACCACCGCTCCGACGTCCACCGTCATCGTCCTGGTCGATCCGGCCGGCGAACGCACCTTTCTGACCGACGGCGAGGCGGTGCGGCGCATGTCGTCCGCCGACTGGTCGCCCGCACTGCTGAACGGTGTTGGTCACCTCCATGTGTCGGGATATCTCTTCTTCTGCGAGAGCAGCCTCGGGCTGGCCAGACTCGCTCTCCGGACGGCGCGCTCCCGGGGTATCCCGGTGAGCGTCGATCCGGCGTCGGCGGGCTTCATCGACACCCTGGGCGCGGACCGGCTGCTGGCGGAGTACGAGGGTGTGGATGTCCTGATCCCCAACCTCGCCGAGGCCCGCTCCCTCACCGGTCTGCCCGGGGCCGCCGAGGCGGCCGTGGCGCTGAGCCGCCGGGTGCCGCTGGTGGCGGTCACCCTGGGCCCGGAGGGCGCGCTGATCGCCGAGGCGGGCGCACTCGTCGCCCGGGTGCCGGCACCGGCCGCCCGGCCGGTCGACTCGACCGGTGCGGGCGATGCCTTCTGCGGGGCGTTTCTCGCGGCGCGGCTCGCGGGTGCCGGCGCCCGGGCCGCGGCGGTGGAGGGCTGCCGAGCCGGAGCGGAGGCGGTTTCACTGATCGGCGGCCGGCCGCCCCGGCCGGACACGGCCCGGCCCGCTCAGTGAACCCCGCCCCAGGCGGGGTGTCCCGGATCATCCGCGCGTACCAGCACATGGGCCGTCTCCTGGGGCATCACCTCCGTCTCGTATCGTTCGAACGCGGGCAGTGTCCACTGCCGGTGTTCCTCCGTCCGCCGCCGCAAGGCGGCACCCGACAACCGCAGATGCACGGTGAGGTCGAAGGGGAACCAGTGCCCGAGCAGAAACGGCCCGTGCACCAGCAGCACTCCGCCGTGCGGCAGGGCCACCCGGGGACTGCGGGTCGCCCGGTCGGCCAGGGGATCCCACAGGTCGGGCAGCACCAGCCCGCTGCCGCCCGCGTCCAGCGGCGCGAAGACCTCCCGCCAGAGGGCTCCGGTGTCGAACCAGCCGCTGTAATACGTGTCCGGGTCCTCCCGCCCGAACTCGTACCGCAGCGACGCGGGACGCAGGAACCCGCCGGTGCCGACAACGAGAACACTCCGGCCGCGCAGCCGCAGCGCCTCGCCGATCCGCTCGGCGAACTCCCCGCCCCTCGCGGCGGGAGCGCCGTCCACCGCGATGCGCACCCAGGGACTGCCGTCCTCGGCACCGATCCGCGCCGCCTTGTCGGCGACGGCCTCGGTCAGCCGCTCCCAGGTGATCGCTTCAAGCTTCATCAGTTCATCATCGCCGAGAGGGGGGTGTCGAGGAGTTGGCGACTACTCGCCGTCCGGGGTGGGAAGGCCCTGTACCGGGAACTATTCGCCCGGGTGCCCGGCGCAGGACGGGGCTTCCGCCTCGACGGAGAGCGGGCTCCCCTGGGGCAGCAGATAGGTCGCGTACAACACCACCGGCTCCGTGCCGAGGTTCCGCCCGATGTGCCGGTTCCGGGCGCCGGACGGTTCGATGAAGACCGATCCGGCATGCGCCACTTCCACCGAGCAGTCCTGGAGGACCCGGGTCAGTGTGCCGGATTTGACCACGACCAGCAGCTGACCGTCGTGGTGGTGCCAGCCGGTGGAGCCGCCGGGGGCGATGGTGATCGTACGGACGATCACATCGGTGACGCCCTTGGCCTTGAGTTGCAGCGTGCCGGCGGAGACACCGCGCGCCAGCACGCTGGCCGACACCCCACCGTCGGGCGGGGCGGCGGGCGGTGCTGCCGCGATCACCGTGAGACAACCGGCGAAAGCCGTTCCCGCACGCGCCCGAGAGTGTCCTCCCCTGCTCCCCGACCTGTCACTGAAACTCATGGATGCCCTCCAACTCGGCGCTATGTAAACGGTGTTCCGGTGGAAACACCGGCCCGCACGCCGTTGCGAGAAACGGCCCCACGCTATCGAATGAGGGATCGGGAGGGAATGGACGGGAAGTGAACATGCGGACGGCCCGGACGCGATTCCGGGCCCGTAAATGCGAGCGGCCGGGGGCGTAACCGGCCCGGTGCCCATGGTCACGCCGCACCGTTGCCGCACACGGCACACGGGCGGACCGCACCGCCGGCTCCCGCCGCCGCAGAGACCCCCCGCGGCCCGGACCACCGCCCACGGAGGAGTGCGGGCCGGACGGAAACCGGCATTTCACGGCCCTGGAACCGTCCCCGCAGGTGCGCGGACCGGCAGTCCGGCGACGGCGGTCCGGTGACCGCCGGCCGGGACCGGGGCGCCCGGGACCCGGTGGCCGGACCGGCGGCAAATGCCGAATCGGAACGGCAGTCCGAGTCCGTCCCGCCGAAGCGGAATTGGGCCGCCCCGGCCCGGAGCGGGTTTCACGAGAGGATTCCGGACCTCCACCGGAACGCCACGATCACGGGAAGCCCGGTTTCGGGCTCGCGCTCCTCGCGGACCCGGCCGCGAATCTCGTACAGGGCGCCAATGAACTCCAACCGAACAGATAACCGAAAACCATGCATCATCCATCGACAGGCCGGCCGGCGTCATCCGTGCCCGCCGGCCCGGCCTCCCGGAGCCGGCGGATCACCGCAACCACGCCTCTCCGGAGGGGAATTCACCGGACGGGGATCCGGCCGGCGCACGGCGAGCCTCCCGCCCGGCCGATCCGGGCGGGATGCCTCCGATCCGACACGGCGGCGCCGTGGTGAGCCATGGGCTTGACGCACTTCTCCACTGCGATGATCTGATTGGCCTGCATCACACGATCAAGCCACCAACGCCGTTCACCGGGGCTCCCGGGCGGCCGGCGGGAACCCCGCCGGCCCTCGGACCTCGTCGTTTTCCCACCGTTCCGGCCCCTTCAACGTCCCCGGGGAGTAAGCACCATGGAGATAGCCGTCATCGCGGTCATCGGCACCCTGCTCGGCTCGGTGGTCACCCATATGTTCCAGCGCCGGACCACCGAGCGCACCGCGGCACTCACCCGTGCCGAGCAGCTGCGCCAGGAACGCATCTCCGCGTACAGCGCCTTCGCCGGGGCCGTCGTGGACTACCGGCGCGGCCAGAACGACCGCTGGTACCGGGCCAGACAAGTGCCGGGAAGCGCCGCGGCCGAGGAGGCTCGGCTCGACTCCTACCGGCTGAGGTCCAGCGCCCACCAGGCCCTCATCCGGGTGCAGCTGGTCTGTGACGACAGCCAGGCGCTGGAGCTCGCCGCGGCCGCGTTCGAGGTGACCAACTGCATGCATGAGGCACCGGACGAGGAGGACCGGGCGCACCGCTCGGAGCAGGCCCGGGAGACGCTGTCGGAGTTCATCGGGGCGGCGGCTCCGAGCGTCCGCTGAGTCAGTACCGGACCGGCAGGGTGATCAGCCCGCGAGCTCTGATGGAGGGCCGCCATTTCGGCTCGTCCGCCTCGGTGTCCAGCTCCAGCCGGGGGAAGCGCTCCAGCAGGGCGGTGAGCGCGACCTCGGTCTCCAGCCGGGCCAGCGGGGCGCCGAGGCAGTAGTGGATGCCATGGCCGAGCGCGAGATGACCCGTGGTGTCCCGGCTCAGATCGAGCCGGTCGGGGTCGGGGAACCGGGCCGGGTCCCGGTTCGCCGCGGACAGGCAGAGGATGACCGTCTCGCCCGCCGGGATGGTGACCCCCGCGATCGTCACGTCCTCCAGCGGAAAGCGCCGCAGGGCCAGGGCCAGGGGGCTCTCGTGGCGGACGAATTCCTCGACCGCCGCGGGCATTCCGGAGAGGTCGGCCCGCAGCGCGGCCATCTGGTCGGGATGGTTGAAGAGGGCGAGCACCGATGTCCCCATGAGCTGGACGGTGTTCTCGTATCCGGCGAAGAGAATGAGGAAGACCAGGGACATCAGCTCATCCGAGCCGAGCCGGTCGTCAATGCCTTCCGGCCCGGTCCGCTCCCGTACGGCGACAAGCGCGGAGACCAGATCCTCACCGGGATGGGAGCGCTTGTGGGCGAGCAGCCAGGTGAAGAACTCGATCATGCTCCGGACCGCCTCACCCGCCCGTTCCGGGTGGGCCGGGTCGGGTACGAAGAGATCGTCCGTCCAGGTGCGGAAGTCGTGCCGGGAGTCCACGGGCACACCGAGCAGTTCGCAGATGACCACGATGGGAAGCGGTCCGGCGTAGGAGGCGATCAGGTCGGTGCGGCCGGGTGATGTCATGGTGTCGAGGAGTTCGTCGGCGATGCGCCGGATCGGCTTCCGCAGCTCCTCGATACGGCGCGGAGTGAACGCCCGGGTCACCAGCCGCCGGATCCGGGTGTGGTCCGGCGGGTCCATGTTGAGCAGATTCGCGTCCAGGGCGGGCGGCAGCCTGAATCCCCGGTAGCCGCCGGGCAGGCCGTTCCGCTTGTCCAGGGAGAGGCGGGGGTCGGCAAGGGCCTCGCGAATGTCGTCGTAGCGGGTGACATACCAGACAGGAAGCCCTTCCGGTCCGGTCATCCGCTGCACGGGGGCGCTCTCGCGGAGCCGTGCGTACACCGGATAGGGGTCCGCCAGCAGTTCCCGTGTCGGGTCCTCGATGGTCATGCGCCAACCTTAGGCAGCGCCCCCTTGTCCCCCGGCCGACTTCGGCTGAACAGCGGCCGGAAACCGGTGGATTCCCGTCATGGTCCGGTCCGGAGTCAGTTGTTCCGGCCGCCGAAGTGAATGCTCCCGGTGGTGCCGGTCTGAATGACCGTGCCGTGCTGGGTCCCGCCGGTGATGTTGTTGGTGTGGACGGTGAGCGCCGGGGCGGCGTCCTCGCCGGGTGCCACCTCGGCGAGGAGCGCCCGCAGTTCGGCCGCGGCCCGGGGATCGGCCGCCAGCGCGCGGCGCATCCGGGCCCGCCACTCGGCCAGTACATCGGCGGCCGCCGCTTCGTCCCGCGCCCGGTGCGCCTCGACCAGCTCCGCGCGGGCGCTCTCCAGCTCCGCCGCCACCCCGTCGGGGTCGGCCGCGCCGCGTGCGAAGAACCGCACCACGCCGGCCCTGGCCGATTGCCAGCCCTCCGTGACCATCTGCTGGACCAGCGCGGTCGCCCCCGCCGCCGCCAATGCCACCAACTCGGCTTCCACCAGGCCCCCTTCGGCCGATGCGATGCTCCGGCCTCCGAGCGTATCGGTCAACCGCCGAGCAGGGCGGTGAGTGCGCCGGCCGGATCCGTGTCCGGGGTGCCGCGCGGCCACCAGTCCTCCCTTCCGGTATCGGATTCATAGCCGTACCAGAGGCCGTCACGGCCGAATCTCAGCTGGAGCGAGGTGGTCGAGAGATGGTTGCGCCAGGGGCGGAAGAGAGGGAGACCCGCCGCGAGGAGGGTGGGCCGGGCCCGGTCGAAGGGACCCGCCGGCGGGTCCCAGGGCTCTTCCAGCACCTCCAGCGCGGCCCGGCCGCCCTGCCGCCAGGCGGCGACCGCGCGGGCCAGGTCCGTCGGGGTGCGACCGGTGGCGGCGGCCAGATCCCGGTAGAGCGCGCGGGTGGAGGCGGTCAGCCCGGAGCCGGGGTGCGCGGCGGCGAGGCGGACCGCGTCCTGCCAGACGGAGAGATCGGCGGTGGGGTCAACTCCGGTGGTGAGCAGTGTGTGAGCGCGCGCCGCCGCCTCCGAGGCCAGCAGATCGAGTGCGAGCGGATCGGGTGCGCCCGGCGCCTGGGGGTACGCCGGTGGCCTGCCCGGGTGCTCGGGCGCGGGAAACGGTGGCGGCAGGGCGGGCAGGCTGCGCGGGGCGAGCGCCTCATCGGCGGGGACGGTCGGCAGGGGCGCGGTCGCGGCGGCCTGCTCGGCCGCGGCGCGGGTGGCGTTCCGGTGGGCGAGGGCGGCGAGGATGTCGCGCTCCCCCATGCCCCGGAGAAGGAAGACGACGAAGGGGTCCTCGTCCAGCAGAAGCGCGGTCTGGTAGCAGAGAGCGGCGGCATGCTTGCAGGGGTAGCCGTCGTCCGGGCAGGAGCAGTCGGGGATCAGATCACCCGCGGCGGGCAGCAGATCGACCGTGGCGGCGAGACTTCTGGGCACATCCTTGTCGAGCAGGGCGGCGATGTGGTCGGGGCGGGCCGCCGCCGCGGTGAGCAGGGCCTCCCAGTCCTCGTTGGTGAGGGTGCGGACCCGGATCTCCGTACGGTAGGGGCGCGCTCGGGTGCCGTGCACATAGGCGGTCACCCGGCCCGGGGAGACGGTGATCGCGTCGACGGACCCGCGCCCCGCGTAGGCACGCCCCCGGGCGAGGCGGGCCGGGTCCAGAGCCGTCTCCTCCAGGGCCTCCATCCAGGCGTTGCCCCACCAGGTGACCGGGGACACCTCCCCCGGTCGGGCCTGCCTGGCGGGAAAGGTGCGCCGGTGGTCGTCATGGCGGGGCGGACGGCGGTCGGTGCGGCGGCGGCCGGAGCGGCGGCCGCGATCCGGCGCCTGCCCGGTGCCCTCGGGCGGCGGAGTCATGCGGGCCTCCTCAGGGAGACGAGATCGGCCAGCTCACGATCGGTCAGTTCGGTCAGGGCCGTCTCGCCCGACCCCAGGACGGCGTCCGCCAGGGCGCGCTTGGCGGCGAGCATCTCGGCGATCCGGTCCTCGACCGTGCCCTCGGCGATCAGCCGGTGCACCTGCACGGGCTGTGTCTGGCCGATGCGGTACGCCCGGTCCGTCGCCTGCTCCTCGACCGCCGGGTTCCACCAGCGGTCGTAGTGGATGACATGGCCCGCGCGGGTCAGATTCAGTCCGGTGCCCGCCGCTTTGAGGGAGAGGATGAAGACGGGTGTCTCGCCCGACTGGAACCGGTCGACCATGCGCTCGCGCTCCGCGACCGGGGTGCCCCCGTGGAGAAGCTGGGAGGGAATGGCCCGGGAGGTGAGGTGGGCGGAGATCAGCCGGGCCATGGCGACGTACTGGGTGAAGATCAGGACCGCGCCGTCCTCGGCCAGGATGGTGTCCAGCAGCTCATCGAGCAGCGCGAGCTTGCCGGAACGTCCCGCGAGGCGCGGTCCGGCGGCCGGCCGGCCGCCGGAACCGGGGTCCGCCGCCGCGATCGGGGCGCGGGCACCGCTGCCCGGGCGGCCGTTCTCCTTGAGGAACTGAGCCGGGTGGTTGCAGATCTGCTTGAGGTCGGTGAGCAGCTTCATCACCAGACCCCGGCGGGCGATTCCCTCGGAACTCCCGATCAGGGCCATCGCCTCGCGCACCACCGCCTCGTACAGGGATGCCTGTTCCCGGGTGAGCGCGACCGGGTGATCGGACTCGGTCTTCGGCGGGAGTTCGGGCACGATGCCGGGGTCGGACTTTCTCCGCCGGAGCAGGAAGGGGCGGACGAGCCGGGCGAGCCGCTCGACCGCGTCGGTGTCCTCGCCCAGCTCGGCGGGCCGGGCGTGGCGTGCCCGGAAGGACTTCAGCGGGCCGAGCAGTCCGGGTGTCGTCCAGTCCAGCAGAGACCACAGCTCGGAGAGATTGTTCTCGACGGGGGTGCCCGTCAGTGCCACCCGGGCGGGTGCGGGAATGGTGCGCAGCGCCTTGGCGGTCGCCGAGAACGGGTTCTTGACGTGCTGTGCCTCGTCGGCGACGACCATCCCCCAGCGCTCCCCGGCGAGCCGCTCCGCACTGGAGCGCATCGTGCCGTAGGTGGTGAGGACGAATCCGCCCTCGCCGGCCGGGGGCAGGGTGCGCTCCGCGCCGTGGAAACGGCGCACCGGTACGGAGGGGGCGAAGCGGTTGATCTCCCGCTGCCAGTTGCCCAGCAGCGAGGCGGGACAGACGACCAGGGTGGGGACCGGGGAGGCGCGGCGCAGATGAAGGGCGATCAGGGTGACCGTCTTGCCGAGGCCCATGTCGTCGGCGAGACAGCCGCCGAGCCCGAGCGAGGTCATCAGATCGAGCCAGCCGAGCCCGCGCAGCTGGTAGTCGCGCAGCGTGGTGGTGAGTCCTTCCGGAGCGGCGACCGGAGCCGTACCGGACATGAGCCGGTCGCGCAGCACCGCCAGGGTGCCGGTGGGCACCGCCTCCACCGTCTCGCCGTCCACCTCGGCGGAACCCGTCAGGGCCACGGCGAGCGCGTCGACGGGCTGCAACAGCCCCAGCTCCCGCTTGCGCGCCTTGCGGACGAGATCGGGGTCGACCACCACCCACTGGTCCCGCAGCCGCACCATCGGACGGTGCGACTCGGCGAGCGTGTCCATTTCGTGCTCGGTCAGCGGATCCCCGTCGAGCGCCAGCTGCCAGTTGAACTTCAGCAGCTCCGTGCTGTCGAAGAACGGGGTGCCGTCGGTCGCGGACCCCGGTGCGGCCCGCACCACCGCCGCGGCGGAGAGTGAGCGCGCCAGCTCCCTGGGCCAGTGGACGGTGACCCCGGCGGCGGCGAGCCGGGCGGCGCCGGGCCCGAGGAGCTCGTACAGCTCCTCCTCGGTGAGGGGCAGCACATCCGGTACGTCGCGCTCCAGGAGGCCGGTGAGCGGTGCCCAGACCCTGGCCGCGCGGCGCAGGGCCAGCAGGGCGTCGATGCGGGCACGGGGGCCGAAGCGTGTGCCGCCGTCTCCGGCCCAGAGCCGGGCGGAGTCGATGACGAGGGTGGGGTCGGCGAGGCTGTGCACCTGCACGACGGCCGTGGCGGCATTGCGCACGGGCTGCCCGGTGCCGGGCTCGGTGCCGGGAACGCCATCGGTGCCGGCACCGGCGTCGAAGAGCTCGAAAGCGGAGAGATCGAGCCGCAGGGAGACCCGCACTCCGGCGTCCATCCCGGCCGCCGCCTCCGCTGCCCACTCGTGTGCTCCGGGCAGCCGCTGGGGCTCGGCGGCGGCGAAGGGCGGGCCCGCCGCATGCGCCGCGGCCGGAGTCCGGGGCAGGGTGTCCGCGACGGCGTCGAAGAAGGCCCGGATCAGGGCCTCCGGCTCGGACAGCCTGACCGGGCGGGATCCCGGTACGGGGATGGCGTACGCCTCGTGGGGCATCGCGGCGGCGATCGATCTCAGCTGCGCGATGTCGTCCGCGTCCAGCGGGCCGGCCCGCCACGCGTCGTGATCGGATCCGGTCAGACCGGGCAGCAGTCTGCCGCGAGCGACGAGGTGCAGGGCATGCAGGGCGGCGGCGCCCCAGCAGGCCGCGGCCGGATGGGCGCCGGGATACCGCCGGGCCCGGACCAGCAGGGGCAGAGCCTCAACAACGGAGAGCAGTACGGCCGGCACCGTACCGTGCCCGCTGCCGGCACCGGGGTCCGCGGCCTCGGCTGCGGGGGCCGCGAGCCCGTCACGGACGACGGTGATCTCCCCCGCGGCTCCGGGCGGCGGCGGACCGTCCGGATTCCAGAAGGCGATCCGGCCCTCGCGCGGGAGCTCGGCCGGGAGGAAGACAGCGGCACACGCCGACAGTGATTCCTGTGCGCGGGACGTCATGTGTCACTCCCCCCTCTCTTTTCGAAGGCATCCGGACTGCTCGACACCGACCATACGGGCGGGGTCTGACAATGCCCTTCTCCGACCGCGTTGTGGCTGCTCAGGGCCTTGGTCACACAGTGATCGCGGGCCGGGCGACCGCGTCCCCCGCAGGCGATCCGACCGGGTGCGCGGGCACCTGCGCCCCGGGGGTGGGTGGCGGGTGGCGGACGGGATCAAGGACCTGCCGCGGGGTCCCGCTCCTCGCCGCCGCCCGTGTCCGCCGCCATGCCCGTATTCGTATCCGTATCCGCAACGTACGGCTCCGGCTCCGGCTCGGCGGTGAGCGATTCCGGCGCGGCGTCGGCCGTACCGCTCCGTCCCGTCACCTGGTCCGGGTCCCTGTCCTGGAGCTGAGGCACACTGTTCTGCTCCGGATGGGCTCGTTCCAGGAAGCGGAGCAGTTCGACCGGGAACGGCAGCACCAGTGTGGAGTTCCGCTCCGCGGCGACGGCGACCACGGTCTGCAACAGCCTCAGCTGGAGAGCCGCGGGCTCCTTCGACATCTCGCCCGCCGCCTGAGCGAGCTTCTTCGACGCCTGGAGCTCCGCATCGGCGTTGATCACCCGGGCCCGGCGCTCACGGTCGGCCTCCGCCTGCCTCGCCATGGAGCGCTTCATGGCCTCGGGCAGGGAGACATCCTTGATCTCGACCCGGTCGATCTGCACACCCCACCCCATGGCCGGGCTGTCGATCATCAGCTCCAGCCCCTGGTTGAGTTTCTCCCTGTTGGAGAGCAGATCATCGAGGTCGCTCTTGCCGATGATCGAGCGGAGCGATGTCTGGGCCATCTGGGAGACGGCGAACCGGTAGTCCTCGACCTCGATGATCGCGTTCGCCGCCTCGATCACCCGGAAGTAGACGACGGCATCGACGCGGACGGTGACATTGTCCCTGGTGATGCCCTCCTGCGCGGGGACGGGCATGGTCACGATCTGCATATTGACCTTGTGCAAGCGATCGACCAGGGGGACGACCATGGTGAAGCCGGGACGCCGGACTTCTCCGTGCAGCCGCCCGAGCCGGAAGACGACGCCTCGCTCGTACTGCTTCACCACTCGGGCCGCCGCCGTCGCGTAGACCGCGGCACCGGACACCGCCGCCACTCCCGCGATCACCAGTTCCTCGATCATCAGGGCACCCGCTTCCATCCAGGCGAACCGCACAAAATGCCCAATAACACGGTATGCCTGTGATGCCCAGTGAGGCCAGGGGCGACGGATTCACTCAACGACCGATTCGCGGCCCCATGGGCCCGCGCGCTACACGGGGCGGGCCCGTATCCAGGTGCCGTCATCCGTCAGACAACGGTCCACCACCAGGCCCGCCTCACCCAGACACCGTTCGAACTCCTCCTCCGTCAGCGGGCGGGAGAGGAAGGTCTGAGTCCAGGTGGCGTCAGGAAATATGTACTCGGCGTACACGGAGAACGCCCCTTCGCCGACCGGCTCCGATGACACGATGCGGACCGTGTAGCCGGAGGGATCGACCCGCTCCCTGGGGAGGTTGGTGTGCCAGTCCGCGCCCTCACGCTGGATGAGCACACAGCCGTCGTCCGCGACATGGGTCCGGCAGACCCGCAGCAGAGCGTCACGCGCCGCGGGCGTACTGGTGTGCACCAGAAAGGACGCCAGCAGAACCACATCGAAGGTTTCGCCGAGCGCCAGCTCCTCGATCGGCGCGCATATCGTGCGCCGCGCGCCGTGTACCCGCGCCAGCATCTCGGGGGATTCGTCCACCGCGGTGACGGTGAATCCCCGTGCCAGCAGGGGATGGGTCACCCGGCCCACCCCGCTGCCCAGTTCGAGAATGCTCGCCCCGGCCGGCACCGCGCCCTCGATGATCTCCGGCTCATTGCCCACGGGCAGGCGATCGTACAGCTCGACGGCACATCCATCAGGGGTGATCGCCCCTGGTCCGGTGCCTCGGTGCCCCTCGCGCATCCGTCCGCTCATGGTGTGAAGAACGGCCGGGTCCCGGCGCGCGTTCCCGTGTCTCGCGCGCACACCGCGTGATGGACACCCACACGGCGAAAATCGGCCACGGTGACGTTCCGGGATGCACAGGAGAGGCATCCTGGAAGTGGAGAGGCGACCGTATGCGTACCGGGAGTGAACCAGCGACCGCGCGCAGTGCACTGCGGATGCGGCTCTGGCTCGGCCTCTGGGGCCTGGCCTGGACCGCGGCGGGCACCGCGGGATTCGCGCTGGCCGGGTACCCGGGGTGGGCTGCGCTCTGCGGAGCGCTGCTGCTGATCGTCATCGTGGATCTGGTGGTGGTGATCCGCCATATCCGCCAGGGACCGCACTACCAGCCCGGACGCGACATTCCGCCGTACGAACCCGTCCACGACGAGCGCCCACCGCACCGCCGGGGGTCTGACAATCCCTGAGCGGCGTCGGTCATTCCTCGGCGTCGAAACGCGCGGCCTGGAGATACTCCGGTTTCGGATCCAGCGCGGCGGCCAGCCTGAAGTGGCGTTTCGCCTGTTCGGGCCGGGCGGTCCGCTCATAGGTACGGGCCAGGGCGAAGTGCGCGAACGCGTTGTCCGGCTCGCGTTCCAGGACGAGCTCGAACTCCAGCTCGGCAGGGCGCAATTGCGCTGCCGCGAAGAAGGCGCGGGCTCGCAGCAATCGGGCGGCCGTGTTCTCGGGGTGGGCCGCGATGACGGAGTCCAATAGCTTCACGGCACCACGCGGGTCCCGCGCGGCCAGCAACTGCTCCGCCGCGCGGTAGTCGATGACATGGGTCTCCGGGCTGCTTTCGGGCACGGCTGAATCCTTCCCCTCACTGCGTGTTCCCAACACTGGTCCCGGCACGGTTGTTCCACGAGCCGCGATCACGGACACGGGAGACGGACAACGACAGGGATGGGACGGGCCGAACGGACATGAGGTCCACCCGGGACCGAGCGGACGGGTGATCCGGTCGTACCGAAGCCGTGAGGCGTCTCAGAAGACCGGCAGCGCCAGGGCGATTCCGATGGCCGTGAGCATCGCCCCCGCCACCACGAAACCCCCGT
This sequence comes from Streptomyces sp. CAU 1734, assembly GCF_039888735.1. Lineage (NCBI taxonomy): Bacteria > Bacillati > Actinomycetota > Actinomycetes > Kitasatosporales > Streptomycetaceae > Streptomyces > Streptomyces sp. CAU 1734. Next base: position 180,639 of record NZ_JBDQQP010000013.1, read on the forward strand.
CGACACCGGTCCGGCGGTGTCCGTCCACGACGACATCGCGGGGGTCGCCGGGGTCGTACGCGAGCCGGATGCTCCGCCCCTCGGCCAGGGGCACCGGGGAAGGGATCTCCATGAGCCGCCCGTCAGCGGTCTCGAAGGCCAGCAGCACGCGCTCCGCCCCTGGCGGCACCGGCTTCACCAGCGCGATGGCGAAATGGCCGGATCTCGCGATACGGCGGGTCTGCCGCAGGCCGTACACCCCGGCGAGGGCGGCGATCAGGCCGCCCGCCAGAGTGAAGGCCGCGAATACGATCTGCATCGGAGCGATGGTAGTGCCGCCCGCGTCCACACCAGGGTGCTGTTGACGCGGGTCTGACGCGAGCGGGTGCCGGTGATCTCTACCGTGCCGCCCGGCGCGTCAACTCCGTCCAGACTGTGCGCACCTGGGGCTCCAGATCCTCCAGCGGACCGTCATTGTCGATGATCAGATCGGCGATGGCCCGGCGCTGCTCCCGGGTCGCCTGCGCGGCCATTCTCGCCCGTGCGTCGGACTCCTGCATTCCGCGCAGGCCGACCAGTCGCTTCAGTTGGGTCTCGGGGGCAGCGTCGACGACGATGACCAGGTCGTAGAGGCTTGCCAGGGCGTTCTCGGCGAGCAGCGGCACATCGTGGACCACCACCGCGTCCGGGGCAGCCGACCGCTCCAGCTCATCGGAGCGCGCACGGACCAGGGGGTGCACAATCGCGTTGAGGGCCGCCAGCTTGTCGGGGTCGGCGAAGACCAGTGAGCCCAGTGCGGGCCGGTCCAGGGTGCCCTCCGCCCTGAGGATCCCGGTGCCGAATGCCTCGACGACCGCGGCGAGTCCAGGAGTGCCCGGCTCGACCACCTCTCGGGCGATCTTGTCGGCGTCGATGAGGACCGCCCCGTACGACTCGAGCAGACGGGACACTTCGCTCTTGCCGGCGCCGATTCCACCGGTCAGGCCCACGGACAGCATGATGGGCAGCTTAATGCCCGGGCCCGGGCGGAAACAGCGCCGCCGGGGATCCCACCCGATCGCCCGCGCGCCGCTGTCGTTCAGGGCCGGACCGGAATCAGCTGTCGCCTTCTCGTTCGGCGAGGAAGCGCTCGAATTCGAGGCCGATCTCATCGGCGGACGGCAGATCCACGGCCTCCGCGACCAGATTTCCCCGGGTCTCGGCGCCCGCCATGGCGTCGTACTGATGCTCAAGGCCCTGGACGAGCGCGACAAGCTCCTCGTCACCCTCGCCGATCTGGCGTTCGATCTCATTCTGCGTACGGTGCGCCTCGGTGCGCAGCGCATGGGCCACACTCGGGAGCACCAGGCCGGTCGCGGCTGTGATCGCCTCCAGGGCGGTCAGCGCGGCATCCGGGTAAGCGGAACGGGCCACATAGTGCGGCACATGGGCGGCTACGCCGAGTACGTCGTGGCCGGCTTCCATCAGGCGGTACTCGATCAGCGACTCCGCGCTGCCCGGCACCTGGGCCTCGTCGAACGGGCTGCGGTGGCCGGGGGTGAGGTCGGTGCGGTTGCCGTGCGGGGTGAGACCGACCGGACGGGTGTGCGGAACGCCCATGGGGATGCCGTGGAAGTTGACCGAAAGGCGTACTCCGAGGCGCTCCACGATCTCGGCGACCGCTGCGGCGAAACGCTCCCACTCCACATCCGGCTCGGGGCCCGAGAGGAGCAGGAAGGGGGCGCCTGTGGCGTCCTGGACCACCCGGACCTCGATCGCGGGGGTCTCGTACGCCGCCCAGCGGTCGCGCTTGAAGGTCAGAAGCGGGCGGCGGGCCCGGTAGTCGACGAGCCTGTCGTGGTCGAAGCGGGCCACCAGTTGGTGCGGCAGCGATTCGAGCAGGTTGTCGACGATCTGGTCGCCGGTCTCACCCGCGTCGATGTATCCGTCGAAGTGGTACAGCATGACAAGACCGGCCGAGTCCTGTGCGAGCGCCATGTCGACGACCGCGAGGCCCTTCGGCTCCCATTCATACAATCCCTGCGGATCCAGCACGATTACCGCTCCTCCTCGTGTTCACAGGTGACAACACGCGGTAACGCACGGGCATTCCCGCCTCACGGGTCGCCCGCGCGGCCGGAGGGGCCCGGAATGCCCAGGAGATTCGTACGCGCGAGGCCGTCTCAGCGGGAGGCGGCTCCGGTCTCCGCTCCCGCTGGATTCCCCGCCACTGACGCGGCAAGGCCCGCCCCCCGGAGGGAGCGGGCCTTGCTTCAGCTATCCGTCAGCCGGTGCGCGTGTCAGCTCTGGCCGCCGGCCAGCTTCTCACGCAGGGCGGCGAGCGCCTCGTCCGACGCCAGGGCGCCGGAGTTGTCGTCCGACTCCGAGGAGTAGGAACCGCTGGCGGGCGCGGCGGCCGGAGCGGCGGTGCCACCCTCGGCAGCAGCGGCCTCGTCGGCCTCGCGGGACTTGATGACCTGGGCCTGGTGCTGCTCGAAGCGCGTCTGCGCCTCGGCGTACTGGGTCTCCCACGCCTCGCGCTGGGTCTCGAAGCCCGGCAGCCAGTCGTTGGTCTCCGGGTCGAAGCCCTCGGGGTAGATGTAGTTGCCCTGGTCGTCGTAGGACGCGGCCATGCCGTACAGGGTCGGGTCGAACTCGACCGAGGCCGGGTCGGCACCGAAGGACTCGTTGGCCTGCTTCAGCGAGAGGCTGATGCGACGACGCTCGAGGTCGATGTCGATGACCTTGACGAAGATCTCGTCGTTGACCTGGACGACCTGCTCCGGGATCTCCACGTGGCGCTCGGCCAGCTCGGAGATGTGGACCAGACCCTCGATGCCCTCGTCGACGCGGACGAACGCACCGAACGGAACCAGCTTGGTGACCTTGCCGGGAACGACCTGGCCGATCTGGTGCGTACGGGCGAACTGCTGCCACGGGTCTTCCTGCGTCGCCTTCAGCGACAGGGAGACACGCTCGCGGTCCATGTCGACGTCGAGAACCTCGACGGTGACTTCCTGGCCGACCTCGACAACCTCGGACGGGTGGTCGATGTGCTTCCAGGACAGCTCGGAGACGTGCACGAGACCGTCGACGCCACCCAGGTCCACGAAGGCACCGAAGTTGACGATCGAGGACACGACGCCGGAGCGGACCTGCCCCTTCTGGAGGGTGGTGAGGAAGGTCTGGCGAACCTCGGACTGGGTCTGCTCCAGCCAGGCACGGCGGGACAGGACCACGTTGTTGCGGTTCTTGTCCAGCTCGATGATCTTGGCCTCGAGCTCCTTGCCCACGTAGGGCTGGAGGTCGCGGACACGACGCATCTCGACCAGGGAGGCGGGAAGGAAGCCGCGCAGGCCGATGTCGAGGATGAGGCCGCCCTTGACGACCTCGATGACGGTACCGGTGACGATTCCGTCTTCTTCCTTGATCTTCTCGATGGTGCCCCAGGCACGCTCGTACTGGGCGCGCTTCTTCGAGAGGATCAGGCGGCCTTCCTTGTCCTCCTTCTGAAGGACCAGGGCCTCGATCTCGTCGCCGACCTTGACGACCTCGTTCGGGTCGACGTCGTGCTTGATCGAGAGCTCGCGGCTCGGGATGACACCTTCGGTCTTGTAACCGATGTCGAGCAGGACCTCGTCCCGGTCGACCTTCACGATGACGCCGTCGACGATGTCGCCGTCGTTGAAGTACTTGATCGTCTCGTCGATCGCGGCGAGGAAGGCTTCCTCGTTACCGATGTCGTTGACCGCTACCTGCGGAGTGGCGGTGGTCTCGGTGCTGCTCGTCATGTGGGAAAGGGCTCCGGTACGGACATTGAAGTCGTAGGTACTGCTACGCCGTGAGCCCGTATCGCAGCTGCAGAAGACCGGACAGCCTAGGAAGCGCCCAACCCGGATCGATGTCCCCGGGAAACCCGAAAACATCAGCCCGAAGGCGCCTCGTGAACCGAGGGGACATACATACAGATGCGAGCGCGGCCTGCTCTGTCTGAGGCACGCAGGCCCGCAGCGCAACTTGTAGCATACGGGGGCAGCGGTGGACGGTCAATGCGCGAAGGCGCACACCCGGGGCGGATCGCCACATATCCGGCACAACTCGTGTTTGTGAAGGCCATCATGGCCGCGATCGGCAGCGGCTGGACGCGCGAAACGCAAACTACAACGACGGTGAAGATGAGCCAATACAGCATGGAACCCGAGCCCGAGGCGACCCGCCGTCACGCGGGGGACACCGAGAGCAGCCGCGCGAGCCGTGTGTGGTGGGACGGGAACGCCGACGACTACCAGAACGAGCACGGCGGCTTTCTGGGGGATGATCGTTTCGTCTGGGGGCCCGAAGGGCTCGACGAGGCCGATGCGGCCCTGCTGGGGCCGGCCGCGTCCCTGAAGGGGCTGGACATTCTGGAGATCGGGGCCGGGGCGGCTCAGTGTTCCCGCTGGCTGGCCGCGCAGGGGGCGCGTCCGGTGGCGCTCGATCTCTCCCACCGCCAGCTTCAGCATGCCCTGCGGATCGGCGCGGACCTTCCGCTGGTGGAAGCGGATGCCACGGCGCTGCCGTTCGGTGACGGTTCCTTCGATCTGGCCTGTTCCGCCTATGGGGCGGTGCCCTTCGTCGCCGATTCGGTGAAGGTGTTCACCGAGGTGCGCCGGGTGCTGCGGCCCGGCGGGCGCTGGGTCTTCTCGGTCACCCATCCCGTGCGCTGGGCCTTCCCGGACGAACCGGGACCCGAGGGGCTGAGTGTGGCGGCCTCCTATTTCGACCGCACCCCTTATGTGGAGCAGGACGAGCAGGGGCGCGCCCTCTATGTCGAGCACCACAGGACGATCGGCGACCGGGTCCGGGACGTGGTGGCGGGCGGCTTCCGGCTGATCGACCTGGTCGAGCCGGAGTGGCCGGCGTGGAACAGCCAGGAGTGGGGTGGCTGGTCGCCGCTGCGGGGGAATCTGATCCCGGGCACCGCGATCTTCGTCTGCGTCCGGGACTGACGGTTCTTTCCGTGAGGGTCGGCCAGGCCCGGTTTCTCTCCTTGGATGTCGGGTGCGGCCGGTTCTTCCATGGAGGGGGTCGGGCGGGGCCGGCCGGCCCGTCGGTCGGTCGGCCGGCCGGTCGGTCGGTCGGTCGGTCGGTCGGGATTTGTCATACGAGCGGATGAACGGCTCACCCCTGTGGACAGTGCGGAACACGGGTCGCGGGGACGTATGACACTGAGTGCATGATCCGAACCGACGCACTCGACCGCCTGCCGGTCCGCGATGCCGTCCCCGAGCTGCTGGCCGCGGTCGACCGGCGCGGTACCGCCGTGCTGCACGCGCCCCCGGGCACGGGCAAGACCACTCTGGTGCCGCTGGCGCTGGCCGGTCTGACCGGAGCGGGCCCGCGGCGGCGGGTGCTCGTCGCCGAGCCGAGACGGATGGCGGTCCGGGCGGCGGCCCGGCGCATGGCGTGGCTGATCGGCCAGGAGGTCGGGGAAGCGGTCGGCTACACCGTCCGCGGCGAGCGCCGTACGGGCCCGGCGACCCGGGTCGAGGTGGTCACCACCGGAGTACTGCTCCAGCGACTGCAGCGCGATCCGGAGCTGGCGGGCGTGGATGTGGTGCTGCTCGACGAATGCCATGAGCGGCATCTGGACGCGGACACCGCGCTGGCCTTCCTGGTCGATGTACGGGCCACCCTGCGCCCCGAGCTGAAGCTGATCGCGGCTTCGGCGACGAGCGACGCGGAGGCATGGGCCGGGCTGCTGACCGTGCTGGACGATTCGGGCCCGGCTCCGGTGGTGCGCGGCAGGGGTGAGGGCCACGGCACCGAGCCGCTCTTCGCACCGCCGCCGAGCGGGATCCGGCCGGCGCACGGCACCTGGGTGGACCCGGCACTGCTGCGGCATGTCGCGGCGACGGTGCGGACGGCACTCGCCCGGCACGAGGGGGATGTCCTCTGCTTCCTTCCGGGTACGGGCGAGATCGCCCGTACGGCGGGAATGCTGGAGGGTGTGGACGCGGAGGTGCTGCAGCTGCACGGCCGGGCACCGGCCGCCGTGCAGGACGCGGTACTGCGGGGCGGGGATGGCGGGCGGCGCCGGGTGGTGCTCGCCACCTCGGTGGCCGAATCCAGTCTGACCGTGCCCGGTGTGCGGGTCGTCGTCGATTCCGGGCTGGCTCGGGAGCCCAGGATGGATCATGCGAGAGGTCTCGGTTCGCTGACGACCGTGCCGGTCTCGGCGGCGGCCGCCGAGCAGCGCCGCGGGCGGGCCGGTCGGGAGGCTTTCGGCACCGTGTACCGCTGCTGGACGGCGGCGGACGATGTACGGCGCGCTCGCTTTCCGTCGGCCGAGATCCGGATCGCGGATCTGACCTCCTTCGCCCTGCGGGTGGCCTGCTGGGGGGATCCGTCGGCGGCCGGGCTGGCGCTGCTGGACCAGCCGCCCACCGGGGCGATGGCCGCGGCGGGTGCGGTGCTGACCGCGATCGGCGCGGTGGACGCCGACGGCCGGGTGACCGAGCGGGGCGTTCGGATGTCCCGGCTCGGGGTGCACCCGCGTCTCGCGCGGGCCCTTGTGGACGGCGCGCCGTCGGTGGGCGCACGCCGGGCGGCGGAGGTGGTCGCGCTGCTCAGCGAGGAGCCGCCCCGGGAGTACGGGGACGATCTCGCGGGCGCCTGGCGCACCGCGCGGCGTGGCGGGGACGGCTATGGGGCGCGCTGGCGGTCCGAGGTCCGACGGCTCGCCTCCGCACTGCCGGCGGCCGCGGGCACGGGGGACGACCGGCAGGCGGCGGGTTCGGGAGATGACGCGGTCGCCGGGCTGATCACCGCGTTCGCCTTTCCGGAACGGGTGGCGCGGGCCCGTGGGGAGGGGGCGTTTCTCATGGCTTCCGGGACCGGTGCCGAGGTGGGCGCGGGGTCCGGGTTGCGGGGCGCGCCCTGGCTCGCGGTCGCGGTCGCTGACCGGCCGGCGTCGGCGGCCTCCGCACGGGTGCGGCTGGCCGCGGTGATCGACGAGGAGACCGCGCGCGGGGCGGCAGCCCATCTGCTGTCGTCGGGCGAGGAGGTGCGCTGGGAGAGCGGGGATGTGGTGGCCCGGGAAGTACGGCGGCTTGGGGCGATCGAGCTCACCGCGCGCGGGCTGCGGGGCCCGGAGCCCGCGCTGGTGAGAGAGGCGTTGCTGGAGGGCCTGCGGCGGGAGGGGCTCGGTTTGCTCCACTGGACGCGCGATGCCGAAGGGCTTCGGGAGCGGCTGGCCTTTCTCCATCGGGTGAGGGGCGCCCCATGGCCGGATGTCTCGGACGCGGCGCTGCTGGAGCGTGCTGCGGAGTGGCTGGAGCCGGAGCTGTCCCGTGCGCGGCGGCGGGCCGATCTGGGGCGGATCTCCGCCGGGCAGTCGTTGCAGCGGTTGCTGCCGTGGGCGGGCGGTGAGGCGGCGCGGCTGGACGAGCTGGCGCCGGAGCGGCTGGAGGTGCCGAGTGGTTCGCGGATACGTGTCGGGTACGGCGGTGAGCAGCCGGTTCTGGCGGTGAAGCTCCAGGAGGTGTTCGGGCTGCGGGAGACACCGGTGGTCGCCGGGGTCCCCGTGCTGGTGCATCTGCTCTCGCCAGCGGGCAGGCCGGTGGCGGTCACCGCCGATCTGGCCTCGTTCTGGAGGGAGGGCTATCGGTCGGTGCGGGCGGAGCTGCGCGGCCGGTATCCGAGACATCCCTGGCCGGAGGATCCCGCGACGGCGGTGGCGACCCGCCACACCAGTGCGCGGCAGGCCGCCCTGGGCGGTGGGGGCGGCGGCCGCGCCGGGGGTGGTGGTGCGCAGGGCGGCTCCGGGCCGGGTTCGAGGTCGGGGTCGGGGTCGGGGTCGGGGTCGGGGTCGGGAAATGGTTCGGCTCCTGGTTCAGGGTTCGGGCGGGCCGGAGGAGGCGGCGGGTCGGGCCGACGGGGCTGAGCGGCGACAGGGTGGTGCCCTCCCGACCGCGCGCACGGCCGAGAGGGGGCAGCCAGGAGAGGGGGCAGGCGATTCCCGCGAGCCGGAGAAAGGGGGAGAGCGAGTGGACAGAGCGGCGGAACGCGCGCGGCGGGGTGGTTCGCGGGAGCGGGGCCGCCGACAGCATCTGTCAGGCGGGAGCCGGATCGGATCGGCTGGGGAGCCGGGTGCGAGTGCGGACCGGGACCGACGGCCGGGACCGGGGGGCCGGGACCGGATCGAGTGGGGAGCCGGGTGCGAGTGTGGAGCGGAGCCAGGGCCGGGGGCGGGTCTGAGGCCGGGGGCGAGTGCGGGGCCGGTGCCGGGGGCCGGTGCCGGGGGCGGGTCTGAGGCCAGGGCCGACGCCCGGGGCCGGGGGCGGGTCTGAGGCCGTAGCGGCCCGGGCCCGGGCCGCTACGGCGGCGGTCGCGGGGCCCCGGGGCAGGGTGAGGGGGAGCAGTGCGCCGCCGGGGAGGAGAGCGCTCCGGGGCAGACCAATGGCGCCGCCCCTCCGCCGATGAACGGGGAAGGGGCGGCGAATGTAGGAGGAGGTGGTGGTGTGAGGATCAGCCGGCGGGGGTCTCCGGAGCGGGCGGCGCTTCCACCGTGAGCGCGATGTTGATGCTCACGCCGCCGACGGCGGTGAGCTGGAGCCGGAAGGTGCCCAGCTCGTCACCGGCGAAGAGCTTCGGGAGCCTGAGCACTCCGTCGGCGTCCGTCTTGAGGCCCGTGAGGGTGCGGATGATCTTGCCGTCCGCGTCCTTGCCGAAGGAGGGGCCCTTGTCGTTCTCGACCGGGTTCGCGGTGTCGGTGATCAGCGCGGCCGTGATCTCGACACCGGCGGCGACGGCGTTCTGGTAGGCGGCCTTGACCTCGACGAAGTCGGCGAACTCCGTGCCGGGAGCGGCGATCAGGGGCTTGTCGTTGACGCGGACGAGGTTGTCGGCGGCGCGTGCGGTCACCTTGGCGGCGAAGTTGACCGAAGGCAGGCCGCGACCCACGGCGGTGGCCCGGACCTTGAAGGAACCGGTCTTCTCGCCGGCCTTCAGCACGGGCGCGATGGCCTTGCCGTCGGCGCCGGTCAGAACGACGGCACTCGTCTTGCCACCGGGGAAGCGGGCCTCGGTCGCACCGATGATCTCGAAGCGGATCTCCTGCTTCGAGACACCGCGGCCCTTGGAGTCCTCCGCCCGGACCGCGGGCCGGTGGGCGAAGTCGCGCCCGGCCATGGTGGTCAGCTCGGCGGCGCCCTCGACCTCGACGGAGGTGGCGGGCGGCGGGGTCGGCGGGGTGACGGGCGGCTTGGTCGGGGGCTTCGTCGGCGGAGTGGTCGGCTTCGACGGCTTCCCGGGCTTGGCCGGCGGCTTGGGCTTCGCGCTCGTGGGCGGCTTCGTCTTGGGCGGGGTGGCGCCCTGGGGCCCGGCCGGAGGACTGTCGGGAGTGCTGGTGTCGGGGAGCACACCCTCGCCGTCGGGCACTTGGTGGGTGCCGCGCTTGTAGAACTCGAACCATGAGAGGACGGTGTTCAGATACTCCCGCGAGCGGTTGTAGCTCAGGATCGCCTGGTCGAGATCGTGCTTCTTGGTGAGGTCGCGGTCGCCCGCGCAGAGGTAGCGGCCGGCGGCGAGGGCGGCGTCGTGAATGTTGTTGGGGTTCTTCACCCCGTCGCCGTTGGCGTCCTGCCCCCAGGTCGCCCAGGTGGAGGGGATGAACTGCATCGGGCCGACCGCGCGGTCGTGGGTGGTGTCGCCGTCGAACTCGCCGTTGTCGGTGTCGGAGATATTGGCGAAGCCGACACCGTTGAGGACCGGGCCCAGAATCGGGGAGAAGGTGGTGCCATTGGCGTCGACCTTGCCGCCGCGCGCCTGGCCCGACTCCACCTTGCCGATGCCGGCCAGCAGTTGCCACGGGACACGGCAGGCGGGGTCCGATGCCTGGATGGTCCGCTCCGCCTCCTTGTAGGCGGTGAGGACGGTGGCCGGTATGCCCGACTCCGCCGACCCGGTCGTCGCGGGCAGGTTGATCGAGGCGTTCGGCCCGTTGGGCGTGCGGAGGGTCGGGAGATCGGTGTAGTACGGGGAATCGCCGGTGGCGGAGGTCTCCGAGTCCGAGGCCGTGTCGGGAGCTCCGTTGCCGGTGGCGTCGCCACCCCCGAAGTCGGCGTGGGTGATACCCGGCGCCTGCGAGGCGGAGAGCGCCGCGACGGCGGCCGCGGCCACCGCAGTGGTGGTGGCTCCCCGGCGCAGCCGTCGGCCGAATTGCGCTGCCATGCGTCCGTTCCCTCCCCGAAGGCGGCTGTCCGCGCTCCCCCGTGCTATTCCGTTCAACTCAGGCGACCCTACGTCAACTGCGCGCCCGGGAACACCAGGCCATGACCGTTATTCACCATTTCGCCACGGCGTCATCGTCCAGTGTCCGGCAGCGGCTCACGGCCCACACCGACCAGCGAACGATCAACTACCGTTCGGCAATCGCTCAATCAGCGATCAATAGGTGTCACAGAAAGGCCACGTTCCATGCCGTTCACGCTCAGCCATATCGCTGCGGTGCTGCCGGGGATACGGAGAGACGGCACCGCACGCGGTCCGCTTGTCACATCGGCCCTGGTGATGGGCTCACTCTCGCCCGACATGGCCTACTTCGCGGCCACGGTGGTTCCGGGTGCGATGCGGTTCGGACAATTCACCCATGCACCGGTCGGGGTGCTCACCGCCGATGTGGCCGTCACCACAGCTCTGGTGGCGGTGTGGGTGATGGTGCGCGACCCGCTGGTGGCCCTGCTCCCCCCGCACCGGCAGGGACAGGCGCACGGCTGGCTCCGGGGCCGCCGGATGGAGCCGGGTCCGGCGTACGCACTCCGCTTCTACGTGTCCGCGGTGCTCGGTGCGGCCACCCATGTCGTCTGGGACGCCTTCACCCACCAAGACCGCTGGGGCACCCGCCTGGTGCCGGTGCTCGGCGAGGAGGTGGCGGGGTACGGAGTCTTCACCTTTGCGCAGTACGGGTCCTCGGCACTCGCGCTCATTCTGCTCGGCTGGTTCGCCCGGTCCGCGCTCCGGCGCCGGCCGGCCTCCGGGCCGCCCCCGGGCGTGCCGGTGCTCGATGCCCGGGAACGCCGGAAGGCCGTGGCGCTGATCGGCGGATGCGTCCTGCTGGGAGCAGTCGTGCGATGCGTGGTCTGGCTGATCGGCCGGGACCCGGCGAGATCACCGCTGGACGCCATCCCGACCCTCTGTTTCGGGGCCGGGGCGGGCCTGGTGGCCGGTCTGGTGATCCACGGCGCGGCGATGCGGCTGCGCGACCGGACCCCGCAGCGGGTCTGAGGAGGCTCCCCGGGGGGGGCCGGGCTCACGCTCCGGTGGCGGACCCCCGACCGGGTGCGCCCGCCGTACCGGTGCGGTACGGCGGGCGCGGATACCTGCCGGTCCGGATCAGTGGGCCGCCGACTCCCAGTCCGGGCCGACGCCGACCGAGACCCCGAGCGGGACGTCCAGGGACGCCGCCGCCGACATCTCACGGCGCACGATCTCCTCGACCCGCTCGCGCTCGCCCGGGACGATCTCCAGCACGATTTCGTCGTGGACCTGGAGCAGCAGCCGGGAGGAGAGCCCGGCCTCCTCCAGGGCGTCGGCCACCTTCAGCATCGCGATCTTGACGATGTCGGCGGCGGTGCCCTGGATCGGTGCGTTCAGCGCCATGCGCTCGGCGGCCTCGCGGCGCTGGCGGTTGTCGCTGTTGAGGTCGGGGAGATAGCGGCGGCGGCCGAGCATGGTCGCCGTGTAGCCGGTGGCCCTCGCCTCGTCCACCACATGGTGGAGGTAGTCGCGCACCCCGCCGAACCGCTCGAAATAGGTGTCCATCAGAGCGCGGGCCTCGCCCGCCTCGATGTTCAGCTGCTGGGAGAGCCCGAACGCGGAGAGACCGTAGGCCAGGCCGTACGACATCGCCTTGATCTTGCGGCGCATCTCGGCGTCGACCGCCGCGGTCTCCACTCCGAACACCTGGGACGCCACCGTGTTGTGCAGATCCTCGCCGGAGGTGAACGCCTGGATCAGGCCCTCGTCCTGGGAGAGATGAGCCATCACCCGCAGCTCGATCTGGCTGTAGTCGGCGGTCATCAGCGACTCGAAGCCCTCGCCGACGACGAAGCCCCGGCGGATGGCGCGGCCCTCATCCGTGCGGACCGGCACATTCTGGAGGTTCGGTTCGGTCGACGACAGCCGTCCGGTCGCGGCGACGGTCTGGCTGAAGGTGGTGTGGATCCGGCCGTCGGCGGCGATCGTCTTGATCAGGCCCTCGACGGTGGAGCGCAGCCTGGCCTGCTCACGGTGGCGCAGCATGATGACCGGCAGCTCGTGCTCGGTCTGGCCGGCGAGCCAGGCGAGCGCGTCGGCGTCGGTGGTGTAGCCGGTCTTGGTCTTCTTCGTCTTGGGGAGATTCAGCTCCCCGAAGAAGACCTCCTGGAGCTGCTTGGGCGAGCCCAGATTGAACTCGTGCCCCACCGCGGCATGGGCCTCCTTCACCGCCTGCTGCACGGCCCCGGCGAAGAGCTGCTCCATCGTCTCCAGATGGGCGCGGTCGGCCGCGATGCCGTGCCGCTCCATCCGGGCCAGCAGCAGGGAGGTGGGGAGCTCCACATCGTGGAGCAGCTCGGTGGCGCCGACCTCCTTCAGCCTCTCGGTGAAGGCCGCCCCGAGGTCGAGCACGGCACGCGCCTGGGCCATCAGCGCGTCGGCCTCGGCCTGGTCGTCGGCGCCGAACGCCAGCTGGCCGTCGGCGGCGGCCGGGGCCAGCTCGCGGTGGAGGTACTCGATGGAGAGGGCGTCCAGCGCGAAGGAGCGGCGGCCCGGCTTCACCAGATAGGCGGCGAGCGCGGTGTCCATGGTGATGCCGTCGATCCGCCAGCCGTGCTCGGGGAAGACCCGCAGGGCGTCCTTGGCATTGTGCATGACCTTCGGGCGGGCCGGATCGGCGATCCAGGCGGCGAAGGCCCGGTCGTCCGATTCGTCGAGCTGGGTCGTGTCGAACCAGGCCGCGTGGCCGTCGGCGCCGGCGAGGGCGATCTCGCTGACATTGCCCACCCCCAGGGCCCAGCTCGCCACGGTGGCCACACCGAGCGGCTGCCCCGCGTGGCGCTCCAGCCAGGGGCCGAGCTCACCGGCGGAGAGCACCGCGCCGTCCAGCTCCACAGCGGCCTCGGGGGCCGGGGCCTCCTCCTCCACCGCACCCGGATCGACCGCCAGCAGCCGCTCCCGGAGGCTGGGGTTGCGGATCTCCAGCACCTCCAGGAAACCCTTCAGCGCGGCCCGGTCATAAGGAGCGCGCTCCAGCTCGGTGACGGCCCTGGGCAGCTCGACATCGCGGACCAGCTCGGTCAGATGGCGGTTGAGCTTGACCGCTTCCAGGTGATCGCGGAACGACTGGCCGACCTTGCCCTTGACCTCGTCGGCGCGCTCGACCAGCTCGGCGAAGGAGCCGAACTGATTGATCCACTTGGCGGCGGTCTTCTCACCGACACCGGGGATGCCGGGGAGATTGTCGGACGGGTCGCCGCGCAGCGCCGCGAAGTCCGGATACTGCGTCGGGGTGAGTCCGTACTTCTCCTGGACCTTCTCCGGGGTGAACCGGGTCAGCTCCGAGACACCCTTGGTCGGGTAGAGCACGGTGGTGTGCTCGCTCACCAGCTGGAAGGAATCGCGGTCGCCGGTGACGATCAGCACCTCGAACCCGGCGGCCTCCGCCTGGGTGGCGAGGGTGGCGATGACGTCGTCGGCCTCGAAGCCGTCGACCGCGAACCGCTCGGCGTTCATCGTGTCGAGGAGCTCGCCGATCAGCTCGACCTGGCCCTTGAATTCATCAGGGGTGGCCGAACGATTGGCCTTGTACTCGGGGAAATCCTTGGAACGCCAGGTCTTGCGGGACACGTCGAACGCCACCGCGAAATGCGTGGGCGACTCATCGCGCAGCGTATTCGCCAGCATCGACGCGAAGCCGTAGACGGCATTGGTCGTCTGACCGCTCCCGGTCGTGAAATTCTCCGCCGGCAGCGCGAAGAACGCCCGGTACGCCAGGGAGTGCCCGTCCATGAGGAGCAGGCGCGGACGGTTGTCGTCTGGGGTCTTCTTCGATGCTGTCTCAGCCACGGGGACGATCCTGCCACGGACCACTGACACCGCCGTCCACACCGGGCGGCACGGAGCGCTGTCACAGGCGCGTGGCAGTATCGGAGGAGGATGGTGTACGGAGAGACGCGTACCCGGACGAAGGGGGAAGAGCATGGCCGGCCGACCGCCCGCGGATGACCCGATCCAGGATGCGCCGCGGGTGACGGAGCCCCTGCACGCCGCGGCGGGGCTCCCGGCCATCGGGCACACCCTCCGGGCCGCCCAGCGGCAGATGGGGGTGGCACGCACCGCCAGGACCCTGCTCAAGGTCAATCAGAAGGACGGCTTCGACTGCCCCGGCTGCGCCTGGCCCGAGGGCGACCGACGCCACACGGCCGAATTCTGCGAGAACGGCGCGAAGGCCGTCGCCGAGGAGGCCACGCTCCGCCGGGTGACCCCCGAGTTCTTCGCCGCGCACCCGGTCTCCGACCTCGCCTCGCGCAGCGGCTACTGGCTGGGACAGCAGGGCCGGATCACCCGGCCGGTTCATCTCGCCGAGGGCGCCGACCACTACGAGCCGGTGAGCTGGGAGCGCGCCTTCGAGATCATCGCGGCGGAGCTGACCGCCCTCGCCTCCCCCGACGAGGCGCTCTTCTACACCTCCGGCCGCACCAGCAACGAGGCCGCGTTCCTGCTCCAGCTCCTCGCCCGCGAATTCGGCACCAACAATCTGCCCGACTGCTCCAACATGTGCCACGAGTCGTCCGGCTCCGCGCTGACCGAGACGATCGGCGTCGGCAAGGGCAGTGTCTCCCTGGAGGATCTGCACCAGGCCGATCTGATCATCGTCGCCGGGCAGAATCCCGGCACCAACCACCCCAGAATGCTCTCCGCGCTGGAGCGGGCGAAGAAGTCCGGCGCCCGGATCATCTCGGTGAACCCCCTGCCCGAGGCCGGTATGGAACGGTTCCGGAATCCGCAGACACCCCGCGGCATGCTGCGGGGCACCGAGCTCAACGACCTCTTCCTCCAGATCCGCATCGGCGGCGACCAAGCCCTCTTCCGCCTGCTGAACAAGCTCATCCTGGAGACGGACGGCGCGGTCGACGACGCCTTCGTGCGCGAGCACACCCATGGGTACGAGGCGTTCCGCGCCGCCGCCTCGGCCGCCGGGTGGGAGGAGAGCCTGGCCGCCACGGGGCTCGGCCGTGCCGAGATCGAAGAGGCGCTGGCGATGGTGGTCTCGTCCGAGCGGATCATCGTCTGCTGGGCCATGGGCCTGACCCAGCACAAGCACTCCGTGGCCACCATCCGCGAGGTGGTCAATTTCCTGCTGCTGCGCGGCAACATCGGACGCCCCGGCGCCGGGGTCTGCCCGGTGCGCGGACACTCCAATGTCCAGGGCGACCGGACCATGGGGATCTTCGAGCGTCCCGCCCCCGCGTTCCTGGACGCCCTGGAGAAGGAATTCGGCTTCGCCCCGCCCCGGCACCACGGTCTCGATGTGGTGCGCTCCATCCGGGCGCTGCGCGACGGCGAGGCGAAGGTCTTCTTCGCCATGGGCGGCAATTTCGTGGCCGCGACACCCGACACCGAGGTCACCGAGGCCGCGATCCGCCGGGCGCGGCTGACCGTCCATGTGTCGACCAAGCTCAACCGCTCCCACGCGGTGACCGGCGCGCAGGCGCTGATCCTCCCCACACTCGGCCGCACCGACAAGGACGTCCAGGCATCCGGCCGGCAGGTCGTGACCGTGGAGGACTCCATGGGCATGGTCCATGCCTCACGCGGCAATCTGCCCCCGGCGAGCCCCGACCTCCTCTCCGAGCCGGCGATCGTGGCCCGGCTGGCGCGGGCCGTGCTCGGCCCCCGGTCGCGTACGCCGTGGGAGGAGTTCGAGAGGGATTACGGCGCGATCCGGGACCGGATCTCGCGGGTGGTGCCCGGCTTCGAGGACTTCAACGCGAGGATCGCCCGCCCCGGCGGTTTCACCCTCCCGCATGCCCCGCGCGATGAACGCCGCTTCCCGACCGCCACCGGGAAGGCCAATTTCACGGCCGCGCCGGTGGAGTACCCCGCCGTGCCCGCGGGACGGCTGCTGCTCCAGACCCTCCGCTCGCACGATCAGTACAACACCACGATCTACGGGCTCGACGACCGCTACCGGGGCATCAGGGGCGGGCGCCGGGTGGTGCTGGTGAATCCGGAGGACGCGCGGGAGCTGGGTCTGGCGGACGGTTCCCACACCGACCTGGTGAGCGAGTGGAGCGACGGCGTGGAGCGCCGGGCCCCCGGCTTCCGGGTGGTGCACTACCCGACCGCGCGCGGGTGCGCGGCGGCGTACTACCCGGAGACCAATGTCCTGGTGCCGCTCGATTCCACGGCGGACGTCAGCAACACCCCGGCGAGCAAATCCGTGGTGATCCGCTTCGAACCCGGAACACAGCCGGCCGCGGCGTCTGCGCGACCCACCCGCTAAGCGTTCGCTCAGGCGGGGGCAATACGGTGGCACCGAGCATGCAGCACACACAGATCGGAGCCGTGCCCATGGACGAGCAGCAGCCAGCCACGAAGTTCCCCCAGGAAGTCCTTGACGAGTACGCCGCGCTCGGGGTGGATCTGCCCGCGCTCTTCTCCGCGGGCACCCTCGGCGATCGGATGAATGTCCGGATCACCGAAGCCTCCGCGGAACGGGTGGTCGGCACGATGCCGGTCGAGGGCAACACCCAGCCGTACGGGCTGCTCCACGGGGGCGCGTCCGCGGTGCTCGCGGAGACGCTGGGATCCGTCGGCTCAATGCTGCACGGCGGCAGCGGGAAGATCGCGGTGGGGGTGGACCTCAACTGCACGCACCACCGGGGGGTGCGGGGAGGGGTGGTGACGGGGGTGGCGACGCCGGTGCACAGGGGGCGGTCGACGGCGACGTACGAGGTGGTGATCACGGATGAGGAGGGGCGGCGGGTGTGTACGGCGCGGCTCACGTGCATGCTGCGGGAGCGCTGACCCCCGCCTCTCCGGGGGCCCGGGTTTGTTCGCCTCTCCGGCCGGCGGGGCCGGCGCTCGTACGGGGCGGGTGGCCCTGCAGGGGCCTGTTCCCCACCCCGCCCCTTCCCGTAACCGGGGCCCCGCCCCGGGCCCCGCGCCTCGAACTCCCCCAGAGCTTCGCCTGAGAGGCGCCCCGGCGGGGCTGAGATTGGCGTCCTCGCCCGGCAGGCGGGGCCGAGATGGTTCGCCCCGACGCGGAGTGCGGGTTCCGGGGCCCCGCCCCGGGCCCCGCGCCTCGAACTCCCCCAGAGCTTCGCCTGGGAGGCACCCCCGGCGGGGCTGAGTTCCGGTCACCCTGACCCGGTGCTGCCGCGCCTCAATCGCCGGCGAGGCTTGGTTTCGGCGTCCTCGCCCCGCCGGCGGGGCTGAAACCACGGGGGCCGCTCATCGGGCGACGCTCCCCGGGCAGCGGCAGCAGAATGAGCCCCGCCGGCGGTTGAGGCGCAACGGTCCGGGGTGACAAACCGGCACTCACTGTCAGCGGGGGGCGGGGCCCGCACGCGGGAGGGGACGGGGGGAGCGGGTGGGCCGAGGGGGCGCGGGAAGGGGTGAACGGCGGGGGAAGCCGCGGGGGGATTACGGGCGCGAAGAGCCGGAACGTGGGCATTGAGTGACGGAACGTGACGCCCTACCGTACGGGCCATGACCACCTCGCGGCACACCCCGGCCCGGATCGTCATCGCGGCCACCCTGGCCGCACTCGCGCTCGGCGGCTGTGCGGGCCCCTCCCGCGACGGAGGGGCCGAGGCGCCAACTCCCGTACCCCGCAGGACTTCTGCCGCCGAGCTCTGCACGGCGCTCGTCTCCCACTGGGCCGGCGAAGCCCTCAAGGGCAGCACATGGGCGGGGCTCGACTGGGAGCAGAAGGGGCTCTCCAATGAGCAGTACGCGATCCACGAGGACGTCCTCGCCGCCGCGCGCGCCGAGGAGAGGCGGCAAGGGCGCGCCGCGGCGCTGGAACTGATCGGCGATCAGACGAAGGCGCGATGCGAGGCCCTCAAGGGCGCCACCGGCAGTTCGGAGAACTGGCGGCCCCCGAGCCACAACCCGAAAATAGTCACGGAGAGTAATTATTTCGGGAATGTCAAATCAACCCACTTCCGATAGCCCGTCCGCCTTCCCCGACAACCGGACACATTCGGGCCGCGTGATCCACTGTCAGTACCATGATCCCCTCAAGGGCCTTAGCGGAACTGGGCGTTCTCGTACTCCGGGCACCCATCCTGACTACGGAATAGTCCAATTTGCCCCACTCCCGGCACCCAGCCTTGGCCGTGGCATAACAAGAGCGTCACATCCTGACTCGCGTACTCCCCCACCCTCCCCACGGCGCTTAGAGTCACGGCCAGTCACCGCGCCGCCGGGCGCAACCAGCACGGCCCATGTATTCCGTACGGCCCGGCGACCAAACGGCACCTCAGGGGAGGGGCCGCGCCAGGGAAAGGACTTATCGTGCGAAACCGTTCCTTGCTCATACTCAGTGCCGTGGTCACCACCGGAGCACTCACCCTCACCGCTTGCGGATCGCGCGACGACGACAAGAAGGGTTCCGAGGGCAGCGGCAAGACGACCGTCATCATCGGCGTCGACGCCCCTCTGACCGGTTCGCTCACCGCACTCGGCCAGGGAATCAAGAACTCCGCTGACCTCGCGGCCAAGACCGCGAACAAGAACAATGAAGTCCCTGGCATCGAATTCAAGGTCGAAGCCCTCGACGACCAGGCAGTTCCTGCCTCAGGCAAGGCCAATGCCACCAAACTCGTGGGCAACAAGGATGTTCTGGGCGTCGTCGGCCCGCTGAACTCCGGTGTCGCGCAGTCGATGCAGGGTGTCTTCAGCGCCGCCAATCTGACCCAGGTCTCCCCGGCCAACACCAACCCCGCGCTCTCCCAGGGCGACAACTGGGGCAAGGGCGAGAAGAGCCGTCCGTTCAAGACGTACTTCCGCACCGCCACCACCGATGTCATCCAGGGCAAGTTCGCCGCCCAGTACCTGTACAACGACGCCAAGAAGAAGAATGTCTACGTCGTTGACGACAAGCAGACCTACGGCGCCGGACTGGCCGCGATCTTCTCCGCGGAGTTCGAGCGGCTCGGCGGCAAGGTCGCCGGCACCGACCACGTCACGGTGAAGGAGACCGACTTCTCCAGCACCGCCGACAAGGTCAAGGCGTCCAAGGCGGACTCCGTCTACTTCGGCGGCCAGTACCCCGAGGCGGGCCTCCTCGCCGACCAGATCAAGAAGGCCGGCGCCAAGGTCCCGACCATGGGCGGTGACGGCATCTACGACCCCGCCTTCATCAGCGCCTCCGGCGAGTCCAACGACGGCGACCTGTCGACCTCCGTCGGCTACCCGGTCGAGAAGCTGGAGACCGCGAAGAAGTTCATCGCGGACTACGCGGCGGGCGGCTACTCCGACCCGTACGCGGCCTACGGCGGCTACTCCTACGACGCGGCCTGGTCCATCATCCAGGCGGTCAAGGCCGTCGCGGCGGAGAACGACGGCAAGCTGCCGGACGACGCCCGCGCCAAGGTCACCGAGGCGATGTCCAAGGTCTCCTTCGACGGTGTGACCGGCAAGGTCTCCTTCGACGAGTACGGCGACACCACGAACAAGCAGCTCACCGTGTACTCGGTCAAGGGCGGCAAGTGGACCGACGTCAAGAGCGCCACGTTCGAGGACTGATCCCCGCAGCCGCCACAGCTCGGCTGAATTCCTGAAACCCACCGCGCGAGGGCGCAAACAGCGCCCACGCGCGGAGTCATATCCGACACGCTCATCGGAGGCCACGCGGTGAACGAACTGCCGCAACAGCTGGCGAATGGCCTTGCCCTGGGGGCCCTGTACGGTCTCATCGCCATCGGCTACACCATGGTGTACGGCATCGTCCAGCTCATCAACTTCGCCCACGGCGAGATCTTCATGATCGGGGGCTTCGGCGCCCTGACCACCTATATATGGCTCCCGAGCGGGGTGTCCCTGCTCGTCGCGATCCCGCTCATGATCATAGGTGGCGCCATAGCCGCCGTCGCTGTCGCCACGGCGGCGGAACGGTTCGCCTACCGGCCACTCCGGGGCGCGCCACGCCTCGCTCCGCTGATCACGGCGATCGGTCTGTCCATCGCCCTTCAGCAGCTCGTCTGGGGCTTCTACCCGGACGCCAAGAAGGCCCGGAGCTTCCCCGAGTTCAAGGGTGAGTCCTTCAAGATCACCGAGGACCTGATCATCCAGCGGGCCGACGCCTTCGTCCTGGTCCTCGCACCCCTGTGCATGCTCGCCCTCGGCGTCTTCGTGACCAAGAGCCGCAGCGGCAGGGCCATGCAGGCCACCGCGCAGGACCCGGACACCGCGAAGCTGATGGGGATCAACACCGACCGCATCATCGTGATGGCCTTCGCCATCGGCGCCGCCTTCGCGGCGGTCGCGGCGGTCGCGTACGGGCTCGACAAGGGCCAGATCAACTTCGAGATGGGCTTCATCCTCGGATTGAAGGCGTTCACCGCGGCGGTCCTCGGGGGTATCGGCAACATCTACGGGGCCATGGTCGGCGGAGTCGTGCTCGGCCTCGCGGAGTCCCTGTCGATCGCGTACATCGAAGAGATCCCCGGAATGCAGCAGCTCGGCGGTGGCGCCTGGTCCAACGTCTGGGCATTCGTACTTCTCATCGTCGTGCTCCTCGTCAGGCCCCAGGGTCTGCTCGGTGAGCGCGTCGCGGATCGGGCGTGAGAGCGATGACCACGGACACCAAGGCGGTCGGCGCCACCGCGACCGACGACGCATCCCGGGCCGGCACCCTGCGCTGGATCGCGGCGGCCGGCGGACTCGCCACCATCGCGAGCACCTTCCTCGCCTGGACGTACACCTCGGCCTTCCCCGGCGACCTCACGGTCTACGGCTACCCCGGTGGTCTCCAGATCCTCACCCTGGCGGCGGGCGCGCTCGTCGTCCTCTTCGCCCTCGCCTCGCTGGGCGTCAAGGGACTCGGCTGGGTCACCCCGACCGGATCCACCAAGGCGCTCCGCAATGCCGCGCTCGGTGCCTTCGGCACCACCTGGTTCACCGTGATCGCCATCGCCGTGCAGCTCGGCGGAGTGATCAACCTCGAACCGGGCGGCTTCGTCGCGGCGGTGGCCTCCGCCATCCCCGTGGCCGTCGTCTTCCTGCTCCCCGACGACACCCGCAAGGCCGGCCGGCCGAAGGAGCTCCCCTCCTGGGCCGACATCCTGGTCATCATCGCGGTCTTCGCCGCCGGGCTGTACGTGGTCACGTACGGCATCGACACCGAGGACGCGGAGCTCTTCACCGGCTATCTGATCACCGTCGGCTTCGGCGTCTCCGCGCTCTTCAAGGCCGGGCTCATCGCCCGGCTGTCGGCGCTCACCGCCAAGCACCGCCAGGTGACGATCATCGCCGCGCTGGCCTCGGCCATCACCTTCCCGTTCACCCAGAGCACCGACACGTACACCCTCATCGCGGTGAACGTGCTCATCTTCGCGACCGTCGCGCTGGGCCTGAACATCGTGGTCGGTCTGGCGGGTCTGCTCGACCTCGGATACGTGGCCTTCCTCGGCGTCGGCGCCTACACGGCCGCGCTGGTATCCGGATCCACCGCCTCCGCCTTCGGTGTGCAGTTCCCCTTCTGGGCATCGGTGCTCACCGGCGCGGCGGCCTCGCTGATCTTCGGCGTCCTCATCGGCGCGCCGACCCTGCGGCTGCGCGGCGACTATCTGGCCATCGTGACCCTCGGCTTCGGAGAGATCTTCCGTATCGCCATGGGCAACCTGGACGGAGTCTCCGGCCCGCACATCACCAACGGCCCGAACGGTATTCCGAACATTCCCCATCTGGAATTCTTCGGCTACAACTTCGGTGAGCCGCACACCATCCTCGGGTTCGAGCTCGGCGCCTACGCCAACTACTACCTGCTGATGGTGCTGGCGATGATCCTGGTCATCGTGGTCTTCAGCCGCGCGGGCAACTCCCGTATCGGCCGTGCCTGGGTCGCCATCCGCGAGGACGAGACCGCCGCCACCGCCATGGGCATCAACGGCTTCCGCGTCAAGCTGATCGCCTTCGCCCTCGGCGCCACCCTGGCGGGCCTGGCCGGCACCGTACAGGCCCATGTGGAGTCCACCGTGGTCCCGGAGATGTATGTCTTCGCCGGGCCCGTACCGCCCAACTCGGCCTTCCTGCTGGCCGCCGTGATCCTCGGCGGTATGGGCACCATCAGCGGACCGCTGATCGGCGCGGCGCTGCTCTACATGATCCCGGAGAAGCTCCAGTTCCTTCAGGAGTACCAGCTCCTCGGCTTCGGTATCGCGCTCATCCTGCTGATGCGCTTCCGTCCCGAGGGACTGATCCCCAACCGCCGGGCCCAGCTCGAGTACCACGACGACACCGACACAGCCGGCCCGGACGGCCCCGACCCCGGCCTCGCGGGTTCCGGCGCCGGCATCAGCAAGGCGGGGGCGTGAACGGCATGACGACCACCACCACCGAGACCCTCTCCGATGTCGTGCTGGACGCCAGCGGCGTGACCATGCGCTTCGGCGGGCTTCTCGCCGTCAACTCGGTCGACCTCACGGTCCGGTCCGGCGAGATCGTCGGTCTGATCGGTCCCAACGGCGCCGGCAAGACGACCTTCTTCAACTGCCTCACCGGTCTGTACGTCCCGACCGAGGGCAAGGTCAGCTACAAGGGCTCCGTACTGCCGCCCAAGCCGCATCTCGTCACCGCGGCCGGAGTGGCGCGCACCTTCCAGAACATCCGGCTCTTCGCCAATATGACGGTGCTGGAGAACGTTCTGGTCGGGCGGCACACCCGCACCAAGGAGGGGCTCTGGTCGGCGCTGCTGCGCGGGCCCGGCTTCAAGAAGGCCGAGGCCGCGTCGCACGAACGCGCCATGGAGCTCCTCGCCTTCGTCGGCCTGGAGGCCAAGGCCGACCATGTCGCCCGCAATCTCCCCTACGGCGAACAGCGCAAGCTGGAGATCGCGCGGGCGATGGCGAGCGACCCCGGTCTGCTCCTCCTGGACGAGCCGACGGCCGGTATGAACCCGCAGGAGACCCGGGCGGCCGAAGAGCTGATCTTCGCCATCCGGGACCAGGGCATCGCCGTGCTCGTCATCGAGCACGACATGCGCTTCATCTTCAACCTCTGCGACCGGGTCGCCTGTCTGGTCCAGGGCGAGAAGCTGGTCGAGGGGACCGCCGAGGTGGTCCAGGGCGACGAGCGGGTGATCGCGGCGTACCTCGGCACCCCCTTCGAGGGTGCTCCGGGGGCGGAAGAGCTGGCCGAGGTGGAGGCCGCCGAGGCGCACAGCTCCGCGGCCGCGAAGAAGAGCGGTGCCTCCGGCGAATCCGCCGGCGGCACCGGCACAACCAGCCCGGAAGGGGACGCCCCGTGAGCACACTGCTGGAGGTCGAGGACCTCAGGGTCGCCTACGGCAAGATCGAGGCCGTCAAGGGCATCTCGTTCAAGGTCGAGGCCGGTGAGGTCGTGACCCTCATCGGCACCAACGGCGCGGGCAAGACCACGACCCTGCGCACCCTCTCCGGGCTGCTGAAGCCGGCCGGGGGGCGGATCGTCTTCGACGGCAAGCCGCTCTCCGGGGTCCCCGCGCACAAGATCGTGGCGCTGGGCCTGGCCCACTCGCCCGAGGGACGGCACATCTTCCCCAGGCTGTCGATCGCGGAGAACCTCCAGCTCGGAGCGTTTCTCCGGAGCGACAAGGCGGGGATCGAGAAGGACATCCGCCGGGCGTACGAGCTCTTCCCCATCCTGGGCGAGCGCCAGAAGCAGGCGGCCGGCACGCTCTCCGGCGGCGAGCAGCAGATGCTCGCGATGGGCCGCGCGCTGATGTCGCAGCCCAAGCTGCTGATGCTGGACGAGCCGTCGATGGGCCTCTCGCCGATCATGATGCAGAAGATCATGGCGACGATCAAAGAGCTGAAGGAGTCCGGCACGACGATTCTGCTCGTGGAGCAGAACGCGCAGGCCGCGCTCTCACTCGCCGATCACGGCCATGTGATGGAGATCGGCAAGATCGTGCTGACCGGCACGGGCCGGGATCTGCTGGTCGACGAGTCGGTGCGCAAGGCGTACCTGGGCGAGGACTGACACACCGCCGTGCCCGGCGCGCGCCCGGCCCGGCGGGCGTACATCTACCGGTACGCCCGCGGGGCCCTTGTGTTCTCGGTGTTCTCGGTGTTCTCCGCGGGAGCGGAAGCGGGCTGCCGGTCCCCCGGCCGGGGGACCGGCTCCGGCCGTACGGGGCGGGCGCCGACGCGTCCGCCGTACGGGGCGGTTCGCCCGGGACGCCGGCCGGGCCGTCCCGGCCCGGGGCCGTGCGTCCCGGCACGTGCGCGCCGGCCGCTACTGCTCCTTCGCCGCCTTCTTCTCCGCCGCGTCCTCGATGACGGCCTCCGCGACCTGCTGCATCGACAGACGGCGGTCCATCGAGGTCTTCTGGATCCAGCGGAAGGCGGCCGGTTCGTTCAGCCCGTACTCGGTCTGGAGGATGCTCTTCGCACGGTCGACCAGCTTCCGGGTCTCCAGCCGCTGGGAGAGGTCGGCGACCTCCTTCTCCAGGGCCTTCAGCTCGGTGAAGCGGGAGACGGCCATCTCGATCGCGGGCACGACATCGCTCTTGCTGAAGGGCTTGACCAGATAGGCCATCGCACCGGCGTCCCGGGCCCGCTCGACCAGATCGCGCTGGGAGAAGGCGGTCAGCATCAGCACCGGGGCGATGGACTCCTCGGCGATCTTCTCGGCCGCCGAGATGCCGTCCAGGACAGGCATCTTCACATCGAGAATGACCAGGTCGGGCCGGTGCTCGCGGGCGAGCTCCACGGCCCGCTGGCCGTCTCCGGCCTCACCGACGACCGTATAGCCCTCCTCCTCCAGCATCTCTTTCAGATCGAGCCGGATGAGGGCCTCGTCCTCCGCGATCACGACGCGGGTGGTCAGCGGAGGTACATGCGACGGTTCGTCGTCGGCGATGGGCTCGGGCGCGTCGGGGGCGGTCACGGGACTCCTCATTCCAAGGCAGGGTGCTCCCCATGAGCCTACCCAGCTCCTGTATGGTTGGGGCACGAAGGGTGTACGCCATCCTTTGTTTCCAAGGACACCCCGGTAGCCCAGCGGTAGAGGCAGTGGTCTCAAACACCATCCAGCGTGGGTTCGAATCCCACCCGGGGTACTTTACCTGCGATTACAAGGTCACGACCGAGGCCCCTCTCGTGAGGGGCCTCGAGGCGCTGTCCCGAGCCGGACGGCCGGGCTCCCGGCCCGCGTCAGCCCACCGGAGCGGGGTCCTCGCCGATCCGGTGCACCCGGACCAGATTGGTGGAGCCGGTCACCCCGGGGGGTGATCCCGCGGTGATCACCACGATGTCGCCGGGCGCGCACCGCCCGATCCGCAGCAGCTCCTCGTCCACCTGCGCCACCATCGCGTCGGTGGACTCCACATGCGGCCCGAGGAAGGTCTCCACCCCCCAGGTGAGGTTGAGCTGGGAACGGGTCGCCGGGTCGGGCGTGAAGGCCAGCAGCGGGATCGGCGAGCGGTAGCGGGAGAGCCGCTTGACCGTGTCGCCGGACTGGGTGAAGGCGACAAGGAACTTGGCCCCCAGGAAGTCGCCCATCTCCGCCGCCGCGCGCGCCACCGCACCGCCCTGGGTCCGGGGCTTGCTCCGCTCGGTCAGCGGCGGCAGCCCCTTCGCCAGGATGTCCTCCTCGGCGGCCTCGACGATGCGGCTCATGGTGCGGACCGTCTCGACCGGGTACTTGCCCACACTCGTCTCGCCCGACAGCATCACCGCGTCGGTGCCGTCGATGACCGCGTTGGCCACATCGGACGCCTCGGCGCGGGTGGGGCGGGAGTTCTCGATCATCGAGTCCAGCATCTGGGTCGCGACAATCACCGGCTTGGCATTCCGCTTGGCCAGCTTGATCGCCCGCTTCTGGACGATCGGCACCTGCTCCAGCGGCATTTCGACGCCCAGGTCGCCCCGCGCCACCATGATTCCGTCGAAGGCCGCGACGATGTCGTCTATGTTCTCGACGGCCTGCGGCTTCTCGACCTTCGCGATGACCGGGAGGCGCCGGCCCTCCTCGTCCATGATCCGGTGCACATCCTCGATGTCCCGGCCGCTGCGGACGAAGGAGAGCGCGATGACATCGACGCCGATGCGCAGGGCCCAGCGCAGATCCTCGATGTCCTTCTCGGAGAGCGCGGGCACGGAGACGGCGACACCGGGGAGATTGAGCCCCTTGTGGTCGGAGACCATCCCGCCCTCGATGACGGTGGTGCGGACCCGGGGACCGTCGACTCCGGTCACCTCCAGGGTCACCTTGCCGTCGTCCACCAGAATGCGCTCGCCGACGGTGACATCGGCGGCGAGACCGCCGTAGGTGGTGCCGCAGATGGTGCGGTCGCCCTCGGCCTCCTCGACCGTGATGGTGAAATCGTCGCCGCGCTCCAGGAGCACGGGACCCTCACTGAAGCGTCCGAGCCGGATCTTCGGGCCCTGGAGGTCGGCCAGCACTCCGACACTGCGGCGGGTCTCGTCGGACGCCTTGCGGACGCGGTGGTACCGCTCCTCGTGGTCCTCGTACGAACCGTGGCTGAGATTGAAGCGGGCCACGTCCATTCCGGCCTCGACCAGCGCTTTGATCTGGTCGTACGAGTCGGTGGCGGGGCCCAGGGTACAAACGATTTTCGCTCGGCGCATGGCCCGAGCCTACGTCTTACCCACCGGTAGGACCTGACTTGCGCATGACTGCCCAACAACCTTTGCACGAACGGCTCTTGACAACTGCTGAAGTGTGCGCAGGGGTGCTCCGATGAGCGTTTCCGGGTGTGTTCGTCCGGATACGGGGAGCACGCGAAGCCCGCCTCCGCCGGCCCCCCGCCCGGGGTTCACAGCTTCGGCGGGGTCATCGTGAAGCGGGCGTTCACCTGGGCTTGAACCGTCTGGCGCTGCGGCTCCAGATCGAGGGCGGGCAGGCCCTTGTCCAGCCCGGACGACTCCGCCGCGAACCCCGCCGCGTGCATGATGCCGCGCGGCCTGCCGTATCCGCCGGCGTTCTCGGCCTCCAGATCGGCGAGTTCGACCAGGGCGACCAGACCGGCGTCCAGCGCCGCCGCGTACTCCCGCGCCCGCTGCACCGCCTCCCGTACCGCCCGGCGGCGGGCCTCCCCGTACGCGGGCGAGTCGGGGCGCAGCGCCCACCACGGGCCGTCGACCCGGGTGAGCTCCTGATCGCCGAGCCGGGTGACCAGTTCGCCCAGTGCGGTGAAGTCGGCCAGCGCGGCGGTGAGATGGACCCGGCCGTGGTAGGCCCGGACCCGCTCGCCCCGGCCGCGCTTGGCCGGTTCGGGGGTGATGGAGAAGGAGCCGGTCTCCACCTTCTCCACCGCCTCGCCGTAGGACTTGATCAGTTCCAGGACCGAGGCGTTGCGGCGGGTGAGGTCGTCGAGAGCGGCGCGCCGGTCGGTGCCGCGCGCGCTGACGGCGACCCCGATACGGGCGATCTCCGGGTCGACCTCCAGCAGGGCCTCGCCGCGCACCGCGACGCGCGGGGTCTCGGGGGTTCCGAAGGGGACGGGTGTTCCGGTACCGGTGGTCATGGAGGCTCCCTCGTGCGGTGTGCTCGGCCGTCGTACTCACCGACCACTGTCGCATCCGGAGCGGGCGCGCGGGGCCGGGCCGCACCGGCGCCGGCCCCGCGCGGTCCGTCAGCCGCGCCGCGACAGCGGTACCGGACGCGGCAGCAGCGGGTTCGCCTGGGCCGGTACCCGGGTGTTCTCCCGCTGTTCCAGGCCGAAGCTGGTGAAGGCGGTGCGGTGCGGCAGCGGGTACGGCTCCTTCCCCGTCAGCGAGTTGAGGATGGTGGCGCTGCGCCAGGCCACGAGCCCCAGATCGGGGGCGCCGACGCCGTGGGTGTGGGTCTCGGCGTTCTGCACATGGACCGAGCCGGTGACCGAGTCGTCCAGGATCAGCCGGTACTCGGAGTCGATCCGGGGCCGGCCGGAGGAGTCGTGGCGGATGTACGGGTCGAGTCCGGCGAGCATCCGGCCGACCGGGCGTTCGCGGTAACCGGTCGCGAGCACCACGGCGTTGGTGGTGAGACGGGAACGGGTGCCCTGCTGGAGGTGTTCGAGATGGAGCTCGATCCGGGTGGTGGCGAGCCGTCCCGCGGTGCGGACGCCGACGCCCGGGGTGAGTACGGCGTCGGGCCAGCCGCCGTGGAGGGTGCGCCGGTAGAGCTCGTCGTGGATCTCGGCGATGGTGCGGGCGTCGATGCCCCGGTGGAGCTGCCACTGGCCGGGGATGATCCGGTCGCGGGTCTTCTCGGGCAGGGCGTGGAAGTAGCGGGTGTAGTCGGGGGTGAAGTGCTCCATCCCCAGCTTGGAGTACTCCATGGGCGCGAATGCCTCGGTCCGGGCCAGCCAGTGGAGCCCCTCGGCCCCGGCGGGGCGCGCCCGGAGCAGATCGAGGAAGATCTCGGCACCGGACTGGCCGGCTCCGATGACGGTGACATGCCCCGCGGCGAGGAGTCCGGCCCGGTGGCCGAGGTAGTCGGCGGAGTGGATGACGGGGACGCCCGGCGCGTCGGCCAGCGGCCGGAGGGGTTCGGGGATGTGCGGCTCGCTGCCGACGCCGAGGACGATGTTACGGGCGTGGGCGCGGCCGACGGTCTCCTCGCCGCCCGCCTCCGCGCCCGCCTCGGCCCCGGTTCCGGTCCCGGTCCCGGCGAGCCGGGTGAAGTCGACCTCGAACAGGGCGCGTTCCGGGTTCCAGCGGACGGCGTCGACCCGGTGGCCGAAGTGGAGGGTGGTGAGGTTGTCGCTCACCCAGCGGCAGTAGGCGTCGTACTCGGCGCGGTGGATGTGGAACTTCTCGGCGAAGTAGAAGGGGAAGAGGCGTTCGCGCGAGCGGAGATAGGCGAGGAAGCTCCAGGGGCTGGCCGGGTCGGCGAGGGTGACCAGATCGGCGAGGAAGGGCACCTGGAGGGTGCTGCCGTCGACCAGGGTGCCGGAGTGCCAGCTGAAGCGGGGGCGCTGTTCCAGGAAGGCGGTGGCCAGCCCGCCGGGGACACCGTCGGCGAGCGCGGCCAGGGAGAGATTGCACGGGCCCGCGCCGACCCCGATGAGATCGAGCGGCCGGTCGGATTCGGAGTCGTGCCCCGGCTCGGGAGCGGAATCGGGCTCGGGTGGGGGGCCGGGGCGCGCGGGGGCGGTCATCCGGGGTTGCTGCCTTCCACGAGTGCGGTCAGACGGGTGAGGTCTGCGGTGGTGGTGTGGGGGTTGAGTACGGTGGCCTTGAGCCAGAGCCGTCCGCCCGCGCGGGCCCGGCCGAGGACGGCGGTGCCGTCGGTGAGCAGGGTGCGGCGGATCCGGGCGATGTCCGCGTCGCCGGCGCCGGCGGGCCGGAGGAGCACGGTGGTGAGGGCGGGCCGCTCCCACAGTTCCAGTGCGGGGTTCCGCTCGATGAGCGCGGCCAGTTCGCCGGCGGTGGCGAGAACCCGGTCGACCAGTGCGCCGAGGCCGTCGCGGCCCAGCGCCCGGAGGGTGACGGCGATCTTCAGGGCGTCGGCGCGGCGGGTGGTGCGCAGGGAGCGGCCGAGGAGATCGGGCAGACCGGATTCGGTGTCGTCGTCGGGGTTGAGGTAGTCGACGGTGAGGGAGAGCGGGGCGAGGCGGGTGCGGTCGGCGACCGCGAGGAGCCCGGCGGCGATCGGCTGCCAGCCGAGTTTGTGCAGGTCGAAGGTTACGGAGTCGGCTCGTTCGAGTCCGGCGAGCCGGTCCCGGTGGCGGGCGCTGAAGAGCAGGCCGCCCCCGTAGGCGGCGTCCACATGGAGCTCGGCGCCGTGCCGGGCGCAGCGGTCGGCGATCGCCGGGAGGGGGTCGATGAGGCCGGTGTCGGTGGTGCCGGCGGTGGCGATGACGAGATGCGGGCCGGGGGTGAGGGTGAGTGCCGCCTCCAGCTCGGCGGGGTCCAGGCCCTCCCCCGGGCAGACCACGGGCTCGGGGAGGCCGAGAAGCCAGGCGGCACGGCGTACGGAGTGGTGGGTTCCGGCGGAGCAGACGGTGCGCAGCCCGGGGTGGTGGGCCTCGCGGGCGAGCAGGAGCGCGAGCTGATTGGACTCCGTGCCGCCGGTGGTGAGCACGGCGGCGGGCCCGGTGGGCGCGGCGGATGACGGGTAGATCTCGGCGGCGAGCGCGGCCGTGAGCGCGGCCTCCAGCTCGGAGGCGGCGGGGGCCTGGTCCCAGGAGTCCAGGGAGGGGTTGAGCGCGGAGGCGGCGAGATCGGCGGCGACGGCGAGGGCGAGCGGCGGGGTGTGGAGATGGGCCGCGCAGAGCGGGTCGGCGGGGTCGGCGGTTCCGTGCGCCAGGGTGTGCACGAGCCGTCGCAGCGCCTCTCCCCCGCCGGTGCCGTGTTCCGGCAGTACGGGTTCGGCCGCCGCCCGCACTCTGGCGGCGACGGCCCCCGGCCCGCCGGCGGGCAGCGGCCCGCGCCGGTCGGCGGCGCCGTCGCGGAGCGCGTCGAGCACGGTGGCGAGCAGGGGCCGCAGCGCGTCGGGCCCGGTGGTGCCGCCGGAGAGCGGGGGGAGGGCCGCGGGGCCGGCTCCGCTCTGCGGGGCCTGCGGCGGGCTGGGCGGGGTCATGGATGTGTCCTCCGGCGGGGGCGTTGGGTCGGTCCCGGTCACCCCCGGGGTGGGAGGGGTGTGCCCGCTGCCCAACGAGCCGGGGTGCGGAGGGGTATTGCGGCGGATGGGGGCGCGAGGAAGCACGTGCGCGCCCTGAACCCGGACGGGAGCGCCGGGGCCGCCGGGGCGGGGGCCCCGGGGGCGGCGGCGGTGTCGCGGGTGGGGGGCGTCCGCCCCGGGCCCCGGGGGCCCGGAGAAGGTTCCGCCGGGGCGGGCGGCGACGGGAACGCCCTCCCGCGCCGGCCGGGCGGCGGGGGAGGGCGTTGGCGAAAGCGCCGGGGGGGGGGTCAGCCCCGGACGGACAGGGCGCGGCGCAGGTCCGCGAGCTGGTCCACCAGCTTGCGGCGCATCGCCGGGGTCATCCCGGTGTCCGCCAGGCACTCCTCGCCCAGCGCCAGATGGTCCGCGTCCACGGCGTGGACCGGGAAGGCGTACCGCCCGGCCGCCTCGGCGATGGCGGGGCCCCGGCGGGCGGCCAGGGCCACGGCCGCCGGGTAGAAGCGGGTGACATAGGGGCTCACCAGCTCGGCCTGCTCCGGCTGCCAGAAGCCCTGGGCCGTCGCCGTGAAGAGGTAGTTCGACAGCGTGTCCGAGGTGAAGAGGAGCTCCCAGGCGGCGGCCTTCGCCTCCGGGGAGGGGAGCGCCGCGCGGCAGCGGGCCGCGCCCTCCCGGCCGGTGGCGCTGGGATCGAGCTCCAGCTCGGCCGCGATGGCGCTCTCGTCGGTGGCGCCGAGGACGGCGAGCCGGTAGAGGATGCGCCAGCGCAGCTCCGGGTCGAGCTCCGGACCGCCGGTGACGCTGCCGTCCGCCAGCCACTCCTGGATGGTCTCCGGCTGGGCGGCGGCGGCGATGCAGTGGCGCACCGCGATGAGACGGAGGCCGCTGTCGCTGCCGTCCTCCGTGCGGCGCATCAGCGCGCGGCAGATCTCCCGGATCACCCCGAGCGCCGCCGGGCGCTCCCCGGCCGGGAGGTAGCGGTCCGCGATCTGCGCGGCGGCGAAGCCGAGTACGCCCTGCACGATCGCCAGATCGGATTCGCGCGGCAGATGGACCCGGGCCGCCTCCAGATAGGCGGTGGGGGCGAGATCGCCGTCCCGGACCATGTCGCGGGCCGCGTTCCAGATGACGGCTCTGGTCAGCGGGTCCGGGATCCGGGAGAGCACGCGCTGGGCGGTCTCCCAGGAGCCGGCGTCGAGGCGGATCTTGGCGTAGGTGGTGTCGTTGTCGTTGAGGACGACCAGCGAGGGGCGGCGGCCGGGCCTGGGCTCGGCGGGCGCCCCGCCGGCGGGCACATCGAGCTCGAAACGTCCCCGGAGCACCATCCGCTCCTGGTCGACCGGGTCGATGTCGTACGCGCCGACCGCGATCCGGTGCGGGCGGGAGCCGTCCCTGGTGACGCCGAGGGACCAGGAGCCGTTCGCCTCGGTCACGGTCTGGCCGAGGGTGTCGATACCGGTGGTCCGCAGCCAGGCGTCGGCCCAGCCGTGCACATCGCGGTCGGTGGCGCGGGCGAGGGATTCGATGAAGTCGGCGAGGGTGGCGTTGCCGAACTTGTGCCGGTTGAAGTGGTTGTTGATGCCGGCGAGGAAGTCCTTCTCGCCCATCCAGGTGACCAGCTGGCGCAGTGCGGAGGCGCCCTTGGCGTAGGAGATGCCGTCGAAGTTGAGCAGCGCGGAGGCGGTGTCGGGGACGGCGTCCGGGTCGGGGGCGACCGGGTGGGTGGAGGGGCGCTGGTCGGCGTCGTATCCCCAGCCCTTGCGGTTGACGGCGAAGTCGACCCAGGTGTCCTTGAAGCGGGTGGCCTCGGTGAGGATCTGGAAGCCCATGTACTCGGCGAAGGACTCATTGAGCCAGAGGTCGTCCCACCACACCATGGTGACGAGGTCGCCGAACCACATGTGCGCCATCTCATGGGCGATGACCATGGCCCGGGTCTGCCGCTCGGTGTCGGTGACGGCGGAGCGGAAGACGAATTCGTCGCGGAAGGTGACGAGCCCGGGGTTCTCCATCGCGCCCGCGTTGAACTCGGGCACGAATGCCTGGTCGTAGGAGTCGAAGGGGTACGGCTCCTCGAACTTCTCGTGGTACCGGTCGTAACACTGGCGGGTGATCTCGAAGAGTTCGTCCGCGTCGGTGTCGAGGTGCTCGGCGAGCGAGCGGCGGCAGTGGATGCCGAAGGGGAGCCCGGCGTGCTCGGTGCGGACCGAGTGCCAGGGGCCGGCCGCGACGGCGACGAAATAGGTGGCCAGCGGCAGGGTCGGGGCACAGGTCCAGGTGCCGGCGCCGTCGTGGGTGGCGATGCCGTTGCCGAGGACGGACCAGCCGGCCGGGGCCTTCACGGTGACTTCGAAGACGGCCTTCAGATCCGGCTGGTCGAAGGCGGAGAAGACGCGCTGGACGTCGTCCATGAAGAGCTGTGTGTAGACATAGGTCTCACCGTCGCTGGGATCGGTGAAGCGGTGCATGCCCTCGCCGGTGCGGGAGTAGCGCATGTCCGCCTCGACCCGCAGTTCGTGTTCGCCGGCGCTGAGCCCGGTGAGCGGGAACCGGTTGTCGTCGAGGGCGGCGGTTTCGAGCGGCTGTCCGTCCAGCGTCACGGAGTGCAGGGCGGCCGGCTTGATCTCGAAGAAGGTGTCCCCGTCCGCGCGGGCGGTGAAGTGTATGACGGCCCGGGAGCCGAAGGTCTCCTCACCGGGTTCGGCGGGCGCGGTGGGCGCCGCGTTCTTCGGTGGATCCTCGGCCCCCGGTGTCAGATCGAGTTCGATCGTGTACCGGTGGACGTCGAGCAGCTGGGCACGGTTCTGCGCTTCGTCGCGCGTGAGTACGGACATGGGGGCCATGCTGCCTGATGAGCGGCGCCGTGCACACGTGGATCCCGTTCCGCTGTGAGCGCACGGGCGGCGCGCGCGAGCCGGGCCGGTCCCGGGCTCCGGTCCGGCCGGTGCGCACCGGTGTGCCGGATCCGCGGGGTGATCCGGGTGTCAATCCGGGAGGTACGGGGCGGGAGGGGAGCAAACACTCCCCCGAGGCGTCACCGGCACCCGGACGATCCCGGGCAAGTACCGAAAGGCCCCCGGATGATTCCGCATGGGTACCGGCAGGTTCCGGGTGGATGCCGGCAGGCTCCCGCACGATTCCGGACGGGTGCCGGCAGACCCCCGGACGGTTCCGAATGGGTGCCGGCGGGCTCCCGGACGGTTCCGGGTGAGCGCCGACCCGGCCCCGCCCGTACCGCTCACACGCCGTGCGGCCGGTCCGGCGTCGCGGCGGGTGCGTCGGTCTGGGCCGCGATGGTCTCGTGGTGGCGGATCACCTCGGCGATGATGAAGGTCAGCAGCTTCTCCGCGAAGGCGGGGTCGAGCCGCGCGCTCTCCGCGAGCTGGCGCAGCCGCTCGATCTGGCGGCCCTCACGCGCCGGGTCGGCGGTCGGGAGCTGGTGCCGTGCCTTGAGCTCGCCGACCTCCTGCGTGCACTTGAACCGCTCGGCGAGCATGTATACGACAGCGGCGTCGATGTTGTCGATGCTTCCCCTCAGCCGGTCCAGTTCGGCCATGACGCTCGCATCGATGTTCCTGGTGGTCATGGTCGTCGAGCTTACGTGGGACGGGCGGCGATGGTGGGCGGGTGTTCAGGGTCCGGTACGCGGTCGCTCCAGCCGCCCGGGACGGCCCGCCCCTGCCTGCGGCGGAAGCGGACCGGCGGCACCCCGACCCGGCGGGTGAAGAGCCGGGAGAAGTAGGCGGGGTCCTCGTATCCCACCCGGCGGGCGACGGCCGCGACGGGCAGCTCCGTGGCGGCGAGGAGCTCCTTGGCCCGGCCGAGGCGGATCGAGAGCAGATAGTCCTTGGGGCTGCATCCGGCGCCCCGGCGCACGGCGGTGCGCAGTTCGGTGGCGGTCATGCCGTGCCGGGCCGCGTGCTCGGCGACCGAGAGGGGCTGGAAGGCGTCGCGGGCGAGGGCGCCGAGGACCGGGTCCCCGGCGGGATTGGTGTCGGCGCGGGCCCGGCGCAGCGCGACGAGCAGTTCATGGACGGCCGCGCCGGTCTCGACCTCCAGCAGCGGATTGTCCCGGCGGGCGGCCCTGGCTATCCGGCTGATGGCGGCGCGCGGCCCGGCCGGATCGGAGAGCGGCACCACGGGCCGGTCCGGCTCGATGTAGCCGAGCTCGGTGTAGGTGACGGTCGCGGGCCCGGAGAAGTCGACGAAGCACTCGTCCCAGCCGCCGGGGTCGGGGCCGTAGTGATGGCGCGCGCCCGGGGTGAGCCAGATCAGCGCGGGCGCGGTGATCGCGGTCCGGGTGCCGTCCGCGCCCCGGAACCAGCCGCTGCCCGCGCTGATGACGACGGCCACATGGTGGTCCAGGACGCGCGGCCCGACAGCGGGCAGGACACCGTGCTGGAGTCCCACGCCGAGACAGACGAGGCCGAGGCGGTAGTGGATCGGTCCTGGGGTGAAATACCGCATCCAGGTGTGATACATCCGCCTCTGGCCTCTCGCTGTCGCGCCCGGGGGCCCGCCGCCGGGCACCTCCGGCACCTGTGGTGTCAGAGGTTCCGCTGTGAGCCGTGGTGCGTTTTTGTGTCCAAACAGCGCCGATCTTTGTCCATGGACCGGCCCACCGCCAGGGGTCGAAAGTAGGTAGATGGCGGACTTCAGTGTGGGCGGTACGGATTTTCTGTTGGACGGGCGGCCGGTGCGGCTGCTCTCGGGGGCGCTGCACTATTTCCGGGTGCACGAGTCCCAGTGGGACCACCGGCTGGCGATGCTCCGCGCCATGGGACTCAACTGTGTCGAGACCTATGTCCCCTGGAATCTTCACGAGCCCTCGCCGGGCAGGTACCACGATGTCGAGGCGCTGGGCCGGTTCCTGGACGCGGCCCGGGAGGCCGGGCTGTGGGCGATCGTCCGGCCGGGCCCGTACATCTGCGCCGAGTGGGAGAACGGCGGGCTGCCGCACTGGCTGACCGGCCGTTTCGGGCGCCGGGTGCGCACCCATGACGCCCGGTATCTGGGCGAGGTGGACCGCTGGTTCACCCGGCTGCTGCCGCAGGTGGTGGAGCGGCAGATCGACCGGGGCGGGCCGGTGATCATGGTCCAGGTGGAGAACGAGTACGGGAGCTGGGGCAGCGACCGGGAGTATCTGCGGCATCTCGCGAGCGTCCTGGAGGACTGCGGGGTGAGTGTGCCGCTCTTCACCTCGGACGGGCCCGAGGACCACATGCTCACCGGCGGTTCGGTGCCGGGCGTGCTGGCCACCGTCAATTTCGGCTCCGGCGCCCGGGACGCCTTCGAGACGCTCCGCCGCCACCGGCCCGACGGTCCGCTGATGTGCATGGAGTTCTGGTGCGGCTGGTTCGATCACTGGGGCGACGACCACATGTCCCGGGATCCGGAGGACGCCGCGAAGGCGCTGCGGGAGATCCTCGAACTCGGCGGCTCGGTCAATGTCTACATGGCCCACGGCGGGACCAACTTCGCCGGCTGGGCCGGCGCCAACCGCTCGGGCCCGGTCCAGGACGGCGATCTGGAGCCGACGGTCACCTCGTACGACTACGACGCCCCGATCGACGAGGCGGGCAGGCCGACCGAGAAATTCCACCGCTTCCGGGAGATCCTCGCCGAGTACGCGGACGGCCCGCTGCCCGCGATCCCGCCCGCTCCCCCGGTGCTGGCCGAACCGGCCCACACCGTACTGACCCGGTGGGCGCCGCTCGGCGAGGTGCTGGAGGCACTCGGCGACGAGGAGACAGTCTCCCCCGTGCCGCCGACCTTCGAGGAGCTGGGGGTGGACCGGGGTCTGGTCCGCTACCGGGTCGCCGTCCCGGGCCCCCGCCGGCCCTATCCGCTGCGGGCGTCGGGCCTGCGGGACCGGGCGGTGGTGTACGTGGACGGGGTGCGCGCCGGGGTGCTCAGCGAGGACCACGAGACCCTGCCCGAGCCCGTGGCGGGCCCGGCCGATGTCGAGCTGTGGGTGGAGTCGCTGGGCCGGGTCAACTACGGCCCCCGGGTGGGCGAACCGAAGGGAATCACCGGCGGTCTGCTGCACGAGCGCCAGTATCTGCACGGGGTGCGCGCCCGGGCCCTGCGGCTGGACGCCTTCGAGCCCGACGCGGTGGCGGGCATCGCCTTCCGCACCCCGGAGACCGGCGGCACCGTCCCGGCCGGCGGCCCGGCCGGCCTCTACCGGGGCACGGTCACGGTCACCGCGCCCGGCGACGCCTGGGTGACCCTGCCGGGCTGGAACCGGGGCTTCGTCTGGGTGAACGGCTTCTGCCTCGGCCGGTACTGGTGGGTCGGCTCCCAGGAGGCGCTGTACGTGCCCGGCCCGGTGCTGCGGGAGGGCGAGAACGAGGTGTGGGTGCTGGAGCTGGAGGAGGCGGGCGGGGAGTTCGGGCTGGGGTGAGGGCGGTACGGGGCGCGGTGGCCGGGGTCCGGCCCGGCGGGTGGTCACAGCCGTCCGGGAGTCACCCGCCGGCCGGTCACCGCGTCGATGAAGAGCTCCGGCGCCTCCGGGCCGCCGCCCATCATCCAGACCGGCCGCCACCCGCCGGGGAGCCGCTGGGCCAGCAGTACGGCCCCGGCGGCCTCCGTACCGGTCGCCGCCTCCGCGATCCGCTCGGCCTCCGCCCGGCCGACGACGGCCCGGGGCAGTACCGGATCGGGCAGCGGCTTGGAGTCGAAGCCCAGGATCCGTCCGCCGGCGGTGAGGGTGATGTCCAGCCGCATCGGCATCATCACTCCCCCGATGTATCTGCGGTAGGTGAGGACATGGATCCCGCCCCCGGCCCCGCCGACCCGTTCGACGGACGCCCTGCTGCCGGCGACGCTCTCCGGGAACCAGCGGGCGGCGAACCCCGCGCCCCGTTCGCGTACCCGCGCGTCGCCCGGGCTTCCGTCCTCCGCGCGGTAGCCGGTCGACCAGGCGCGCACCAGGATCCGCTCCGGCCACCAGGCGACCAGCTCGCCCCGGTCGGTCCGGGCGGTGATCCGCGTCCGGCCGCCGCCGCGATCGGCGGTGGTCCCCGTGGTCCGGGTGCCCTCGCCGAAGACCTCCTCGGCCGCCGAGGCCAGCCACGCCTCCGCGCCGTCCGGCGCCCGGACCACCGCCTCGCGCTCCTCCCGGGCCGCGACCGCGTCCACGGTGGAGACGGAGGCCGCGGACCAGCCAAAAAGCAGTCCCGCCCCGGTGAGGGCCAGCCCGGCACTCCAGCAGAGATCGCGCACGGCCCGGTCGACCCCCGCGCCGCGCAGCCGCAGCCAGAGCACCCCGGCGGCGGCCCCGGCGAGGGCGCCCACCGCGTTCGCCGCCAGGTCGGTGACGCTACAGGCCCGTCCCAGCGGCCCGTTGGCCTGGACGATCTCCACGGTGCCACTGCCCACCACGGCGACGGCGATCACGGTCAGGGGCCTGCGGAAGACCCGTACGCCCAGTGCGGAGACCGGGACGAAGAGAGCGATGTTCAGCAGGGCGCTCGGGGAGGTGAGCAGCCGGGCGGGCGCCCCCGTGTCGCACAGTCCGTGCATGCCCGTGCCCACACTGCCGGGCAGCAGGGCGACGGCCAGCACCCCGGCCAGCGCCACCGCGAGCATCACCGGCGGCCCGCCAGGCCTGCCGCGCACCCGGGCGACCCAGGCGGTGGGCAGGGCGAGCAGCACCGCGATCACGGCGAAGAAGGGGATCAGACCCGGCGCGGCGGTGACCGGGGTGTCAATCATCAGGCGGACCCCTCACATGCCGGGACCCGGGCGGGCGGGAACTCCGTCCCCGTTCTTCGGCGGCACATGACGGAACGTACAGATGGCCCGGGTTGAGCGGAGGGGTGGCGCGGAGTACTCGTCCCGAATCCGCCCCATGGAGTGAAGGACGGCCGACGCCGGGGTGCCGGACGGCACCCCGGCGGCTCCCGTCGGCCGTTGCCGTGTCCCCGTCGGGAACGCGGCCGAGGGCGTCAACTCCGGTGCGACGCCGCGCGGGACGAGCACCGGTCCGTCCTGTCGGACCCGCGCCCTGTTCCTGTCAGACGCGGGCCCTGTTCCTGTCAGCGAACCGCGCGCACGCCCCGGAACTCACCGGCGGGCGCGACGACGCCACCCGTGCGGGGCGCGGACCGGTGTGCCGCCTCCGGTGACTCGGCCGCCCCGGCCGCCGCTTTCCCGGGCAGCCTCTCGGAAGGGGAAGCCGAGGCGGAGCGAGAATGAATCGCACAGCCGCCACTGCTTCGACCACGCCCCTGACACCCGAGACAAGCAGCTTCCGGCTCCTGGAAAGCACCAGTTCACCCCTCTCGATTCCGGCATGCGGCCCGCCCGCCCGCAGGGCCCGACGTGCTCCCCAGCCTGCCCCGAACGGCGGCGGATGTCCTTGGCACAGAGGGCCGGGCTTCTTGTGGATCCGTGCCCTCCCCACTGTCGGGCCGCACGGTGCGCGGGGCGGTGCCGGGCCTCAGAGCGAGGGGCCGGCCCGCAGCGGGGCGATGAATGCCGACCACGCGGAACGGGTGAATATCAGGGCCGGGCCCTGGGGGTTCTTGCTGTCACGGACGGGGAGCACGCCGGGGAGGCCGTCCGCAACCTCGATGCAGTAACCACCGTCGCCGTTGCTGTAGCTCGACTTGCGCCAGCCGATCAAGGTGGAAGCCTCAGGAATCATCGTCATCTCTGTACTCTCTCAAGTAGTTGCGCAGTAGATCCAGGGATTCGCCCTCCGAAAGCGCCTGGCAACGGACTACATCGAAGTTCTGCACGAGATCAAGAACTCGCTGCGGCGTCTCCACCACAGCGCCAGAGATGAAGCTCTCCGCATACCCGATGGTAGTGCCATCTCCGAGCGTCAGCAGAGACAGAGTTCCGCCCATCAATGAATGCCCGCCATGAGTGAAGGGCAGCACCTGAAGGGAGATGTGCCGGGCTCCGGCGACTTCGATGATTTGACTCATCTGGTCCGCCATGCAGTGTGCTCCACCCAGGGGTCGTTTGAGGGCCGCCTCATCGATGATCGCCCAGTACAGGGGCTTGTCCGACTTCTCGAAGAGACGCTTGCGTCGCATCCGAGTGGCAACCTTCTCCTCCACCTCCGCCGGGGACGCGTTGGGCTTCGAGATACGGAACAGCTCCCGGGCGTAGTCCTCGGTTTGCAGCAGGCCCGGGATCAGACTGCTGTCGAACACCTGGATCCGGATCGCTCTGTCCTCACTCTCCAGGACCGCCTGAACGTAGTCCGGAATCGTCGAGTCCTGCGCCACCGTGAGCAGTTCGACGAACAGCTCATGCGTACGGAAGTGGGCGTCCAGCGCCTGCGCCAAGGCCAGGGACGGCAACTGCTCCCCGCGTTCCACCCTGCTCAGATAGGTGTGGGGGTAGCTCACCTCGCTCTCCAGCGCCCGCAACGACAGGCCCTCCCCCATCCGCATCCGGCGCAGCCGCCGGCCCAGCAATGTGCGTGGCGTCGGCTTCGCCGACTCCTCGTCACCCGGCTCCATATTCGAACTCCCTTTCACCTCTCTTGTCCACAAACAGCTTTGGTCACACGCCACCCCGCTACCTCGGATGCCGTTTCAGCGATGGTAGAAGCAACTCCCCTATCGTCGGAGTGAATTAAACAACAAAACCCCGCGACCAACGCAATCGGTCCGAGGCATTGGCCAACGCTTTCGACGGAGCGTCAACACGGTGAACACTATTGCTCGCCTCATCGGTAAAAGTCGATGGGGCTTATTCCCAACCCTTCAAACACTTCGGATGACGATGGCACATGCCCTTCCGTCCGGAACATTCATTCCGCCGGGGCGGAGAATTCTCACGGAGGGGGCGGGATGACCACGTCGCAGGATTCACCGGAACCGCGCGAGAACGTGATTGCCGGCGCCGTGGTCTCCAGGTGGGGGCGCGGCCATCGCTGTGTCGGCCGGGCGCGGGCCGAACTGCGGGACGCGCTCCGGGCCTGGGGGCTCGGCTCGATCGAGGAATCGGCGCTGCTGGTGCTCTCGGAGCTGCTGACCAACGCCGTCCGTCACGCGCGGGTGTCGCCGGGGCGGGAGATCGAGACCCGGTATCTCCTCGTCCCGGGCGGTGGCGGGGTGCGGATCGAGGTGCACGACGCCTCCGACGTACTGCCACGGGCGCGGGACCCCCTGCCGGACGCGGTCGGCGGGTGGGGGCTTCCGCTGGTGGCGGCGCTCGCGACGGTATGGGGGGTGAGCGGGCGGGAGGGGCCGGGGAAGGTGGTCTGGGCGGAACTGGCTCCGGCTCCCGGCCCGGTCGGCACCCAACGCGCCCCGACGCCCGAATCCGGCTGAGATCCGGCCCGCGCCGAAGCGCCGGTCCCGGCCGGCATCCGTCCCGGCCCGCCCCGGCCCGGAGCCCGCTGCGGCATGATCGGAGCGGCGCCGATGCACTGGAGGGCTGAACCGCATGACCTGGTCCGAGCGCGTGGTGACGCGGGACGGTGTCCGGCTCGTCTGCCGGGACTGGGGCGGGGCGGGCGAGCCCGTCGTACTGCTGCACGGTCTGGCGGGCCACGCGGGTGAGTGGGACGCGACCGCCCGGCTCCTGAGCCCCCGGTGGCGGGTGGTCGCGGTCGACCAGCGCGGGCACGGCGGGAGCGACCGCCGACCGCCGGATGTCTCCCGTGCCGCGTACACCGCCGATGTCCGCGCGGTCGTGGACCGGCTGGGTCTGCGGCGGCCGGTGCTGGTCGGCCAGTCCCTGGGCGGGCACACGGCCATGCTCACCGCCGCCGCGCATCCCGGCCTGACACGCGCGCTCGTGCTCGTCGAGGCGTCGCCGGGCGAGGCGAAGCCGGACGCTCCCGCCGTGATCGGACGGTGGCTCGACTCGTGGCCGGTGCCGTTCGCCTCGCGCGAGGCCGCCGTCCGGTTCCTCGGCGGCGGGCCGGTGGGCGAGGGCTGGGCGAGCGGACTGGAGGAACGGGACGGGGGCTGGTGGCCCCGGTTCGACCGGGAGGTCATGGTCCGCTCGCTGGCGGAGAACGCCACGCGTTCCTTCCGGGAGGAGTGGCTGCGGGTCGAGTGCCCGACGCTGGTGGTCATGGCCCAGGACGGCTTCATCGCACCGGCGGAAGCCGATGCCATGCTCCGTGAAGGACCCGTCACCACGGCCGTCTGCGTTCCCGGAACCGGCCACGATCTGCACCTGGAGCAGCCGGGGATTCTGCACACGCTCCTCTCGGAGTTCCTCGGCGGACTCGGCCGGCCCGGCCGGCGCCCGGGGTGCGATGCCGGGGCGGGCCGGCCGGATCCGTCCTCAGTCCCCGGACGGGCCTGAGGACGGATCCGCGCACGAGCCGGGCCGGAGCGGTCAGACCTCGCGGACCTCGAAGGAGTCCAGGACGAACTCCGGCCCCCACCCGTCGGCGGTCTTGCGCAGGCCCACCCACGCCTCGCCCTCCGCCGGGGCGGTGAACTCGTACTCCCAGAGCGTCGGCGAGGTCGCGACCGGGACCGGGGCGCGGTCGGTCTCGCGGTCGTCCACGCCGGTGATCCAGGCGTACTGGCCGGCGGTCTCGTTCTCGTACCGGAAGCTCACCCGGTACCGCTTGCCCGGCTCGAAGCGGACCAGGTGCTGGACGGTGCGGTAGACCAGGCCCTCGTTCTCGCCGCGCGACTTCAGCGACTCGGTGCCGTCGATGACGTCGTCGATCGCCTTGCCGTTCCAGCCGCGCTGGGTGAAGGGGGCGTGGCGCTGGGCGATATGGGTGCGCGGGTCGGTGGCGCCGCCCGCGTCGCCCTTGACGAAGACGCCCCAGCCCTGGGGGACGTTCTCGAAGTTCTCGTACGCGACCGTGCCCGCCTTGCGGGTCTCGCGGCCCGCGACGACCCGGACATTGTCGAAGCGGACCCGGGCCTCGCCCGCCGCCGCGCGCAGGGTGAGGGTGACCGGGCCGCCGCCCTCGGGGACGGTGAACC
Organism: Streptomyces sp. CAU 1734; assembly: GCF_039888735.1. Classification (NCBI taxonomy): domain Bacteria; kingdom Bacillati; phylum Actinomycetota; class Actinomycetes; order Kitasatosporales; family Streptomycetaceae; genus Streptomyces; species Streptomyces sp. CAU 1734. The sequence continues at coordinate 223,325 of NZ_JBDQQP010000013.1, forward strand.
AGGTGAACATCCGCTGGAAGCGGGTGCCGTGCTTGCGGTCGGCGGCGACATGGTTGCCGGCCGTGGAGATGTCCGTCCAGTTGGCGGCGGTGACACCGTCCGAGGTGCGGACCTCCAGGCTGGCACGGCGGCGTTCGCCGGCCCGCTCGCCGATCTCCACCTGTACGGAGGCGGCGTACGTGCCCGGCTTGAGGCGGGCGAGCCGCTGGCCGGCCGAGGCCGCCGCGCCGCCCGCGATGACGAGCTCGTAGTCGCCGATCGCGCTCAGCTCGACCGAGGCGGGGCCGCTGACCCGCCAGCCCTCCAGGGAGCCGGAGTTGAAGCCGGGGTCGTGGAGGGGGGTGCCCTCGCCCCACTCGGGGTCGGGTGCGGTGCGGACCCGGTTGCGGAGGACGACGTAGGGCTGATCGGCCTCGGCGTCGATCGTGATCCGGCCGCCGGAGCGGACGGCGAGACCGCGCACATGGACCCGGCCCTGGTCGGTGAGGCGGTAGAGCTCCACCTTCGACTCGCCGCGCCAGCCGCGCGGCAGCTCCCAGGTGGTGGCGCCGCCCGCCGGGTTGTAGTGGTAGAGCTTCGGCGGGTTGGCCGCCCGGCGCGGCTCCCAGGGGAGGAGATACTTCCCGCCCTCGTACACCGTGCGGCCGTCGGTGGTGATCGTGCGGGTGCCGTCGGCGTCGCTGACCGAGGTGGGGCCGAAGAAGGTGATCTCGTGGTCGGACCAGGTCTTGATCGGGTGGGCCTGGAGGTACTTGGCGGGGAGCGATTCGGTCCAGATCAGCCGGTAGAAGACGTTCCAGTCGGTCTTGCCGACCCAGCCCTCGAAATTCCCCGTGCGCGGGATGCCGAGCAGGGTGGGCCACTTGTCGGCGAAGACGTCCTTCTGGTGGTTGCGGATGAAGCGGATCAGCTGGGAGTTGATGCCGCGCGCGGTGTCGCCGCCGTAGTCGATCTCGGTGGCCCAGTGGGCCCAGAGGGCGGAGCGCTCCAGGCCGTGGCCCCATTCGGTGGTGATCTGCCAGCCCTGCTCGCGCAGTGCGCGCTGGAGCCGGTCCGAGGTCCAGCCGGACTCGCGGAAGACATCGATGTAGAGCATGTTGAGGCCGGGGTGGGTCTCGGCCCGCAGATCGGCGAAGCGCTTGATGATGTCGCCGCTGACGAGGTCGCGCCGCTGGTCGATGCGGTACGACTGGTCGAGCCAGTCCCACTGCTTGTTGTTCTTGTCGACCAGGGTCTCGGAGAAGGAGTTGGCGACCGGATACGACTCGGTGGCATTGACATGAACGCCGAAGTCGCTGTTCCACTTGCGGCCCTCGCGGAGGAGGAAGTTGAGGTCGGTGAGGCCGCCGGCCCGCTTGTTGGTGTTGCCCGCGTAGTCGGGGTGGGCGGAGTCGTGGCCCTCCGACTGGTACCCCTTGAGCAGGGTGTACTGGCGGAGCCCGTCCGTGGCCAGCGAGATCCGCTTGACCTGGTCGAGGGTGGCGAGGAAGGGGTTGGTGGCCTGCGAGGCGAAGTTGAAGGGGATGTGCGGGACCACCCGCAGATGCTGTTCGTCGGCGCCGAGCGGGGTCACCATGATGTCGCGGAAGGCGATGGCGGCGTCCTGCCAGTCGACGACGCCGTCGCCGTTGCGGTCGCCGGTGATGACGACGGTGGCGTACGGGAGCGGCTCGGTCTGGCCGGTCGCGGCGGTCTCGGCGCGGTGGGTCCACTGGCCGGGGACGAGCTGGGCCTTGACGTAGCCGTCCCCGGCGACGGTCTGGCGGAAGAGGCGGCCGTTGTCCCAGGTGGTTCCGGCGGCGCTGGTGGGCTTGTCCCAGACGGTGTTGGTCTCGACGGCTCCGCCGAGGCCGTCGTGGGCGACGACGGCGTAGGCGCAGCCGACCGGATTGGCCTGGGCCGGGGTGTCGGCGGTGACCCTGACGAGGGTGTCGCCGTCGGCCGCCTTGTCGATGTGGATCCGGGCCGCGAGCAGGGTGGCGTTCGGCTGGTCGCTGCGGACCGAGAGCAGTGCCAGGCCCGGTATCTGGAGGGTGCCGACGCGCAGGGCGCCGGTGTCGGCGATGCGGGTGACCCGCCAGTGCACCCGCCGGCCGTCGACCCGGATCTCGATGTCGATCCGGGTGGGGCCGAAGGAGAGGGTGTAGGCGATCCGGTCGCGGCGGCTCCTGGCGGTGACCTTCTCCGGGGTGCGGGCGACGGAGTCGATCAGTACGGAGGTGACCGGCTCCTCCTGCCCGTGGAGCTTCGCGCCGGTGTCGCGGTCGGTGTACGAGACGATGCGCGGGAAGCCGCTGTCGACGCGGACTTCGAGGTCGGACGAGCGCAGTACGGTCTCGCCCCGCTCGGCGGCGAGCGCGGGCGCCGAGGTGCCGATGGCGGCGGTCGCGCCGGCCAGGGCGGTCACGGCCACGACGGTTCTGCGGCTGGGTCCGGGCTCTGCTGCTTGCACGCTCGTCCTCCTCATTGATGACGGTGGGTGTAGTCGTCAATCTGAGCGGGGGAGGCGGTGCTCGCCCATGGACAAAGCGGGGAGAGGTGTTGGACTAACCGTCCGGGGCGCGCGGCGGGCGGGTGCCGCGCCCCTGGTCCGGCGCGCGAGAAGGCGCCCGGTTGCCCGCGCGCGCGACGGCGCCCGGCCGGTGTGGGCCGGGCGCCGCTCATGGGTGTTTCGCGTGCCGCGGGGTGGTGTCACGCGCCGTACGGGCGGGGATGCGGGGTCACACCCGTACCGCGCGGGACGCCCCGGGCGGGGTGGCTACAGCCCGGCCGCGGCGGAGGTGATCTGCGCGGCGAAGTGCGAGACCTGGGTGTAGACACCGGGCAGGTTCGGGCGGGCGCAGCCCTCGCCCCAGCTCACGATGCCGACCTGGATCCAGGCACCGGCGTTGTCACGGCGGAACATGGGGCCGCCGGAGTCGCCCTGGCAGGTGTCGACACCGCCCTGCGGCAGGCCGGCGCAGATCTCCTCGGCGGCGACCAGGCTCGGGTAGGAGGACCGGCACGAGGCGTCGGAGACGAACGGGACGGTCGCCTTGAGCAGGTAGCGCTGCTGCGCACCGCCCTCACGCGCGGCGCCCCAGCCCGCGACGGTGAAGGTGCCGCTGTCGAACGCCGTCGTGTTGGCGATCTTCAGCGTGGGGAGGTTGATGGGCTGGGCGAGCTTGATCAGCGCCCAGTCCTTGCCCGTGCCGTTGTAGCCGGGGGCCTGGAGAACCTTGGTGGAGCGGACCCGTATCGCGCTGGGGCTCTGGAGGTCCACGACTCCGGCGGTGGCGGTGATGCTGGTGTTGTTGCCGGAGCCGCTCACACAGTGGGCGGCGGTGAGGACGATCTGCTGGGTGAGCAGGGAGCCGCCACAGCCCATGGAGAGCCGGACCATGAAGGGGAATTCACCCTGGGCCGCGCGGACACCGCCGACGACCGGCGGCGGGGCGGCGAAGGCCGAGGTGGGCTGGAGACTGACGGCGGCGAGCAGCACGGCTCCGGCGGCGACGGTTCTCTTCAGCGTACGGAGAAGGTTCAACGGCCTGCCTCTCGTGGGGGGTTGAGAAGGTTTTCGCAAATCGGGACATGGACAGCGGAAGCTCCTTCGAAAGCCCCGGCTGACATGAGCCCGACAAAGCGATGATCCGGATTATGCGGAGGTGCGGAGCGCGCCACAAGGCATTGATTTCGGCCAGAGTTCCCGCGTGTTCACGTATCGCGCGGACGTGTGTGGCATGTGCGAACTCCCGGTTAACGGGGTGCGGATGGCCTGCGGAGGCGGTACGGACACGGTGTGCGCGGCCCGCCACACCTTCCGCACATTCCGCTCGGCGGGGCGGGGCCGGGAGAGCGGGGCGCGGCGCCCCGTCCCCGTAGAGTTGAGGCGGGCCCGCGAGCGCAGGGGGGTACGGAGCGTGGTGGCGAGGAGCGATGCGGTCGTCCACGGATTCCCGCATCTGGAGACCGTGCGGGCGGCGATCACCGCGCTGTACCGGCGGCTCTCGCCCGAAGGGGTCCGGGCATATGCGCCCAGCGTGCTGCCCTCCGATGTCTCCTTCGGCGCCGAGGACGATCTCCACTTGGGCGCCCAGCGGGTGGCCCGCGCGCTCGTGCACCATCTGCGGCTGCCCGACGCCCGGATGATCGTGGGATTCCGGGAGATGGAACACGCGGCGACCGTCGAGCTGACCGCCGGGCCGGAGTATTTCATCGAGCTCAACGACCGCTTCCGCAGGCACCGGAGGGACATCGGCGCGGCACTCGCCCACGAGATCACCCATGTGCTGCTGCACCGGCTGGATCTTCACTTCCCCGGCACCCGGGACAACGAGATCCTGACCGACACCGCGACCACCTATCTGGGCGCGGGATGGCTGCTGCTCGACGCCTTCCGGGAGGACCGGGTGTCCAGCCAGAAGCTGGGCTATCTCACTCCCGAGGAGTTCGGGTACGTCCTGGCCAAGCGGGCGCTGGCCTTCGACGAGGACCCCTCGCCCTGGTTCACCAGCCCGCAGGGGTACACCGCGTACACCAAGGGCCGGGCGCAGGCCCTGCGCGACGCCCGGCAGCCGCCGCTGACCACGGCCGGGTGGGCGGCGCGGCACCGGTACGCCAAGGAACGGCGGCAGGCGTACGGGAGCGGGACGCCCGCTTCCGCCGGCGCCGGGCAGGGGCGGACGGCCGGTCCGGGGCCGCTGGAGCGGCACTCGGCCGAGCCCGGTCACCGCTTCGAGAGCGGACGGAACGGCCCGGCTGTCTCATTTCCGTGCCCCACCTGCCATCAGCGGGTCCGGCTGCCGGTACAGGGGCGGGTGCGGGCGCGGTGCGGGCTCTGCCGGACGATCATCGAGTGCGACACCTGACAAACGGGCCCCTCCCCCGGGTGAGTGCCGATATCGGGTGCGCCGGGTGACCGGAATGCCTACCCTCCGGGGTATGGGAACGGAACCGGTGGACGGCTCGTCCGCGCTCTTCGGCGCGGTGCTCGGCGGCGACGCGGAGTCGGTGGCACGGCTGTTGGGGGCGGGGGCTCCGGCGGACGGGACCGACGAGGACGGGCGGACCGTACTCCATCTGGCCTCGGCGCACGGCGAACCCGCCATCGTGGAGCTGCTGCTGGCGGCGGGCGCCGATCCGGGGCACGGCGATGAGCTGCCGCTCTGCGGGGCCGCGGTGTGGGGTCACGAGCAGGTGGTGCGCGCCCTGCTGGCGGCGGGCGCGGATCCGGACGCCCGGGAGGAGTTCGGCGACACCGCCCTCTCCCTGGCGGTGAGCGGCGGCCGGACGGCGGCGGTCCGCGCCCTGCTGGCGGGCGGCGCCGATCCCGCCCTCCCCGACGGCCGGGGCACGGCCCCGCTGGTGCTCGCGGCGCGCCGGGGTTCGCCGGCCGCGGTCCGGGAGCTGCTGCCGGGAGCGGACCGGGCCTCGGTGACGGCGGCGCTGGCGGAGGCGCGGAGGTGGGCGGGGCGCGACATCGCGGAGGCGCTGCGGGCGGAGCTGACCCGGGCGTACGGCGAGGAGGCCGCCCGGGAGCCGGCGGTCCGCCGCTTCGAGCGGGAGGGGGAGGCCGTCGTCACCGTCGAACTGCTGCGGGGCGGTGCGCCGTTCGCGGGCGCCGAGCGGGGGACGGGGCACGGGGAGATCGCGGCGGTGCTGGAGGGGGCGGCGGCGACCCGCGCCCCGGCGGAGTAGCGGCCGGCGGCGGCCCGGCACGGCACCGCGCGTCATGGCCCGGCACGGCAGCACGGCGGTCCCCGGGGTCACCCCAACGGGGAGTCCGAACACTCTTCCCGGCCGCTCGCTTTCTGCCTCGTCGCCGCAGTGGACCTCCGCGCCGGGCCCGCGGGGCCGTCCGGAGCGGTCGTTCCGGACGTGCCGATCCCGGCAGAATGAGCGGCATGACGACTACCGTAGGCACATCGACCGTCACTCCTCGTACATTGTGGACCCTCTTCGAGCCGCTCCACTCCGTCACCTATTTCGCCCCCGAGGCCACCGGCGCCTTCGAGGAAGCCGGCCTGGACGGCTTCTGGAACGGCTACTTCGCCGGCCGGGCCGCGCCGCTGGGCGCGGTGGGCGCGGGGGCCGTGACGGGGGCGTTCTGCTCGTACGCGCCCTCCATGGTCGCGGAGGCCGTACCCGCCGTCTGGGAGGTGGTCACCCCGGCCGAGGCGCTGGATGTGCGCCGCCGGGGCGCCCGGGCCGCGCTCGCCAGGCTGCTGACCGGCCTTGAGGCCGAGGCGGCGCTGGCGGGTGAGCTGCTGGCCCCGGCGGCGAGCGCCCCGGACTGCGCGGGCCGTTCCCTCGCGGCGGCCAACGCGGCACTGCTCTGGCCCGAGGACCCGCTGGAGCGGCTCTGGCATGCGGCGACGGTACTGCGGGAGCACCGGGGCGACGGCTATGTGGCGGCTCAGGTCGCCGCGGATCTCGACGGCTGCGAGATCCTGGTGCTGCGGGCCGGTATCGATCTGCCGCGCGGTGAACTCCAGCCGTACCGGGGCTGGTCGGACGAGGAGTGGGCGGCGGCCGGGCGGCGGCTGGCCGGCCGGGGGCTGCTGGACGCGGACGGCCGGGCCACCGCGCACGGGCTGCGCACCCATACGGAGATCGAGGAGGCGACGGAGCTCGCCGCCGCCCGCCCCTGGGCCGGCACCGACCTGGCGCCGCTGGCCGGGGCGCTGCTCCCGCTGGCCCGGGCCGCGGCGCGGGTGCTGCGCTTCCCCAATCCGATGGGGCTGCCGGACGGCACGGCCGGCTGATCCCCGGCCGGTCTCCCCCACCGGCCTCCCTGCCGGTCGCCCTGCCGGACGGGGGAGGCCGGACGGAGCCCCCTCGGTGCCGTCCGGCGATCGTCACCCCGGCCCGGCCGCTGCCGGGCATCCCGGGGACACCGGCCGTCCGCCGCGCCGTGCTCCCGGCACGGGGCCGCCGGATACGGGGCGGATCCACAACCCGGGTCAGATCACATACGGCGGCGGACGACCCCGGCCCGCGCCCCCGGGCATCAGCCGCGGCGGCGGCGGACCACCGTCCCCGTACCCGGGTGCCAGGACCGTACGACCAGCTCATCGCCCTCCACCGAGGTCCGCACCACATCGGACGGCTCGACCCGGAAGACATGGAACGGCTCCGGGTGGCCGATCGCCTCCGCGAACCGGGTGAGCTCGGCCGGGTCGGTCAGCTCCACCGCCCGGCCGGAGATCTTGACGTCGCCGCCGTCCATCGTGGTGCCCTCCCCCGGATTGGCGTGGAGCGCGAAGCGCGGATCCCGCCGCAGGTCGAGCGCCTTGAGGGAGCCCGGCATCATGCCGAACCAGAGCCCGCCGTCCCGGAAGATCACTTCGAGCCCGGTCACCCGCGGCGATCCGTCCCTGCGGAGGGTGGCGAGCACATGGTGGCGGTACTTCTCGAAGCGCTGCCGCACGGTGTCGGCGAATTCGGGATCGGCGGTGCGGAAGTCGTCCCACGTGGTTCCTGTGGAGGTCATGAGCGCATCGAATCATTCAATCCGGACATCTTCTGTCTGGATTGAGCGGCACCGGGCGAGGAATCCGGGGCGGGCCGCCGCCGGACGGGATATCCGGCGGCGAAAGTGCTGTCCTGGAGTGGTGGGCAGGGGCCGCCGCCGGGCGGTGGGGCGGGTGCTCGGGGCCCACCGCTGGAGGAGGATCCCATGGCGATCTTCATGCATGCCACACTCCCGGGCGTGTCGACCTCGATGTACGAGGCGCTCAACGCCGAATTGCAGGCGCTTCCCGGTGACACCTTCGCCGGCTGCCTCAGCCATGTCTGTGTGCCGTCCGGTACGGGGATCGAGGTCTTCGATCTCTGGGAGTCCCAGGAGGCGATGGACACCTTCGGCGCCGTGATGATGCCGGTGGCCGAACGGCTGGAATGGCCCCTCGCCCAGCCACCGGAGGTGCGGGAGGTCCACCGTTTCTGGATCCCGGGCGCCTGACACACCGGCGCCCCGGCCCCGTGCCCGTACCCCCCGGCGTCCTCAGTGGACGATGCGCTGAGCCCGCGCCGCCGCGAGCCACCTCGGGAACTCGCCCACCAGCCGGTCGTACAGATCCGCGTCCGGGACCCGGCGCGGGTCGAGGCCGGCGTGGAAGAAGCCCGCGTTGTCGATCGGGCGCTTGTCCGGCACCGCCAGCTCGTCCAGCTTGCGCAGGAAGTCGAACTGCCTGCTGCCCCGGTCGCCGAAGCCGATGAACTGCCAGAACAGCGGCAGCCGGGCGGACTTGCAGAGATACCGCTCGGCGGCGAGTTTGTTGATCGGGCCGCCGTCGGTCTGGAAGACGACGAGGGCGGGGACGGCCGCGCCGCGCCGCGCGCAGTGTTCCAGATGGAGATCTATCACCGCGTCCATGGCCAGGTGATAACTGGTCTTGCCCATGTGCCCGAGGCCCGCGGCGATGGCGGCGACCCGCCCCCGGTGGTTCTCCAGGGCGATATCGGTGACCGCGTCGACATCGGTGGAGAAGAAGACCACCGGCACCACCCCGTCGTCGTCGAGATGGGCCGAGAGACCGAGCACCCGGTCGGCGAGCGCCTGCACACTGCCGTCCTTGTAGTACTCGCGCATCGAACCCGAGTAGTCGATCACCAGATAGACGGCGGCGCGCCCGCCCTCCATGTTGTGCTTGCGCAGCGAGACCCCGGCCGACTTGTAGAGGTTCACCAGCGCGGGCGCGCGCTCCTCCACCTTGCGGAGGCTGATCGCCGGGCCCTGGCCGGTGAAGGAGATGGCGGCGGGCGGGGCGGAGAAGCCCGCCGGCGGACCGGCGAAGGGAGGGTGGGACATGGCGCGGCTCGCTTCCGTGCGGTGCCGACCGGTCCGGCCGCCGGGCGGGCGCGCGGCGCGGACCGGCGCGAAGGCCGCCCCCGGCGCCGACTTCCGCACACCGGACCCGGCCTGACGGTTCGACACTTTCGACATTTCCGCCGAGATTACGTCACGCGCCCGTTATCACGACTTGACCTCAACCAAACTTGAGGGTCAATCGTGGAGCACATGACACCACGACGCCGCCTCTCCCGGCAGACGCTGACCCTGCTGATCGTGCTCCTCGGCTACTTCACCCTCCCCATGGGCATGACCGGCACCTCGGTCGCCCTCCCCGACATCGGCCGCGATCTCAACGCCTCGGGAGCCTCCCTCCAGTGGGTGGTCACCGGCTATGTGCTCGCCGCCTCGGCCGTACTGCTCGTCGCCGGTTCGCTGGGCGACCTCTTCGGACGCCGGAAGATCTACACCACAGGGATCTCGCTCTACGCGGCCGGCACGCTCACCGCCGCCGCCGGCGGGCACATCCTGGTCCTCGACATCGCCCGGACGGTGGCCGGGGTCGGCGGCGCCGCGGTGATGGCGGGCGGGGTCGCCATCCTCGCCGGCCTCTTCGACGGACCGGCCAGGACCAGGGCCTTCGCCCTCGTCGGCACCACCGTCGGCGTCGGCATCGCCATCGGTCCCACCCTCTCGGGGTGGCTGGTGGGGATCTTCGGCTGGCGCGCGAGCTTTCTGCTCTTCGGCGCCGCGGGGGTGCTGATCCTGCTGGGCACCCGGCTGATCCCGGAGTCCAGGGCGGCAGAGCGGCCCCGGGTGGACCGCCCCGGGGTGGCCACCTTCATCGCGGGTCTGGTGCTGGTGATGTTCGCGGTCACCCAGGGCGGGCAGGCGGGCTGGACCAGCGCCATGGTGCTGGGGCCGCTGGCCGCCGGAGCCGCGCTGCTGATCGTCTTCGTCGGCGTGGAGCGGCGCAGTGATCACCCCGTGCTCGATCTCTCCCTGGTCCGCGACCGGATGTTCTCGGGCTGGCTGACCGGCGCGATGTTCATCTCGCTGGGGGCCACCGGGGTGCTGACCTTCTTCCCGACCTATCTCCAGGGCACGGGCGGGCTCACGGCCGGCGAGGCCGGGCTGATCATGCTGCTGGCGACCGCGCCGGTCTTCGTCTTCCCCACGGTGGGCGGCCGGCTGATCGCCCGGGGGCTGCCGCCGCGGACCCTGATCGTGCTGGCCCTGGTGATCTCGGCGGCCGGAAACCTCTGGCTGGCACTGGCGCTCGCCCCGGACGCCGGAGCGCTGCGGCTGGCCGGGCCGCTGATCCTGATGGGGATCGGCAACGGCCTGGGACTCGGCCAGATCGAGGCACAGGCACTGAGCGCCGTCACTCCCGAGCGGGTGGGCATCGCCTCGGGGCTGCTCAGCACGGCACGCGGCGGCGCGGGGGCGCTGGTGCTGGCCGGGTTCGGGGCGGCGCTGATGACCCTGGTGGAGGGCTCGCTGGGCAACCGTGAGCTGGCGGACCGGGTGACCACCGGCCGCAGTGCCGAGACCGCCGGGGAGTTCACCGACGCCTGGCAGCTGATCTCGCTGGTCATCGCAGTGGCGCTGACGCTGGCGGCGGTACTGGTCCACCGGATGCTGCGCCCCCGGGACGGGTCCGCGGAGCCGGCGGCGGTCAGTGCCCCGGAACCGGCGGCGGCCGGTGCCCCGGAGCCGGCGGCCGGCCCGCTGCCGGAGCGCGTGGCGGCCCGGTGAGCGGGGCGCTCCGGCTGGAGCGCGAGCCGGCGGAGTGGCCGCCGGCGGAGAAGGCGGAACGGCGCCTGCCCATGGTCCTGGTCGGGGCTGGGGCAGGCGCCGTTCTCAGTTCCGTACGCCGTTGTACGGGACGTCTGTGTGGCGGGCCGTGCGATGCAGGGCCCTGCCCACAAGCGTACGGGACCGCGGGCCGTGCGCGTACCGGCGGTACGCGACCGGCTCGCGGTCCCGGTGCCGGGTCAGACGGTCAGCGCGCGGTCCGTCGGGCGGATCGGGGCGGGCAGCTCGCTCGAACCGGTCAGATAGCGGTCCACACCGCGCGCCGCCGAACGGCCCTCGGCGATGGCCCACACGATCAGCGACTGGCCGCGCCCGGCGTCACCGGCCACGTACACACCGTCGACATTGGTCGCGTACTCGCCGTCCCGGGCGATGTTCCCGCGGGCGTCCAGCTCCAGGCCGAACTGCTCGACCAGGCCGTTGGACCGGTCCGTGCCCGTGAAGCCCATCGCGAGGGTGACCAGCTGGGCGGGGAGCACCCGCTCGGTGCCGGGCTTCTGCTCGATCCTCCCGTCCTTGAACTCCACCTCGATCAGGTGCAGCGCCTGGACGCGGCCCTCCTCGTCGCCCTCGAAGTGGGTCGTCGAGACGGAGTAGACCCGCTCGGCGCCCTCCTCGTGGGCGGAGGTGACCTTGTAGAGCATCGGGAAGGTGGGCCAGGGCTGGCCCGCGCTCCGCTCGTCGCCCGGGCGGGGCATGATCTCCAGCTGGGTGACGGAGAGAGCGCTCTGGCGGTTGGCGGTGCCCACGCAGTCGGCGCCGGTGTCGCCACCGCCGATGACCACCACATGCTTGCCCTCGGCGGTGATCGGCGGGCTGACGAAGTCGCCCTCGCACACCTTGTTGGCGAGCGGCAGGTACTCCATCGCGTAGTGGATGCCCTTGAGGTCACGGCCGGGGACCGGCAGATCGCGGGAGACCGTGGCACCGGCCGCGATGACGACCGCGTCGTAACGGCGGCGCAGCTGGGCGGCGTCGATGTCGCGGCCGATCTCGACCTCGGTGCGGAACTTGGTGCCCTCCGCGCGCATCTGCTCGATGCGCCGGTTGATGTGCACCTTCTCCATCTTGAACTCGGGGATGCCGTAGCGGAGCAGTCCGCCGATCCGGTCGGCGCGCTCGAAGACGGCGACGGTGTGACCGGCCCGGGTCAGCTGCTGGGCGGCGGCGAGACCGGCCGGGCCGGAGCCGATGACGGCGACGGTCTTGCCGGAGAGCCGGTCCGGGGGCTGCGGGGTGACATCGCCGGAGTCCCATGCCCTGTCGATGATGGAGACTTCGACATTCTTGATGGTGACGGCCGGCTGGTTGATGCCGAGGACACACGCCGCCTCACAGGGCGCGGGGCAGAGCCGCCCGGTGAACTCGGGGAAGTTGTTGGTGGCGTGCAGCCGCTCGGAGGCGGCGGACCAGTCCTCCCGGTAGGCGTAGTCGTTCCACTCGGGGATGAGGTTCCCGAGCGGGCAGCCGTTGTGGCAGAACGGGATGCCGCAGTCCATGCAGCGGCCGGCCTGCTTGCTGATGATCGGCAGCAGGGAGCCGGGGACGTACACCTCGTTCCAGTCCCGCAGCCGCTCGGTGACGGGGCGGGTCTGCGCGACCTCGCGCCCGTGGGTCAGGAAGCCCTTGGGGTCAGCCATTGATCGCCGCCTCCATCATCTTCTCGGTGGTCTCCTGCTCGGAGAGACCGGCGAGCTCAGCGGCGTCCTTGGCGGCGAGCACTGCCTTGTACGTGGTCGGGATGATCTTGCTGAAACGCTCGGCGCTCGCGGGCCAGTCGGCGAGCAGCTTCTCGGCGACGGTGGACGCCGTCTCCTCGTGGTGGCGGCGCACGACATCGTGCAGCCACTCCCGGTCGGTGTCGTTCAGGGGTTCGATCGCGCCGAGGTTGCCGGGGTTGACGTTGTCCCGGTCGAGGTCGATCAGATAGGCGACGCCGCCGGACATGCCGGCCGCGAAGTTGCGTCCGGTCTCGCCGAGGACGACCGCCCGGCCGCCGGTCATGTACTCGCAGCCGTGGTCTCCCACGCCCTCCGAGACGACCAGGGCGCCGGAGTTGCGGACGCAGAAGCGCTCGCCGGTCCGGCCGCGGAGAAAGAGCTCGCCGCCGGTGGCACCGTAGGCGATGGTGTTGCCCGCGATGGTGGAGTACTCGGCGAGGTGGTCCGCGCCGCGGTCCGGGCGGACGACGACCCGTCCGCCGGAGAGGCCCTTGCCGACGTAGTCATTGGCGTCGCCCTCCAGCCGGAGGGTGACTCCGGCGGGGAGGAAGGCGCCGAAGGACTGTCCCGCCGACCCGGTGAAGGTGAGGTCGATGGTGTTCTCGGGCAGGCCCGCGCCGCCGAAGCGGCGGGTCACCTCGTGACCGAGCATGGTGCCCACGGTCCGGTTGATGTTGCGGACCGCGATCTGCGCGCGGACCGGCTGGGCGGTCTCGGCGGACTCGGCGTGCAGCGCGTCGGCGGCCAGCCGGATCAGCTCGTTGTCGAGCGCCTTCGCCAGGCCGTGGTCCTGCTCGATGAGGGCGTGGCGGACCGCGCCGTCGGGCAGCTCGGGCACGTGGAAGAGCGGGGCGAGTTCGAGGCCCTGCGCCTTCCAGTGGTTCTCGGCCCGCTGGGTGTCGAGGAGCTCGGCGTGGCCGACGGCCTCCTGGACGGAGCGGAAGCCGAGCTCGCCGAGGAGTTCGCGGACCTCCTCGGCGATGTACTCGAAGAAGTTGACGACGTACTCGGCCTTGCCGGAGAAGCGGTCCCGCAGGACCGGGTTCTGGGTGGCGATGCCGACCGGGCAGGTGTCCAGATGACAGACGCGCATCATGACGCAGCCGGAGACGACCAGCGGCGCGGTGGCGAAGCAGTACTCCTCGGCACCGAGCAGCGCGGCGATGACGACATCGCGGCCGGTCTTGAGCTGGCCGTCGGTCTGGACGACGATCCGGTCGCGCAGGCCGTTGAGGAGAAGGGTCTGCTGGGTCTCGGCGAGGCCGAGCTCCCAGGGGCCGCCCGCGTGCTTGAGGCTGGTGAGCGGGGAGGCTCCGGTGCCGCCGTCGTGTCCGGAGATGAGGACGACATCGGCGTGCGCCTTGGAGACACCGGCGGCGACCGTGCCGACACCGACCTCGGAGACCAGCTTGACGTGGATCCTCGCCCGCGGGTTGGCGTTCTTCAGATCGTGGATCAGCTGGGCGAGATCCTCGATCGAGTAGATGTCGTGGTGCGGCGGCGGGGAGATCAGGCCGACACCGGGGGTGGAGTGCCGGGTCTTGGCGACCCACGGGTAGACCTTGTGGCCGGGGAGCTGGCCGCCCTCGCCGGGCTTGGCGCCCTGGGCCATCTTGATCTGGATGTCGTCGGCGTTGACCAGGTACTCGCTGGTGACACCGAAGCGGCCGGAGGCGACCTGCTTGATGCTGGAGCGCCGGGCCGGGTCGTACAGGCGCTCCGGGTCCTCGCCGCCCTCACCGGTGTTGGACTTGCCGCCGAGCCGGTTCATGGCGATGGCGAGCGTCTCGTGGGCCTCCTGGGAGATGGACCCGTACGACATGGCGCCGGTGGAGAACCGCTTGACGATCTCGGAGACCGGCTCGACCTCGTCGATGGAGATGGCCTCGCGCCCGCTCTTGAAGCCGAAGAGGCCGCGGAGCGTCATCAGCCGCTCGGACTGCTCGTTCACCCGGTCCGTGTACTGCTTGAAGATGTCGTACCGGCGGTTGCGGGTGGCGTGCTGGAGCCGGAAGACGGTGTCGGGGTCGAAGAGGTGCGGTTCGCCCTCGCGGCGCCACTGGTACTCGCCGCCGATCTCCAGCGCGCGGTGCGCGGAGGCGATGCCGGAGACGGGGTACGCCTTGGTGTGCCGGGCGGCGACCTCCTCGGCGATGATCGCGAGGCCGGCCCCGCCGATCTTGGTCGCGGTGCCGTTGAAGTACTTCTCGACGAAGCCGTCCTCCAGGCCGATGGCCTCGAAGACCTGGGCGCCCCGGTAGGAGGCGACGGTCGAGATGCCCATCTTGGACATGACCTTGAGGACGCCCTTGCCGAGGGCGTGGATCAGATTGCGGATGGCCTGCTCGGGCTCGATGCCCTCGATGAACGTACCGGCGCGGACCAGGTCCTCGACGGACTCCATGGCGAGGTACGGGTTGACCGCGGCGGCGCCGTAGCCGATGAGCAGGGCGACATGGTGGACCTCGCGCACATCGCCGGCCTCGACCAGCAGGCCCACCTGGGTGCGCTGCTTGGTGCGGATGAGGTGGTGGTGGACGGCGGAGGTGAGGAGCAGGGAGGGGATCGGCGCGTGCTCGGCGTCGGAGTGCCGGTCGGAGAGCACGATCAGCCGGGCGCCGCTCTCGATGGCGGTGTCGGCCTCGGCGCAGATGGCGTCGATCCGGGCGGCGAGGGCGTCGCCGCCGCCGCTGACCCGGTAGAGGCCGGAGAGGGTGGCCGCCTTCATCCCGGGCATGTCGCCGTCGGCGTTGATGTGGATGAGCTTGGCGAGCTCGTCGTTGTCGATCACCGGGAAGGGGAGGGTGACACTGCGGCAGGAGGCCGCGGTGGGCTCCAGCACATTGCCGGCCGGGCCGAGGGAGGAGCGCAGGGAGGTGACCAGCTCCTCCCGGATGGCGTCCAGCGGCGGGTTGGTGACCTGCGCGAAGAGCTGGGTGAAGTAGTCGAAGAGCAGCCGGGGGCGGGCCGAGAGGGCCGCGATCGGGGAGTCGGTTCCCATGGAGCCGAGGGGCTCGCCCGCCGTCCTCGCCATCGGCGCGAGGATGACACGCAGCTCCTCCTCCGTGTAACCGAAGGTCTGCTGGCGGCGGGTGACCGAGGCGTGGGTGTGCACGATGTGCTCCCGCTCGGGCAGGTCCTCCAGCTCGATGATCCCGGCGTCCAGCCACTCCTTGTAGGGCTGTTCGGCGGCGAGGGCCGACTTGATCTCGTCGTCCTCGATGATGCGGTGCTCGGCGGTGTCGACCAGGAACATCCGGCCGGGCTGGAGGCGGCCCTTGCGGACCACCTTCGCGGGGTCGATGTCGAGGACGCCGACCTCGGAGGAGAGCACGACCAGGCCGTCGTCGGTGACCCAGTAGCGGCCGGGGCGCAGACCATTGCGGTCGAGCACGGCGCCGACCTGGACACCGTCGGTGAAGGTCACACAGGCCGGGCCGTCCCAGGGCTCCATCTGGGTGGCGTGGTACTGGTAGAACGCGCGCCGGGCCGGGTCCATGGACTCATGGTTCTCCCATGCCTCGGGGACCATCATCAGCACGGCGTGCGGGAGGGAACGGCCGCCGAGGTGGAGCAGTTCCAGCACCTCGTCGAAGGAGGCGGAGTCGGAGGCGTCCGGGGTGCAGACCGGGAAGATCCGCTCCAGGCCCTTGCCGGTGCCCGCGCCGTCGAAGAGCTCGGAGGCGAGCTGGGACTCCCGGGCGCGCATCCAGTTGCGGTTGCCCTTGACCGTGTTGATCTCGCCGTTGTGGGCGACGAAGCGGTACGGGTGGGCCAGCGGCCAGCTCGGGAAGGTGTTGGTGGAGAAGCGGGAGTGGACCAGCGCGATGGCGCTGGCGAGCCGCCGGTCGGAGAGGTCCGGGAAGAAGGGCTCCAGCTGGCCGGTGGTCAGCATGCCCTTGTAGACGATGGTCCGCGCGGAGAGCGACGGGAAGTAGACGCCGGCCTCGCGTTCGGCGCGCTTGCGCAGCACGAAGGCGAGACGGTCCAGGGCGATGCCGGTGCTGGCGTGGTCGGTGACGAAGAGCTGCCGGAAGACGGGCATGGTGACCCGGGCGCCGTTGCCGAGCAGGTCGGGGCTGACGGGGACCTCGCGCCAGCCGAGGACGGTGAGTCCCTCGTCGGCGGCGATGCGCTCGATGTGCGCGGCGGCCTCGTCGGTGCCGGCGGTGGGCAGGAAGGCGATGCCGACGGCGTACGCCCCGGCGGCGGGGAGCTCGAAGCCGCTGACCGCGCGGAGGAAGTCGTCGGGGACCTGGAGCAGGATTCCGGCGCCGTCACCCGAGTCGGGCTCGGATCCGGTGGCACCGCGGTGTTCGAGATTCCGCAGGACGGTCAGCGCCTGCTCCACCAGCGCGTGGCCGGCTACACCGGTGAGGGTGGCCACAAACCCGACGCCGCACGCGTCGTGTTCGTTACGGGGGTCGTACAGCCCCTGGGGGGCGGGGCGACCGTCCATGGGCGACCAGGCGTCGGAACGCATCGGCTCTCCCGTCGTCGTCGAGGCATGTTCAGTGCCGAGGGACGACGTTGGCCCTCTGCGAAATTTCGTGCAGGTTACATGATGGAAGGATTCTCGAAAAGTGGATTTCACATTCCAACATGCGGACACCACACGGGGGTGGCGGCTGGGTCGCCGCCGGGCGGATCGGCATCCGCGGGACCATCGTCGTACGGGCTCCTTTGCCCGCAGCGCCCCCGGCTCATGCCCGGTGGGCGGGGAATCGAAACCGACAGGTCAATGACTAGTTTTGCGGTCTCCCGCATAGTGTCTCACCACATCCGGCCGATTGGCGAGAGAGGGTGCCCTAAGAATCGGCTCGGAAACCTTCCCCGGATTCGGGTTTCGGGCTTCTCCTGATTGGGTTCGAGGCTTCTTCTGATCGATTTGAAGCTTCTTCTGATCGGGTTGAGGGTTTCCCCTGATTCCGGGCCGGGCGCTCCCTGTTTCAGGTCCCGGCTTCCCGTCCGCTTCCGGTCCGGGCGCTCCGCGATCCGGCCCGGGGCGGGGCGGGGGTCGGGCGTACCGGCTCAGAGCACCGCGCCGAGGGCAGTGCCCAGGCCGTATGTCACCGCCGCCGCCACACCGCCCAGCAGCAGCTGCCGGAGCCCGCTGTACCACCAGCTCCGCGCGGTCACCCGGGACACCAGCGCACCGCAGGCGAAGAGCCCGGCCAGGGCGAGGAGCACGGCGGGCCAGAGCACGGCCGCGCCGAACAGATACGGCAGCAGCGGCAGCAGCGCGCCCAGCGCGAAGGACCCGAAGGAGGAGACGGCCGCGACCAGCGGGGAGGGCAGATCGTCCGGGTCGATGCCCAGTTCCTCGCGGGCATGGATCTCCAGCGCCTGCTCGGGATCCCTGGAGAGCTGCATCGCCACCTCACGGGCGAGCGCCGGCTCCACCCCCCGGGCGGCGTAGAGCGCCGCCAGCTCCTCCATCTCGTCGACGGGGTGCTTGCGCAGCTCGCGCCGCTCGACCTCCAGCTCCGCCTGGACGAGCTCGCGCTGCGAGGCGACGGAGGTGTACTCCCCGGCCGCCATGGAGAAGGCACCGGCGGCCAGCCCCGCGAGGCCGGTGATCACCATGGTCTGCTGGGAGACCGCGCCGCCCGCGACTCCCGTCATGAGCGCGAGGTTGGAGACGAGTCCGTCCATCGCCCCGAATACCGCGGGCCGCAACCAGCCTCCGTTGACATCACGGTGGGTGTGGTTGTCCCGGTGCGCCGCATGCAGTGGCGCCCGGGTTTCGACGATGGACACAGCTCTCCCCTTCCCCCGGGGCCGAAATGACCGTCCCGCCCCCTCGAACACCATCGAAAATACGCACCTCGTCATGACCGCGCCAGCAAGGCAGGCCGTACTTACCCGCAGGTCGGCGCGTGTGTCGTGCGGGTGACAGGAAGGTTTCGCCGACTCGTGACGAGCCCGGTGGGGCACAGATGCACGCGTAAGGGCTCGCGCGCGAAAGAGGCCCCGCCCATGGAGTCGACCGCCTTCGGTGCCGCCGGACCGGCGGAGCAGCCGGATCCGTACACCGGTACGGAGCCGGTGCGCCCGGCCGGGCGGCGGGAACGGGCATGCGGGGCGCTGCTCGGGCTGGCGGTGGGGGACGCGCTGGGCGCGCCCGCGGAGAATCTGCGGCCGTCCGAGATCCGCCGCCGCTGGGGGCGCATCGAAGGATTCGTCCGCGACGATCCGGCCGGCACCGATGACACGGAGTACGCGATCTTCTCCGGGCTGCTGCTGGCCCGGCACGGCTCGGCGCTGACCGTGGCCCATGTGGAGAAAGCGTGGCACCACTGGATCGCGGATCTGGACGAGGGCCCGTTCCGGGGCGCCGGTTTCAGCGAGCGGGGCACCCTGGAGAACCTCCGGCGCGGCCTGGCGGCCCCGATCTCGGCACAGCACCGCCACGCCTGGAGCGACGGGCTGGCGATGCGGGCGGCGCCCTTCGGCGTCTTCGCGGCGGGCCGCCCGCTGGAGGCGGCCCGGCTGGTGGCCATCGACGGCACGGTCAGCCATGACGGCGAGGGCATCCACGGGGGCCGGGCGGTCGCCGCGGGAGTGGCGGCGGCGATGGCGGGCGCGGGCCCGGCGGGGGTGATCGGCGCGGCCCTCTCGGTGATCCCCATGGACTCCTGGACGGCGCGCTCGCTGCGCCGGGGGGTGATCGCGGCCCAGCGGGCGTATCCGGACGCGCTCACCAGGGAACGGGCGCTGCGCTCGGCGGTGGTGATCGGCGGCTATCCGTGGACGGACCTCGCCCCGGAGGCGGTGGGGCTGGCGTTCGGCGCGTTCGCGGCGGCGCGCGGGGACTTCCGCGATTCGGTGCTGACGGCGGTGAACATGGGCCGGGACGCGGACACCACGGCCGCGGTGGCGGGTGCTCTGGCGGGCGCGGTCTCCGGCGTCCGGTCGATCCCCGCCGCCTGGGCCTCGGCGATCGGCCCGGTGCGCGGCAGCTGCCTGCCCTCGATGCGCGGCCACCACATCCTGGACATCGCGGACCTGCTGACACCGGACGACGACCCGGGAGCGGCATGGTGACGGAGACACGGCGGGGAGCGGATGTCCTGGCGGACGTCGCGGCCGGCGCGGGCACCTCCACCGTGCCCGGCCCCGTTCACGACCCCGTGCCCGGCCCCGCTCAGGGCACGGGTACGGACACCCCGGCGGCCCCCGCGCCCGGCAGCGGCATCGACGCCCCGCCCGGCACGGACACGGACGTCCCGGCGGAACAACCGGCCGGCGCGGGCGTCGGTGTCCCGGCGATTCACGCGCCCATGACCGGTACGACCGCCCTGCCGGATCACCCGCACGGCGGTCATACAGGCGCGTACGCCGTACGGAACCCCACACCCGGTACGGGCGACCGCGCGGCCGGCGCGCCGACGGACCACCCTCTCGCGGACCACCGCATGGCCGCGGCGGACACGGACACACCGGCGGATCGGCCACCCGCCACCCGTACGGGTACAGGTGCCGTGCCCGCCCCCGGTACCCCTGCCGGCCCGGCGGCCCGCCCCCGCCCCGTACCCGCGAGGACTCCGGCCCGGGCGCGGCCCATCGAGGGGCTGCTGCTCGGGCTGGCGGCGGGGGACGCGGCGGGGTGGCCGGCCGCGCGGCACCGGGCCGCGCGGATGCCCGAGTGGACCCGGCGGCTGACCCGGGAGCTCGACACCTTCGCGGAGCAGAACGCCACCACCACCCTCCCCGTACCGATCGCGCTCAACCAGCCCCCGGAGCCGCTGCGGCTCGGCCCGTCCGACGACGCCGAGTGGGCGGCCTTCACGGCCGAGGCCGTGCTCACCGCGGCGGGGCGGCTCTTCACCGGTTTCACCCGCGGCCGGCGGCTGCGCGCCGCCGTCGACCTGGCCTGGAACTCCCTCGCCGGCGAGGTCGCCGCGGCGGCGGCCCGCGCGCCCGAGGTCGAGTCCGCCGTACTGCCGCTGCGGGCCCGGATCTCGGTACGCGCCGGGCTCGGCAATCTGGCCACCGGCCTGCGCCCGCCCGCCACGGGCCACGACAATCCGCACTACTTCGACGACGCCGCCTGTGTCCGGGCCGTGGTGCTCGCCGCGGTCCACCCCGGGGACCCCGGCTCGGCCGCCGCGCTCGCGGAGTTCGACGCGCGGTACACACAGGACGGCGACGGGGTGCACGGTGCGCGCGCCATGGCCGCGGCCGTGGCCGCCGCGCTGGGCGGAGGCGATGTGGACGACGCGGTGGAGGCGGCCCTCGCACAGCTCCCCGACACCACGGAGATCGGCCGGAACGCCCGGCACGCGGTGGCGCTCGCCCGCGCCGCCGACGCGGCGTTCGATCTCGTCCCCCTGCTGGAACACCAGATCGTCGATCATGTCTACAGCTATGGAATCGCCGCCGCCGAAACCGTGCCGGTCGCCCTCGCGGTGGCGACCGCGGCACGCGGACGGGTGGCCGAGGCGGTGCCGACGGCGGCCTGTCTCTCCCGGGTCGCGGACTCCGCTCCCGCCCTCGCCGGGGCGCTGACCGGCGCACTCGGCGGCGGGGACACCATCCCGGCCGGCTGGCGGGACGCCTGCCGCACGCTGGCGGGGTGCGCGCTGCCCCGACTCGCGGGGACAGATCTGGTCGAACTCGCCGAGAAGCTGACAGACACGGAACTCACCTTCATGGGTGGACAATTCCGGCATGACGACGACAGCAATCGCGACGCCCACCCTGGATGACCGGATCACCGGCGCTCTGCTCGGCGCGGCGGTCGGCGACGCGCTCGGCGGCCCGGTGGAGGGGTACTCCCCCGAGCAGATCACCGAGCGCCACGGCGGCCGGGTGCGGGGCATCGTCGGGCCCTGGAACGGCGACGCGTGGCGCACCGCCCGCCCGATCGCCCCGTACCACAAGGGGGATGGGCACATCACCGACGACACCCTGATGACCCATGCGCTGATCAGGGTGTACGCCACCGTCCGCGACCATCTCGACGCCCATGCCATCGCCGCCCACCTCGTCCCGGACCTGATGTCCAACCCCCGCTGGATCCCGGAGCTGGAGGCCTACGCGCTGCCGCTCCAGCGGATCTTCCTCGCCGAGAAGTGGCTGGTGACCCGGCTCCACTACGGTCACCACGATCCGCGCGAGGCGGGCAGCGGAAACATCGTCAACTGCGGTGCGGCGATGTACATGGCACCGGTGGGCCTGGTCAACGCGGCCCATCCGGAGGCCGCTTACGCCGAGGCGCTGGACATCGCGGGCGCGCATCAGTCGTCCTACGGCCGGGAGGCGGCCGGGGTCTTCGCGGCGGCGGTCGCCGCGGCGTGCAGGCCGGGGGCGACCCCGGAATCGGTGGTGGAGTCGGCGCTGGCGCTGGCCAAGGACGGCACCCGGGCGGCGATCGAGGCGGTGGCCGGGGTGGCCGCGCACCACAAGGACACGGAGTCGGCGCTCGCCCCGCTCCGCGCGGCGGTGGCCCCCTTCGACACGGTCGGCCCCGACTACCGCGCCCCGTCCCCGGCCGCCCGGCGGCCGTCCCGGGTGCACTCCATCGAGGAACTGCCGATCGCCCTGGGGATGTTGCTGGCCGGCGGGGGCGACTACCGGCGTACGGTGCTGGGCTCGGTCAACTACGGCCGCGACTGCGATTCGATCGCCACCATGGCCGGGGCGATGGCGGGCGCGCTGCACGGCGAGCCGGCGATCCCCCGCGCGTGGGCGAAGACGGTCTCCGAGGCCAGCCGGCTGGATCTGCACGCCCCGGCACGGGAGCTGGCCGCCGTCGCCCGGGAGGTCTTCGCCCGGGACACGGACCGCCGCCGCGCGCACGAGACCGCGTACGCCCTGCTGACCGCGGACGCCCGATGAGCGGCACGGCCGCCCGGCCGGAAACCGTACGGCCGGACACGGCACCGGCCGGCGCGGTCCGCCTCACCTGGGTACAGCCGGAGGATCTGGTCGGCCACGAGCTGCGCCAGGCGTACGAGGACGGCCGCGACGCCTCGGCCATCGCCGCCGCCTGGGAAGCGGCCGGGGGCCCGCCCGCGCCCGAGGCTGCGGGTGCCTCCCCCGGCGGGGCCGCCCCGGAGCTGCGCGCACTCGCGGCCCGGCTGCTGGACGCCCTCGCCGCGCTGCCGAGCCCGCTGGCCCCGCTGGAGCCCACCGAACTGTCCTCGATCCGGGCGTCCTGCCCGGCCTGGCCCGCCCCGGGCGCGGGCCGGCCGGCGCGGCGGGGGCCCGCCGCCGCCGGGCCCGCCACCCCCGCGGGCACCCCTCCGCCCGCCGGCCCGCACCCGCCCGGCCCCCGGGCAGCGGCCGGCACCGCGCCGGCCGGCCGGACCACGCTGCCGGGCGGCGCCCCGCCGCTCCGGCCGCCGCCCCCGGACGGACCAGCGCCGGCCTCGCCACCGCCCGCGACCGGAACGACGGCGACCCCCCGGGCCCCGGAACAGCCGGTGCGCCCGCCCGGCGGAACCGGATCCCCGCAGAACCCACCACCCCCCTCCCCACCGGACTCCCTCCGGACCGCACTGCACGCCGCCTGGCTCGGCCGGGCGGCAGGCTGTCTGCTCGGCAAACCGGTGGAGAAGCTTCCGCTCGCCGCCATCCGGGCCCTCGCCCGGGCCACCGGGAACTGGCCACTGCACACCTGGTTCACCGCCGAGGGGCTGCCCGACGACCTCGCCCGCGCCCACCCGTGGAACCGCCGCTCCGCGCCCACCTCGCTCGCCGAGAACATCGACGGGATGCCCGAGGACGACGATCTCAACTACCCGCTCCTCAATCTCCTGCTCCTCCAGCGGTACGGCCGCGGCTTCCGCACCGGTGACGTCGCCCGCCTCTGGCTCGACGAACTGCCCGCCGGGCGGACCTTCACCGCCGAGCGGATCGCCTACCGCAATCTCCTCTCCGGCGTCGAACCACCCCACACGGCCCGGCACCACAACCCCTTCCGGGAGTGGATCGGCGCCGCCATCCGGGCCGATGTGCACGGCTGGACCAACCCGGGCGACCCCGGTGCCGCCGCCGAGCAGGCCCACCGGGACGCCTGTCTCACCCACACCGCGAACGGGGTCCACGGCGCGATGTTCATCGCCGCCGCCATCGCCGCGGCGGCCGGCGGCGACCGCGATGTGCACCGGGCCCTCGCCGCCGGGCTCACCGTGGTGCCGCCCGCGTCCCGGCTGGCCCGGGCCGTACGGTTCGGCATCGAACAGGCCCGGGACGAAGCGGACTTCGACACCGTCGTGGACCGGATCCACGCCGTCCACGGGCACCACCACTGGGTGCATGTCATCCCCAACACCGCGCTGCTCGCCGCCGCGCTCACCCACGCCGACGGCGACTTCACCGGCTCCATCTGCCGGGCCGTCTCCGGCGGCTGGGACACCGACTCCAACGGCGCCACCGCCGGATCCCTCGCGGGCCTGCTCGCCGGGGACCCCGGCGCTCTCCCCCGCCGCTGGACCGCGCCGCTCCGCAACCGGCTCGCCACCTCCGTGGCGGGATTCGACGGCATCGGCTTCGACACCCTCGCCCGGCTCACCCACCAGGAGGCCCTCCGCCCATGACCGCGATCGTGGTACTCGGCAGCACCCATATGGATCTGGTGACCCGTGTCGCGCGGGCGCCGAAGCCCGGCGAGACCGTCACGGGGCGGGATTTCCGCACCGTGCCGGGCGGCAAGGGCGCCAACCAGGCCATCGCCGCCGCCCGCGCGGGCGGCGAGGTGTCGATGATCGGCGCGGTCGGATCCGACGGCTTCGGCACCCTGCTGCGGCAGACCCTGGCCGCCTCCGGAGTCGACACCGATCTGCTGCACACCGCCGCCGGGCCGTCCGGCATCGCCGGCGTCGTCGTGGACGCCGAAGGCGCCAACTCCATCGTCGTCATCCCCGGCGCCAACGGCACCGTCACCTCCCTCGGCCCCGGCGAGGAAGCCCTGATCGCCGGCGCCGACTCGCTCCTCCTCCAGCTCGAACTGCCGCTGAGCGCCGTACTCGACGGCGCCTCGGCCGCGCGCCGCCACGGTGTGCGGACCATCCTCACCCCCGCTCCCGCACAGCCCCTCCCTCCCGGACTCCTCGCCGTCACCGATCTCCTGGTGCCCAATGAGCACGAGGCGGCGGCCCTCACCGGCATCGCCGACCCCCACCGGGCGGCCGAGGCACTGCTGCGGCAGGTACCCGAGGTGGTGATCACCCTGGGCGCCGCGGGCAGCCTGCACGCGAGCCGCGACAGCCCGCCCTTCGCCGTGCCCGCGCCGCCCGTCACCGCCGTGGACACCACCGGGGCGGGCGACACCTTCACCGGGGCCCTCGCGGTCGCCCTCGGCGAGGAGAAACCCATCGAGCGCGCCCTCCACTGGGCCGCCGCGGCAGCCGCGCTCTGTGTCCAGCGACCTGGTGCCTCCACCTCCATGCCCTACCGTCCGGAGATCGACAACGCCTCATGACAACCACCCAGCAGCCCCCCGCTCCCGCCGCCGCTCCGGCCCCCCTGCGGGGCCTTCGCGTCCTCGATCTCGCCACCCTCTTCGCGGGCCCGCTCGCCGCCACGATGCTCGGCGACTTCGGCGCCGAAGTGATCAAGGTCGAGCACCCCCGCCGACCCGACCCCTCCCGGGGCCACGGTCCCGCCAAGGACGGCATCGGTCTCTGGTGGAAACTCCTCGGCCGCAACAAACGCACCCTCACCCTCGATCTCGGCGCCCCCGACGGCCGGGACACCCTGCTGCGGCTGGCCGCCTCCACCGATGTGATCATCGAGAACTTCCGCCCCGGCACCCTGGAGCGCTGGGGCCTCGGCTGGCCCGAACTGAGCGCCGCCAATCCCCGCCTGGTGCTCGCCCGGGTCACCGGATTCGGGCAGTTCGGCCCCTACGCCCACCGCCCCGGCTTCGGCACCCTCGCCGAGGCGATGAGCGGCTTCGCCGCCATCACCGGCGAACCCGACGGCCCCCCGACCCTCCCTCCCTTCGGCCTCGCCGACTCCATCGCCGCCCTCGCCACCTCCTACGCCGTCATGACCGCGCTGGCCGCCCGCACCGCCACCGGAGAGGGCCAGATCGTCGACATGGCGATCATCGAACCGATCCTGACCGTGCTCGGCCCGCACCCCGTCTGGTACGACCAGCTCGGCTATGTACAGCCCCGCACCGGCAACCGGTCGCGCAACAACGCCCCGCGCAACACCTACCGCACCGCGGACGGCTACTGGGTGGCGGTCTCCACCTCCGCGCAGTCGATCGCCGAACGGGTGATGCGGCTGGTCGGCCGCCCCGAACTGATCGACGAGCCCTGGTTCACCACCGGCACCGGCCGGGCCGACAACGCGGAGGAGCTCGACCGGGCCGTCGGCGGCTGGATCGCCCGCCGCACCCGGGACGAGGCGATCTCCGCCTTCGAGAAAGCCGAGGCCGCGATCGCCCCCGTCCATGACATCCGGGATGTCATGGACGACCCTCAGTACCGCGCGCTGGACACCATCACCGAGGTCCCCGACCCCGAACTCGGCACCATCCGTATGCAGAACGTGCTCTTCCGGCTCTCCGCGACCCCCGGCGCCATCCGCTGGGCGGGCCGCCCGCACGGCGCCGACACCGAGGAGATCCTCACCGAACTCGGCCTGAACAGCGCGGATATCGCCGCGCTCCGCGATCGGGGGGCCGTGTGACCATCCCGCTCACCTATCTCTACGCCCCCGGTGACCGACCCGAGGTCGTCCTCAAGGCCATCGCCTCCCGAGCCGATGTGGTGATCATCGACCTGGAGGACGCGGTCTCCCCCGAACGCCGGAAATACGCGCTCACCGCCACGGCGGAACTCCTCACATCCCCACAGCCGCTGCCCGTCCATGTGCGCATTCACTCCCCCCAGGACATCGCGACACTGACCGGTCTTCCCGGCCTCTCCGCGCTCCGTGTTCCCAAGGTCGCACACGCCACTGACATTCACCGGGCCGCCCGGCTCGCCCCAGGGCTCCCCCTCTACCCGCTCCTCGAATCCGCGCTCGCCGTCGAGTACGCCTACGACATCGCCACCGCGCACCCCGCCGTCCGCGGCATCGCCCTCGGCGAGGCCGACCTCCGCGCGGACCTCGGCGTCCGGGACGGCTCCTCGCTCGACTGGCCCCGGGTCCGCATCGTGATCGCGGCCCGCGCGGCCGGTCTGGCGCCGCCCTCCCAGTCCGTCTACCCGGACATCCGCGATGTCGACGGCCTCTACGCGTCCTGCGCCCATGGGCGCGCCCTCGGTTTCCTGGGCCGCGCCGCGATCCACCCCCGGCAGCTCCCGGTCATCGAACGCGCCTTCCGCCCGGCACCGGCCGAGATCGAGGCGGCGGAGGAGGTCATCCGCGCGGCGGCGGCCACGGGGGGTGCGCTGGCGCTGCCGGACGGGCGGTTCGTGGACGCGGCGATCGTGGCGGCGGCGAGGAGGACGCTGGCGCTGGCCCGCCGCGAGGATCCCTGACCCGCCGCCCGTGGCTCCGCCCCGGCCCCGGGCGCGGCTGCCTCCGGCGGGGCTGAATTTGCTTGCTCTTGTTCGCCAGTGCGGGCTGGTGCGTGGGCGGTGTCGCATCCTCGCCCGCGTCGTTCGGGTCGCCCGGGGGTGCGGGTGCTCTTCCGGGGCTCCGCCCCGGACCCGGCGCCTCAAACGCCGGCGAGGCTGAATTTGCCGCCCTCGTTCGCGGGTGCGGGCCGGTGCGTGTGCAGTGTCGCGGCCTCGCCCGTGCTGTTCGGGTCGCCCGTGGTGCGGGCCCTTTCCGGGGCTCCGCCCCGGGCCCGGCGCCTCAAACGCCGGCGGGGCTGATTTTTGGCGCCCTTGTTCGCGGGTGCGGGTCGGTGGGTGGACGGTGAGGTGTCGTTGCTTGTGTTGTTCGGG
>NZ_JBDQQP010000014.1:0-241928 GCF_039888735.1 Streptomyces sp. CAU 1734
TGCCGCTCCGGTTCGGTACTGGGGCTGCATGATTTACGGCGCATGTACCGCCCTTGTTTTGGTCTTTCTCCTTTGCGCCACAAATCACGCTTGATGCCCCAGTACCGCTCCTGCGCGTCCCCCTTTCCGCGAGTGACCCCAGTGCGTGATGACGGTTATGAGGGTGTCCGCGCGTTCGGAGACGGTTTCACAAGGCGGGGAACCCCGGTCCGGAACGTCACCCGTGGGTGGGTGGGTGATGGGCGTCAGAGTGGGCGGGTGCTTCTGGGCGGGCGCTCCCGCACCAGAGACAAGCGGTTCCGGGGCCGGGGGACCCCCGGGCCGCCATGGAACAAGGCGCCCCGCTCCGTACCAACAGCACCAAAACCGAGCCCCGCCGGCGTTTGAGGCGCCGGGTTCGGGGCGGAGCCCCGGAAAAGGACCAGGACCCCGGGCACCCCCCCGGAGGGACCCGCGTTCGGTGGGCCGGGGTAACCGTTTCGTGGTCCAGGACCCCCGCCCCATAGGATTGGGCTCAATACCACTCACACTCACCCCTGAGGATCGCTGCATGCCTGGCATTACGCGCGAGGAGGTCGCACACCTCGCCCGCCTGGCCCGTCTGGAGCTGTCCGGCGACGAGATCGACCACTTCGCCGATCAGCTCGGCGACATCATCGGCGCGGTCGCCCGCGTCGCCGAGGTCGCCGATCAAGACGTGCCCCCGACCTCCCACCCGCTGCCGCTGACCAATGTCATGCGCGCGGACGAGGTCCGTCCGTCGCTCACCCCCGAGCAGGCGCTCTCCGGCGCCCCGGCCCAGGAGCAGCAGCGTTTCAAGGTGCCGCAGATCCTGGGGGAGGACTAACACACCATGACGGACATCATCAAGCTCACCGCGGCGGAGATCGCCGCGAAGGTCGCCTCCGGCGAGCTGACCGCGGTCAAGGTCACCGAGGCCCACCTGGCCCGGATCGACGCGGTCGACGAGAAGGTCAACGCCTTCCTGCACATCGACCGCGAGGGCGCCCTCGCCCAGGCCGCCGCCGTGGACGCCAAGCGTGCCGCGGGCGAGAAGCTGGGCCCCCTCGCGGGTGTCCCGCTCGCGCTGAAGGACATCTTCACCACCGAGGGGATCCCGACCACCGTCGGCTCCAAGATCCTCGAAGGCTGGATCCCGCCGTACGACGCCACCCTGACGCGCAGGCTGAAGGAGGCGGACGTCGTCATCCTCGGCAAGACGAACATGGACGAATTCGCCATGGGCTCGTCGACCGAGAACAGCGCCTACGGCCCCACCGGCAACCCGTGGGACCTCACCCGGATCCCCGGCGGCTCCGGCGGCGGCTCCAGCGCGGCCCTCGCCGCGTACCAGGCCCCGCTGGCCATCGGCACGGACACCGGCGGCTCGATCCGCCAGCCCGCGTCGGTGACCGGCACGGTCGGCGTGAAGCCCACCTACGGCGCGGTCTCCCGCTACGGCATGGTGGCCTTCTCCTCGTCGCTGGACCAGGGCGGTCCCTGCGCCCGTACGGTGCTCGACGCGGCGCTGCTCCATGAGGTGATCGCCGGGCACGACCCGCTCGACTCCACCTCCATCGACGCCCCGGTCCCGCCGGTCGTCGAGGCCGCGCGCAACGGCAGCGTGGCGGGCATGCGGGTCGGTGTGGTCAAGCAGTTCCGCGGCGAGCACTACCAGGCCGGCGTGATGCAGCGGTTCGACGAGGCGGTGGTCCTGCTCAAGGAGCTGGGCGCCGAGGTGGTCGAGGTGGACTGCCCGTCCTTCGACCTCGCCCTCTCCGCGTACTACCTGATCGCGCCGTCCGAGTGCTCCTCGAACCTGGCCCGCTTCGACGCGATGCGGTACGGCCTGCGGGTCGGCGACGACGGCACCAGGTCCGCCGAGGACGTCACCGCTCTCACGCGTGAGGCCGGGTTCGGCGCCGAGGTCAAGCGCCGGATCATGCTCGGTACGTACGCGCTGAGCTCCGGCTACTACGACGCGTACTACGGCAGCGCCCAGAAGGTCCGCACCCTGATCAAGCGGGACTTCGACGCCGCCTTCGAGCAGGTCGACGTGATGATCTCGCCGACGACGCCGACGACCGCCTTCCCGATCGGGGAGCGCGCCGACGACCCGATGGCGATGTACCTCGCGGACCTGTGCACCATTCCGACGAACCTGGCGGGCAATGCCGCCATGTCGCTCCCCTGCGGCCTGGCCCCGGAGGACAACCTCCCGGTCGGCCTGCAGATCATCGCCCCCGCCATGAAGGACGACCGGCTGTACAAGGTCGGCGCCGCCGTCGAGGCCGCCTTCGTGGAAAGGTGGGGTCACCCGCTGCTGGAGGAGGCACCGTCACTGTGAGCGCACTGACCAAGGCCAAGGGCTTCAAGAAGTCGAAGGCCGGCACCTACCTGTCGATCGGCACCACCGCTTTCGGGGCGCTCGGCGTCCTCAAGCAGGTGAAGGCGGCCCGCGCCGAGCACGACACGCTCCGGCTGATCGACGCCGCGATCACCGGTGCCGCGCTCGTCACGGGCATCGCCCTGCTGGTGCGCGAGCTGAAGCGCCTCGGCGACGACGACGTTCTGTTCGGCTGAGAGGGAAAGTTTCACCGTGACCGTCACTGAATTGGTGTCGTACGAGGCGGCCCTCGCCGGATACGACCCCGTCATGGGCCTTGAGGTCCATGTCGAACTCGGTACCAAGACCAAGATGTTCTGCGGCTGTTCGACCGAGCTGGGCGCTCCGCCCAACTCGCAGACCTGCCCCACCTGTCTCGGTCTGCCCGGCTCGCTCCCGGTCGTCAACGCGATCGGTATCGAGTCCGCCGTCAAGATCGGTCTCGCACTCAACTGCGAGATCGCCGAATGGTGCCGTTTCGCCCGGAAGAACTACTTCTATCCGGACATGCCGAAGAACTTCCAGACCTCCCAGTACGACGAGCCGATCGCCTTCAACGGCTATCTGGACGTCCAGCTGGAGGACGGGGAGATCTTCCGCGTGGAGATCGAGCGCGCCCACATGGAGGAGGACACCGGCAAGTCGACGCATGTCGGCGGTGCCACCGGCCGTATCCACGGCGCGTCCCACTCGCTGCTGGACTACAACCGGGCCGGCATCCCGCTGATCGAGATCGTCACCAAGCCGATCGTCGGTGCGGGCGAGCGCGCGCCCGAGGTCGCCAAGGCGTACGTCGCCGAGCTGCGCGAGCTCATCAAGGCGCTCGGCGTCTCCGAGGCCCGGATGGAAATGGGCCAGATGCGCTGTGACGTGAACCTGTCCCTGATGCCCAAGGGCACCGAGGTCTTCGGTACGCGTTCGGAAACGAAGAACGTCAACTCGCTCCGTTCGGTCGAGCGGGCCGCCCGGTTCGAGATCCAGCGCCATGCCGCGGTGCTGGAGTCCGGCGGCACGATCATCCAGGAGACCCGTCACTTCCACGAGGACGACGGCTCCACCACCTCCGGCCGGATCAAGGACAACGCCGAGGACTACCGGTACTTCCCGGAGCCCGACCTGGTCCCGGTCGCTCCCGCGCGGGAGTGGGTGGAGGAGCTGCGGGCGGGTCTGCCCGAGCTGCCCCGGGTCCGCCGGAACCGGCTCCGCGAGGAGTGGGGTGTCTCCGAGCACGACATGCAGTCCATCCTCAACGCGGGCGCGGTCGAGCTGATCGTCGCCACGACGGACGCCGGAGCCCCGGCCGACCAGGCCCGCAAGTGGTGGATGGGCGAGCTGGCGCGCAATGCCAATGAGTCCGGCCGCGCGCTGGAGGAGCTGCCGATCACCCCGGCGCAGGTCGCCCGGGTGGCCGCGCTGGTCGCCGCCGGTGACCTCAATGACAAGCTGGCCCGCCAGGTCATCGAGGGCGTGCTCGCGGGCGAGGGCGACCCCGACACCGTGGTCGACAAGCGCGGTCTGAAGGTCGTCTCCGACGACGGCGCGCTCACCACGGCCGTGGAGGAGGCCATCGCGGGGAACGCGGCCATCGCCGACAAGATCCGCGGCGGCAAGGTCGCGGCGGTCGGCGCGCTCGTCGGCGCGGTGATGAAGGCGACGCGCGGCCAGGCCGACGCGGCGCGCGTCAAGGAGCTGATCCTGGAGAAGCTCGGTGTGAGCGAGGGCTGACACACCACGGCCCCGGATGCTTCCGGGTCCACCGCGGCCCGTACCGGCCCGGACGGCACCACCGGCGCAGTGCCGGCCGGGCCGGCCGGTCCCGGTACGGGCCACGGCGCGTTCCGAGGCCGGGTGCGTGCGAACGGACAAGTGGGCGCGGATGAAGGGCCCGGGTGGAACGGGCACGTACAACGGGGGCAGGCGGCTGGAACGGGCACGTACAGCGAGGGCAGGCGGGCGGGAAGGCGCACGCACAGCGGGGGAGACAGACGGGCAAGGGGCGGGCGCGGGCGGAACCAGGCCGCGCACGGGCCCGCCGCCCTCAGTGGCGCACGCCCAGCCCCGGCAGCAGCAGCTCGCCCCGGTCCTTGCAGCTCACATCGCGGGCCCGGAGATCCTTCGGCTCCCGGGTGCCCCGGGCCCGCAGCTCCGCTATCGCCAGGCGGGCCGCCGCCGCGGTCTCCGGGCGCTCCGGGGACGGGAATTCGGTCTGCCACCACCCGCGGTCACGGGCCTGCCACCCCCGGGAGTGCATCAGCCGGGCGCGCTCGGGGCTGTCGTCGCCGTCGCGGTCGTCCACGGAGACATGGAGGCCGTCCACCAGCGAGTAGGTGATCTGCAACTGGCGCCCCCGGTCGGCGCCGCTGGTCAGGGAGAAGCCCGCCCACTCGTCACCGACCTGCACGGGAAGCTGCTCGACCCAGGCGGCCAGCAGCAGCTCCAGCGCGCTCTCGAACTGCTCCAGCGAGGAGGCCATCCGCCCGCCGGTCCGCTCGGCCGGCGGCTCCCCGGGCCCCGCCCGGTCCAGCTGCCAGGTGTAGGGGAGGAGGTCGAAGTCATGAGGCTCATCGGCCGACCAGGCGCCGCCCCATTCGAAGGTGCGCAGCTCCTCGTACTCCAGGGCGTCGGTGTCATGGACCGACAGCTGGGCGCGCTGGTGGTTGCCCGAGAGCAGGACGATCCGGCCGGCGCTGCGCCAGCGGACATTGGGGCCGCCGGCCGAGCCGCCGTGCAGGGTGGGGCGGCCTATCCGGCCCACGACCGCCTCGTACACCTGGCGGAACGACTCCCGCCGCTCCCGGAGCGAGGCCCCCGGCTCATGGGCGAGCACCGGCACCGGGGCGCGGCCGATGAACTCCGCGGGGGTGTCGTGCAGGGTCCGGGCGAACTCCGCGGCCTCGCCGGGCAGCAGGATCGGCCGGCCGGCCCCCGCGTGCTCCACGCCGTCCATGTTCTCCATGCCGTCCATCGTGCCAGTCATCACTGACAACATCCGCTGGGAGAAGCCGGATTCCCTCCCCGGAACGGTCCGCCCGCGCCCGGCCGCCCCCGCCGGGGCCGGGGAAGTGGGCACCGTCCCACCGGTGGTCGACATGGCCGGATCCCATCCCCGGCGGCGCGGAAGGTACCCCAGCCCACCGTCCTGCCGCTGTGAGGAAATCCACGAAACCAGTGCAAATGGTCAAACGATCACTATTCGCTGCCAGAGTGTGTCCCACAGGTCAAGAGTTCTTTTTCGGGCTGTCCCCGAGCGAGATCCGCGAACCCCCAGGGAGCGAGCCCGTTGGCAGCCATCGCCCGGTGGTGCATCACCCACCGACTCATCGCCGTACTGCTCTGGGCCGCCACCTGCGCCGGGGCCGCCATCACCGCGGTGATGGCCGGAACGGCGTACTCCCAGGACTACGAGGTCCCCGGAACCGAGTCCGGCCGCGCCGCCCAGCTGCTGCGGGAGGGTTTCCCCGGCAGTCACGGCGAGAGCGATGTCATCGTCTGGCACTCGGCCGCGGGCGGGGTCCGCGCCGAAGCGGTCCGGGAACGCGTCGACCCCATGCTCGACGCGGTCGGCGCACTCCCGGGGGTGGCCTCCGTCGCCGGCCCCCACGAGCCCGGCGGCGCCGGGCGGATCAGCCCGGACGGGCGCACCGCGTACGCCACCGTCACCTTCGACCGGCCTGCCGCGGACATGCCGCGCGCGCAGATCGACCGGTTCACCGAAACCGCCCGGTCGGCCCGCGCCGATGGGCTCCGGGTCGAACTCGGCGGCACCGCGGCCGGGCTCGACCAGGTCCCCGGCGCGACCGGCGGGCACACCGCCGAGCTCGTCGGGATCGCGGTCGCCGCCGTGGTGCTCTTTCTCGCCTTCGGCTCGCTCGCGGCCAGCCTTCTCCCCATCGCCACCGCCCTCGTCTCCGTCGGCACGGCCTACGCGGGCACCGTGCTCCTCGGGCATGTCATGACGGTGGCCGACTTCGCCCCGATGCTCGGCATGCTGATCGGGCTCGGTGTCGGCATCGATTACGCCCTCTTCATCGTCACCCGCCACCGCAAGGGGCTGCGCGCCGGGCTGCCGGTGGCCGAGGCCGCGCGGGATGCCGTGGCCACCACCGGCCGTGCCGTGGTCTTCGCCGGTGCCACCGTCTGTATCGCCCTGCTCGGGATGCTGATCCTGCGGCTCGACTTCCTCACCGGCGTGGCCATCGCCGCCTGTCTGACCGTCGTGCTCACCGTCGCCGCCTCCGTCACCCTGCTGCCCGCGCTGCTCTCCTTCATCGGGATGCGGGCCCTCAGCGGCCGTGAGCGGCGCCGGCTCGGCGACCACGGCCCCCGGCCGGAGCCGCCCACCTGCTTCGCCGCCCGCTGGTCCGCCTTCGTGGAGCGGCGGCCGAAGCTGCTGGCGGCGGTCGCGGCGGTGGCCATGGCCGTACTCGCGCTGCCCGCCCTCTCCCTCCACCTCGGCACCTCCGACCAGGGCAATCACCCGGCCTCGTCCACCACCCGCAAGGCGTACGACCTGCTCGCGCACGGCGGCCCGGGCGGGACCGGGGGCTTCGGCCCCGGGGTGAACGGCCCGCTCACCCTGGTCGCCCCGCTCACCGGACCCGGCGATGTGCTCGCGATGGACCGGCTGCCCGCGGCTCTGCGGGGCGCCGACGGCATCGCGTCGGTGAGCCCGGTCGCGTACAACGCCGCCGGGGACACGGCGGTGCTCACCGTCGTCCCCGATTCGTCCCCCCAGTCGAAGGCCACCAGCGAGCTGGTCGACCGGCTCCGCACCGAACTGCTGCCCGCCGCCTCGGGCGGCACCGGCCCGGAGGTGCTGGTCGGCGGGGTGACCGCGAGCTATGACGACTTCGCCGCCGTCATCATCGGCAAACTGCCGCTCTTCGTCGGGGTGATCGTCGCGCTCGGCTCGCTGCTCCTGCTGCTGGCCTTCCGCTCGATCGCGATACCCGTCAAGGCGGCGGTGATGAATCTGGCCGCCGTCGCCGCCTCCTTCGGGGTCGTCGTCGCGATCTTCCAGTGGGGATGGGGCAGCGAGTTCCTGGGCCTCGGCAGCGCGGGGCCGATCGAACCCTTCCTGCCGGTGATCATGGTCTCGGTGCTCTTCGGGCTCTCCATGGACTACCAGGTCTTCCTGATCAGCCGGATGTACGAGGAGTGGCGCGAGACCGGCGACAACCGGCGGGCGGTACGGGTCGGCCTCGCCGAGACCAGCCGGGTGATCAACTCCGCCGCCGTGATCATGATCGCGGTCTTTCTCGCCTTCGTGCTCAGCGGCGACCGGGTGATCGCGATGTTCGGCATCGCGCTCGCCGCCGCTGTCGCACTGGACGCCTTCGTGCTGCGCACCCTGCTGGTCCCGGCCCTGATGCATCTGCTCGGCGGGGCGAACTGGTGGCTCCCGCGGCGCCTGGACCGGTGGCTTCCGCAGCTGACGGTCGAACCGCCGGCCGGGTCCGGCGAGGACGGCCCGTCCGAATCGTCCGGCTGTGCGAAAATTCCCGGGCCGCGAATCGGCGACAGCGAGCGGTTCGTTCGGTAACGGCCCGGAGAAGAGAGAGCACGATGTTCGCGATACCCCTGGACACCCCGGGCACCCCCGGCGCCGAGCTGCGGCCCCTGGAGCCCTGGCGGGCGGCGGAATTCCTCGCCCACATGGACCGGGGACGGGAGCACATCGGCCGCTTCATCGGACTGCCCGATGTGGTCCGTGACCTGGACGGGGCCCGGGCGTACCTCCAGTCGTACGCCGACAAGCAGGCCGCCGACGGCGGCCGTGTCCACGGCATCTGGCTGGACGGCACCCTGGTCGGCGGAGTCCTCTTCCGCGTCTTCGACGCCGCCGCCGGCACCTGCGAGGTCGGCTGCTGGCTGGAGCCCGCTGCCGTCGGCCGCGGCCTGATCACCCGCGCCGCCCGGATCCTGATCGACTGGGCGGTCGAGGAGCGCGGAATGCACCGGATCGAGTGGGTGACCGCGGCCGGGAACACCGCGAGCGTCAGGGTCGCCGAACGGCTCGGGATGACCCGGGAGGGCGTACTGCGCGAGTCGTACCTCCACCGGGGAGTCCGCCACGACATGGAGTACTGGTCCGTCCTGGCCCCGCACTGGCGCGCCGGCCGGCCGGCCCGGTAGCGGCCCTTGCGGCCCGGCCGCCCGGTCCGGCAGCCTTCCGCACACGGTGCGGCTGACGCGGAAGGGACCGGTCCGGGGTGCGCGAGACGGTGTATGTGCGGTTCCAGGGAGTGGAACGGAGTCCGCACGGCCATTTCCCCGGGGTCTTCGCCCTGGCCAACGGCCTTGCCCGGGAGGGCCGGCTGTCCGAGGAGGAGTACCGGTTCTGGCGCTCGGCCAATGACTGGTACGACACCCACTACACCAATCCATCCGACGCCGACCCCACCGTCTACGACCGCGAGCGCAACCCCGGCGCGGTCGCGTGGTTCAAGCCCGCGGCGGTGCATCTCATCGAGCGGGTGGACGGCTACCTCCGGCTGCTGCGGGCGCACGGCGTGGCCTGCGTACGGGTCGAATCCCGCGACCCGGGGACGATCGTTTACGAGGACGCCGAACAGATCGTGGCCGTCCCCCGCTGAGCCCGCTTCCGCGTACGCCATCGGGGTGGTCCGCGGCCCCGGCTCCCATCCCGCCGCGCGCCGGTTCCGAACCCGGTACGGACACCGCCCCCATCAGGGGCGGGCCTCACGTACAAGGAGCAGGACCATGCGCATCTCCGCCGTCGCGGTCTCCGTCTGCCTGGCCGCCGCACTCGCCGCCCCCGCCTTCGCCGATTCGCGTACGGCGCCCGCCGGGAAGGCCCGGTCCGGGGCCGCCGGGGCGCTCACCGCCGTGGGGCTGACCACCGATCAGCGGCTGGTGGAGTTCGCCGTCGACAAGCCGTCGAAGGCCGTGCCGAGAGGCGCCGTGAACGGGCTCTCCGGCGACACCGCGCTCATCGGCATCGACTACCGGGTCCAGAACCTCAAGCTGTACGGGGTCGGCGACCGGGGCGGTGTCTACACCCTCGACCCGGCGAACGCCAGAGCGGTCAAGGTCTCCCAGCTCACCGTGGGCCTGACGGGCACGCGGTTCGGGGTCGACTTCAATCCGGCCGCCAACCGGCTGCGCGTGGTCAGCGACACCGGCCAGAATCTCCGGCACAACATCGACGACACCACGGGACCGCTGGGCACGATCGCCGACGGCACCCTCACCAACCCCACCACGCCGCCCTCCGCCGCACAGGGCGTGACGGCCGCCGCGTACACCAACAACGACCTCGCCGCGGCGACGGCCACGACCCTTTTCGACCTGGACACCCTCACCGACCGGGTCGTACTCCAGTCGCCCGCCAACACCGGGACCCTCGCCCCCACCGGCGGCCTCGGCACCGACGCCGGCCCGGACGCCGGATTCGACATCCACTACTCGGCGGCCAAGGGCGTCAATCACGGTTTCGCCACCCTGCGCACCGGTACCGTGTACCGGCTGTACGCCATCAATCTGCTGACCGGCACCGCCCGTGACCTGGGCGTCTTCCCCGCGGCCCGGCAGGTCGCCGATATCGCTCTGCCGATCGGCCAGAGCTGAGAAACGGCCGTTTCACGAGCATCCGGTGCGCCGGGGCACGGGCGGTTAAGGGGACTCTCAGACAGGGCGCATAGCGTGCCCGCATGAACCCCCAGGACACCGACAAGAACACCGGCGAGCCGAACGGGGCGGACGGCGAGTCCGCCCGCCCCGAGTCCGCCGGACCCACCCTGAAGAAGCCGGCCGACGGCAAGCACGCGGAGGCCGCCGAGGCCGACCCCCTGGTGGTCGTGGACGAGACCGACTACGGCACCGGCGAGAGTGCCGACGCGGACGGTGACGGGGAAGACGAGACGGAGCCGGAGCCGGCCCGCGAATCCTCCGGACTCCTCTCCTCCGCCGCGGCCGTGGTGGCCGCCGGGCTCGGTGTCATCGGGCTGAGCGGGAGCTGGGTCGGCCGGATCGCCGCCGAGCGCCAGACTCTGATCGGCCAGATCGAGGCCACCCAGGAGCGGACCGCCGCCGACCAGATCGCCGCGCTCTACGGTGACGCCTGGCATGCCACCGCGCTGGTCAACGGGGTGTTCGCGATGCTCGCCGTGATCGCCGGCATCGCCGTGCTCTCGCTGCCGCGCAAGCCGGGCTGGGTACGGGCCTTCGCCGTGGCGGGTGCGGCACTCGGCGGTCTCGGTGTCCTGGTCGCGGTGGGCATGTACTTCGATGTGATCTTCTCGCTGCCGGAGGCCGCGGGCTCCTGACCCCGGTACGCACGCGGCTCGCCCCGGACGCCTTCGCCCCGCTCGGGGCCGGGGTCCGGGGCGAGCCGCGTACGGAGGGCGGCCCGGCGCCCGGCTGCCCAGGGCCTCCGCCCGGCCCGGTGCCAAGGTCCCGCCGGGCTGCCCCGGGTCCCGCCCGGCCCCGAGGCCCTGCTTCCGCCCGGTCCTGAGGCCCCTGCCCCTTCCTGCCCTCCCGGCCCTAAGGCCCGCGCCCCCGCCCGTCGCCCCGCCTAAGGCCCCCGGCCCGGCCCGGATGCGGAATCCTCCCGATGTCCCGCCCCCGCCTGGGACGCGAGATTGGTGTCACGGCGAAACGCCGCACCACTCCACCACCCAGGGGGACCAGATGTTCCAGTACCGGCTCCAGGAGATCCGCCGCGCCGAACTGATCGAGGAGGCCCGGACCCACAGCCTCGTACGCCGGGTGCGCAAGGCGCGCCGGGAGGCCGCCCGCGCCGGCGACGCCGGGAGAAAGGGTGCCGGCGACCCCGCCGAACGGTTCATCCGGGCCGCCTGACCGGCCCCCCGGCCGGATGGCCGGCCCATCGGAGCCATCGGAGCCATCGGGCCGTCCGGCCGAACAATGAACAGCCAAATCACTCAATAGCCACTGAAATCACCTCACTCCGGAGATCCGAAGATGACTGTAGGTGCCACGCTGTCAGCACCCTGTGCGATGCTCGGCAGCGTGGAGACCAGGTCAGTCAGCCCAGTGTTCGTCGGGCGCGCCCGTGAGCTGTCGGCGCTCACCGGCGCGCTCAGCCGCGCGACCGGCGGCGCGGCGGATCCGCACGGCGGGCAGCGCCTCCCGGGCGAACCGCAGGCGCTGCTCATCGGGGGAGAGGCCGGGGTCGGCAAGACCCGTCTCATCGAGGAGCTGATATCCCGGGCCTGCGGCGACGGCGCCATGGTCGCCGTCGGCGGCTGTGTCGAGATCGGCGCCGACGGGCTGCCGTTCGCCCCCTTCTCCAGCGCGCTGCGGGCGCTCCACCGACACCTTCCGCGGGAGCTGGCCGCCGCCGCCGCCGGACAGGAGGAGGAGCTGGCCCGGCTGCTGCCCGAGCTGGGGGAGCGGCCGCGCGGCGAGCACAGCAGACAGGACGAGGAGGACCGCGCGCGCCTCTTCGAGCTCACGGCCCGGCTGCTGGAGCGGATCGCCACCGACCACACCATCGTCCTCGTCCTGGAGGATCTGCACTGGGCGGACGCCTCCACCCGTCATCTGCTGGCCTATCTCTTCCGCACCCTGCGCCGGGGGCGGCTGGCCGTCATCGCCACCTATCGCTCCGACGATGTGCACCGGCGCCATCCGCTGCGCCCCTTCCTCGCCGAGATGGACCGGATGCGCACCGTCCAGCGCATCGAGCTGACCCGGTTCAACCGCGACGAGGTCCACGGCCAGCTCGCCGGCATCCTCGCCGGCGAACCCGAACCCGCCATGGTGGACCGCGTCTTCGAGCGCTCCGACGGCAATGCCTTCTTCGTGGAGGAGCTGGCCCGCAGCATGGCCGACGGCAGCACCTGCGGCCTCTCCGACTCCCTGCGGGACGTACTGCTCGTACGGGTGGAGGCGCTGCCCGAGGACACCCAGCGGGTGGCCCGGATCATCGCCGAGGGCGGCTCCACGGTGGAGTACGGGCTGCTGCTCGCGGTCGCCGGGCTCGGCGAGGACGAGCTCATCGAGGCCCTGCGGGCCGGTGTCGGGGCCAATATCCTGCTGGCCAACGCCGATGGCGACGGCTACCGCTTCCGGCACTCCCTCGCCCGCGAGGCCGTCAGCGACGATCTGCTGCCCGGCGAGCGCTCCCGGCTCAACCGGCGCTGTGCCGAGGCCCTGGAGGCCGACCCCTCCCTCGTCCGGGAGGACGAGCGGGCCACCCGGCTGGCCGGTTACTGGTACCGGGCCAATGTTCCGGCCAAGGCCCTGCCCGCCGTGCTCGGGGCGTCGATCGAGGCCTGGCGGCGCCATGCCTACGCCGAGCAGCTGCGCCTGCTGGAGCGGGCGATGGAGATCTGGGACAGCGCCCCGGACGAGGTGCGGGCGGAGCTGCGCCCGCTGGACTACGCCGAGGCGTATCCGGCCCGGGGCCGCGGCGTCACGGCGGGTCCGCTGCGGTTTCTCGACCTGATGGCGGCGGCCACCGTGGCCGGGCGCCTCAGCGGTGAACGAGAGCGCGTCATGAAGATCAACAAGCGGGGGCTGCGGCTCGCCGCCGAGGAGGGCGATCCGCTGCGCCGGGCCTGGTTCTGTGTCGAGCGCTCCCGGCTGGTCTCCTCGCTCGGCCGCGGCGACGGCTGGGCCGAACTGGCCGAGGCGCAGGAGCTGGTGCGCGGCCTTCCGCCGTCCGCCGTCCATGCGGAGGTCCTCGCCGAGGTGGCCGGCTGGCACCGGCTCCATGTCCCCGGGCCGGACAGCATGGAGACGGCCGAGCGGGCGGTGGAGTACGCCCGGATGGTCGGCGAGGAGGAGATCGAGCTCCGCGCCCGGCTGGTCCTCGGCGGACTGCTGGTCGACGCCGGTGACATCGACACCGGACTCACCGAGATGCGGGCGGTGCGGGAGCGGGCGATCGTTCTCGGGCTGCCCTCCCTCATCGGCCGCGTCCATGTGAATCTCCCGGCCACCCTGGAGAATGTCGGCCGTTCCCGTGAGGCGGTGACGATGATGGCCGAGGGCGTCGATGTCCTGCACCACTACGGGCTGCTGGACTCCAAGTCCTGGATGCTCAGCAACATGGCCGAGTCGTACTACTCCCTCGGCTGCTGGGACCAGGCGTCCGAGCACGCCGAGAAGGCCCTGCAGACGGGCCTGAGCCCCAAGCCCCGCGGGTACGCCGCGATCATGCTCGCCGTCCTCGCGCTGGTCCGGGGCGACATCGCCAAGGCGGCCGACCGGCTGCGGGCGGCCCGCGAGCACTTCGGGCCCCACGATCCGATGCCGCAGAGTTCCATGCCACTCGCGATGATCGCGCTCGCCCTCGCCGCGGCCGAGGGCCGGGTGGCCGATGCGCGGGCCGAGTTCGCGCGCATCTCCGAGGACGGATTCCCGCCCAGCGCCCAGCGTTACGCCTGGCCGCTGCTGCGGGTCGCCGCCGCCCTGGAGGCAGACTCCCGCGGGCTGCCCGCCGCCGAACAGGGCCGGGCCGAGGCCCTGGAGCGCATCGGGCGCGCCGCGGGGCGGCTGCCCACTGTCGTACCCGCGTGGGCGGCCCACGAGAGATGGGTCCGGGCCGAGCTCCGCCGGGCCGGGCGCGAGGACACCGAGGCCGACTGGGCGGAGGTGGCGGATGCCTTCGCCGAGGTGGACTTCCCCTATGAGCGGGCCGTCGTCCAGCTGCGCCTGGCCGAGTCCCTGCTCTCGTCGGACCGGGCCCGTGCGGCCGATCTCCTGCGCCGGGCCCATGCGACGGCCGGCTCGCTGGGCGCCCGCCCGCTGGCCGCCGACATCGCCCTGCTGGCCCAGCGCGTCCGGGTCCCGCTGACGGTCGCCGCCTCCGGGGCCGGCGCGTCCGCCGAGCCGTCACCGGGGCCGGTGCTGGGACTCACCCCGCGCGAGGAGGATGTCCTGCGTCTGGTGACGGCGGGGCGGAGCAACCGCCAGATAGCCGAGGCGCTCTTCATCTCCCCGAAGACCGCGAGCGTCCATGTCTCCAACATCCTCGCCAAACTGGGCGTCGCGGGCCGCGGGGAGGCCGCCGCCCTCGCCCACCGGCTGCGTCTCTTCCCCCTGGAGCAGGAGAACCCCGCCGCCTCCGCCTGAGGCCGGGGCGGGGCACGGACCCCGGTACGGCCCCGGCCCGGGGGTGCGTACCCTGCCGCATCCCTGTCCTTGTCCCCGCACCCGCCCGGCTCACGTCCCCGACAGCCCCGGTCAGTCCTCGCCGCCGCCGGTGTCCGCCTCCGCCACCGCTTCCACCGGGCGCCGGATGACCGCCTGGCCCGAGGACAGATCTATCGGCCCGCGGCAGGGATCCCCGGCGACGACATCGGTCCGGGTCAGCGCCAGGCGGTTGCGCTCATCGCTCGTGTGTTTCTGCCCGGGGGAGAAGATTTCCTCGAATGCGCCGAACACAGCCGGTCCACCTCTCACTCCACCTCCAGCCGGAGGATCCGGTCGTCTTCCGCCCCCGGTGTGCCTCGCCCGTCCGTCTCGCTGGTCATCAGCAAGAGCTCGGAGCCACCCGTCGCGACGACGGTACGGAGCCGGCCGTGCTTCCCGGAGAGGAACGACTGGGGCTGCGCGGATGGTTCCGCACCGGCCAGCGGGATGCGCCACAGCCGCTCGCCGCGCAGCCCCGCCATCCAGATCGAACCCTCCGCATAGGCGATACCGCTCGGGGACGCCTTGTCCGTACTCCACTGGACGACCGGGTCCACAAAGCCGGACTTGCCTTCCCGGCCCTCCACTTCGGGCCAGCCGTAGTTCTTGCCCGGCTCGATCAGATTCAGCTCGTCCCAGGTGTTCTGGCCGAACTCGGCGGCCCACAGCCGCTTCCCGGAATCCCAGGCCAGCCCCTGCACATTGCGATGCCCCAGCGAATAGACCAGGGAGTCCGGATCGGGGTTGCCCGGCGCCGGCCGGCCCTCCGGGGTCATCCGGAGAATCTTCCCGCCGAGGGATTCCGGATCCTGCGAGAGCCCGGTCTCGCCCGTCTCACCCGTACCCGCGTAGAGCATTTTGTCCGGGCCGAAGGCGATCCGGCCGCCATTGTGGGTGAATCCCTTGGGGATGTCCCGCAGTACGGTGTCCGGTGCGCCGAGCTGCCTCCCGGCGGCCTTGCGGTCGTCGTAGAGCATCCGGGCGATGCGGTTGTCCGAAGCGGTGGTGAAGTAGGCGTACACCATGCGGTCGGAGGCGAAGCCGGGGGAGAGGGCCAGGCCCATCAGCCCGCCCTCGCCCTGCGCGGCCACCCCCGGCACCGAGCCGATCACCGTCTTCTTCCCGCTCCCGGCGTCGACCCGGGTGATCGTCCCCTCGTCGCGCGAGGAGACCAGCAGATCCCCGTCGGGCAGCGCCACCGCGCCCCAGGGCGACGCCAATCCCTCCGTGATGGTCGAGACCACCTTCACCGAGCCCTTCGCGGGCGGTGCGGACGGCGGCGGGGAGCCCGTGCCGCTCGTGGCCGGCGCGGATCCGGATCGCGACGGGTCCGCGGCCGGCGGGCTCGACCCGAGCATGCCGCCCGACGCCCCCTCGCCGCCCCCGTCACCCGACGAGCAGCCCGCCGCCAGCAGAACGACGACCGCGGCCAGCGCGGCAGTTACCACAGGACGTTGCACAGTACCGATCCCTTCCGATCCACCCGTCGGCGGCAGGAGCTGCCCGACTACTCTTCCTACACCGCTCGGCTCCCCGAAGTTCCCCAACCGCGACATCGAGATCCGGCCGCGCCTTTCCCGCCACGCCGGACCCTCGCCGCCCGCGCTCCCGCCTCACCCCGCCGCGGCCGGCTCCAGCTGCCCCTCAGTCCCACGACCCCCGCGCCGCAGGCAGCGACGCCACCTCCCGTACATCCCGCTCCGAGAGCACCAGCCGCGCCGCCGCCGCGTTCTCCACCGCCCACTCCACCCGCTTCGTCCCCGGCACCGCCACCACATGCCGCCCCCGCCCCAGCACCCACGCCAGCGCCACCTGCGCCGGAGTCGTCCCCGGCCCGTGCCGGGCCGCGATCCGCCGCAGCCCCGACACCACCGGCTGATTCGCCGCCATCATCTCCGCCGTGAACCGCGCATGCCGCGCCCGCGGATCATCCGGCTCGAACCCCTGCCCCGGTGTCAGCGTCCCGGTCAGATAGCCGTTCCCCAGCGGCATCGCGGCGAGAAAGCCCACCCCCCGCGCCTCGCACCAGGGCAGCAGCCGGTCCAGCGCCTCCGGCGACCAGACCGACAGC
The DNA here is from genome assembly GCF_039888735.1 of Streptomyces sp. CAU 1734. NCBI lineage: Bacteria > Bacillati > Actinomycetota > Actinomycetes > Kitasatosporales > Streptomycetaceae > Streptomyces > Streptomyces sp. CAU 1734. The sequence continues at coordinate 16,584 of NZ_JBDQQP010000014.1, forward strand.
TCCGCCTGCACCGCGCTCACCGGGAACACCTGCTGCATCCGCTCCAACTGGCGGATCGTTCCCTCGTACAGATGCTCCCCGGCGCGCCGGACACCCCGCGCCCCCGCCGTCCGGCCCGCCGCGGACCGTCCCCCGGCCCCGGCCGCCCACCCCTCGCGCGCCCCCACCGCGCACATCCCGAGCGCCCGCACCTTGCCGGCGCCGACCAGCTCCGCCATCGCCCCCCAGGTCTCCTCGACCGGGATCTCCGGATCGGCCCGGTGCAGCTGGTACAGATCGATCACATCGGTCTGGAGCCGCCGCAGCGACGCGTCACACGCCCGTTTCACATACCCCGGCCGCCCATTGGCGACCACGTGCTGATCACCGACGAGCAGCCCGACCTTGGTCGACACGAAGGCGTCCCGCCGCCGCCCGCTCAGGGCCCGGCCCAGCAGCAGTTCATTGGTGAACGGACCGTACATATCGGCCGTGTCCAGGAGGGTGGAGCCCGCGTCCAGTGCCGCGTGCACCGTGCGCAACGAGCGCTCCCCGCGCCGCTGGGAGGCGGTGTACGCCCAGTTCATCGGCATACATCCCAACCCGACCGCGCCCACCTCCAGAGCCGCCGCACCGATAGTCCTGCGCTCCAACTGCCCTTACCCCTCCCTCAGCCGCCCCCCAAACTAGCCAATGGGGGCCGCCCTCCTCCGCGCAGGCTCGCGGGCGGCGGGCACCTCTCTCCCCGCCGGGCCGGGCAACCACCCCGGGACGGCACAAAAGGTGAGGCCCCGGGGAGTGTCCTCACCGTGGCGTCGTCCGCCCGGAGGGCGGGCGGACGGAACGGTGAGGACACGACCTAACCTCCTGACCATGACTTCCGACATCTGGCTCTCCATCGATCCCCGCGAGATAACCGGGCTCCCGGAGGCGGCGGCCACCGGCCACCGCTACCTCTTCTGGGACGGCGACCCGGAGTACCCCGCCGACCCTGCGGACTGCGTCTTCTACACCACCCCGTACCTCCAGGGAGCCGAGGTCGCGGTCCGTCCGCTGTCCGGAATGACATCCGTACGGGTAGTTCAGACACTCTCCGCAGGCACCGACCACATGGAACAGGCCCTCGGATCGCTGCACTCCGGCGTACGCCTCTGCAATGCCAGGGGGGTGCACGACGCCTCCACCGCGGAGCTCGCGCTCACCCTCACGCTCGCCTCCCTGCGCGGTGTGCCGGACTTCGTCCGCGGTCAGGACCGGCAGGAGTGGCTGCTCGGATTCCGGCCCGCGCTCGCCGACAAGTCGGTGCTCATCGTCGGGTACGGATCGATCGGCGCCGCGATCGAGGACCGGCTGGTTCCGTTCGAGTGCGCGCGGATCGAACGGGTCGCGCGCTCCGCCCGTGCCGCGGCGCGCGGCCCGGTGCACCCGCTGGAGCGGATGCCCTCCCTGCTCCCGGACGCCGATGTCGTGATCCTCGCCACGCCCCTGACGGAACAGACAAAGGGCCTGGTGAACGCCGATTTCCTGGCCCGGATGAAGGACGGCGCGCTGCTGGTCAATGTCGCCCGGGGGCAGGTCGTGGACACCGGGGCGCTCCTCGCCGAGGCCGGGAGCGGACGTATCACCGCCGCCCTCGATGTCACCGATCCCGAGCCGCTGCCCGCCGGTCATCCGCTCTGGCGGGCGCCCGGAGTGCTGATCAGCCCCCACACCGGCGGTGCCACCTCGGCCTTCCTGCCCCGTGCCAAGCGGCTGCTCGCCGCTCAGATCGACCGTTTTGTAGCGGGTCGCCCGGTGGACAATGTCGTACTCACCACCGAATAGCCCCGGTATTCCGCTGTGGTGAGCCGTCCCGGCACCATGGCAGCGGAACCCGGCCGGAGCCGTCGCCGCCGCAGGTCGGACCTCGTCACAACCGAAAACTCTGCGAAGTCGGACGATCGCTCCGCGTGCCTGCGTGACGAATGGTGGTCACTGAGAGTAGAGGAGCTATGTCCCTGAGTGACGATCCTGGTGTATCGTCCGACCCTGGGGGCTGCACCGGGCAAGGGGCGGTGCGGCAGCGCGACCTGACTGCCAATCAGAATTCGAGGGGGGCGACGGGTGATGCACGGCCAGTGGACCAAAGAACCGACACGGCGGGGACGTTGGCGACGACCCCCGCTCACTGTGGCACACCGCACCCGTGCGGCGACGGCGGCCGATCCGCCCGCGGCCGGGGACACCCCGCCCACCTGGGCGGTTCCGCCGTCCCCCGGCCCCTCGCCGCTCCGTACCGATCCGCCGGCGACCCCGTACGGACTCCCCGCCGCCGGCCCGCCGGGCACGGCACCGGCACCCGCCCCGGCCGCCGGCGGCCCGCCCGCCGCCGCGACGGCGGTGCCCCGCTCCCGCACGGACACGGACTCCCCCCGGGCCGCCGCCCCGGCCGCCCGCCGCCGCGCGCACCCGCCGCGCGCGTACGCCGGACACCCGCGTCCCGGCGGCCCCGGCCCGTGCCCCGGGAATCCGCGGCACCCCGCCCGCGGGCCGCGATTCACCTGGTCGGAGACCGAAGAGGCGGGCCCGGCGGCGGAGTTCGCCGCCCGTCCCCGGGCCGTCCCGGCACCCGGGCGGAGCTCCCCGCCCCCGCCGCGTACGACCACCGCACGCTCCCGTGCGACGGCGGCACACGCCCATACGCCGCCGAAGCGCCCCCGGACCGACCGGGATCATTCCCATGCCACCCGCGCGACGGGGAAACGCCGCCATGCGCCCCCGCCCCGCCCCCCGGCCCCCGTGCCGCTCTCCCCGGCCGCGGCCACACCCCGCGGGGTGGCCCGGTGAGCGCCCCGGGAGCCCTGCCCGCCGGCGGAAGCGCACCCACCGCCCGGGGACTCCTTGCCCAGTTGCTCCTCGCCCTGATCTGCGCCGGATACGCCGTCGGCGCCGCCCTCGGCTGGGGCTCACGGAAGCTGGCCCTGATCATGGGCGATTTCGGACTCAGCGCCGGCGCGCTCGTCGCCGCCATCTCCTGCTTCCTCTACGCCCGCACCAGCCCACCCCGGCTCCGGCCCGCCTGGGTGCTCTTCGGGCTCTCCTCCGCCATGGGCTGCGCCGGAAACGCCGTCTGGGGCTGGTACGAGGTCGTCCTGGACCGCGAGGTGCCCGGGCTCTCCCTCGCCGATCTCTTCTTCCTCTGCTTCGCCCCGCCCGCCATCATCGGCCTCCTCGTCCTCGCCAAGCGCCCCGACACCCGCTCCGGCTGGGTCTGCCTCGGCCTCGACGCCTGGCTGATCGGCGGCTCCCTGCTCACCCTCTCCTGGAGCCTCGCCCTCGCGCACACCACCCGCGTCCAGGGCGAGAGCGTGGCACCGGCCGCGCTCTCCCTCGCCTATCCGCTGCTCGACATCGTGCTCGTCAGCATGGTCCTCGCCCTCCACTTCCGGCGCTCGGCCACCAACCGCTCCGCCGTGAACACCGCCATCGGCGCCCTCGCCCTCACCGTGGTCTGCGACGCCCTCTTCACCTCACCCCTGCTGCGCGAGACCTACCGCTCGGGCCAGCTCCTGGACGCCGGCTGGTTCGCCGGCTCGCTGCTCCTCGCCTACGCCCCCTGGGGCGCCCGCCGCGCCGTCGAGACACCCGGCCCGCCGGGGCCGGCCGACCCGCACTCGCCGCGCGGCCGGTTCGCCGGGTCGGTCTCCGCCCTCGCGCCCTACCTCGCCGCGGCCGTCAGCACCCTCGGGATCCTCTACAACATCGTCCAGGGGAAGACGGTCGACCGGTTCGTCGTCTTCACCGGCTGCACCGTCGTGCTCGCCCTGGTCGTCCGGCAGGCCATCATGCTCGTCGACAACATCGCCCTCACCAATGAACTGGCGCAGAAGGAGAACCACTTCCGCTCGCTGGTCCAGGGCTCCAGCGATGTGATCATGATCGCGGACCCCAGCGGGACACTTCAGTATGTGAGCCCGGCGGCCTCCGGCGTCTACGGCTGCGAGGCGGATGACCTGATCGATTCCCCCCTCTCCTCCCTCATCCACCCCGATGATCTCGGCCGGGTTCTCCACGAAATCCGGCGATTCCTGGCCGCTCCGCCCGCCGATGAGCCCACCACCCGGATCGAGTGCCGCTTCAGGTCGGGGCACGGCGAGTGGCTGAATGTGGAGTCCACGGTCAACCGCCACCAGGGCGGCCTGCTCTTCAACAGCCGCGATGTCACCGAGCGGGTCAGGCTCCAGGCCCAGCTTCAGCACAGCGCCGAGCACGACCCCCTCACCGACCTCCCCAACCGCGCCCTCTTCACCGAGCGGGTGCGCCAGGCCCTCACCGGCCGCCGCGCCGGCGACCCGGGCACCGCCGTGCTCTTCATCGACCTCGACGGCTTCAAGGGCGTCAATGACCGGCTCGGCCACCAGGCCGGGGACGAGCTGCTCATCCAGGCCGCCCACCGGCTGGCCGACTCCGTGCGCTCCGGCGACACGGCGGCCCGGCTCGGCGGCGACGAATTCGCCGCCCTCATCCTCGGCGACGGCATCCGGGGCCAGGCGGCCCGCGAGAGCCAGGTCATCGAGATCGCCGACCGGCTCCGGCTCACCCTCTCCCAGCCCTACCGGATCGACGGCCAGGACGTCCGGGTCGCCGCCTCCATCGGTGTCGCCTTCGCCGAGCCCGGCATCACCCCGACCGATCTGATGCGCAACGCCGACCTCGCCATGTACCGGGCCAAGGCCGGCGGCAAGGACCGGGTCGAGCTCTACGTCCCGCAGATGCAGGCCGAGGTGGTCCGCCGGACCGAGCTCGCCGTCCGGCTCCGCAACGCCCTGCACGAGGGCGAATTCGCCCTCCTCCACCAGCCCGTCGTCAGCCTCACCACCGGCGGGATCGAGGCCGTCGCCGCCCAGGCCCGCTGGCGCTCCACCCAGGGCATCCTCTTCACCCCCGCCGAATTCCTCCGCGTCTCCGACGGCGGAGAGCGCGCCGCCGAGCTCGGCCGGTGGCTCCTGGAGGAGGCGGTGGAGCAGGCCGCCGAGCGCGACCGGCTCGGCCACCGGGTGCCCGTCTCCGTCCGGCTCTCCGCCCGCCGGCTGCTGGACCGCTCCCTCCCGCTCACCACCGTGGAGGCACTGCTCAGCCGGCACGGCCTGCCCTCCGGCGCGCTCATCGTGGAGCTCTCCGACAGCGATCCGCGGATCTCCCTGGACGATCTGGAGCAGCGGCTGGTGGCGCTGCGCAGGCTCGGGGTGCGGATCGCCCTGGGCGGGGTCGGCGGCGGCCATGCCGGGCTCACCGCCCTGCGCAGGCTCCCCGTGGACATACTGAAACTGGAGCGGAGCCTGGTGGAGGGCATCGTCGAGTCCGGACGGCTGCACAAGATCACCAGTGGGCTGCTGCGGATCGCCGGCGATCTCGGCCTTCAGACGATGGCCGAGGGAGTGGACGTCCCCGAGCAGGTGCTGGCCCTGCGCGCCATGGGCTGCACCCATGGCCAGGGCATGGCCTTCTCCGGCTGCCTGGACGAGTACCGGCTGCGCCGGGCCCTGGTCAGAGACGATTTCCCGGTCGCCGGCGGGATGCCGCTGCCCGTTCTGACGGGTGGTGCGGTCGGCACCCTCACCGGACCGAATAGTGAGACGCGCGTCCCACCCGCTTGACAGCTGTACCGCGTCGGAGGGAGGGTCAATGCCATGCGCACCCGAATTCTCGTACTTGGAAAGCGCGTCGGCTGAGCGGGGACTTGCCCAAGTCCCCGCAGACCTTCCCGACGCGCTCCCCTCGCTTGCCTCACGGCACGAGGGGTTTTTTGTTGCACCGACACCGTGAACCGGTACAACAAATCACCGTAAAACCCTCAGTGAATCGCGGACGCCGGACCAGTGAACCGGTGCCTCACCGGGGAACAGCCGCCACACCGGTGGACGCACCACCAGCACCACCCCCGCAGAATCCGCAGCATCAGACGCAGCTTCAGCCCTCAGCTTCGAGAAGAGAATGCCGATGACCGAGCAGGCCACCGGGGCCCACCATCCGCAGCCGCGGGCCCGTCACGTCGGACACCCGACCTCCGCAGTCGAGCACGTCACGGGCGCCCAGTCCCTCATCCGCTCTCTCGAGGAAGTGGGGGCCGACACGGTATTCGGCATCCCCGGGGGAGCGATCCTCCCCGCGTACGACCCGATGATGGACTCCACCCGAGTCCGGCACATCTTGGTCCGCCACGAGCAGGGCGCGGGACACGCCGCCACCGGATACGCACAGGCCACCGGCAAGGTCGGCGTCTGCATGGCCACCTCGGGGCCGGGCGCCACCAACCTGGTCACCCCGATCGCCGACGCGCACATGGACTCGGTGCCGCTGGTCGCGATCACCGGCCAGGTCGCCTCCAAGGCGATCGGCACCGACGCCTTCCAGGAGGCGGACATCGTCGGCATCACCATGCCGATCACCAAGCACAACTTCCTGGTCACCAAGGCCGAGGACATCCCCCGCACCATCGCCCAGGCGTTCCACATCGCCTCCACCGGCCGCCCCGGGCCCGTCCTCGTCGACATCGCCAAGGACGCCCTCCAGGCCAGGACCACCTTCAGCTGGCCGCCCTCCCAGGACCTGCCCGGCTACCGGCCCGTGACCAAGCCGCACGCCAAGCAGATCCGCGAGGCCGCCAAGCTGATCGTCCAGGCCAAGCGCCCGGTCCTCTATGTCGGCGGCGGCGTCCTCAAGGCCCGCGCCACCGCCGAGCTGAAGGTGCTCGCGGAACTCACCGGAGCCCCCGTCACCACCACCCTGATGGCGCTGGGCGCATTCCCCGACAGCCACCCGCTGCACGTCGGAATGCCGGGCATGCACGGTTCGGTCACCGCCGTCACCGCGCTGCAGAAGGCCGACCTGATCGTCGCCCTCGGAGCCCGTTTCGATGACCGCGTCACCGGCAAGCTGGACAGCTTCGCCCCGTACGCGAAGATCGTCCACGCCGATGTCGACCCCGCCGAGATCGGCAAGAACCGCACCGCCGACGTGCCGATCGTCGGCGACGCCCGCGAGGTCATCGCCGACCTGGTCCAGGCCGTCCAGGCCGAGCACAGCGACGGCCACACCGGCGACTACGGCGTCTGGTGGAAGGACCTCAACCGCTGGCGCGAGACCTACCCCCTCGGCTACGACCAGCCGGAGAACGGCAGCCTCTCGCCGCAGCAGGTCATCCAGCGGATCGGGCAGCTCGCCCCCGAGGACACCATCTACGCGGCCGGCGTCGGCCAGCACCAGATGTGGGCGGCCCACTTCATCCAGTACGAGAAGCCCGCCACCTGGCTGAACTCCGGCGGCGCCGGAACCATGGGCTACGCGGTCCCGGCCGCCATGGGCGCGAAGGCGGGCGCCCCCGAGCGCACCGTCTGGGCGATCGACGGCGACGGCTGCTTCCAGATGACCAATCAGGAACTGACCACCTGCGCCCTCAACAACATCCCCATCAAGGTCGCCATCATCAACAACGGCGCCCTCGGGATGGTCCGCCAGTGGCAGACCCTCTTCTACAACCAGCGCTACTCCAACACCGTGCTGCACTCCGGCCCCGGCGCCACCGGCAAGGAGCCCAGCGCCGGGACCCGCGTCCCCGACTTCGTCAAGCTGTCGGAGGCCATGGGCTGTCACGCGATCCGCTGTGAGTCCCCGGACGACCTGGACAAGGTCATCGCCGAGGCCAACTCCATCAACGACCGCCCCGTCGTGATCGACTTCATCGTCCACGAGGACGCCATGGTCTGGCCGATGGTCGCCGCCGGCACCTCCAACGACGAGGTCATGGCCGCCCGGGGCGTCCGCCCCGACTTCGGCGACAGCGAAGACGACTGAGCGAGCAGAGAGAGACGAGAGAGACACCCATGTCCAAGCACACGCTCTCCGTGCTGGTCGAGAACACCCCGGGCATCCTCGCCCGGATCGCCGCACTGTTCTCCCGCCGGGGCTTCAACATCGACTCGCTCGCGGTCGGCGTCACCGAACACCCCGACATCTCCCGCATCACCATCGTGGTCGGTGTCGAGGAACTGCCGCTGGAACAGGTCACCAAGCAGCTCAACAAGCTGGTCAACGTCCTCAAGATCGTCGAGCTGGAGCCCGGCTCCGCGATCCAGCGCGAACTGGTCCTGGTCAAGGTCCGCGCGGACAATGAGACCCGCTCCCAGATCGTGGAGATCGTCCAGCTCTTCCGCGCCAAGACGGTGGACGTCTCGCCCGACGCGGTCACCATCGAGGCCACCGGATCCAGCGACAAGCTGGAGGCGATGCTCAAGATGCTGGAGCAGTTCGGCATCAAGGAATTGGTCCAGTCCGGCACCATCGCCATAGGGCGCGGCGCCCGGTCCATCACCGACCGGTCCCTGCGCGCCCTCGACCGCAGCGCGTAGCACCACCACTCGCCGTGCGGAGCGGCCCGATCCCCGCCGCTCCGCACCCGCCACTCGTCCCTCCGCACCCGCACCGCGCACCCCGCGGATTCGCCGGTACGGAGTGCTCGCACCGGCCGCTCATACGGAGTGGTCCATATGCGACGAGTGGTTCATATGGAACCGTTCACCCCGGAACCGCTCGTATGGCGAGACCCCCGAACGTCCTCATCCCTCCCCGCCGTACGGTGGGACGCACACCTGCACACCAAGGAGATATCCCAGTGGCCGAGCTGTTCTACGACGACGACGCCGACCTGTCCATCATCCAGAACCGCAAGGTCGCGGTTCTCGGATACGGCAGCCAGGGCCACGCCCACGCGCTGTCGCTCCGGGACTCGGGCGTCGATGTCCGGGTCGGCCTGCACGAGGGCTCCAAGTCCAAGGCGAAGGCCGAGGAGCAGGGCCTGACCGTCGTCACCCCCGCCGAGGCGTCCGCCTGGGCCGACGTCATCATGATCCTGGTCCCGGACCCCATCCAGGGCCAGGTCTACGAGGAGTCCGTCGCCCCGCACCTGAAGGACGGCGACGCGCTGTTCTTCGGCCACGGCCTCAACATCCGCTTCGGCTTCATCAAGCCCCCGGCCGGTGTCGACGTCGCCATGGTCGCCCCCAAGGGCCCGGGCCACCTCGTCCGCCGCCAGTACGAGGAGGGCCGCGGCGTTCCGTGTATCGCGGCCGTCGAGCAGGACGCCTCGGGCAACGCCTTCGCGCTCGCCCTGTCGTACGCCAAGGGCATCGGCGGCACCCGCGCCGGCGTCATCAAGACCACCTTCACCGAGGAGACCGAGACCGACCTCTTCGGCGAGCAGGCCGTCCTCTGCGGTGGCGCCTCCGCGCTGGTGAAGGCCGGCTTCGAGACCCTGGTCGAGGCCGGATACCAGCCCGAGATCGCGTACTTCGAGTGCCTCCACGAGCTGAAGCTGATCGTGGACCTCATGTACGAGGGCGGCCTGGAGAAGATGCGCTGGTCGGTCTCCGAGACCGCCGAGTGGGGCGACTACGTCACCGGCCCCCGCATCATCACCGACCAGACCAAGGTCGAGATGAAGAAGGTCCTCGCCGAGATCCAGGACGGCACCTTCGCCAAGAACTGGATGGACGAGTACCACGGCGGTCTGAAGAAGTACAACGAGTACAAGACGCAGGACGAGAACCACCTGCTGGAGACCACCGGCAAGGAGCTGCGGAAGCTCATGAGCTGGGTCGACAACGACGAGGCGTGAGCACGAGCCGCGGGCCGGGACGACGAAGTCCCGGCCCGCGGCCGTTTCCGGCACCGGGGGCGCACCCTTCCGGCGCTCTGCCCCTTCCGTGCGCCGGGGGCGCACGGAAGCCGTGCCCCGCCGCTCCGGCCTGCCACGGACGGGTGATCCTGCCGCTCGGGCGCAAGACAAGGTCCGGTGCGGCACTACACTTCCCAACAACACCTACGCGTCAGGCCCACAGTGTCGTGCGTCTTCCACGCGGCTAGCCCCTCCACCGCTGCGGCCGTCGGGACGGCCGACTGCACTGGACTTGTGAGGACTCACGTGAGCACTGCGTCTCGGAAACCCGTCGTACTCATCGCTGAAGAGCTGTCGCCCGCCACCGTGGACGCACTCGGACCTGACTTCGAAATCCGCCACTGCAACGGCGCGGACCGCGCGGAGCTGATCCCCGCGATCGCCGATGTGGACGCCATCCTCGTCCGCTCCGCCACCAAGGTCGACGCCGAGGCCATCGCCGCCGCCCGCAAGCTGCGCGTCGTCGCGCGTGCCGGTGTCGGACTCGACAATGTCGACGTGTCCGCCGCCACCAAGGCCGGCGTCATGGTCGTCAACGCCCCGACGTCGAACATCGTCACCGCCGCGGAGCTGGCCTGCGGCCTGCTCGTCGCCACCGCCCGCAACATCCCCCAGGCCAACACCGCGCTGAAGAACGGCGAGTGGAAGCGCTCCAAGTACACCGGCGTCGAACTGGCCGAGAAGACCCTCGGAGTCGTCGGCCTCGGCCGGATCGGCGTCCTGGTCGCCCAGCGGATGTCCGCCTTCGGCATGAAGATCGTCGCGTACGACCCCTATGTGCAGCCCGCGCGCGCCGCGCAGATGGGGGTCAAGCTGCTCACCCTCGATGAGCTGCTGGAGGTCTCCGACTTCATCACCGTCCACCTGCCCAAGACCCCCGAGACCCTGGGGCTCATCGGCGACGACGCCCTCCACAAGGTCAAGCCGACCGTCCGCATCGTCAACGCCGCGCGCGGCGGGATCGTGGACGAGGAGGCGCTCGCCTCCGCGCTCAAGGAGGGCCGGGTCGCCGGCGCGGGCCTGGACGTGTACGCCAAGGAGCCCTGCACCGACTCCCCGCTCTTCCAGTTCGACCAGGTCGTCTGCACCCCGCACCTCGGCGCCTCCACCGACGAGGCCCAGGAGAAGGCCGGCATCGCCGTCGCCCGCTCGGTCCGCCTCGCCCTCGCCGGCGAGCTGGTCCCGGACGCGGTCAATGTCCAGGGCGGCGTCATCGCCGAGGACGTCAAGCCCGGCCTCCCGCTGGCCGAGCGTCTCGGCCGCATCTTCACCGCGCTCGCGGGCGAGGTCGCGGTCCGCCTCGACGTCGAGGTGTACGGCGAGATCACCCAGCACGACGTCAAGGTGCTCGAACTCTCCGCGCTCAAGGGTGTCTTCGAGGACGTCGTCGACGAGACGGTCTCCTATGTCAACGCCCCCCTCTTCGCGCAGGAGCGCGGTGTGGAGGTGCGGCTCACGACCAGCTCGGAGTCCCCCGACCACCGCAATGTCGTCACCGTGCGCGGCACCCTCGCCGACGGCGAGGAGGTCTCGGTCTCCGGCACCCTGGCCGGCCCGAAGAACCACCAGAAGATCGTCGCCATCGGCGACCACGATGTGGATCTCGCGCTCGCCGACCACATGGTCGTCCTGCGCTACGAGGACCGCCCCGGCGTCGTCGGCACGGTCGGCCGGATCCTCGGCGAGGCCGGCCTGAACATCGCCGGCATGCAGGTCTCGCGGGCGGAGGAGGGCGGGGAGGCCCTCGTCGTGCTGACGGTCGACGACACGGTGCCGCAGGGGGTGCTGACGGAGATCGCGGACGAGATCGGGGCGGTGTCGGCGCGCTCGGTCAACCTGACGGACTAGCCCGCCGCCCTTGCGGAGCCCCTTCCGGGGCTCCGCCCCGGGCGGGTTGCCTCTGGCGGGGCGGGGTTTTGCTCACCCGGGCGCGGGGGTGCCGGCGCCTCAATCGCCGGCGGGGCTCTTGTGTGTGCGGGTTGCCTGTTTCCCCGGGCTGGGGTGCTTGTGTGTGCGGGTTGGGTGCCGCTCCGGTTCGGTACTGGGGCTGCATGATTTACGGCGCATGTACCGCCCTTGTTTTGGTCTTTCTCCTTTGCGCCACAAATCACGCTTGATGCCCCAGTACCGCTCCTGCGCGTCCCCCCTTCCGCGAGTGACCCCAGTGCGTGATCACAGTGCTCTGCCCGTCCGCGCGTTCCGAGACGGTTTCACAAGGCCGGGAACCCCGGTCCAGAAGGTCATCCGGGGTGGGTGGGTGATGGGCGTCAGAGTGGGCGGGTGCTTCTGGGCGGGCGCTCCCGCACCTGCGGAGAGCCCGGGCCCGGGGTGCCGCTTATCGGGCGACGCTCGTGGAGGGGGTGTGCAGGGTCGTCCCCGGAAGAGTCGGCGGTAAGGCCGGGGTGATCAGTGCAAGCGGGCCGGTTTCCGCCGGCTGTGAGGAGTCGAGCCCGGAGAGCCACACAAGGCGGACGCGACACCGCCCCCACACCCGCCCGCACCAGCGAACAAAGGCAAGCAAAACCAAGCCCCGCCGGCGATTGAGGCGCCGGGCCCGGGGCGGAGCCCCGGAAAGGGACCCGCGCCCCGGGACCCCGAACGACGCGGGCGAGGACGCGACACCCGCCCGCACCCGCGAACGAGGGCAAGCAATTCAGCCTCGCTGGGGGTACCTCCCAGGCGAAGCTCTGGGGGAGTTTGAGGCGCCGGGCCCGGGGCGGAGCCCCGGGAAGGCACCCGCACCACGGGCGAGGGCGCACCACACTCGGCCCCGCCGGAGGCAGCCGCCCCGCGCCACGGCTACAGTCGCGCTGACTTCAGGGTCATGTGCAGGAGGAGACGGTCCTCCCCCTCCGACAGGCTCAGGCCCGTGAGCTGTTCGACGCGCGAGAGGCGGTAGTAGAGGGTCTGGCGGTGGATGCCGAGCGCCGACGCCGTGCGCCCCGCCTGTCCCGCGCAGTCGAGATACGCCTCCGCTGTGCGGGCCAGCTCCGCGTGGGCGGGGGCCAGCAGCTCCCGTACCGAGGGGTCCGCCGCCGTGCCCGGGGGGAGCGCGGTCAGGACGCGGTAGGCGCCGATCCCGGACCACTGGGCCACCGGCCCGAGTGACGGAGCGGCGCGGGCCGCCCGCGCGGCGGCGGTCGCCTCGGACCAGGCGGTGCGCAGGTCGGCCAGGCCGTGGCGAGGCGCCGCGACCCCTCCCGCGGCCCCGGCACCCGCCGCCACCCGCAGCCGCTCCGCCGCGGCCAGCGCGGGCGCCGGGGTGTCGAGGGCCCGCAGCCGGACCAGTACGGCCAGGGCGTATCCGGCGGGCGCCGGCGCCCCCGGCGGCGCGCCCTCGGCGCCACGGGAGGCGGCGGCCTCGGGGGCCGCCTCGGGGGCGGACGGTTCGCCCCGGGCGGCCACCGGCACCGCGCAGACCGCCGCCGCCCCCGGCAGCGACCGCACCGGCGGCGGATCGTCCCCGGGCCACGGGGTCACACAGACCATGGCATGGGGCCCGTCCGCCCCCCGGTCGTCCCCGCCCAGCGCCGTCCGCAGCGCGCCCACCGCCATGTCGTACTGCCAGCCCCGCCCCGCGGTCAGCACGGCCCGGAATTCCCGGGAGAGGTCCGTCCCCGCCCGCTCCTCCCCGGCGAGGAGCACCCCGATCCGCTCGGCGACCTCCATCGCCGCCGCGAGCTGTCCGTCACCGGGGCCGGGGTCGGTGTCCAGGAGCCAGACATAGCCGAGGGCGACACCCCGATGGCGTACCGGAAGGCAGATCCGGCCCCGGAAGACCCCCGCGTCGGGCGCGGCCGGGATCCGGACCGGGCCGGTCGCGCGGGCGATGCCGAAGCCCTCGAACCAGGCGCGCACGGCCGGTGACGACTTCCGGGTGAGGATCGACCGGGTGCGCACCGGGTCCATCGCGCTGTCGTCCTCGCTGTCGTGGGCCCCGAAGGCGATCAGCCCGAAATCCCGGTTCTCCAGCGTCGCCGGGGCCGCCAGCAGTGCGGAGATCTCATCCACCAGGTCTTGGTAATCGGCCTTCATCCGGACATTCTGGCACGCCTCTCATACATATGTCTGAGATCCCGGCCACGGATGCGTGACAGCTGTCGATGGCCGGGCATCGGAGCGATCCTTAGATTTCACGGTGGTTCTTCGTGCCGTTCCGGATCCGTTCCCCCGGGATTCCGGTGCGGCTGTCCGTACTTTCCAGGAGGTCCCCGTGCTGGGTCCCGTGATCCTCGCCGCGTCGCGCAGCGACAAGATGCGCCGCATCGTCTCCGCCGCCCCGGTCACCAAGCCCGTGGTGAACCGGTTCATCGCCGGTGAGACGGTCCGAGAGACGATCCCCGTCGTCCAGGAGACCGCCGCCCGCGGCCTGGAGGTCACTCTCGACGTCCTCGGCGAGGACATCACCGACCCGGCCGAGGCGCTCCGCGCCCGGGACGCCTACCTGGAGCTGATCGAGGCGCTCAAGCCGCTCGGCCTGGGCGAGCGCGCCGAGATGTCGGTCAAGCTCTCCTCCTTCGGGCAGGCGCTCACCGGCGGCCACGACCTGGCGCTGCGCAATGTCACGCCGGTCGTCGAGGCCGCCGCCGAGATCGGCACCACGGTCACCCTGGACATGGAGGACCACACCACCATCGATTCCACCCTGGCGATCCACGCCGATCTGCGCGCGCGTTTCCCGCAGACCGGCGCCGTGGTCCAGTCGTACCTCTTCCGCACCGAGGACGACTGCCGGATGCTCGCCGAGGCGGGTTCGCGCGTACGGCTGGTCAAGGGCGCCTACAAGGAGCCCGCGTCGGTGGCGTACCAGGACAAGGCCGACGTCGACAAGGCGTACATCCGCTGCCTCAAGATCCTGATGGAGGGCGAGGGCTACCCGATGATCGGGTCGCACGACCCGCGCATCATCTCCATCAGCCAGGAGCTGGCCCGCAAGGCCGGCCGCAAGCTCGACGACTACGAGTTCCAGATGCTGTACGGCATCCGTGAGGCCGAGCAGTTCCGGCTGGCAGCCGAGGGGCACCGGATGCGCGTCTACATCGCGTACGGCACCGACTGGTACGGGTACTTCATGCGCCGTCTCGCGGAGCGCCCCGCCAACCTGGCGTTCTTCCTGCGTTCGCTGGTCAGCCGAGGCTGAACCCCCCACCCGTACCCACTGATCAAGGAGATTCGGCACCCATGGACGCAGTGACCAAGGTTCCCGCGCCGGTCAATGAGCCGGTGCACGGCTACGCCCCCGGTTCCCCCGAGCGAGCCCGCCTCGAAGTCAAGCTCAAGGAGCTGGCCGAGAACCCGATCGAGCTTCCGATGACCATCGGCGGCGTCCGCCGGATGGGCGGCGGCGAGCGGGTCGACGTCGTCCAGCCGCACAACCACCGGGCCGTCATCGGCACCTTCGCCGGAGCCACCACGCAGGACGCGCAGGACGCCATCGACGCCGCGCTCGCCGCCGCCCCGGCCTGGCGCGCGATGTCCTTCGACGACCGCGCCGCGATCATCCTGCGCGCCGCCGAGCTGCTGGCGGGCCCCTGGCGCGAGACGCTGGCCGCCTCCACCATGCTGGGCCAGTCGAAGACCGCGCAGCAGGCCGAGATCGACACGCCGTGCGAGCTGATCGACTTCTGGCGCTTCAATGTCGCCTACGCCCGCGACATCCTGGCCGAGCAGCCCCCGGCGAACGCCCCGGGCGTGTGGAACCGCATGGACCACCGCCCGCTGGAGGGCTTCGTCTACGCGATCACCCCCTTCAACTTCACCGCCATCGCGGGCAACCTGCCGACCGCCCCCGCCCTGATGGGCAATGTCGTGGTCTGGAAGCCGTCCCCGACGCAGACCCACTCCGCCGTGCTGCTGATGCAGCTGCTGGAGGAGGCCGGACTGCCCAAGGGCGTCATCAACCTGGTGACCGGCGACGGCATCGCCGTCTCCGAGGTGGCGCTCAACCACCGCGACCTGGCCGGTATCCACTTCACCGGTTCGACCCGCACCTTCCAGCATCTGTGGAAGACGGTCGGCAACAACATCGAGAAGTACCGCGCCTACCCGCGCATCGTCGGTGAGACCGGCGGCAAGGACTTCGTGGTGGCGCACCCCAGCGCCGACCGCGCCGTGCTGAAGACCGCGCTGACCCGCGGCTCCTTCGAGTTCCAGGGCCAGAAGTGCTCCGCGTCCTCGCGTGCGTACGTCCCGGCCTCGATCTGGAACGACGGCTTCAAGGAGGAGTTCGCGGCCGAGGTGGACTCCATCACCATGGGTGACGTCACCGATCTGTCGAACTTCATCGGCGCCGTCATCGACGAGCGCTCGTTCGCCAAGAACAAGGCCGCGATCGACCGTGCCGCCGCCGACCCGAGCTGCACGATCATCGCGGGCGGCAGCTACGACGACTCGGTCGGCTACTTCGTCCGCCCGACCGTCATCGAGTGCAGCGACCCGGAGAACGAGGTCTTCAAGGCCGAGTACTTCGGTCCGATCCTCGCGGTCCACGTGTACGAGGACGAGTCGGCCGCCGGGTACGACGCGATGCTCGACCAGATGGAGTCGGTCTCGGACTACGCGCTGACCGGTGCGGTCATCTCCAACGACCGCGCCGCCGCCGCGCACACGATGGAGAAGCTCCGCTTCGCCGCGGGCAACTTCTACATCAACGACAAGTCGACCGGTGCCGTGGTCGGCCAGCAGCCCTTCGGCGGCGGCCGTGCCTCGGGCACCAACGACAAGGCGGGCGCGCCGCAGAACCTGATGCGCTGGACGCTGACCCGCGCCATCAAGGAGACGCTGGTCCCGCCGACGGACTACCCGTACCCGCACATGGGCTGAGCTTTCCCGGCCCCCCTGAGCCCGCCCCCGTCCCGGCCCCCACGCCGGAACGGGGGCGGTTCCATGTCCGGTCCCGTACGCCCGGAACTCAGCGCCAGCCCGACACGATCAGCGCCAGTCCGGCCGTGAACCCGGTGCCGAGCAGCGCCAGATATCCCGGGTACCACCGCCGCCAGCGGCGCAGCAGCAGCCCCAGCGCGGCGAAGGCGAGCCCCACCGTCAGGGTGCGCGAGCCGCGCGCCGCCGCCGAGGCCGCCAGCCACTCGCCCGCCGGGACCTCCGCGCGCCCGGCCTCGGCCGCGTACACCTTGAACGGGACGCCGTTCCACGGCTGGTGCCGCACCGCGTCCGCCGACTCCACCGCGAGCTGGTGCCGGGCCTCGGCCCGCATCCGGTCCGTCGTCAGCGGCGCGGGCGGCGCGAGCCCCGCGCCCGCCAGCTGAAGCGCCAGCAGACTCCCCGCGAGGCTGCCCGCCAGCGCGCTCACCGACAGCCGCAGCGCCGCGCGCGGAACCGCCGCACAGACGGCGCCCAGCAGCAGTTCCGGCATCAGCGGCCAGCTCAGCGCCTCCGCGAAAGCCCACAGACAGGCGATCAGCAGCCCCGCCCGGGAGGCGGCCAGGGCCGCCACCCGCCGCCGGAGCCGGGAGTCCCGCAGCGACTCGGCGTTGGTGCGCCGGTGCAGCGCCTCGACCGCCGTCCGGGCCTCCTCCGGTCCGGCCCACACCGGCAGCGGCGCGCCGATCCGCACCCGTACCAGCGAGGAGCGGAGCCGGCCGTGCTTGGGCAGCAGCCGGTTGGTGCCCGCGATCCCCACCGGCACCACCGGAACCCCGGCCTCCGCAGCCAGTACCAGCGCGCCCCGGTGGAAGGAGCCGACGGCGCCGTCCGCGCCCCTGGTGCCCTCGGGGAAGAGCACCACCGCGCGGCCGGCCCGCAGCTCACCGGCCATGGCGAGCAGATCCGTCATGCCCCCGCCGGTGCGCCGGACCGGGAATCCGGCGGCCAGCCGGCGGCAGATCCGGCTCCGCCACGGCGAGGCGAACCAGTAGTCGGCCGCCGCGCCGATCGCGGGGGAGTGGCGGGCGTCGAGCGCCGCGAGCAGGGCCGCCGTGTCGGCGTGCGAGGAGTGGTTGGCGACCACCACACAGCCGCCGCGCGGCAGCCGCCCGCGCCGCTCCACACCTCCGGTGAGGGTCAGCACACACCACCACAGGGCGCGGCGGAGCACTGCCGCGATCCGCGACCGGGAGGGCGGCCGGTCCGCTCCCCGGCCGGCGGCTCCCGCCGTCGCGCCGGGATTCCCGCCTGCCCCGGCAGGGGGGACCTCGCCCGCGCCCGTGTCCCGTCCGCTGTCCCGGCGGCCGTCCGGCCCGCTGCCCGCCGCGCCGCCGGGACCGCCCCGTACCGCGCCGCGCGCACCCGCGCGCCTCACGCTCCCACCGCCACGGTCGCCAGCAGCAGCGCCGGAAGCAGTGAGTCGATCCGGTCCAGCAGCCCGCCGAACCCCGGCAGCCAGCTCCCCGCGTCCTTCACTCCCGCCTCGCGCTTGACCATCGACTCCAGCAGATCGCCCAGTACGCATCCGGCCAGCACCGCAGCCCACAGCTGCGGCGAGTGGACGCCGAGCGCGAGCAGTACGGCTCCGGTCGCCACCGCCGCGCCCGCCACCCCGGCCCAGGTCTTGTTCGGGGAGAGGGGGGAGAGCGGCCGGGCGAGCGGGCCGCGCCGCCCCAGCGCCGTACCGCCGCACCAGGCGCCCACATCGCCGAGCGCCACCGCCAGGCCCACCGCCACGGCCGTCTCCCCGAGGGTGACCAGACCCGTCAGCGAGACCGGGATCCACAGCAGTCCGAAGGCGGACCGGGCGGCACGGCTGAAACCGGCCGTCTGGTCGCCCGAGAGCAGCGCCGGCAGCGCGGCGGCGAGCAGCAGCAGGCCCGCCGCGCGGGCGTCCAGCGCCCCGGGGGCCAGCCAGGCGAGCCCCGGCAGCACCACCGCGCCCGCCGTGAGCACCGCCCGGTCGGCGGTCCGCAGCCCCGCCATCCACGCGTACTCGCCCACCGCGATCACCCCCAGCGCCGCCGCCAGGGCGAACGCCCCGCCCGCGCCCAGGACCAGCGGCCCCAGGAAGACCGGTGCGGCGATTGCCCAGGTGCGCCAGCGGCGGCGCAGCTCGGCCCGCATCCGCACCCGGGACGGAAGCGCGGCGACCGCGATCCCGCCGACCCCGAGCGCGCCCGAGACCAGCCAGACCGCCCGCCCGGCCGCTTCACCCGCCAGTACGGCTCCCATGGCCGTGCTCCCGCTCATGCCGCGAGCTCCTTCCACAGCCGCCCGAGCCGGAGCAGCGCGGTGAGCGCGGAACCGGCGGCGATCACGATCAGTACGGGAACGGCCCAGCCGCCGGCCGCCGCGAGGACCACCAGCAGACAGCGCTCGGTCTTGCCGACCGGCCCGCCGTTCAGCCGGGGCCCGCCGGCTGCCGCGCCCGCCAGGGAGACCCAGGAGGGAAGAGTGGCGGCGAGCGCCGTGACGGCCACCAGCCAGAGCGGCGCGAGAGCGAGGAATCCGGCCAGTACCACCAGATCCGCCGCCCGGTCGCCGAGTTCATTGAGCACCGCGCCGCGCCGGGTGGTGCGGCCGGTGTCCCGGGCGAGCGCGCCGTCGAGATTGGCGAAGGCGAGCCGGGCGGCCAGCAGCAGGGCGACCGGCAGGGCGGCGGCGGGCGAGGGCAGCCAGGCCAGCGCCGCCGCGGCACCGCCCGCGCACACCACTCCGGCCGCCGTGAGGGTGTCGGGTGACACCTCGCGGCGGGCGAGTGCGCCGCGGACACCGGCGAGCCGGGCCGCGTACCAGGGCTTGAGAGCGTAGAGGCCGTTCATGGGGCCAACTCTTGTCCCGTGGCCGGTTCTTCACCATCGTCCGGATACTCAGAACGTCGATGAGTACCTGTGAGCCCGGTGACCTGAGAGGCTCAGGCGTATGTATGAGACCTCGCGGCCGTTCTCCGTGCGCACCGCCCACACCGCCCAGCTCACCCCGGCCGAACTGGCGGCGATCCGCGCCCTGCTCGTGGACGCCTTCGACGGAGATTTCGGGGACGAGGACTGGGACCACGCGCTCGGCGGGATGCACTGCGCGGTGTACGGCGCGGACGGGGATCCCGTCGCCCACGGCAGTGTGATCATGCGGCGGGTGATGCGCGGGGAGCGCTGGTACCGCGTCGGCTATGTGGAGGCCGTGGCGGTACACCCCGGGGTGCGCCGCCGGGGTCTGGGCGGCCGGGTGATGGAGGAGCTGGAGGGGATCGTCGCCCGGGGGTACGACTTCGGCGCGCTCTCGGCCTCCGACGAGGGCGCGGCGCTCTACCGCTCGCGCGGGTGGCGGCTCTGGCCCGGCCGGATCGAGGGGCTCGGTCCGCGGGGGCCGGTGCGCTTCCCGGACGAGGAGGAGTCCACCTTTGTCCGCGGCGCGGTTCCGGGGGCCGGGGAGTCACTGGTCTTCGACCAGCGGAACGGCGACATCCTCTGACGCGCCGTGGCGGGGGCCGGCCCCGGCGTCCCGATTCCGGGCCGGCCCCCGCGCCCCCGCGCCGCGGTCCGCCGGGCCGGCTCCCGGGTCCCGGCCACGGGCATTTCCTACCCGGCGGTCACTGTCCGTCGCCTCTGCCCAACCCCCCTCTGACCTGGCCGTTCCATGATCTCCGTCTCAGATAGTAGGAAGTCCGACTACTTATGGAGACAGGGCGGCCGGGCTGGCCTACTTTGGTAGAAGCCGACCGACTCGCCCCATCCTGCGAATGGCGGATGTGAGTCCGTGCCCCTCCAGGCAACCCCTGAGGCACGCTCCCCGCCCACCCGGCGCCTTCGAAATCCCCGCGATCTCAAGGAGTCGATCACCATGTCCGCAACCATGTCCACCGCCATGCCCGCAGACACCGTCCGCCGGGTCCGCCACACCCCCCGCCGGATGAGCGAGTCCGACCGCAGGAGCGCGGCGGCGGCCCTCCAGCGCGCCCTGGACCGCCGCGACAACGGCGGCTCCGCCGGTCGCTAGCCGCCCTCCCGGCGCACCACCCGCGCGTGCCGGAGCCGGTGTACCCCTGCCGCGTACGCCCTCCGTCCATATCGTGGACGTGCGATGTCATGGGATGGGACGGAGAGTAGGGTGCCCGGTATGTCTCGCAGCCTCAACATCGCAGTGATCCCCGGTGACGGCATCGGCCGGGAGGTCGTGTCCCAGGGCCTGAAAGTCCTGTCCTCCGTCCTTCCGCAGGATGTGAAGCTGGAGACCCGGGAGTACGACCTCGGAGCCCAGCGCTGGCACCGCACCGGTGAGACCCTTCCGGACGCGGAGCTGGAGTCCCTCAAGGGGCACGACGCGATCCTGCTCGGTGCGATCGGCGATCCGTCCGTGCCCTCCGGCGTGCTGGAGCGCGGGCTGCTCCTCAAGCTCCGTTTCGCCTTCGACCACTACGTCAACCTGCGTCCGTCGAAGCTGTTCCCCAACACCTCCACCCCGCTCGCCGGCACCCCCGAGATCGACTTCGTGGTGGTCCGCGAGGGCACCGAGGGCCCGTACACCGGCAATGGCGGCTCGCTGCGCACCGGCACACCCGCCGAGGTCGCCACCGAGGTCAGCCTGAACACGGCGTACGGAGTCGAGCGGGTCGTCCGCGACGCCTACGAGCGCGCCAACGCCCGCCCCCGCAAGAAGCTGACGCTGGTCCACAAGAACAACGTCCTCGTCTACGCGGGGCACCTGTGGAAGAACATCTTCGACACGGTCGGCAAGGAATACCCCGAGGTCACCACCGACTATCTGCATGTCGACGCCGCGACGATCTTCTTCGTCACCCAGCCCGAGCGCTTCGACGTCATCGTCACCGACAACCTTTTCGGTGACATCCTGACCGACCTCGCCGCAGCCGTGACCGGCGGTATCGGCCTGGCCGCCTCCGGCAACATCAACCCGACGGGCGCCTTCCCGTCGATGTTCGAGCCGGTCCACGGCTCCGCGCCCGACATCGCGGGCACCGGCAAGGCCGACCCGACCGCCACGATCCTCTCCGTCGCCCTGCTCCTGCGCCACCTCGGCTTCGAGCCGGAGGCCGTGCGCATCGAGGAGGCCGTCTCCGCCGACCTGGCCGAGAGGGACGGCACCTTCCGCACCACGGAAGAGATCGGCGACGCGCTCGCGGTACGAGTAGCGAGCTGACCCGACGCTTCCACCGAGCCGCCGGGTCGCAGACAGCGCCCGGCGGCTCCTCCATGCGCGGCCCCGGGTGGGACCATCGAAACGGGACCGCTTTCACCCCGTTCTCCCCTGTTTCTCGCCGACAGTCCTTCGAGTGATAATCGAACCGGGCCGTGGCGTATGGGGTTGCCCGGGCGTACTGGCGCCGGCAGCGGCGTGAGCGCGGTCCGTCACAACCAACGGTGAAGGACATTTGCACTCATGACGACGCCCACGATCGAGCTGAAGCCCTCCTCGCACCCGCTCTCCGACGCGGAGCGCGAGGCGATCCTGGCCAACCCCGGCTTCGGCCGCCACTTCACCGACCACATGGTGACGGTCAAGTGGACCGAGGGCCGCGGCTGGCACGACGCCGAGCTCACGCCGTACGGACCGCTCTCGCTCGACCCGGCCAATATGACCCTGCACTACGCGCAGGAGATCTTCGAGGGGCTGAAGGCGTACCGCCGCCCCGACGGCACGGTCGCCACTTTCCGCCCGGACGCCAACGCCGAGCGGTTCCAGCGCTCCGCGCGCCGGCTCGCCATGCCGGAGCTCCCCGCCGAGCTCTTCATCGGGGCCTGTGACGCGCTGATCGCGCAGGACAAGGCATGGGTTCCGGCGCACGGCGGCGAGGCGTCCCTCTATCTGCGCCCCTTCATGATCGCGACCGAGGTCGGTCTCGGGGTGCGCCCGGCCAATGAGTACCTCTTCATCGTGATCGCCTCCCCGGCCGCCGCGTACTTCCCCGGCGGTGTCCAGCCGGTCTCGGTCTGGCTCTCCGAGAACTACGTCCGCGCCGTCCCCGGCGGCATGGGCTTCGCCAAGACCGGCGGCAATTACGCGGCCTCCCTGCTCGCCCAGGCCGAGGCGGCGGAGAAGGGCTGTGACCAGGTCGTCTGGCTGGACGCGCTGGAGCACAAGTGGGTCGAGGAGATGGGCGGGATGAATCTGTACTTCGTGTACGGGAACCGCATCGTCACCCCCGAGCTCACCGGCTCCCTGCTGGCCGGTATCACCCGTGACTCGCTGCTCAAGCTCGCGGCGGACCTGGGGTACGAGTCGGAGGAGGGCCGGATCTCCACCGAGCAGTGGAGGCGCGACTCCGAGAACGGCACCCTGACCGAGGTCTTCGCCTGCGGCACTGCGGCGGTGATCACCCCGGTCGGTTCGGTGAAGTCCGAGGGCGGCGACTGGACGCAGGGCGACGGGCGGCCGGGTGAGGTGACCCTGCGGCTGCGCAAGGCGCTGCTGGACATCCAGACCGGTGTCTCCGCCGATGAGCACGGCTGGATGCACAACCTCGGCTGACCCGGCGCATGCCCCCGTCCCCGCCCGCCCCGGGTGGGCGAGGATGGGGGCATGAACGCATCCGACCAGCCGTGCCGGGACCGGGAGCTCGCGGAGGCGGTGCGCCTGCGGGAGCTGGGCACCCCGGAGTCGCGCGCGGAGGCCCGGCGCCTGCTCCTCGACCTCGCGCGCCGGCTGCCCGCCGATGCCGGGGTCGCGTACCAGACCGCCTGGATCCACGATGTCCTCGGCCTGGAGGCGGAGGCGGTACCCCACTACGAACGCGCCCTCGCCGTCCCCGGCGGGCTCGGTCCGGCGGATCGCGCCGAGGCGCTGCTCGGCCTCGGCAGCACGTACCGGATCCTCGGCCGCCAGGCGGAGGCCGAGAGCCTGCTGCGGAGCGCGGTGGCCGAATTTCCCGGCCACGGCGGACTGCGCGTCTTCTGGGCCATGGCGCTCTTCGGCTCCGGCCGCCATGAGCACGCCGTACAGCTGCTGCTGAGGCTGCTGGCCGCGACCAGTGGGGATCCGTCCGTGCGCGACTTCCGCCGGGCGATCGAGACGTATGCCGACGAGCTGACCCCGGCCGTCCGGCAGGAACCCCGTCCGCCTCTGTGATCTGAGTATCACTCGAGTATCAAGAACTGCCTTTTCTTGATCAATGTATCTACCATTTAGAGCATTGATCTAACGAGAGGTGGCGGCGGTGCGACAGACGCCCGTGGAAGGGGCCCGGCACGTGATCCCGGCCCCCGGACACCGCGGGGCCGATCGGTGATCGCGGTGATCGCGGTGATCGCGGTGACCGAGCGCTGCACCACCGCGTACGCCGGCCCCGCCGTGCCCGCGGGGCCGTTCACCGCGCTCGCCCCGGTCACCGGGGTACTGCTGCCGATGCTCGGGGCGCTGGCACCGGTGATCGTGCTCACCGTCCTGACCGGCCTGCTCTCACCACGCGCCGGGACACCCGCCCGCACCGGCATCGAGACCCGCACGCCCCCGGAGACGCCGGGCGCCCGCGACCGCCGCCGGTCCCCGCCGTCCGCGCGCTGAACGGGCGCCGGGACTGCCGTCCGCGCCGGACCGGGCGGCCGATCGCGCCGTCTGCGCGGGCGGGGCGGCCATCGCGTCCCCCGGCTACAGCCGGTGCCCATCGCCTTCGCGCCGAACGATCGGGTAGAACTGGGCAGATGACGATGTTGTACCGCACGGCCGTCGAGCGTCCCCGTGCGGCTCCAACCGTCCATGTCCCCGCGGCGCCGAGCCGCGCCGCATCCGAAATCCCCCTCGCACCCGGCGCCGTGCACGCCGGGCCCGCCACATCCCCGACACCCGCTGAACCCGCCGCATCCGCCGGTCCCGGGCAGCCACCCGGGCCCGCCGAACCCGTGGAGCTTCCCGGATGACCCCACCCTCACCCGCCCGGCGACGCAATGTCGCGCCGCCCCGCGAGTCCGTACTCGCCGCCGCCATGGCCACCATCGCCGAACGCGGACTCGACGCACTGACCATGGCCGGACTCGGGAGGGAGGTGGGCATGAGCAGCGGACATCTCCTCTACTACTTCCGGACCAAGGACGAACTCCTGCTCCGCACCCTGGAGTGGAGCGAGAGCCGCCTCGGCACCGAACGGGACGCCCTGCTCTCCCGGCCGGTGCCCGCCGCCGAACGCCTCGACGCCTATGTCCGCCTCTACCTCCCCGCCGGACCGCGCGACCCCCACTGGAGCCTCTGGCTGGAGGTCTGGAACCACTCCCCGAACGCCGACGACACCGCCAGGGCCCGGCAGGCCGCGATCGAGGGCGCCTGGCACCGGGACCTCGTCGCCCTGCTCGCCGAGGGGATATCCCGCGAGGAGTTCCGCAAGGTCGACCCCGACCGGTACGCCACCCGGCTGCGCGCCCTGCTCGACGGCTTCAGCGTCCATGTCGCCGTCGGCCTCCCCGGCACCGGCAGAGCCCGAGCGCTCGACCACATCGGCGAGTTCGTCGCCGACTCACTGCTGAGACCGGCCGCCGGCTGACCGGCGCGGGCGGCGGCGCGGGGGTGGCGCGAACCCCGCCCCGCCGTCCGCCCCACCCCTGACCACCAGGGGAACGCAACGCACGCAAGTACTCCCGATCGTTGCCGCGGCATGCCTTGCCGCCCTCCGAACGGCTCCGGCACGGTGGCCCACCATGGGACGAGATCACTGGAAGAAGATCTGGGTCGGTTCCGCGGGCAACATGGTCGAGTGGTTCGACTGGTTTGTGTACGCCAGCTTCGCCACCTACTTCGCCGGCGCGTTCTTCCCTGAGGGCAATGACACCGCCAAGCTCATGAACACGGCCGGCATCTTCGCCGTCGGCTTCCTGATGCGCCCCGTCGGCGGCTGGCTGCTCGGCCGGGTCGCCGACCGCAGGGGCCGCAAGACGGCGCTCACCCTCACCGTCACCCTGATGTCGGCCTCCGCGCTCCTCATCGCCGTCGCCCCCACCTACGCGGTCGCCGGATACGGCGGCGCGGCCGTCCTCCTCGTCGCCCGCCTCCTCCAGGGCCTCTCCGTCGGCGGGGAGTACGCCGCCAGCGCGACCTATCTCACCGAGGTCTCCGCACCCGAACACCGGGGCTTCGCCTCCAGCTTCCAGTACGTCTCCATGACGGCTGGTCAGATCCTTGGCCTCGGGCTCCAGATCATCCTCCAGCGGACCATGTCCGACGCGGCACTGCACAGTTGGGGCTGGCGCATCCCCTTCATCATCGGCGCGCTCGGGGCGGCGGTCGTCTTCTATCTCCGCCGCAACATGATGGAGACGGAGGTGTACGACGAGTCCGGCGGCGACACCCCCACCGGGGAGCGCGGCACCATCAAGGCGCTGCTGGCCCACAAGCGGGAGGCGTTCCTGGTCATCGCGCTGACCATGGGCGGGACCGTCGCGTACTACACCTATACGACCTACCTCACCAAGTACCTCTCCAACTCGGCCGGGCTGCCCAAGGAGACCGCGACGCTCGTCTCCTTCTGCGCGCTGATCGTCTTCGCCTGCCTCCAGCCGTTCGCTGGCCGCCTCTCCGACCGGATCGGCCGCCGGCCGCTCCTGATCACCTTCGCGCTCGGCTCCACCTTCCTCACCGTCCCGATCATGACGCTGCTCCGGCACGCGGGCTCCTTCTGGCCCGCGTTCGGGCTCTCGCTGCTCGCCCTGGTCGTGATCACCGGCTACACCTCCATCAACGCCTGCGTGAAGGCGGAGCTGTTCCCCACCGGGGTCCGCGCACTGGGTGTCGCCCTCCCGTACGCCATCGCCAACGCGCTCTTCGGGGGCACGGCGGAGTATGTGGCCCTCTGGTTCAAGGACTCGGGGATCGAGTCCGGCTTCTACTGGTACGTGGCGGGGTGCGCGGCGGTCTCCCTGATCGTCTACCTCACGATGCGGGAGACCCGCGACATCGACCTCAACCGGGTCGGCCCGCCCCCGCAGCCGCGGGCCCCCCTCGCCGGGGCGCTGCCCCGGACCCCGCGCCTCAATCGCCGGCGGGGCTGAGTTTCCGCGCCCTCGCCCGTGATGCGGGTGCGGGTTGGTGTGTGGGCGGTGTCGCGTCCTCGCCCGCGTCGTTCGGGTCGCCCGTGGTGCGGGCCCTTTCCCGGGGCTCCGCCCCGGACCCGGCGCGGCTGCCTCCGGCGGGGCTGAATTTGCTGCTCTTGTTCGCCAGTGCGGGCGGGTGCATGGGCAGTGTCGCGTCCTCGCCCGCGTCGTTCGGGTCGCCCGGGGGTGCGGGTGCTCTTCCGGGGCTCCGCCCTGGACCCGGCGCCTCAATCTCCCCCAGAGCTTCGCCTGGGAGGTACCCCCAGCGAGGCTTGGTTTTGCTCGCCCTCGTTCGCGGGTGCGGGTCGGTGCGTGGGCGGTGTCGCGTCCTCGCTCGTGTCGATCTGGGTCCCGGGTGCGGGGCTCTTCTTGTGCGCCTCGTGCCCTGTGTTGTCCGTGGTGCGGGTGCTTTCCCGGGGCTCCGCCCTGGACCCGGCGCCTCAATCGCCGGCGGGGCTTGGTTTTGGTGCTGTTGGTACGGAGCGGGGCGCCTTGTTCCGTGGCGGCCCGGGGGTCCTCCGGGCTCGACTCCTCAGAGCCGGCGGAAACCGGCCCGCTTGTCCTGTGCACCCGGGTATTGCCGCCGGCTCTTCCGGGGACGACCCTGCACACCCCCTCACGCGGGCGTCGCCCGATAAGCGGCCCCCGATCGCAAGCCGCCTGTTTCCGGTGCGGGAGCGCCCGCCCAGAAGCACCCGCCCACTCTGACGCCCATCACCCACCCACCCACGGGTGACCTTCCGGACCCGGGTTCCCCGCCCTGTGAAACCGACTCGGAACGCACGGACGGCGAAAGCACTGTCATCACGCACTGGGGTCACTCGCGGAAGAGGGGGACGCGCAGGAGCGGTACTGGGGCATCAAGCGTGATTTGTGGCGCAAACCCGAGTGAACAAAACAAGACCGGGTGCGCGCGCCGTAAATCATGCAGCCCCAGTACCGAACCGGAGCGGCACCCAACCCGCACCAACAAGCACCCGGCCCGGGGAAACAGGCAACCCGCACACCCAAGCCCCGCCGGCGATTGAGGCGGCGCCCACCCCGGGCGGGGCCCCGGAAGGCGACACGCGCCCGCATGGTGAGATCACCCGCCCGCCCGCCGCAGGCGTATGGCACACTGCCAGCGTGCTTTCGTTCGCCATGATTATCGGCAGCAGGCGCGCCGGTCCGCAGTGACCGCCTCGTACCACCCGTACGACGCGGCCACCGTGCCCCAGACCCGCGCGCAGACCTCTCGCACCCGCGAGGGGTTTTTTCGTTTTACGGCCCCACTCCGGCCGAGAACGGACCGCACGCGAAAATGGGGGCAAGTGGAGCCAGAAATTCCGGGAGCCACTCACCCGACAGGAGTCACCACAGCCATGACCACTCAGCCCACGGAATCGGGCACGGCCGCCGACCTCGGCCACCCCGTCGACGACAGTTTTCATGTCTTCGACACGACGCTCCGCGACGGTGCCCAGCGCGAGGGCATCAATCTGACGGTCGCCGACAAGCTGACCATCGCCCGGCATCTCGACGACTTCGGCGTGGCCTTCATCGAGGGCGGCTGGCCCGGTGCCAACCCCCGGGACACCGAGTTCTTCTCCCGCGCCCAGCAGGAGATCACCTTCCGGAACGCCCAGCTCGTGGCCTTCGGCGCCACCCGCCGCCCCGGCGCGACCGCGGCCGAGGACCCGCAGGTCAAGGCGTTGCTCGACTCCGGCGCGCCGGTCATCACGCTGGTCGCCAAGTCGCATGACCGGCATGTCGAGCTGGCTCTGCGCACCACGCTGGACGAGAACCTGGAGATGGTCCGCGACACCGTCTCCCATCTGCGCGCGCAGGGACGCAGGGTCTTCGTCGACTGTGAGCACTTCTTCGACGGCTACCGCGCCAACCCCGCGTACGCCAAGGCGGTCGTCCGCACCGCCGCGGAGGCCGGGGCCGATGTCGTCGTGCTCTGCGACACCAACGGCGGGATGCTGCCCGCGCAGATCCAGGCCGTGGTCTCCACCGTGCTCGCCGACACCGGGGCCCGGCTCGGCATCCACGCCCAGGACGACACGGGCTGCGCGGTCGCCAACACCCTCGCCGCCGTCGACGCGGGCGCGACCCATGTGCAGTGCACCGCCAACGGCTACGGGGAGCGGGTCGGAAACGCCAACCTCTTCCCCGTCGTCGCCGCGCTGGAGCTGAAGTACGACAAGCGGGTGCTGCCGCCGGGCGCGCTCGCCGAGATGACCCGGATCTCGCATGCCATCGCGGAGGTCGTCAATCTGACGCCCTCGACCCACCAGCCCTATGTGGGGGTTTCCGCCTTCGCCCACAAGGCGGGCCTGCACGCCTCGGCGATCAAGGTCGATCCCGATCTGTACCAGCACATCGACCCCGAGCGGGTCGGCAACACCATGCGGATGCTCGTCTCCGACATGGCCGGCCGGGCCTCCATCGAGCTGAAGGGGCGGGAGCTCGGCATCGAGCTCGGCGGCGACCGGGAGCTCGTCGGACGGGTGGTCGAGCGGGTCAAGGAGCGCGAGCTCAAGGGGTACACCTACGAGGCGGCCGACGCCTCCTTCGAGCTGCTGCTGCGCGCCGAGGCGGAGGGCCGGGCCCGGCGGTACTTCCGGACCGAGTCCTGGCGGGCCATCGTCGAGGACCGCCCCGACGGCAGCCACGCCAATGAGGCCACGGTGAAGCTGTGGGCCAAGGGTGAGCGGATCGTGGCCACCGCGGAGGGCAACGGCCCGGTCAACGCCCTGGACCGGGCGATGCGGGTCGGACTGGAGAGGATCTACCCGCCGCTGGCCAAGCTGGAGCTGGTCGACTACAAAGTGCGCATCCTGGAGGGCCGCCACGGCACCGAGTCCACCACCCGGGTGCTGATCACCACCGGTGACGGCGAGGGGGAGTGGTCGACGGTCGGGGTCGGGGCGAATGTGATCGCCGCGTCGTGGGAGGCGCTGGAGGACGCGTACACCTACGGGCTGCTCCGCGCCGGGGTGGACCCCGCCGAGTAACCCCCGGGAGGGCCCGCCCGTCCCGGTATCCGTCCGGAAAGTCCGCTTTCGGGTAGCGTCGGAGTTATGACTACCGGGCCGACCCGGACGACGAGGGTCTTCTCCGTACTGTCCGGCCTGCTGCTGATGCTCCCGGTGACCGCCGTCGCGGCGGCCCCGGGAGCGCGGGCCGACGCCGTGGCGGGCGGCACGGGGAGACCGCCCGCCGTCACCGCACCCGCCGCACCCGGCGCGGACGCACCCGGCGCGGACGTACCCGCCGCGGCCGACCCCACCGGGCCCGCCGCCGTCGCGGCGGCCCTGAAGAAGGGGCCCGTCCATGTCGATCCGCGCGCCGCCGGACAGCTCTCCCGCGCCGACGCGGACGCCCTCGCGGACAAGATCAGGGACGCGGACAAGCCGCTCTTCATCGCCGTACTCCCCGCCGCCCCCGAGTTCGCCCCGGACACCGTGCTGCGCGTCATCCGCACCGAGACCGGGATCACCGGCCTGTACGCGATCCGGCTCGGCGACCGCTTCAACGCCGGCGCGGACGCGAGCGTGCTCTCCGACCGGGCGGTGCGGAACCTCGTCACCGCCGTCCGCACCCCGCCCGGCGCGGACGCGGCGACCCAGCTGAACAACTTCGCCGACCAGGCACTGCCCCAGATGCGCGGCAGCGCCCCCGCCTCCTGGGGGGCCGGCGGCGGCGGTGGCAAGAACACCGGCGCCCTGATCACGCTGGGCGCACTGGTGGCGGTCGGCGGCGCGGGCGCGTACACCGTCGTGCACCGCAGGCGCCGCCGGAGGGCGGCGGAGGAGCGGGCCGCGCTCGACAAGCTGCGGGTGGTCGTGGACGAGGACATCACCGCCTTCGGCGAGGAGCTGGACCGGCTGGACTTCCACCCGGCGGAGAAGGGCGCGGACGACGCCATGCGCGCCGACTACGAGCGGGCGCTGGACGCGTACGACACGGCCAAGTCCCGGATGGGCGCCGCCGGGCACCCCTCCGATGTCCGGCCGGTCACCGAGGCCCTGGAGAACGGCCGGTTCAGCCTGGCCACCCTCGCCGCCCGCCGCTCCGGCGCCCCGCTCCCGGAGCGCCGCGCCCCCTGCTTCTTCGACCCGCGCCACGGCCCGTCCGTCGCCGACCGCTCCTGGACGCCGTCGGCCGGCGGCATCCCCCGCGAGGTCCCGGTCTGCGCGGCGGACGCGGCCCGGCTGGACGACGGCGAGGACCCCCTGGCCCGTACGGTCGACACCGACGCGGGCCGCCGCCCCTACTGGGAGGCCGGCCCGGCGTACGGCCCCTGGGCGGGCGGTTACTTCGGCGGCGGGCTCCTTCCCGGTCTGCTGGTCGGCACGGTGCTCGGCTCCATGCTGGCGACCCCGGCGTACGCCTCGGAGTACGGCGGCGGCGACTTCGGCGGGGGAGATCAGTCGGGTGCCGACTTCGACTCCTCCGACTTCGGCGGCGGTGGCGGTGGCGACTGGGGAGGCGGCGGGGACTTCGGCGGCGGTGGGGATTTCGGCGGCGGTGGCGGGTTCTGACCCGTCATCGCGATCACGGGGACGGCGGAGTGCGGGCGGGCACAGCAGAGCGCCCGCCCGTGCCGTGGGGGGACGGCAGGGCGGGCGCGCTCTGGGGGTGCCGCGCGGCGGCACGGGGGCGGAGAGGTCAGGCGGACTTGATGGCGGAGATGTCGAAGTTCAGCTTCACCTTGTCGCTGACCATCACACCGCCGGTCTCCAGCGCCGCGTTCCAGGTCAGGCCCCAGTCGGAGCGCAGGATCTGCGCGCTGCCCTCGAAGCCGATGCGCTCATTGCCGTAGACGTCCTTCGCGGCGCCGTTGAACTCCAGGTCGATCGAGAGCGGGCGGGTCACGTCCTTGATCGTCAGATCGCCGGTGACGCGGTACAGGTCGCCGCCGAGCTGTTCGGCGTGGGTGGAGCGGAAGCTCATCAGCGGGAACTGCGCGGTGTCGAAGAAGTCGCCGCTGCGGAGATGGCCGTCACGGTCCGCGATTCCGGTGTCGATGGACTCGATCCGCACATCGATCGCCGCCTTGGAGTCGGCCGGGTTCTCGCCGTTGAGGCTCAGCGTGCCCTCGTGATCGGTGAAGGAGCCGCGCACATTGGTGACCATGGCGTGGCGGACCGTGAAGCCGATGCTGCTGTGGGCCGGGTCGATGGTGTAGTCGCCGGTCAGCGCGGCGAGCGCCGGGTCGACGGCGGCGGGGACGGTCGCGGTGGCGGTGTCGGACTTGCGGTTGAAGATACCCATGACGCTCTCCTTCGGGGTACGGCGTGCGGCGGGGTGCCGTGCTGTTGTTGAAGCTTCAACTTCAACGAGGACGACTCTAACCCTATTCCGTTCAACATTCAACTTCTTCGGTGTCTTGACAGAACGTCCAGAGCTGGACAGATTGTCAAACATGGATTCCCGCACCGGCGAACCCCGCTATCTGGACGAACGCTCCGGCCGCAGCTACCCGCTCGCCGATCTCCGCTGGCGAGCGGAGAGCGGCGCCCCGCTGTCGGTGACCCCGCTGCCGGGCATCAGCCGCGACGACATCGACAGCGGCACCCGCTCCCTCTGGCGGTACCGGGCGGCACTGCCCGTGCCCATCGACCGCCCGGTCTCCCTCGGCGAGGGCTGCACCCCGCTCCTCGACCTGAGCTGGGACGGCATCCCGGTCTCGGTCAAGGCCGAGTGGTTCAGCCCCACCGGCAGCTTCAAGGACCGGGGCAGCAGCGTGATGGTGTCCTTCCTGGCCCAGCGCGGTGTCACCGAGATCATCGAGGACAGCTCCGGCAACGGCGGCTCCTCCGTCTCCGCCTACTGCGCCGCCGCCGGGATCCGCGCCCGGATCCTCGTGCCCGAGTCCACCTCGTCCGCGAAGATCCTCCAGACCCGGGCGTACGGAGCGGAGGTCCGGCTGGTGCCCGGCGACCGGGAGGCCACCGCCGCCGAGGCAGTGCGCCAGTCCGCGCACACCCACTA
This sequence comes from Streptomyces sp. CAU 1734, assembly GCF_039888735.1. NCBI lineage: Bacteria > Bacillati > Actinomycetota > Actinomycetes > Kitasatosporales > Streptomycetaceae > Streptomyces > Streptomyces sp. CAU 1734. The sequence goes on from NZ_JBDQQP010000014.1 coordinate 49,173, forward strand.
CGCCGGTCACAACTGGCACCCCTTCTTTCTCCAGGGCACCAAGACCCTCGCCTACGAGATCTGGGAGGATCTCGGCTTCACCGCACCCGACAGCGTGGTGACCGTGGCCGGCGCCGGCAGCACCGTCCTCGGCTGCGACCTGGGCTTCTCCGAGCTCCTCGCCGCCGGGCAGATCGACCGCCTGCCCCGGCTGCTGGTCGCCCAGCCCGCCAACTGCGCACCGCTGTACGCGAGCTTCCGCGCCGGGGCCGAGACCGGGGTCCCCTTCGAGGCCGCGCCCACCATCGCGGAGGGCACCGCCATCCGGCGGCCCGTGCGCCTGCCCGAGGTGCTGCGGGCGATCCGGCGCTCGGGCGGTGACATGGCGGCCATCCCGGAGGCGGACATCGCCGCCGCCGTGCGCGGCCTGGCCGCGAAGGGGCTGTACACCGAACCCACCAGCGCCACCGCCGCCGCGGCGATCGGCGTCTTCGCGGCACGCGGCGCCATCCGCCCCGGAGAGCGGACCGTGGTCGTGCTCACCGGCTCCGGGCTGAAGGCCGCGGCGGCGATGGAGCACCTGATCGGGGAGGGGACGGCATGAGCGGCGCCCCCGGAACCGGCACCCCCGGCGCCCCCGGAACCGGCCCGCCCGGCGGACCGCCGGTCGGCCCGCCCGCCGGTCCGCCCCCGGGCCCGTCCGGACTGCCGGAGGACGAACTCCTCATCCGGGAGGCCGAGAAGATCGTGACGGCCGTCGGCCGGATGTTCCCCGGCCTCTGCGAGGTGGTGCTGCACGATCTGCGCGACCCCGGCCACTCCCTCCGGGCGATCGAGAACAATCTCTCCGGCCGCACCGCCGGTGAGCCCGCCACCGAACTCGGCCTCGCCCGGATCCAGGACCCCGGCTATCCGGACATCCTCCAGAACTACCCCAACCGCTTCCCCGACGGCCGCCCGGCGAAATCCACCTCCATCGGCATCAGGAACAGCCGGGGCACCTATGTCGCCGCCCTCTGCCTCAACCTCGACCTCTCCCTTCTCACCGGCATCGCCGGCGCCGTCGACCGCCTCACCCGCACCTGCGAACCCCCGGCAGCCGACGGCCGCCCGCTCGCCGAAACCCTTCGGGCCCGGACCGCGGACGGGCTGAACGCCGCCGTCGCCGCGTACGCGGCGGCCCGCGGAACCCAGCCGCACGCCCTGTCGGCCACAGCCCGCGGCGAACTGGTCCGGGAGCTGGAGCGAGAGGGATTTCTCCAGGTCAAACATGCCGTGCGGACGCTCGCCGGACTGCTCGGCGTCTCCCGGGCCACCGTCTACGGCGATCTGCGCCGCGCCCCGGGGGAGTGAGGGAGCTTTTCCGCCACCCGGTCGGGGCCCGTTGAACAGCGCCGGACGGCGTGCTAGACCGGACCCCGCCGGAGGCCGTGCCGGACAGGACCGGACCGAGCCCGACGGCGTGCCGGACCGTCTCCATCCGGACGGCGCGCCGGCCAGGACCGCGCCGGAGTGCGCACCCTTCCGTCGTCACGGAGGCCGTCGTGTCCCATCCGCCCGAGCCCCCCGCCCGCTCCCGCCGCGCCTTCCTGACCGCCGGCGGGGCCGCCGGGCTCGCCCTGCTCACCCCCGCCCCCGCCCCCGCCGCGGCCGGGGGCGTACGCGCCGATCCGTACGACACCCTCCGGCTCCGCTGGCTCGACATCACCCTCGGCACCGGATTCGACCCCGCCGCCGAGCCGTACGCCGGCCGGATCGCCGGGACCGCCCGGCTCGCCGCCGGCTTCCGCGCCGCGATGGCCCCCACCGCCGGCGGGCTCTGGCCCGACCTCCCCTGCGCCGCGCCCGCCCCGCCCGCCGCCATCACCCGGAGCCATCGCAGGCTCTGGACCATGGCCCAGGCGTACGCCCGGGATCCGGACGCCGCTCCCGGGCTGCTCGCCGACACCGTGCGGGGGCTCGACCATCTCGCGGCACGCTTCTACCACCCCGGCACGGTTCCGCACGGAAACTGGTGGGAATGGCGGATCGGCAGCCCCCGCCTCCTGATGGACACCGTCGCCGTACTCCACGACCACCTCACCCCCGACCGCCGCGCCGCCGCCTGCGCCGCCGTCGACCACTTCATCCCCGACACCCTCCTCACCTCCTACAGCGGCGTCTCCACCGGGGCCAACCGGGTCGACCTGTGCCGTTCCGTGGCCCTGCGCGGCATCATCGGCCGCGACCCCGGTCGGCTCGCCCTCGCCCGGGACGCTCTCTCGCCCGTCTTCCCCCGGGTCACCGAGGGCGACGGATTCCATGCCGACGGCTCATTCGTCCAGCACACCTGGGTCGCCTACACCGGGACCTACGGACAGGTTCTGCTGGACGGCCTCGGACGGCTCTTCGCCCTGCTCGCCGGATCGCCCTGGGAGGTCACCGACCCCGCCCGGCAGATCATCCTGGACAGTGTCGAACACAGCTTCGCCCCGCTGATCCACAACGGGCTGATGATGGACAGCGTCAACGGCCGCGCCGTCAGCCGGGGCCTGCTCGCCGGCGACGAGCAGCGGATCATGCGCGGCGACCACCACCACGGCCATGCCGTGATCGCCGCCATCGCCCTGCTCGCCCAGGGGGCGAGCCCCGCCGAACGCACCCGCTGGCACGGCCGGATCAAGGACTGGACGGCCCGGGACACCACCGATCCGCTCCTGGCCGATCCGCAGTTCGCGGTGGCCGACCTCGCCCGGCTGCACACCATCGCCGCCTCTCCCGCGCCCCCCGTACCCGCACCCGCCGGACACCGGCTCTTCGCCGCCATGGACCGCGCCGTGCACCGCCGCCCCGGCTGGACCGCCGGCATCGCGATGTCCTCGCGCCGGATCGCGGCGTACGAATGCGGAAACGGCGAGAATCCGCGCGGCTGGCACACCGGTGCCGGAATGCTCTCCTGGTGGCCCTCCGACAACGGGGGAGACCAGTACACCGACTGGTTCTGGCCCACGGCCGACCCCTACCGGCTCCCCGGTACCACCGTCTCCACCAAGCGGCTCGCCGACCGGGAGGGCGGCGAGTGGGGCGCCCCGAGACCCGCCGCGGACTGGGTGGGCGGGGCGACCGACGGGATGTACGCGGCGATCGGCCAGCATCTCCTCGGCCTCGGCTCCACCCTCCGCGCCCGCAAATCGTGGTTCTGCGCCGATGACGCGGTGATCTGCCTCGGCGCGGGAATCAGCTGCTCGGACGGGGTCCCGGTGGAGACCGTCGTGGACAACCGGAATCTGGGCGGCGACGGCGGCGCCGTCTTCACCAGCGGGCCCGGCTGGGCCCATCTGGAGGGCCATGGCGGCTGGGTCTTCCCCCATGGCACCCGGCGGCTGCGCACCCTGCGGGAGGACCGCACGGGCGCCTGGCGCGACATCAACACCGGCGGCGCCCCGGACCGGGTCACCCGGCGCTACCAGACCCTCTGGTTCGACCACGGCACCGATCCCCGGGACGCCTCGTACGTCTATCTGCTGCTGCCGGGCGCGAGCCGGCGCCGCACCAGGGCCGCGGCCCTGGCCGCCCTCGGCGGTGCCCCCGCCGTCCTGGCGAACAGCGACGCGGCGCAGGCGGTCTCGGTGCCCTCCCCGGGACTGCTCGCGGCGAACTTCTGGCGGGCGGGTACGGTGGGCCCGCTCCGTGCGAGCGCGCCGGCGAGCGTACTGGTGCGCCGCACCGGCGGTACGGACCGCCCGGAATCACCCGATCGGCCCCATCGCACCGCCACGGTTCATCTCAGTGATCCCCTGCGGACCGGGGAGCCACTGGAGATCCACTGGCACCACCCCGTGCGCGGGGTGACCGCCCACGATCCGGCCGTCGAGGTACTGGAGGCCGGCCCCCGGCTGCGGCTGCGGCTGAACGGTGGAACCGCCGGACTCAGCCATGGCTGCGAAGTGACCCTGAAGTGAACCACTTATGGAACCTCCACAAAGATCAGTGGTCCCGAGCTGGTGGTTGGCGTACAACGCGGCCCACTTCTGTCAGAGGCCCACAGGGATAAGGTCACGAGACTGTACGGAGTCAACGGGGTGGAATTCTTCGCGGGATCCGTAGGGTCGATACATGACCGTTGTGGACGAGATCGTCGGCGAGCCCAGCGACGCCCGAGGGCGCGTGGCGGAACTGCATGAGCTGCGGGACCGGGCCCGGCGCGGGCCGAGTGACCGGGCGACCGAGGCGCAGCATGCCAAGGGCAAGCTGACCGCGCGAGAGCGGATCGACCTGCTGGTCGACCCGGGCTCCTTCCGCGAGGTCGAGCAGCTTCGCAGGCACCGCGCGACCGGGTTCGGCCTGGAGTCGAAGAAGCCCTACACCGATGGCGTGATCACCGGCTGGGGCACCGTCGAGGGGCGGACCGTCTTCGTCTACGCCCACGACTTCCGGATCTTCGGCGGCGCGCTGGGCGAGGCGCACGCCACCAAGATCCACAAAATCATGGACATGGCGATCTCGGCCGGCGCACCGCTGGTGTCGCTGAACGACGGCGCGGGCGCCCGTATCCAGGAGGGCGTCTCGGCGCTCGCCGGCTACGGCGGGATCTTCCAGCGCAACACCCGCGCCTCGGGTGTCATCCCGCAGATCTCGGTCATGCTCGGCCCGTGCGCGGGCGGCGCGGCGTACTCGCCGGCCCTCACCGACTTCGTCTTCATGGTCCGCGAGACCTCGCAGATGTTCATCACCGGGCCCGATGTCGTCAAGGCGGTGACGGGCGAGGAGATCACCCAGAACGGCCTCGGCGGCGCCGATGTGCACGCGGAGACCTCGGGCGTCGCGCACTTCGCGTACGACGACGAGGAGACCTGCATCGCCGAGGTCCGCTACCTGCTGGCGATGCTCCCCCAGAACAACCGCGAGAACCCGCCCACCACCGCATCGGACGACCCGGCGGACCGCCGCTCGGACGTTCTCCTCGACCTGGTGCCCGCGGACGGCAACCGTCCGTACGACATGCACAAGGTCATCGAGGAGCTGGTCGACGAGGGCGACTACCTGGAGATCCACGAGCGGTGGGCGCGGAACATCATCTGCGCGCTCGCCCGGCTCGACGGCCAGGTCGTGGGCATCGTGGCCAACCAGCCCCAGTCGCTGGCGGGCGTCCTGGACATCGAGGCGTCGGAGAAGGCAGCCCGATTCGTCCAGATGTGTGACGCCTTCAACATCCCCATCATCACTCTTTTGGACGTACCCGGCTTCCTTCCGGGTGTGGACCAGGAGCACGGTGGAATCATCCGGCACGGAGCGAAGCTGCTCTACGCGTACTGCAACGCCACCGTGCCGAGGATCTCGCTGATCCTGCGCAAGGCGTACGGCGGGGCCTACATCGTCATGGACTCGCAGTCCATCGGCGCGGACCTCACCTACGCCTGGCCGACCAACGAGATCGCGGTGATGGGTGCCGAGGGTGCCGCCAATGTCATCTTCCGCAAGCAGATCGCCGAGGCCGAGGACCCCGAGGCCATGCGTACGCGCATGGTCAAGGAGTACAAGTCGGAGCTCATGCATCCGTACTACGCGGCCGAGCGGGGCCTGGTCGATGACGTCATCGACCCCGCGGAGACGCGTGAGGTGCTGATCGCGTCGCTCGCGATGCTCCGTACCAAACACGCCGACCTGCCGTCGCGCAAGCACGGCAACCCCCCGCAGTGACCTCTGCGGAGAAAACGGAGCCTGATCACTCATGACGACGACCGACTCATCTCTGCTGCGCGTCGAGAAGGGCACCTGCGAGCCGGAGGAGCTCGCGGCGCTCACCGCGGTGCTGCTGGCGCGTGCGGCCGCCAAGCCGGACGCGGACGCCCGGAACGCCTCCTCGGCGGCGGGCTGGCGCCGCCTGGAGCGCCAGCGCGGCTTCCAGCCGTCCCACAGCTGGCAGGGCTGACCCCTCTCTCGCCGATCGCCTCCGCGCGTGCCCCTGCACACCTCGTGTGCCGGGGCCGCGCGCGTTTTGCGCGGTCGCGGGGCGGGGTGAGGGCGGCGGTCCCGAGCCCGGTGCGCCCGCGTGCCCCGGTGGCCGGTGCGGGTCCGTCCTCAATCGCCGGACGGGCTTGACGGCGCGCGCCCCCGCCGTCTGCCGGCCGATCCGCCACCACGGACCCCCGGCCCGCCTCGGCCGGTCCTGATGGCGCCCGAGCCCTCTGCCGGCTGCTCCGGCGCCACAGACAACGCGCCCTTCTCCAACCCCTGGAAGGGCCTGATCGCACCCCGCCGGCTGATCCGAGCGCAGCCCCCCGCACTCCTCCAGCCCGTCCGGCGTTTGAGGACGGACCCGCACCGGCCACCGGGGCGCGCGTACCGGCACCCGCACCCCCGCGGACCGTCCGGCGCCCGAGGACAGGGGCACAGACACGCGCGGCCCCCGCGCACACCCCGAGGGCAGCGCAAGGGCCGGGCATCAACTCCCCGCGCGGGCGGGTACGGACGCTAGCGGAGTCGTGCCATGAGTGCGTGTTCGACGAGGGTGATGAGGGCGCTTTTGGCGTCGGCGCGGTGGCGTGCGTCGGTGGTGATGATGGGGGTGTCGGGGCCGATCTGGAGTGCTTCGCGTACTTCTTCGGGGTTGTAGGGCTGGTGTCCGTCGAAGCCGTTGAGGGCGATGACGAAGGGGAGGCCGCTGTTCTCGAAGTAGTCGACGGCGGGGAAGCAGTCGGCGAGGCGTCGGGTGTCGACGAGGACGACGGCGCCGATGGCGCCGCGTACGAGGTCGTCCCACATGAACCAGAAGCGGTCCTGTCCGGGGGTGCCGAACAGGTAGAGGATGAGGTCCTGGTCGAGGGTGATTCGGCCGAAGTCCATGGCCACCGTGGTGGTGGTTTTGTCGCCCGTGTGCGTGAGGTCGTCGATGCCGGCGGACGCGGACGTCATGACGGCTTCGGTACGCAGCGGGTTGATCTCCGAGACGGCGCCGACGAACGTGGTCTTGCCCACGCCGAATCCGCCCGCCACCACGATCTTCGCGCTGGTGGTTGAGCGGGCTGCACCGCCGCTAGAGCTTGCGAAGTCCACTGAGCACCCTTTCGAGCAGTGTCACATCTGGCTGGCCGCCGGCGGCCTCGTCGCCGCCGGGCTGGTGGATGGCGACAAGTCCGGCCTCGGCCAGGTCGGCGACGAGGATCCGGGCAACGCCGAGGGGGATATGGAGGAGCGCCGAGATCTCCGCGACGGATTTGATCTCGATGCACAGGCGGCAGATCCGCTGGTGCTCGGGCAACTGCCCTTGCAGCCTTGACGGATCTGCCGTGGTGCTGACCAGTGCTTCGATGGCGAGCTGGTAGCGGGGCCGGGTCCGGCCGCCGGTCATGGCGTACGGACGCACCAGGGGATTGTGGGCGTTCTGGTGATGGGGAGGCTCCGGCGCTCGCCGTTGCTGGTACGGCTGTTGCTGGTCGTAGTGCTGATCGTAACCCTGATCGTAGCGCTGTCGATCATAGTGCCGTTGATCGGGCGGTGGCTGCTGCGGGGGCCGGTGATCGCCCCGTCCGCCGGAGGACGGAGGAAAGCCGTAGCGGTTGCGGGAGTGCTCGTCCGGCAGCCGATGAGCACCGCCGTCATAGGGGCGTCCGCCCGGGGGTGTTGCCACGTTTCCTCCTCCGACTGCCAGTGCCGGTTCCTGTCCCTGTGGAGCCGCGCCACCGCACCCTATGGTGCGTTGGCGTGAAAGGCACTGTCTGCCAGTTAGTTGAGAAGACTGCCCTGAAGTTCCGCGCGGAGGTCGGGAGTCAGGACATTTCCGGCCCTGTCCACGAGCAGGGCCATCTCATATCCGACCAGACCGATATCGGCCTCCGGGTGTGCGAGTACGGCCAGTGAGGAGCCGTCGGAGATGGCCATGAGGAAGAGGAAGCCGCGCTCCATCTCCACCACCGTCTGGTTCACGGCGCCGCCCTCGAAGATCCGGGAGGCTCCCGCGGTCAGCGACGTCAGGCCGGAGGCGACGGCCGCCAGCTGATCGGCGCGGTCGCGCGGGAATCCTTCGGACATCGCCAGCAGGAGTCCGTCGGCGGAGACCACCACGGTGTGGGACACCCCGGGGGTGTTGTCCACGAAGTTGGTGATCAACCAGTTCAGATTCTGCGCCGCCTGGCTCATCGGGCTCACACTAACGCTCCTGGTTGTAGGTAGTGCCCGGACCACCGTGGTGATCGTAAGTGGCCGGTCCGTTCGTGTCCGTTCCCGCGCTGCGTCCCCGCTGGACCCCGCGGCGCAGATTGCTCAGCCTGCCGCGTACGTCCTCGGGGGCGCGGGAGATCTGGGGGCCCCGCTGGGGGGTCTGCTCCGCGGTGCCCTCGATGAGGTTGGCCTTCGGGACCCGCCGCGGGAGGCCGGAGGAGGTGACCCCGCCCGCCTTCGGCTCACGGAGCTTCTCCGCCCGGTGCCAGCGCTCGTCGTTGGCCGAGCGCCAGTCCCTGGACTCCGCGCTGTGGTCCTCGGTGCCGGCCGCCTCGGCCCCGGCGCCCTGCGGTGCCGGAGGGGCCTGTTCGGCGGGCTGCTGCCACTGCTGCTGGGGCTGCTGCCGGTCCTGCTGGGCCTTCTGGCTGCCGCGCCGCGGCAGACCCGCGTCGGTCAGCTCGTGACTGCTGCCCGAGGACGGCCCCGGACGGTCGAAGCCTACGCGCTCGGAGCTCTCCGCGGGGGTCCCGGAGATCATCGGGCCGGAGTCGGGTTCGGTCCGGAAACCGGTGTCGAAGGCGCTGGGGTACGCGGCCCGGTCGGTCCAGTCGCCCTGCGGGGGCTGTGCGTCGTACGGCGCGGGGGAGGGATGCGACGGGGACCCCGCCCAGCTCCCGTCCCCGTAACCGCCGGTGAGCGGGTCGTGGGGCTGCTGCGGGGCCGGGGCGTAACCCTGGTCCCCGCCGGTGCCCGGGGAGTACTCGGGGGAGTACTCCTGGCCGGTGTGATCGGGCGCGTACGCCTGCGGCTGCGGCGCCGGCGCGTACGGCTGCTCCTGGTGGTACGGAGTGCCCCCGGCGTCCGGGGACTGCGCCTCCAGGGCCGCCCTGCGCTCCTCGCGCTTCAGTGAGCGGCCCACCGGGTCGAGCTTGGGCGCGCCGCCCGCGGGCTGGTCGTACCGGGAGTCGTCGAAGCCGAGGTCCGCCGCGGTGAGGATCGGTGTCTCGTTGTACGGCTTCTGCTCGGGGATGATCTGGGAGACGGTGAAGTCGTCCGCCGGCAGCGGTTCGCCGCCGCCGCCGTGGGTGATCCGCTCCGGGAGCATCACCAGTGAGGTGGTGCCCGCCTGCTCGCCCGAGGGGCGCAGCTGGACCCGGATGCCGTGCCGGTCGGAGAGCCGGCCGACCACGAAGAGGCCCATCCGCTGCGAGACGGCGGCGTCCACGGTCGGCGGGTTGGCCAGCTTGTTGTTGATGTCGGCGAAGTCCTCGGCGGTCAGGCCGATGCCCTTGTCGTGGATCTCGATCATGAGCCGGCCGTCGGGCAGCCGGGTGGCGGTCACCCGGACCCTGGTCTGCGGCGAGGAGAAGGCCGTGGCGTTCTCCAGCAGCTCCGCGAGGAGATGGACCAGGTCGGTCACGGACTGGCCGTGGATCTCCGTCTCCGGTACGCCGCTGAGCTCGATCCGCTCGTACTGCTCCACCTCGGAGGAGGCCGCGCGGAGCACGTCCACCAGCGGGACCGGCTGGTTCCAGCGGCGTCCGGGCTCCTCACCGGCGAGGACGAGGAGGTTCTCGCCGTTGCGGCGCATCCGGGTGGCCAGATGGTCCAGCCGGAAGAGCGAGGAGAGCTGGTCCGGGTCGGCCTCGTTGTTCTCCAGATCGCTGATCAGGGTGAGCTGACCCTCGATGAGGGACTGGTTGCGGCGGGAGAGATTGGTGAAGATCGCGTTGACATTGCCCCGGAGCATGGCCTGCTCGGCGGCGAGCCGGACCGCTTCCCGGTGGACCTGGTCGAAGGCGCGGGCGACCTCGCCGATCTCGTCCTGGGTGTCGATCGGGATCGGCCGCACCCGGGTGTCGACCCGGCCGGGCTCGGTCCGGGAGAGCTGGTCGACCAGCATCGGCAGCCGCTGCTCGGCGATCTGGAAGGCGGCGGTGCGCAGCCGCTGCATCGAGCGGCTCATCTGCCGGGCCACGGCGCCGGCCAGGGCGAAGGCCACGAGCAGGGCGATCACGGTGATCAGGCCGTTGACGAAGGCGTCGCGCCGGGCGTCGCTCGCGATGGAGGACGCCTCGTTCACCGCGCGGTCGACGAGATCCGTCTCGATTTCGCTGTACGCGTCGAACTGGGCGGTGGACACCGCCATCCAGGTCTCCGGGGTGATGTCCTCCTTCCGCAGCTCGGACGGTTCGGCGCCGGTGCCGATCCGGAGCGCCATCCCGGTGAAGAGGGAGTTCTTCTCCTCGGGCGGCGCGAGCCCGGCGGCCTGGAGCTTCTTGGCGCTGCTCGCCGCCCGGGTGGCCAGCGCCGCCTGGAGCCGGTCCGTGTCGGATTTGGTGCCGCCGGAGACGAACTCGGCAATGGCGATCTGTTCGAGGTAGTTGTAGGAGTTGAAGGCGATGGTCTGCTTGCTGAAGACATCCGGCTTCTTGCTCGGCCGCACCAGCAGGTGCATGCCAATGGAGCGCTGAAGCGATTCGGCGGCCTTCGCGAGCTGAATGGCATAGACCATGCGGCCGTAGCTGGTGATATTTCCGGTGCCCAGTCCCAGCTCATTGGAGAACTCCATGAGCGTGTGCTGTACCTGTACGTAACCCTCTTCGGTGGCGACCGGGTCGAGACTGGTGGTGTAAGCGGCCTCGCGGAGTTTGGCGAGGCCCGGCTCCTCCTCGCGGAAGAGCGTCAGGCGGCGTTCCAGCCCCTGTCCCGCGGGCAGCTCCCGCACGGCCTCGTCGAACTTCTTCTTCGCCGCGTCGGTGACCGCGTAGGCGCTCTGCACGGACTCGGCCTCGCGGTCGGCCTCGCTGGTGGCGCTGAGCAGCGGCTGCGCGGTGATGTCGCGCTCATTGAGCAGCGCCTGTCCGTATTCGGCGGCGGCGCGCACGATCAGCGCGGTCCGCTCGGCGTCCTGGGCCTCGCTCCAGGTGTCGATCGAGCCCTTGACCTGGAAACCGCCCATGACCAGACCGACGGCCACGGGAATCAGCAGAATGGCGTTGAGCCGGGTCTGGACCCGCCAGTTGCGCGGCGAGAACCTGCCGGCGGCCTTCTGGGGGGCGGCCGGCGGAGGCGGTGGTCCCGGCTCGTCCACAGGCGATGCCGCGGCGCGCGGCGGCGGCGGGGTGAAATTGCCCCGTGCCTGCTGCTCTGCGGAGCCCGTCATGCTTCGCCTCACTCGACCAACAACCTCTCGGCACCGGCACCTGCGGTGTGCCGTGTTTCGTTCGGAGCCGTACTACTCGGGAGTTCAATCGAATTTCAGCATGTGGAGCGGGTACGTTCCAAACAGTTGGAATCAGCCATTCCATGGGATCGCGTCGGCAGATAAAACGGGCATAAAGAGCGAGCCCTTTCAAATGCCGATGAATATGTGAGCGCAGCGGTACCGGCCGTATGCATCGGGTGTCCGGGCGGGTTCAATTCTCTGTCGAAACGTTATGAAAGCATGGGCGGACCGTGTCAAAGGACACAGTCCGCCCATGCATAAGTACGACAACTGCCGTACTTCATCGTCTACTTGGGCACAGGGCTACTTGAGCCGTGCCATGAGTGCGTGTTCGACGAGGGTGATGAGGGCGCTTTTGGCGTCGGCGCGGTGGCGTGCGTCGGTGGTGATGATGGGGGTGTCGGGGCCGATCTGGAGTGCTTCGCGTACTTCTTCGGGGTTGTAGGGCTGGTGTCCGTCGAAGCCGTTGAGGGCGATGACGAAGGGGAGGCCGCTGTTCTCGAAGTAGTCGACGGCGGGGAAGCAGTCGGCGAGGCGTCGGGTGTCGACGAGGACGACGGCGCCGATGGCGCCGCGTACGAGGTCGTCCCACATGAACCAGAAGCGGTCCTGTCCGGGGGTGCCGAACAGGTAGAGGATGAGGTCCTGGTCGAGGGTGATTCGGCCGAAGTCCATGGCCACCGTGGTGGTGGTTTTGTCGCCCGTGTGCGTGAGGTCGTCGATGCCGGCGGACGCGGACGTCATGACGGCTTCGGTACGCAGCGGGTTGATCTCCGAGACGGCGCCGACGAACGTGGTCTTGCCCACGCCGAATCCGCCCGCCACCACGATCTTCGCGCTGGTGGTCGACCGGGCAGCCGAACCGCCGCTAGAGCTTGCGAAGTCCACTGAGCACCCTTTCGAGCAGTGTCACATCCGGCGTGCCGCCGGCATCTCCGTTGCCCGGCTGGTGGATCGCCACCATGCCCGCCTCGGCCAGGTCGGCCACGAGGATCCGGGCCACACCGAGCGGCATGGACAGCAGGGCCGAGACCTCCGCCACCGACTTGACCTCACGGCACAGGTGGCAGATCCGCTGGTGCTCGGGGAGCAGCCCGGCGAGGAGCGCTGGGTCGGCCGTGGTGCTGACCAGCGCCTCGATGGCGAGCTGGTAGCGGGGCCGGGTCCGGCCGCCGGTCATGGCGTACGGACGCACCAGCGGCTGGTCGCCCTCGTAACCGTAGTCGGCTTGACTGCCGTACGGATCGTGAGAGGCGGGTGGCGGGGTCATGAGTCCTCCGGGCGGGACAGCAAGTGGTCGGCGTGCCGTCGGAGCGGGCCGGTGGGGGCCGGTTGGGCGACCTGACGGTGACGGCGCGATTGGCGCGCTATCGGATGGGGTTCGGGGCCGGCCCGGACCGCTGGATCGGTCCGGGCCGCCGGAGCGGTTCGTTCGGCCGGATCGGCTGGAGCAGCCGGGTCCGCTGGATCAATGGAGGAGACTTCCCTGGAGCTCGGCCCGGAGGTCCGGGGTCAGGACCCCGCCCGCCCGGTCCACCAGAAGGGCCATCTCATATCCGACGAGGCCGATGTCGCACTCGGGGTGCGCCAGCACGGCCAGTGAGGAGCCGTCGGAAATGCACATCAGGAAGAGGAAGCCGCGCTCCATCTCCACCACGGTCTGACTGACCGGACCGCCTTCGAAAATCCGGGAGGCTCCCGCGGTCAGCGACGTCAGGCCGGAGGCGACGGCCGCCAGCTGATCGGCGCGGTCGCGCGGGAATCCTTCGGACATCGCCAGCAGGAGTCCGTCGGCGGAGACCACCACAGTGTGGGACACCCCGGGGGTGTTGTCCACGAAATTGGTGATCAACCAGTTCAGATTCTGCGCCGCCTGGCTCATCGGGCTCAACTAACGCTCCTGCGGGTGATTGGGGCCGAGGTTGAAGCTGCCGGTCGTCGAGCTGTTCTGCTGACGGCCCTGCTGAATGCCACGGCGGAGGTTGGTCAGCCGGCCACGAACGTCGTCCGGCGCTCGGGATACCTGCGGACCGCTCTGGGTGCTCTGCTCCTGTGCCGTGCCCGCGACCAGATTGGCACGCGGTACCCGGCGCGGGAGACCTGAAGTGGTGACGCCGCCCGCGGCGGGCTTGCGCACCCGCTCGGCCTGGCGCACCAGCTCGTCATTGGGGGAGGTGCGCCAGCCGCTGCCGCTGGTGTCCTGGCCGCCCGTCTGTTCGGACGGACCGCCCTGCGGCAGCGATGGCTGTGCCGGACGCTCGGCCGGCGGGGCACTGGCCCCGGACGGCGCGGAGGTCTCGTCGGGCCGGCCGGGCTGAGGCGCCCGGCCCCTGCCCTGGGTGTGGAACCAGTCCGTCTCCAGGGTGTCGAACAGGGGAGTGCGGCCGTCTCCCGGACCGGCGTGCGGCAGCGCCTCGGGCTGCGACTGCGCCGGCAGGGCGGGCTGCTGCCCCTCGTACCCGCGCGGGGCGGGTGCCTGTCCGGGGGCGGGGGGCTGCGGGGCACCGAGGTCGGGCCTCGGGAACTGCCCCGTCGCCGGGTCCTGGTGGTCGGGCCGGCGGAACTGGCCGGTGTCGGCCGGGTTCTGCTGGTAGTCGGCCCGGACGGGGAGTCCGCCGGTCGACTGGTCCTGGTGGTCGGGCCGCCGGTCCCGGTCCGCCTGCGCGGAGTCCTGGTCCTGCCGGCCGGGCCGCTGGAACTGGCCGGTGTCGGCCGGGTTCCGGTCCTGGTATCCGGGCTGCGGGTACTGACCCGAGTTGGGGTCGTGGAAACCGGGCTGCCGGTACTCGCCGGAGTTCTGGTCCTGGTATCCGGGCTGCGGGTACTGACCCGAGTTGGGGTCCTGGTATCCGGGCTGCTGGAACTGGCCGGAGTTCCGGTCCTGGTATCCGGGCTGGCGGAACTGGCCGGTGTCGGCCGGGTTCTGCTGGTAGTCGGCCCGGACGGGGAGTCCGCCGGTTGACTGGTCCTGGTGGTCGGGCCGCCGGTCCCGGTCCGCCTGCGCGGAGTCCTGGTCCTGCCGGCCGGGCCGCTGGAACTGGCCGGTGTCGGCCGGGTTCTGGTCCTGGTAGCCGCCCTGACCGGGCACCGGCCGGCCGGGCGAACCGGCGGAGGCCGGCGGTCCGAAGACATCCGGGCGGACGAACTGGCCCTGCTGCCCCTGACCCTGCTGCCCCTGGCCGCCGGGCGGACCGTACTGGCCGGAGTGCGTGCCCTGGCCCTGGTGCGTACCGTCCGCGGGAGCCTGCCCCGCCGCGGGGGCGGAGCCGGCGTCGAAGCCGGGACGGGGGCCGTCGAAGTCCGGGCGGGGGAACTGCTCGGTCGCGGGCCCGCCCGCCTGGGGCGCGGGCTTGCCGAAGTCGGGACGGGCGAATTCCGCCGTCGCGGCCGGGCCGTGCGCGTTCTCCGTCTCCTCGTGACCGCGCGGCGCGTCGACCGGACGCCGGTCCTGCTGCTCGCCGGCCCAGCCGGGGCTCTGCGGACGCTGCGAGCCGCCACCGGGCAGCTCGGGACGCGGGCCGCCCGACGGGGGCAGCTGGTTGGCGCGGTCAGCGGTGGGTGCGCTCGCCGCACCGCGGTTGCCGAAGGCGCCGGCGAGACCGCCGCCCGTCCGGCCGCCCTGGGAGGGGGCGCCGTCACGGCTCGGCAGCGCGGCGCGCTGTCCGCCGGGACCCGCGCCGACCTGGCCGCGCGGCTGGGCGCCCGGGCCGAGCGGAGCGGCACCGGGGCCGCCGGGACCGGCCGGCCGGCCGGCCGCGCCCGCGGGGGGCTGGACGCCCGGCGGCATACCCGCCGCGCCGGGCCCGGCGGGTGCCTTGCGGCCGCCCTGGGCGACATCGACCGGGAGCATGACGAGTGCCGTCGTACCGCCGGAGTCGGAGGGACGGAGCTGGATCCGGATGCCGTGCCGCAGCGACAGACGGCCGACCACGAACAGACCCATGCGGCGCGAGACCGAGACGTCCACGGTGGGCGGCGACGCCAGCCGCTCGTTGATCGCGGCCAGGTCCTCCGGGGAGAGGCCGATACCGGTGTCGTGGATCTCGACCAGCACCCGCCCGTCGGGCAGGGCGTGACCGGTGACCTTGACCTTGGTCTGCGGGGAGGAGAACGAGGTGGCGTTCTCCAGCAGCTCGGCGAGGAGGTGCACGAGGTCGTTGACGACCCGGCCGGCGACCTCGGTCGCGGGGACGGCGGAGAGTTCGATCCGCTCGTACTGCTCCACCTCGGAGGCGGCGGCGCGGAGCACGTCGACCAGCGGGACGGGGCGGGTCCAGCGGCGGCCCGGCTCCTCACCGGCGAGGACGAGGAGGTTCTCGCCGTTCCGGCGCATACGGGTCGCGAGGTGGTCGAGCTTGAAGAGCGAGGAGAGCTGGTCCGGGTCGGCCTCGCGGGACTCCAGCTCGGAGATGAGCGAGAGCTGCCGCTGGATGAGGCCCTGGCTGCGGCGCGAGAGGTTGGTGAACATCGCGTTGACGTTGCCCCGCAGCAGCGCCTGCTCGGCGGCGAGGCGGACCGCCTCGCGGTGCACGTCGTCGAAGGCCGCGGCCACCTTGCCGATCTCGTCCCGGGAGTGCACACCGACCGACTCGACGGAGGTGTCGACATCCTGCGGGTCCGACTCGGAGAGCTGCTTGACCAGCTCGGGCAGGCGTTCCTGGGCGACCTTGGTGGCCGTGTCCTGGAGCCGGCGCAGCGAGCGGATCATGGAGCGGGCCACCACGAAGGCGCCGACGAGGGAGACGCCGAGGACGATCAGGATCAGCGCACCGTTGATGATCGCGTCCTGCTGGGACTCCTCCCGGAGCTCCCGCGCCTTGGTCTCCATCTCGCCGAGGAGGGTGGCCTCGATGGTCTGCATCGTGGTGATGCGGACGCCGTAGTCGTCGGTCCAGTCCAGATAGGAACGCTGTTCGCGCTTGGCGAGCCCGTTCTCCTGGCCGAGGGCCAGATTGGCGAACTCCTCCGCGGCGGCGATCGTCGGGTTGTTGCTGTCCAGCTCGGAGGTCAGCTCCGGGTTGCCGCCGGACGAGGTGTAGATCTGCTTGAACCGGCGGAGCTCGTGCTCGCCGTTCTTCAGCTGCGCCTCGCCGTACCGGCGGTCGGGCTCCTGGAGGCCGGGCCCCTTCGAACCGGCGCCGCCGGGCAGCGCGGCGGCGATGATCGCCCGCTGCATGGAGGCGTACTCCTTGGCGGAGGAGAAGGCCGCCAGCGCCCGGGTGCGCTTGATCATGTCCGGGTTGCTGGTCGCCTGCGCCATGTCCTGGGAGAGGCTCAGCAGCGACTGGATCAGGCGGTGGTAGCTGTCCACCGTCAGCGAGCTGATGTGGTCGGCCTCGTACGCCTCCTTGCGGATGGCGCCCAGGGTGCTCAGCTGGTTGGCGATGCCGTTGGCGTTGGCGCGGATCGACTCGAGCGAGTCCTCGTCATCCGTATTGGGGATGTCGCGGGTCGTGTCGAGGAAGGCCGTCTTCGCCCGGTCCGTCTTCTGCCGGTGGTCGGTGATCTTGAAGTCGCCGACCGGGACCTTGTTGGCGAGCGGACCGGCGGTGAGGTCGCGCTCGTTCTGGAGGGCGATCGCGAGCTTGGTCGCCTCCCGGGTCATGTCGGTGAGCAGCTCCATGTGGTCGAGCTGCTGCATCCGTTCCAGGGACTCGTTGATGCGCAGACCGCCCAGCGCCGTCGCCGCGACGACGGGGAGGGTCAGCAGCGAGACGAGGCGGGTGCTGATGCGCCAGTTGCGCAGCGCCATGCGGGAGCCGGTGTCCGACGGTTTCTTGGCTCTGGGGAGGGCCTTGGGGGTGTCGGCCGCAGGGCTCGCCGGACCGCCGGCACCGCCCGGACCACCGGGTCCGTTCGGCGCACCCGGGCCGTTCTGCCCGCCGGAGCCGCCCTGTCCGCCCGGACCGCCGGAGCCACCCTGGCCACCCGGGCCGCCGGGACCGCCCGGACCTCCGGAAGGAGCCGAGGCGGACCTCGGACCTCCGGGGAGCGGGGCCGCGCCGGGGCGAGCGGCACGTTCACCGCTGTCGCCGGCCGATGCCGGTCCCTGGTTCTGGGTGTGCTGGGGCGAGGAGCCGCGGTCGGTCCCGCCGCGCGGCTCCTGTTCGGCCGCAGCGCTGCCATCCCTCTTGAAACGTCCCTGCACTAGCGTCGCAACCTCTGGACCAGGCGTCCTCCGTATGGCTACGGAGTGACGGTGTCGGCGTTGATTGAGGCGCGGTGAGCGCCTCGGTGGTGGTCTGGAGTGACCGGCGCTGCTCCCCCTTTCCCGCCGCCGCTCGGCGCAGCGTTGCGCCCTTGCGCGCCGGACTGAAACCGCGGCGGTGCGGGAATTCCAGCACAGTGCCGGATCTCCAACAAGAGCCGTGTACCGTGCTGTGACCTGGATGACGCGGTGTGAGCGGCGAATCACCGCGCGTAGATCCAGTTCGGGGAGGAATCGGGCATATCCCTGCCGGTTCGCGACCGGTGGGCACTGTCCCAGTCGCCACGGTCAGGAGCGGAATGATTGCTTCAGCGACCAATGTCCGATTCCTGGGGGTCAGTGGGCAGTCCGAAATGGCTGAAATGTCGCGCAATTCGTGAGCAAACTCACACGTCGGGCATCGGCTGTCGAGCGGATTTCCGGGTAATCCGATGTTTAGCCTGGCGCTTTACAGCATTGGCCATCCTGTCAACCGCCGCCCTCCCCGAGCGGCCGTACCCCGATAAGGTCGGAACGCCCTGATGCATACGACGATGAAGACCACCATGACGCTCCGCACCATAGCGAACCCCCGGCGCACCACCCTCGCCCATCTCGAGGACGCCGAACAGCTCCAGGTGCCGGAGCGGCCGGAGCACTCGCTCGATCTCCCCGCCCAGACGGCGAACCCCCGCCGCACGGTCCTGATGGACGCCCCCGCCTCGTAGCACCGCCGAGCGCCCCGGCACCCCCGGGGCCGCCGCCGGCCGTCGCGCGAGATGAGACCGTCCCGCCGCGTTAGCCTGGAGCGTCAGACTCCAGCAGCGTCAGCAGTAGTAGAGGGGCACTCGCATCCCGTGCGCATCGCCAGGTTCTCCATCGACGGCAATGTCGCCTTCGGCGCGGTCGAGGGCGACGCCCCCGACGGGCTCGTCCTCGACATCATCAAGGGCATCCCGTTCGCGGACTTCGAGCTCTCCGGCACCAAGGTCCCACTGAGCAAGGTCAGGCTGCTGCCGCCCGTGCTCCCCAACAAGGTCGTGGCCTTCGGCCGCAACTACGCGGAACACGCGGCGGAGCTGGGACACGAGGTCCCCGACGCGCCGTTCGCCTTCTTCAAGCCCGCCACCTCCGTCATCGGCTCCGGCGACGCCATCGTGTACCCCTCCTTCTCCCGGGAGCTGCACCACGAGGCCGAGCTCGCCGTGGTCATCGGCCGGCTGTGCCGCGAGGTCCCGCGCGAGCGCGTGAAGGACGTCATCCTCGGTTACACCTGCGCCAATGACGTGACCGCGCGCGATGTGCAGCGTCGCGAGAAGCAGTGGGCGCGGGCGAAGGGCTTCGACACCTCCTGCCCCCTCGGCCCCTGGATCGAGACCGAGCTGGACCCGTCCGATCTCGCCGTCCAGTGCACCGTCAACGGTGAACAGCGCCAGCTCGGCAGCACCAGCCAGATGATCAATTCCATCGAGGACCTGATCGTCAACATCTCCGAGGCGATGACCCTGCTCCCGGGCGACGTGATCCTCACGGGCACCCCCGCCGGAGTCGGTCCCCTCAACGTCGGCGACGAGGTCGCCGTCACCATTCAAGGCATCGGCACTCTCACCAACAAGGTGATCAAGCGTGGCTAACGCGAACGTCCGCGTACGTTTCTGTCCCTCGCCGACCGGCAACCCCCATGTGGGTCTGGTCCGCACCGCCCTGTTCAACTGGGCCTTCGCCCGGCACAACGGCGGCACCATGGTCTTCCGCATCGAGGACACCGACGCCGCCCGCGACTCCGAGGAGTCCTACCGGCAGCTGCTCGACTCGCTGCGCTGGCTCGGTCTCGACTGGGACGAGGGCCCCGAGGCGGGCGGCCCGCACGCGCCGTACCGCCAGTCCGAGCGGATGGACATCTACCGGGAGATCGCCGAGAAGCTGCTGGCCGGCGGGTACGCGTACCACTGCTACTGCTCCGCCCAGGAGCTGGAGGCCCGCCGCGACGCCGCCCGCGCCGCCGGCCGCCCCTCCGGCTACGACGGCCACTGCCGAGAGCTGACCGACGAGCAGGTGGCCGCGTACCGGGCCGAGGGCCGCCCGGCGATCGTCCGCTTCCGCATGCCCGACGAGACCATCACCTTCACCGACCTGGTCCGCGGCGAGCTCACCTTCACCCCGGAGAACGTGCCCGACTACGGCATCGTCCGGGCCAATGGCGCCCCGCTCTACACCCTGGTCAACCCGGTCGACGACGCGCTGATGGAGATCACCCACGTCCTGCGCGGCGAGGACCTGCTCTCCTCCACCCCGCGCCAGGTCGCGCTCTACAAGGCGCTGATCGAGCTGGGCATCGCCAAGGAGATTCCCGCCTTCGGGCATCTGCCGTACGTCATGGGCGAGGGCAACAAGAAGCTCTCCAAGCGCGACCCCGAGGCATCCCTCAACCTCTACCGCGAGCGCGGCTTCCTGCCCGAGGGCCTGCTGAACTACCTCTCGCTGCTCGGCTGGTCCTTCTCCGCCGACCAGGACGTCTTCTCCGTCGCCGAACTGATCGAGAAGTTCGACATCGCGGACGTCAACGCCAACCCGGCCCGCTTCGACCTCAAGAAGGCCGAGGCGATCAACGCCGACCACATCCGCCGGCTCGATGTGGAGACGTTCACCCAGGCATGCGCCCCCTGGCTCCGGGCCCCGTTCGCGAACTGGGCGCCGGAAGGGTTCGACACGGCCGCCTGGGAGGCCATCGCGCCCCACGCGCAGACCCGTCTCACCGTCCTCTCCGACATCACCGCCAATGTCGACTTCCTCTTCCTGGAGGCCCCGGTCGAGGACGAGGCGTCCTGGGCGAAGGCGATGAAGCCGGGCGCGGACGCGCTGCTGATCACCGCCCGCGAGAAGCTGGAAGCGGCGAACTGGCACAGCGCCGACTCCCTCAAGGAGGCCGTCCTCGCGGCGGGCGAGGCCCACGGCCTCAAGCTGGGCAAGGCCCAGGCCCCGGTCCGCGTCGCGGTCACCGGCCGCACGGTCGGACTGCCGCTCTTCGAGTCCCTGGAGATCCTGGGCCGGGAGAAGACCCTGGCCCGCATTGACGCGGCGCTGGCGAAGCTGGCCGGGTAGCCGTGCCGTAGCCCTGTTGTACGGGAGGGGGGCAGCCGCTGACATCAGCGGCTGCCCCCCTCCCGTGTTCCGGGGGCGTACGGGCCCGGAACACCGCGCCCCGGCCCGGATCGGCCCGAACGCCCGGCGGCGGAGGTGGTGCGCGGGTACGGTCGGGGTATGCCGATCCGCGCCATCCTCTGGGACGTCGACACTGTGCCCGCCGGGGGATAACCCCCGAACCCCCAGCAGTGGGGGTGGTGCGCGGGTACGGTCGGGGCATGCCGATCCGCGCCATCCTCTGGGACGTCGACGACACCCTGTTCGACTATCACCGCGCCGACCGGGCCGGGATGCTCGGGCATCTGCGGGCCGAGGGGCTGGCCGGCCGGTACGCGTCGGCCGAGGAGGCGCTCGGGTACTGGCGCGAGGTGACGGCGGCGCACTGGGTCCGGTTCTCCGCCGGGGAGATCGACTGGGAGACGCAGCGGCGGGCCAGGGTGCGCGATTTCACCGGGCTGCCGGAGCTGAGCGATGACGGGGCCGATGCCTGGTACGGCCGCTATCTGGTCCACTACGAGGCCGGCTGGAGCCTCTTCCCGGACACCGTTCCGGTCCTGGACGAGCTGGCGGGGGCGTACCGCCACGCGGTGCTCTCCAATGCCTCGCTGGAGGTCCAGGACCACAAGCTGCGGGTGCTCGGTGTGCACGACCGCTTCGAGACGATTCTCTGCGGTGCGGATCTGGGGGTCTCCAAGCCCGCCGCCGAGGCTTTCCACATCGCCTGCCGGGCGCTCGGACTGCCCCCCGGAGAGGTCGTGTACGTCGGTGACGAGCCCGATCTGGACGCCCGCGGGGCGACCGAGGCGGGGCTCGTCGGGGTCTGGCTGGACCGCCGGGGCATCGGCGGCCGGCCCGATCTGATCACCATCAACGACCTCGGGCAGCTCCCCGGTCTGCTCCGGGCCGATACCCGTTTTGGAGCGCCGTCCACCTTCGGGTAATGTTCTTTCTGCGCCGCCCGGGAAGGCCGAAAAGCCGGAACGAAAAGCGCAAGACCAAATAAAACCCTCCACTTGGGGGGTTGCGGTTTGGTGGCCTATGGTGTAATTGGCAGCACGACTGATTCTGGTTCAGTTAGTCTAGGTTCGAGTCCTGGTAGGCCAGCTCGCAGAGCTTATCTGCAAAGCCCCCGTTGTGTAGCGGCCTAGCACGCTGCCCTCTCAAGGCAGTAGCGCCGGTTCGAATCCGGTCGGGGGTACAGATCCATCCTGCTGATCATCACGGTCGCTCCCGGTGATCGCGCAGTGACATCACCCGGCATCGCCGGGTGGGATCGCTAGGGCCCCCGTTGTGTAGCGGCCTAGCACGCCGCCCTCTCAAGGCGGTAGCGCCGGTTCGAATCCGGTCGGGGGTACTGGTCTAAACCACCATTGGCCTATGGTGTAATTGGCAGCACGACTGATTCTGGTTCAGTTAGTCTAGGTTCGAGTCCTGGTAGGCCAGCAGATCGTCAGATCTTGCCCCCGTTGTGTAGCGGCCTAGCACGCCGCCCTCTCAAGGCGGTAGCGCCGGTTCGAATCCGGTCGGGGGTACAGAAAGAAGGAAGCCCTTCGCGCTCAGCGCGAAGGGCTTCCTTCGTGTTGCCGGGAAGAGTGCCTGGCCGGCCGGGGGAGTGCCCGCCGGTGCGGAACTCTCCCCGCGCACGGCCCGGTTGGGGCCGCTCGGGGAGAGTTCCGCACCGGCGGGACGCGAGGGGGAGGTGTCAGGCGCCGCGGCGCAGCGCCTCGCTCAGCCGGGCGGCCGAGTCGATCACCGCCTGGGCGTGCATCCGGCCCGGGTGCCGGGTCAGCCGCTCGATCGGTCCGGAGACCGACACCGCGGCCACCACGCGGTTCGACGGACCCCGTACCGGCGCGGAGACCGAGGCCACGCCCGGCTCGCGCTCGCCGATGGACTGGGCCCACCCCCGGCGCCGTACGCCGGAGAGCGCGGTGGCGGTGAAGCGCGCCCCCTGGAGGCCCCGGTGCAGCCGCTCCGGCTCCTCCCAGGCCATCAGGATCTGCGCGGAGGATCCCGCCTTCATCGTCAGCGTGGAGCCGACCGGCACGGTGTCCCGCAGGCCCGAGAGCCGCTCCGCCGCCGCCACACAGATCCGCATGTCGCCCTGGCGCCGATAGAGCTGGGCGCTCTCGCCCGTCACATCGCGCAGATGCGTCAGCACCGGCCCCGCCGTGGCCAGCAGCCGGTCCTCGCCCGCCGCCGCCGCCAGCTCCGCCAGCCTCGGCCCCAGAATGAACCGGCCCTGCATGTCCCTCGCCACCATCCGGTGGTGTTCCAGTGCCACGGCCAGCCGGTGAGCAGTGGGCCGTGCGAGCCCGGTCGCCGCGACCAGCCCGGCGAGGGTGGCCGGACCGGACTCCAGTGCGCTCAGAACCAGAGCCGCCTTGTCGAGAACGCCGACGCCGCTAGAGTTGTCCATGCAACGATATTCGCGTCTCACACTGTGAAACGCAAGTTCAATTTTCCGGAGAACCCGCCAGTCTGTAGAGGCGGCCCGCGGATCCATGGGCCCGCACAAGATCTCTAGCAGTGCCGGCACCGTGGCCGGCCGGAGGGAAAGCGATGGGTAGGACACTCGCTGAGAAGGTCTGGGACGACCATGTCGTCCGGCGCGCGGAGGGCGAGCCCGACCTCCTCTTCATCGATCTGCACCTGCTGCACGAGGTGACCAGTCCCCAGGCGTTCGACGGACTCCGTCAGAACGGCCGTCCGGTGCGCCGTCTCGACCTCACCATCGCGACCGAGGACCACAACACCCCCACGATCGACATCGACAAGCCGATCGCGGACCCGGTCTCCCGCGCCCAGTTGGAGACGCTGCGCAAGAACTGCGCCGACTTCGGCGTGCGGCTGCACTCGCTGGGCGATGTCGAGCAGGGCGTTGTCCATGTCGTGGGCCCGCAGCTGGGGCTGACCCAGCCCGGCACCACCGTGGTCTGCGGCGACTCGCACACCTCCACCCACGGCGCCTTCGGCGCGCTGGCCTTCGGCATCGGCACCTCGCAGGTCGAGCATGTGCTGGCCACCCAGACGCTGCCGCTGGCCCGCCCGAAGACCATGGCGATCACCATCGAGGGCGAGCTGCCCGACGGTGTCACCGCCAAGGACCTCATCCTGGCGGTCATCGCCCGGATCGGCACCGGCGGCGGCCAGGGCTACATCCTGGAGTACCGCGGTGAGGCCATCGAGAAGCTCTCGATGGAGGCCCGGATGACGATCTGCAACATGTCCATCGAGGCGGGCGCGCGGGCCGGCATGATCGCCCCCGACCAGACCACCTTCGACTATCTGCGCGGCCGGGACCACGCCCCGGAGGGCGAGGACTGGGACGCCGCGGTCGAGTACTGGAAGACCCTGCGGACGGACGACGACGCGGTCTTCGACGCCGAGGTGGTCTTCGACGGGGCCGAGCTGGCGCCCTTCGTCACCTGGGGCACCAACCCGGGGCAGGGCGCGCCGCTCTCCTCCACCGTCCCCGACCCGGCTTCGTACGAGGACGCTTCGGAGCGGCTCGCCGCCGAAAAGGCCCTGGAGTACATGGGTTTGACCGCCGGACAGCGGCTGCGGGACATCAAGGTGGACACCGTCTTCGTAGGCTCGTGCACCAACGGCCGCATCGAGGACCTGCGCTCGGCGGCGGACATCCTGAACGGCCGCAAAGTCGCCGACGGGGTACGGATGCTGGTTGTTCCCGGGTCCGTCCGGGTGGCCCTCCAGGCCATCGAGGAGGGGCTGGACAAGGTCTTCACCCGGTCCGGCGCCGAATGGCGGCACGCCGGCTGTTCGATGTGTCTGGGCATGAACCCCGACCAACTGGCTCCCGGTGAGCGTTCCGCGTCCACCTCGAACCGCAACTTCGAGGGGCGCCAGGGCAAGGGCGGACGCACCCATCTGGTCTCGCCCCAGGTCGCCGCCGCCACCGCCGTACTGGGCCATCTGGCCTCCCCGACGGATCTGTCAGGTCCGGCCGGTTCCTCCGAAGTCACCGCCACCGCCGGAGTCCGATAACCCATGGAAGCTTTCACCACGCACACCGGCCGGGCCGTCCCGCTGCGCCGCAGCAATGTCGACACCGACCAGATCATCCCCGCCCACTGGCTGAAGAAGGTCACCCGGGACGGCTTCGAGGACGGGCTCTTCGAGGCCTGGCGCAAGGACCCCGGGTTCGTGCTCAACCGGCCCGAGCGCCAGGGTGCGTCCGTGCTGGTCGCGGGCCCGGACTTCGGTACCGGCTCCTCCCGTGAGCACGCCGTGTGGGCGCTCCAGAACTACGGCTTCAGGGCCGTGATCTCGGCCCGGTTCGCCGATATCTTCCGCGGGAACTCCCTGAAGAACGGCCTGCTGACCGTCGTTCTCCCGCAGGAGACCGTGGACCGGCTCCAGACCCTGACGGAGGCCGACCCCGCGGTCGAGATCACCGTCGACCTGGAGGCCCGCGAGGTCCGGGCGGCCGAAATCACGGCCGAATTCGAGCTTGACGAGAACGCCCGCTGGCGACTGCTGAACGGGCTGGATGACATCAGCCTCACCCTTCAGAACGAAGCGGACATCTCGGCCTATGAGGCGTCCCGCCCGGCCTTCAAACCGCGTACGCTCAAGGTCTGATCAGCGCTTTTCCCCGACTGTGCCCCCCACCCTCCGGTGGGGGGCACAGTCGTTTGTTGAGACCCTGCCGGGCGACAACTCGCCCCAGATGGCACAATCGGTGCATGGAACGCGACAGCCAACTCGAGCTCTATGAGACTGTCGCGGCCAGATTGAAGGAAGCGCACGCAACTGTGCGCGCACTGCAAGTCCCGGAGAGCGCAAGGAAGGCGCTGATCCGGAAGCTGCTGGTCATCACGGCCGCGGCGAAGCACGATCTCCCGGATGCCGCACGGCGTCTGGACCGCTTGATGAAGGACCTCGATGTGGGTCGATTCCCTGAAGGCGACTGACACCCGAACTCCGCGAAGACCGACTTCCGCAGTCGACTTCGTTGCGGCACTAGGGTGATTAGACCGTTTCGTGTTTGATTTGCGGTATATATCTGCCTAACGTGCGAAAAGAGCCTGGACGCATTCGTTCTGGCAATGTCTCCGAAGGGGAAGACGTGAACAAGGCGCAGCTCGTAGAAGCGATTGCCGACAAGCTCGGCGGCCGTCAGCAGGCCGCGGACGCTGTCGACGCGGTGCTTGACGCGATCGTCCGCGCGGTTGTCGCCGGAGACCGGGTTTCGGTCACCGGCTTCGGCTCGTTCGAGAAGGTCGACCGTCCCGCCCGCTACGCCCGCAACCCGCAGACGGGTGAGCGGGTCCGGGTCAAGAAGACCTCGGTACCGCGCTTCCGTGCGGGCCAGGGCTTCAAGGACCTGGTCAGCGGCTCGAAGAAGCTCCCGCGCGGCGGCGAGGTCTCGGTCAAGAAGGCGCCCAAGGGCAGCCTCTCGGGCGGTGCTTCCACCCGTACGACCACCAAGGCCGCGGCCAAGAAGGCCACCGCCAAGAAGGCCACCACCGCCAAGAAGACGGTTGCCGCCAAGAAGGCGACTCCGGCGAAGAAGGCGACCACGGCCAAGAAGGCCACCACCGCCAAGAAGGCCACCACGGCCACGGCGGCGAAGAAGGCCGCCACCGCCAAGAAGGCGGCTCCGGCGAAGAAGGCCACGACCGCCAAGAAGACGGTCGCCAAGAAGACCGCGCCGGCCAAGAAGGCCACCGCGAAGAAGGCACCGGCCAAGAAGGCGACGGCTCGCAAGACCGCCGTCAAGAAGACCGCGACCGCCAGGAAGAGGTAAGCGGCTCCGGACCACCGGGCCACTCACTCGCGCCGGGCCGGGCTCCCCTCGGGGGAGCCCGGCCCGCGGCGTGTGACGGGGCCGCCGGAGCCGCCGCGGGCCCGGATGCCCTCTCCGTACGGGGAAAGCCCTGGTGGGAGCGGGAATCGGCACGGAAGGGCCGGCATGGGGGCGCCCGGTGACGGGAGACCGCCGGAGAGGAGCACAAGAGCCGGAAGCGGAAGCAGGCCGGGAAGCGGAAACGGACCCGGAAGCGGTCACTGATGCGGGGGCAGGCCCGGAGACGGTGACCGGCCCGGAAGCCGAAACCGAGCCGGGAAGCGGAGACAAGGGCCGCGGACGGGCCCTCAACCGGAATCAGGGCTGCTGGGCAACCGGAGGCGGTGTGCGCCCCGCCCCCCGCCCGCGGACGGGTCAGAAGGTCTGGAGCGTCACCAGGGTGATCCGGCGGGCCGCGCCCTCGCCCTCCGTCTCGATCCGCACCCGCTGCCCGGGCCGCAGCAGCCGCAGCCCGCCGGCGTCGAAGGCCGCCGAGCCGAACTCCACCGGGGTGCCGTCGTCGAGCAGCACACTGCCGCTGCGGGTCTCGGAGTCGTACGTGTACGAAGTCGCCTGCATGGCTCCCACCCTATCCCCGGCGGGGCCCGCTCAGCGGTCCGGAGTGCGGGCCGCGGAATCCAGCCGGGCCGCCGTTCGCGGACCGACCCCCAATGCCATCGCCGCCATCAGATCGTCCCCGGTGTCCACATCCTGGCGGACCGAATCCACACCGGTGAGCGGAATTTCCGCCGCCCCCGACGCGGAATGCCGATGGCGCGACCGGCCGCCGAATCCCGGGAGCAATTCCGTGCCCGGGCCCGCGGCCAGCAATGTCGTACCGATACCGGCCGCATCCGGCAGAAATGCGCGGGGAAATACCCGCGCATACCCCAGGACCCGCGCCAATTCCCAGGGCCGCAGTGCGGGCAGATCGGCGTTGAGCGCGGCCACCGCCGCCGCCGGCCTGGCCCGGCGCACCGTGCGCGCGCCATGGGCCAGAGCGGCGTTGAGCCCGGCCGCCGGACGGTCGGCGACGATGCGGGCGCCCAGTGCCGCCAGTTCCGAACCGGCCACCGGATCGTCCGTGACAACTGCCACATCCCGTACAACAGGGCAGGCCAGCGCCGCTGCGACGGTGTCCAGCGCGAAGGCCAGCGCGAGGTGTGGACGCAGCCGGTCGCCGGCTGCCGGAGCGAGCCGGCTCTTGGCCAGTACGAGCGGTTTCAACGGGACCACCAGGGACCAGTGGGCCATCGGGTCGGTGTTCGTGGCAGCTCTCCATCCATGCGCGTCCGCCCCCATTGTGTCCCGGTCCGGGGAGCATTCCGGGGCCAGTGCGGTGACCGGGGCGTACGGTGTGCTCGACAGACCAGGGGCCCGGGGCGACACTTGACCCCCGGCATCCGGGCCGAGGTGCCCGGGCAGAGAGGAAGGGTGTCCGAGTGTCCCGCCGCAGAATCGGCTTCTGGTACCGCCTGGCGGCGGTCATCGCCAAACCACCGCTGCTGCTTCTGTTCAAGCGGGACTGGCGGGGAATGGAACACATTCCGGCCGACGGCGGATTCATCACCGCGGTCAATCACAACTCGTATCTCGACCCTCTTTCGTATGCCCACTTCCAGTACAACACCGGACGCGTCCCGCGGCTGCTCGCGAAAGCGGCGCTCTTCCGGACCCCCTTTGTCGGGATGATGCTCCGCGGCACCGGCCAGATCCCCGTCTACCGCGAGACGACCGACGCGCTCGACGCCTTCCGGGCCGCCGTCGCGGCGATCGAGCGCGGCGAGTGTGTGGCGTTCTACCCCGAGGGCACCATCACCCGCGACCCCGACATGTGGCCGATGGCCGGAAAGACGGGAGCGGCCAGGATCGCGCTCCAGACGAGGGTGCCGGTCATCCCGGTCGCCCAGTGGGGCGCCAACCTCGCCATGCCGCCGTACGCCAAGGAGAAGAAGCTCCGGCTGTTCCCCCGGAAGACCCTGATTGTGCAGGCCGGGCCGCCTGTCGACCTCAGCCGGTTCTACGATCGGGAACCCACACCCGAGGTGCTGCGCGAGGCGACCGAGGTCATCATGGCCGAGATCACCGCGCTGCTGGAGGACGTACGGGGCGAGAAGGCTCCGCCCCGCCCCTACGACCACCGCACCGCACGGGCAGAACAGCGGCGCAGGGCCGCAGGGGAAGGAACGCTGTGACACACGCCGCCAAAGTGGCCGTCTTCGGTACGGGCTCATGGGGGACGGCCTTCGGCATGGTGCTCGCCGACGCGGGCTGCGAGGTGACCCTCTGGGGCCGCCGCGCGGAACTCGCGGAAGCCGTCAACACCACCCGGACCAACCCCGACTATCTCCCCGGAATCGAGCTCCCGGCCGGGCTGCGGGCCACCACCGACCCCGCCGAGGCGCTGCGCGGCGCGGACTTCGCCGTACTCGCCGTCCCCTCCCAGACCCTGCGCGGCAATCTCGCCGCCTGGGCACCCGAGATCCCGGCCGGCACCGTGCTGGTCTCCCTGATGAAGGGCGTCGAACTCGGCACCGCCAAGCGGATGAGCGAGGTCGTCCAGGAGGTCGTGGGGGTGCCCGCCGAGCGGGTCGCCGTGGTCACCGGCCCCAATCTGGCCCGGGAGATCGCACAGCGCAGGCCCGCCGCCGCGGTCGTCGCCTGCTCCGAGGAGTCCGTGGCCCGGCGGCTCCAGTCCGCCTGTCACACCCCCTACTTCCGCCCCTACACCAACACCGATGTCGTCGGCTGCGAACTCGGCGGCGCGGTGAAGAATGTCATCGGGCTCGCGGTGGGCATCGCCGACGGCATGGGACTGGGCGACAACGCCAAGGGATCGCTCATCACCCGCGGCCTCGCCGAGACCACCCGCCTCGGTCTCGCCATGGGCGCCGACCCGCTGACCTTCTCCGGACTGGCCGGCCTCGGCGACCTCGTCGCCACCTGCTCCTCCCCCCTCTCCCGCAACCACACCTTCGGCGTGAACCTCGGCAAGGGCATGACGCTCCAGGAGACCATCGCCGTCACCCGGCAGACCGCCGAGGGCGTCAAGTCCTGTGAGTCGGTGCTCGATCTGGCCCGCAGGCACGGTGTCGACATGCCCATCACGGAGACGGTGGTCGGAATCGTCCACGACGGCAAGCCTCCGGTGGTCGCGCTCAAGGAGCTGATGTCGCGCAGCGCGAAGCCCGAACGCCGCTGACGCGCTCCGGGGCCGCCGGGCACTGACTCCGGGGGTACCAACAGGTACGCTCAACGCGATATGAGCACCGAGAACCTTCCCCAGAGCCCTGAGCAGCAGAGCCCTGAGCAGCAGAGTCCTGCGCTCCGGACTCCCGGCCGGGAGAGCGGCGGGCAGCCGGCCCGCAAGCCGCGCGTGGCCGTCGTCTTCGGCGGGCGCAGCTCCGAACACGGGATCTCCGTGGTCACCGCCGGCGCCGTGCTGCGGGCCATCGACCGCACCAAGTACGACGTCCTGCCGATCGGCATCACCACCGACGGCCGCTGGGCGCTCACCGCGGACGAACCCGACCGGATGGCGATCACCGACCGCCGCACCCCCGATGTCGAGCAGCTCGCCGAATCCGCCGGCGGCGGCGTGGTGCTCTCGGTCGACCCCGGGGTCCGCGAGGTCGTGTACACCGAGCCCGGCGCCGTGCCCAAGGCGCTCGGCGAGGTCGATGTGGTCTTCCCCGTACTGCACGGGCCGTACGGCGAGGACGGCACCATCCAGGGCCTGCTGGAGCTGGCCGGAGTCCCCTATGTCGGCTCCGGCGTCCTCGCCTCCGCCGTCGGGCAGGACAAGGAGTACATGAAGCGCGTCTTCATCTCCTTCGGACTGCCGGTCGGCCCGTACGAGGTCGTCCGCCCCCGTGAGTGGGAGCTCGACCCCGGCGCCGCCCGCAAGAAGATCATCGGCTTCGCGGACGAGCACGGCTGGCCGCTCTTCATCAAGCCCGCCCGCGCCGGATCCTCCATCGGCATCACCAAGGTCGACTCCGCCGACGGTCTCGACGCGGCCGTCGCGGAGGCCCGGCGGCACGACCCCAAGATCCTGGTGGAGGCGCTGCTGCGGGGCCGCGAGATCGAATGCGGCGTGCTGGAGTTCGAGGACGGCCCGCGCGCCAGCGTGCCCGCCGAGATCCCGCCCGTGCAGTCCCACGACTTCTACGACTTCGAGGCCAAGTACATCGACTCGGCGTCCGGGATCGTGCCCGCCCCGCTGACCGAGGAGCAGACCGCCGAGGTCCGCCGGCTCGCCGTCGACGCCTTCGACGCCGCCTCCTGCGAGGGGCTGGTGCGCGCCGACTTCTTCCTCACCGAGGACGGCACCTTCGTCATCAACGAGATCAACACCATGCCGGGCTTCACCCCGATCTCGATGTACCCGCGGATGTGGCAGGAGACCGGCGTCGGCTACCCCGAGCTGGTGGACCGGCTCATCCAGGCGGCGCTGCGCCGCTCGACCGGACTGCGGTAGACCGCACCCGGATCAGAGCGAGGCCGGCACGGTCTCCAGGACCGCGCCGGCCAGCTCGGAGAGCGGTGTGATGTCGTGCCGGTACCGCTGGTCCATCTGTACCTCGACATACGCCTCGCGGTAGGCGGTGGTGAAACGCGGCCCCTCCGCACCCTGCTCCAGCAGCCAGGTCACCCCGTCCGCCTCCACCCCCTGCGACTGGACGTCGTTCATCTTCTCCGGCCGGGCGACGCCACAGCGCAGTACGATCGCGGCGTCGCCCCAGCCGGCGGTCAGTTCGGACGACGGATCGGGATCGGTGCGTTCCCGGCCGTCGACGGTGCGCGGCAGTTCCCTGTGCAACGCGGCACAGAGAGCGGCCTGCTCGGGCGGGGGACTGGGAACCGCGACCCGCGCCGCGTCCGCGGCGGTGCAGCCCGCCACAGCGAGCAGCGCCACGGCGGCGGCGAAGAGAGAGACGGACCGGTTGGCGGAAGTCACCGGCCCAGCGTAGACGGGGGCTAGAGATGCACGACCGGACAGGTCAGGGTTCTGGTGATGCCGTCCACCTGCTGGACCTTGGCGACCACCAGCCTGCCCAGGGCGTCGACCGTGTCCGCCTGCGCACGCACGATCACGTCATAAGGGCCGGTCACGTCCTCGGCCTGGATCACCCCCGGGATCTTCGCGATGGCCTCGGCGACGATCGACGCCTTGCCCACCTCGGTCTGAATCAGGATGTACGCCTGTACCACGGAACCTCCAGGGCGACCCGGGAATCATTTCCCCAGCCGTCGGTGGGAAGGCCCCGGGGGAGAGAAAGGGACGCCACGGTATCGCGTCGCCGCGCGCCGGGGGGAGACCTGAGCGCCGGGCGGTGTACGTGGTGCGGCACCCGGAAAACAGAAGTTGGCCATCTCTTGACGCGTGCTCCGACGGTACCCGTGGCACTCTCCGATCGCGAACGCGCCCCGGGACGCGCCCGGGGCCGGGCCCGCGCGGTGCGGGGGAGTCCGGCGGCCCGCCCGGCCGCGTACCCCGTCCGGCGGCCGGACGGGACGGCGCGACCGGTACGGTCCGAGGTGGCCGCACCGGTGTGTACGGATCCGTCCGGCCCGCGCCGGACGGTGCCGCTGCTGGTATCTGCTGTCCGCCGGATGGTCCGGCGGGACGACGGAGAGGTGAGACTCGGGTGAAGGGCACTGTGGGCGAGTTGGGGGAGTTCGGGCTCATCAGAGAACTGACCTCCCGGCTCACCTCCACCCCCGCGGTCCGGATCGGCCCCGGCGACGACGCCGCGGTCGTCTCCGCCCCCGACCGCAGGGTCGTGGCGAGCACGGACATTCTTCTTGAGGGCCGGCACTTCCGGCGCGACTGGTCGACGGCGTACGACGTCGGCCGCAAGGCCGCCGCCCAGAACCTGGCCGATATCGCCGCCATGGGCGCGGTCCCCACCGCACTCCTCCTCGGCCTGGTCGTCCCGGCCGAACTCCCCGTCACCTGGGCCACCGAGCTCATGGACGGCATCCGTGACGAATGCCAGGTCGCGGGCGCCGCCGTGGTCGGCGGCGATGTCGTGCGCGGCGAACTGATCACCCTCGCCATCACCGCGCTCGGCGATCTGCGCAACCACGAACCCGTCACCCGGGCCGGGGCCCGCCCCGGCGATGTCGTCGCCTACACCGGCTGGCTCGGCTGGTCCGCCGCCGGCCACGCGGTGCTCTCCCGCGGATTCCGCTCCCCGCGCGCCTTCGTCGAGGCCCACCGGCGCCCGGAACCCCCGTACCACGCGGGCCCCGCCGCCGCCGGGCTCGGCGCCACCGCCATGTGCGACATCAGCGACGGGCTCGTCGCCGACCTCGGTCACATCGCCGAGGCCAGCAAGGTCCGGATCGATCTGCGCTCCGGCACCATCGACATCCCCAGCCAGATGCACGACATCGGCCAGGCCGTCGGTGTCGACCCGCTGCAATGGGTCCTGACCGGCGGGGAGGACCACGCCATCGTCGCCACCTTCCCGCCGGACACCAAACTCCCCGCCCGCTGGAAGATCATCGGCGAGGTGCTCAACCCCTCCGCACTGCCCCAGGTCACCGTCGACGGCGCGTCCTGGCACAGCACCGGCGGCTGGGACCACTTCGGCCCCGGGGAGGGCGCGTGAGCACCGCACCGGAGGCGATACACGGGATCCCGCCCCGGGTCCTCACCGTGGCCGGATCCGACTCCGGCGGCGGCGCGGGTATTCAGGCCGACCTCAAGACCATGCTGGCGCTGGGCACCCACGGCATGAGCGTGATAGCCGCGGTCACCGCCCAGAACTCCCTCGGCGTCCAGGGCTACTGGGAGCTGCCGGCCGAGGCGGTACGGGCCCAGTACCGCAGCGTCGTCGACGACATCGGCGTACAGGCCGTGAAGACCGGCATGCTCGCCTCGGCCCTCCTGGTGGAGACCGTCGCCGAACTCCTCGCCGGCTCCACCGCACCCGTGGTGGTCGACCCGGTCGGCGTCTCCAAGCACGGGGACTCCCTGCTGGCACCGTCCGCGCTCGAATCCGTACGCCGGAAACTGCTGCCCGTCGCGACCGTCGCCACCCCCAATCTGGACGAGGTCGCCCAGCTCACCGGTGTGACCGTGACCGACGAGAACGGGCTGCGCCGCGCCGCCGACGCGATACTCGCCCTCGGACCGCGCTGGGCCCTGATCAAGGGCGGTCATCTGGCGGGCGACGCGGTCGACCTGCTCACCGACGGCACCGCCGAGCACTGGCTGCGCGCCCCCCGGCACGACAACCGGCACACCCACGGCACCGGCTGCACCCTCGCGTCCGCGATCGCCGCGGGGCTCGCGAAGGGGCACACCGTCCCGGAGGCGGTGACGGCGGCGAAGGAGTACGTGACCGGGGCCATCGAAGCCGGCTTCGCCCTCGGCGGCGGCATCGGCCCGGTCGACCACGGCTGGCGGCTCGGCCCCGGGAGGATCTGACGCGGCGGCACGGCTCCGGGGTCACGGCCCCGGAGCCACCGCCTCAGGGCATGGCAGAAAGCCGGCCCACCGAGGTGGACCGGCTTTCTGCAAGGCAACCGGCGAGGGCTGCGCTACGACTGAATCGACCCCACGCATGGGGGGCGACCACCTTAGCGCGAGACCTTGCCGGCCTTGATGCACGAGGTGCAGACGTTGAGCCGCTTCGGCGTTCGACCGACCACGGCACGCACGCGCTGGATGTTCGGGTTCCAGCGACGGGACGTACGGCGGTGCGAGTGCGAAATGCTGTTGCCGAAGCCCGGCCCCTTGCCGCAGACGTCGCAGTTGGCAGCCACGGGTCACTCCAAAGACTTCAGATGCACTTACAGTGAATTCCGGCGCGCCGGAAATCAGTGAGCTGATTCGGTGGCTTTGCCGGGGGAATGGCCCGACTCTCATCGGGCAACCGGAGCAGCATACAACGACTGCATCCGCAGTACGAAACTACCATGGGTTCTCCCGCCCCCACCCCTCCGCCTGCCGCGGAACGGGGTCTACCCTGCGGTGCGACCCGCTGCCCACGGCCCGACCGGCCGACCGAGGAGGACCACCAGGTGCCGCAGAATCTCGACGCCGCAGCGGTACGGAGCTGGTGCGCACAGGCACTGGAGTCACTGGGCCGGGAACGCGCCGCCATCGACGCGATCAATGTCTACCCCGTCGCGGACGGTGACACCGGCACCAATCTGTATCTGACCGTCGAGTCCGCCGCCCAGGCCGTCGAAGCCGTCTTCGCCGCCCATGAGACCGGCTCCTCCGCGCCCGCCGCCGCCGACGCCATGCGCGCCATGGCGCACGGCGCGCTCATCGGGGCCCGCGGCAACTCCGGAACCATCCTCGCGCAGCTCCTGCGGGGCATGGCCGAGCGCATCGCCGCCGGGGACGACCTCGCGGGGGCGCTGCGGCGGGCCGCCGAGCTCGCCCGGGAGGCGGTCGCCCACCCTGTCGAGGGCACCATCCTCACCGTCGCCTCCGCCGCGGCCGAGGCGGCCCGCACGGCCCCGGGCGACGCGGCCCGCGCCGCCCGGGAGGGCGCCCGCGCCGCACTCGACGCCACCCCCGGGCAGCTCGCGGTCCTCGGCCGCGCGGGAGTCGTGGACGCGGGCGGCCTCGGTCTTGTCGCCGTGCTGGACGCCCTGGTCCGGGCCCTCGGGGGCGCGCCCGCCCCGGCCGTCCGGGCGGGCGCGCATCCCCGGGTGGGGGACCCGGTCCGCGCGGGTGCCTCCGCCGCCCTCACCGCCGCGCTCGCCGCCCCCGAGGACGGCTGCGCCGGCTCCGGACCCGCCTTCGAGGTCATCTATCTCCTGGAGGCCGACGACTCCGCCGTCGCGCGGCTCCGCACCCGGCTCGACCGTCTCGGCGACTCCCTCGTCGTCGTCGGCGGCGACGGCCTGTGGAATGTCCACGTCCATGTCGACGACGCCGGCGCGGCGGTCGAGGCGGGCGTGGAGGCGGGCCGGCCGTACCGGATCCGCATCACCCACTTCGCCTCCGCGCCCGCGGCCGTCCCCGACCGCGAGCCCGCGCAGCGGGCCGTGGTCGTCGTCGTCCCCGGCGAGGGCCTGGCCGGCCTCTGCGCCGAGGCCGGCGCGACCACCGTCCTCGCCCGCCCCGGCGAGCCTCCCGCCAGCGGCGAACTCGTCGACGCGATCCGCCGCGCGCACGCCCGTGAGGTCGTCCTCCTCCCCAACTCCGCCGACCTCCGCCACACCGCCGCCGCGGCGGCCGAGCAGGCCCGCACCGAGGGCATCCGGGTCGCCCTCGTCCCCACCCGCGCCGCCGTCCAGGGCCTCGCCGCCCTCGCCGTCCACGAACCCGGCCGCCGCTTCGACGAGGACGTCGTCGCCATGACCGCGGCGGCGGGAGCGACCCGCTGCGCCGAGCTCACCGTCGCCGAGCACCAGTCCTGGACCTCGGCGGGCGTCTGCCAGGCCGGCGACATCCTCGGCCTGATAGACGGCGACGTCGCCGTCATCGGCACCCGTCTGACGGCGACGGCGACCGCGGTACTGGACCGGATGCTCGCGGCCGGCGGGGAACTGGTCACGCTGGTGCTCGGCGACGACGTGCCGGAGCGGGAGTCGGTGTCGGCGGCGCTCGAACGCCATGTGCGGGAGGGGCACCTGGCGGTGGACACGGTGATCTACGACGGGGGCCGCGGGGGAGCCCTCCTCATCGGCGTCGAGTAGCCCGCCCGACCGCACCCGTACCGGGGCTCCGTCCCGGCCCCCGCGCCTGCCGGGGGGACCGTCCCGGACCCGCGCCTCAAACGTCGGCGAGGCTTGA
Organism: Streptomyces sp. CAU 1734; assembly: GCF_039888735.1. Classification (NCBI taxonomy): domain Bacteria; kingdom Bacillati; phylum Actinomycetota; class Actinomycetes; order Kitasatosporales; family Streptomycetaceae; genus Streptomyces; species Streptomyces sp. CAU 1734. The sequence continues at coordinate 85,432 of NZ_JBDQQP010000014.1, forward strand.
TCCGGCGTCCGCCCGGTCTTGTCCGCGTTGCCCGGCGCGGCCGGCCCCGTGCCCGCACCTGCGAGCGACAGCGGCCGGAATTCAGCCCCGCCCGGGGTACCTCCCGGGCGAAACCCTGGGGGAGATCGGGGCGCGGGGCAGGGGCGGAGCCCCGCAAGGACCCGCACCCCGCGAGCGCCCCGCGCCCCGCGCCCCGCAGGAACCCGCACCCCCCTCAGCCCCGCGCGTACCGCAGCAGCGCCTCCGCCTCCGTCCGCAGCGCCTCGTCCGACGCGAACCCCGCCAGCACCCCCCGCGCCCGCGCCTCCGCCCCCGCCGGGTCCGCGAGGTCCGCCGCCAGCCAGCCCGCCAGCAGCTCCGCCCGCGCCCGGTCCCGCGCGCCCGCCGGGCCCAGCGCCGTGAAGCCCGCCACGGCGCGTTCCGTGTACGCCAGCGCCTCGTCGTAGGCGGCCCGGACCGGGCCGTCCGTGTCGCCCGGGTCCGGCCGGCCCTCCACCGTGTTGGCGATCAGCTCACCGGTCTGCCGGTGGGTGTCCGCGAGCTCGGCGCGGAGCCGGCCGAGCGCCTCGCCGGACGGCGCCCCCGCACGGAGCGCCCGCTCGGCCTCCTCCTCCGCCGCCCGCATCAGCTCCCGCGCCGCCGCCGGCCCCTCCCGGCCCTCGCGCAGGGCCAGCCAGGCCCGTACCCGCAGCGTGCGCACCAGGGCGGGGCCGTCGCCCAGCCCGCGCCACAGCTCGCCGGCCCGGCGGAAGGCCGACTCGGCCTCCGGGTTCAGCTCCGCCCGGTAGAGCGCCTCACCCGCGAGATTCGCGAGCATCGCGTGGTCGCGCTGGTCCGGCCAGCCCCTGGCGATGTCGGCGGCCCGCAGCCAGTGCTCCGCCGCCGTGCGCGGGGAGTCCAGCGCGGTCAGACAGTCACCCAGCCACCACAGGGTCTGCACGATCATGCCCTCGCCGTGCTCGTCCGCCGTCAGCTCGGGCAGGACCGTCTCCAGGACCGTCGCCGCCTCGTCCGCCCGGCCCTGTGCCAGCAGCAGACCGCCCAGCCGGTGGCGCGCGTACCCGCCGTGCGCCGTGTTCCCGCCGGCCTCGTCGGCCCAGTGCGACGCCTGGAGGGCGTGCTCGGCGGCCTCGGCGTGCTCGCCCGTCTCCGCCAGGTACTCCATGAGCTGGAGGTGCAGCCCGCACAGCCCGCCGGCGCCGGTGTGGGCGCGGGCGTGCTCCAGGGCCGCGCGGGCCGCCCGCACCGCCGCCGCCGGGTCGCCGAGCCGGCCGCGCACCGCCGCGAGCTGGGAGTGGACCTCCACGGAGAACCAGGGGCGGCCCGCCGCCTCGTACCCGGCCGCGGCCCTCGCGTACAGCTCCGCCGCCTCCCCGTCCCGGCCCCGGAAGGCGCTGATGTTCCCCAGCAGACCGAGCGCCTCGGCGACCGCCGCCCCCACCGCGCCGTCCGCGAGATGCGGCTCCATGCGCGCGGTCAGCTCCGCCGCGGCCTCCTCCAGCGCGGCCATCGCCGCCTCGGGCTCCCCGGCCGCGGCGACGACGCCCGCCTGGCGGATCCGGCAGCGGGAGAGCAGCACCCGGGCCGCCTCGCGGGGCCGGGCCCGGCCCTCGGCGAGCAGGACGAGGATCTCGGAGCGGGCGCTGTCCGCCGCCGCCGCCTCTTCGACGCCGGGGCCGGAGCCGTCGTCGATCCGGGCGTACGCGGCCCGGGCCCGGGCGGCGAGTGCCCGGCCGGGATCGCCCGCCGACTCGTGCAGTCCGGCCGCGGTGTCGAAGAGCCGGGCGGCCTCGGCGGAGTCCACCCGCTGTTCCATGGCACGGTGTTCGGCGATCTCGGCCCGGACGAGCGGATCGAGATCGGTGCCCTCCCGGCCGGCCGCGGCGGACACCGCCGCCCACGCGGCGAGGGCGCCGGGCCGCTGTGCCTCGGAGAGTTCACGGGCGGCGGCGATCAGCTCGCCGACGGCGGCGCCCGCCGGGGGCGCCGGAGCGGGCGTGACGGCGGCGGCCGTCGCGGGCCGCCCGGCGCTGAGCCCGAGCGGCAGCCGCTCCAGCAGGGGCGCGCGGTCCATGCGCTCCCGGATCCGGTCGCTCACCGCTGTGGTGCCGTTGCGCAGGTCGAACCGCCCGGCCAGCGCCAGCGCCTCCGCGCGGGCGTGCCCGGCCAGTTCGCGTACCGTCCAGGAGCGGTCCGGGGGCCCGGTGACCGCGTGCTCGCCGTGGCCCAGCGCGGTCAGCCGGCCGGTCAGCAGCGCGGTCACGGCCAGATGGTCGAGCAGGCTGCCCGGCTCGCCGGTGTCGGTGAAGTACGCGGGGCGCTCGGCCAGAATCTCCAGGCCCCGCGCCTCGTTCCCGGTGAGCGCGCAGAACTCCACATGCCGGGCGACCGCCCCGCGCATCGACTCCATGGGCCGCACCAGCCGGTAGCCGCGCAGATGGTGGGCGCGGGCGTCGCCGGCGCGGCCGAGCCGCAGCAGCGGCAGCAGCGAGGCGGCCAGCACCTCGTGCGGTTCGTGGGCGCAGGTCAGCTCGCCCGTCAGCACCGGCCGCCAGCTCTCCAGCGCTCCCGCGTCGTCCCCGCGGCGGGCCAGCCACGCGCCCTGGGTGTGCAGTTCACAGGCCCGGCAGTCGCTCTTGTCGTCCCGCTCGGCGGCCTGCCAGGCGGCGTACGCCCGGGCCGCCCGCTCCATGTCCCCGATGTGGCGGGCGATCCGCAGCTCGCCCTGGCGCACCGCCCGTTCGGAGTGTCCGGCCAGCCGGTAGCGGCGCGCCATCTCGTCCTGCCACCTCTCGATGGAGGCGAGCGGGATGTGCGGCTGGTCGATCATGCCGCTGGAGACCCACTTGAACATCCAGAAGAGGCTGTGCGCGCGCCGGCTGTCGAACTCCCCGGGCCGCTCCTCCCAGAGCCGCAGCAGCCGGGCGAAGGGGACGAACATCTTGTCCGTCTCGGAGCTGTAGTTGTAGACCTGCATCAGATGGTTGAGGCCGTCGATCAGCAGCCCGGTCTCGCCCGACTGCTCGATCTCGGCGAAGATCCGCTCCGCGCGGGCGTTGCGCGCGGGCCCCTCGGGTTCCGCGTAGTTCTCCCGCAGGGCCTGCCACAGGGCGTGGGATCCGGAGGTCATCGGCCGTTCTCCCGGTCGGGGGCGGCCCACTCCAGCAGGCCGAGGAAGGCGCGGTTGAGCAGGGCCGAGTCGGCGGGCCGCAGCGGACGCCGGGACATCAGCAGGGCCTGCCCGTACAGCGCCTCGACCGCCGTCCCGCCGGGCTCCCCGCCGCCGAGGGCACTGATCCGGCGGACCAGCGGATTGAGGTGGTTGAGCACCAGCCGGGCCCGCGGCGCCGTGCCGCGCAGTGAGCCGAGGATGCCGGCCCAGAGGTCGTCGGCCCGCTCCTCGGCGTCCGCGCGGGCCCGTTCGTGCCGGGTGTCGCGGTCGTCGAGATGGAGCGCGGGCACGCTCAGCGGGTGGAAGGAACGGAGCACCACATCGCAGTCGAGGGGGTCGAGCCGGGCGCGGGCCGCCGTCAGAAAGCCCGCGAGGGCGAGTTCCTCGGCGGGGTCGACGGCATCGAGATGCGCGGTGACGGTGTCCGCGTCCAGTTCGGCCACCGGGGTGCCGGGCAGCACCAGGGGGAGCCGTTCGACCAGCTCGCTGTCGTAGGTGTAGCCGCCGTTGACCACGCCGATGCCCTGGGCCGCGGCGATCGGGCCGACCTGGCGGAACTCCTCCACGGTGCGGGTGAAGTGCACCACCGGGTGCCGGCGGGCGAATTCCTCCAGTGAGATCTGCCCGTCCGTGGTCTCGAACGGCAGCCACGGCAGCATGGTGCGGAGCATCTCCGTGTCCTGCCGGGCGAGCGACTTCACCCCGAGATGGTGCACGGCGAGAAACCGCCGCAGCCGCTCCGGATCGCCCGCGGCCAGGCCGGTGAGCCACTGCCGCACCTGCGCGCCGAGGGCCTCGCGCACGGCCGCCAGCGTCTCGTCCTCGTACAGCGACTCCCGGGAGGCGGTGGGCCGCAGCGAGTCGGTGTCGATCACACACCGTACGAAGAAGGCCCATTCGGGCAGCAGGGTCTCCGCCCGGTCGGTGAGCAGCATGCCCTTGAGATGCACCCGGTGGCCGGAGCTCCGGGACGGACCGACGGCCGACGGCAGGACATACGCCACGCCCCGGACCCCGGCGAGCGGCACCTCCAGATCGAGCGAGTCGAGCGGGGTGAATCCGAAGAGCTCGTGGCAGTGGAGCGCCAGCGCCACCCGCCGGGCGGGCGGGTTCGAGCGGTCGCGGTCCCAGGGGGCGGGGAGTTCGGTGACCGGGGTCTCCCCGACCCGTATGTCGTGGGGGAGGAGCGAGCCGAAATCCCTGGCCAGGGCGGTGACCCGCTCCTTCGTGAGCCACTCCGCGGCACCGGGGCGGGCGGTCAGCTCCACGGTGGTGCCCGGCTCGGTGCGGGCGCCGGCCGGGAGGGTGCGCACGGTGTACGAGCCGTCGTCCCGGGCCAGCCACTCGACCGGCGGGGCGTCCGGGGTCAGCGCGGACCGGCTGACCACCCGGATCTCCGCGGCGACCACGAAACAGGCCAGCAGCCCGATGCCGAACTGGCCCAGGAACTCGGAGCGGGCCGTCTCCAGCCCGTCCCGCTTGGAACTGCGGCCGATGGTGGCGAGCAGGCTGTGCACATCCCGCTCGGTCAGTCCGACGCCGGAATCCTCCACCCGCAGCACCCCGTCGGAGGCCAGCAGCCGTACGCGGGCGGGCGCGCCGGGTTCCCCGGCGCGGCGGGCCGTGATCGCGTCGACGGCGTTCTGGAGCAGTTCGCGCAGATAGACCCGCGGACTCGAGTAGAGATGGTGGGAGAGCAGATCCACCAGGCCGCGCAGATCGACCTGGAAGGTGTGCGGTGCGGGGGCGGCCGGGTGCGAGGAGATCTCAGAAGTCATCGTCACTGCGCCGCCGGGGAGTGGGTACGGCGCGGGGTCGGGCGATCCCCCGGAGGGTGATCGCGGCGTGGGAACCGTGGCGGGAGCGGTGTGCGGGCCGGTGAACCGGCGGGCGTTCGGGGCGCGGTGGCGGGGGTTTCGGGAGGGTCGTCATCCTAGGGGCCGCCGCACAGACGTGACCAGGGGTTATCCACAGGTGCCGACGGTTGTCGGCGGTGTGGTGTGCAATGGATCCGTGTCCGCGTTCGAAGAGAATCTCAAGAGCACGCTCGGCGCAGCCACCGCGAAGGTGCTGGCCGGGCAGCTCGGTCTGCACACCGTCGGTGATCTGCTGCACCACTATCCCCGCAGATACGAGGAGCGGGGGCGGCTGACCCGGCTCGCCGATCTGCCCCTCGACGAGGACGTGACGGTGGTCGCGCAGGTCGCCGACGCCAGGGTGCACACCTTCAACGGCGGCCGGGGCAAGCGGCTGGAGGTGACCATCACCGACGGCAGCGGGCGGCTCCAGCTGGTCTTCTTCGGGCGCGGGGTGCACAAGCCGCAGCAGGATCTGCTGCCGGGCAGCCGTGCGATGTTCGCCGGCCGGGTCTCGGTCTTCAACCGCAAGCCGCAGCTGGCCCACCCCAGCTATGCCAAGCTCGGCGGCTCCTCCGGCCCCGGCGACGAGGACGCCCTCGACATCGAGTCCTGGGCCGGGGCACTGATCCCGATCTATCCCGCGTGCAAGGGCATGGAGTCCTGGAAGATCTCCAAGGCGATGGACGCGGTGCTGCCGCGCGCCTCGGACGCGGTGGATCCGCTGCCGCCGGGGCTCCGGGAGGGGCGGGGGTTCGTCCCGCTCCCCGAGGCGCTGCTCAAGGTCCACCGCCCGCAGACCAGGGCGGACATCGAGGACGCCCGGCAGCGGCTCAAATGGGACGAGGCGTTTGTGCTGCAAGTGGCGCTGGCCCGGCGCCGTCACGCGGAGACCCGGCTCGCCGCGGTGCCGCGCAGGCCGGGCCGGGGCGGCATTCTGGACGCCTTCGACGCCAAGCTGCCGTTCACCCTCACCGACGGCCAGCGCAAGGTCACCGAGGAGATCTTCACCGATCTGGCCACCGAGCACCCGATGCACCGCCTCCTTCAGGGCGAGGTCGGTTCCGGCAAGACCCTGGTGGCGCTGCGCGCGATGCTCGCGGTGGTGGACGCGGGCGGCCAGGCGGCGATGCTGGCGCCGACCGAGGTGCTGGCCCAGCAGCACCACCGCTCGATCGTGGAGATGATGGGCGAGCTGGCCGAGGGCGGCATGCTCGGCGGGGTGGAGCACGCCACCCGGGTCGTCCTGCTGACCGGGTCGATGGGGACGGCCGCGCGGCGGCAGGCGCTGCTCGATCTGGTGACCGGCGAGGCGGGTCTGGTGATCGGGACCCACGCACTGATCGAGGACAAGGTCCGGTTCCACGATCTGGGGCTGGTGGTCGTCGACGAACAGCACCGTTTCGGCGTGGAGCAGCGCGACGCCCTGCGCTCCAAGGGCAGCACACCGCCCCATCTCCTGGTGATGACCGCCACCCCCATTCCCCGGACGGTCGCGATGACCGTCTTCGGCGATCTGGAGACCTCCGTCCTGGACCAGCTGCCGGCCGGGCGCTCCCCGATCGCCAGCCATGTGGTCCCGGCCCGGGACAAGCCGCATTTCCTCGCCCGTGCCTGGGAGCGGGTGCGCGAGGAGGTCGCCAAGGGGCATCAGGCGTATGTGGTCTGCCCCCGGATCGGCGACGAGGAGGACGAGAAGGACCGGAAGCCGGCGAAGGGGAAGGGGAAGGAGGACACGGGAAGCGAGGCGAGCGGGGCACCGTCCGAGGAGGAGAAGCGGCCGCCGCTCGCCGTGCTCGACACGGCCGCACAGCTCGCCGGCGGGCCGCTCGGCGGGCTGCGGGTCGAACCGCTGCACGGCAGGATGCACCCCGACGACAAGGACGCGGTGATGCGCCGGTTCACCGCTGGCGAGGTCGATGTCCTGGTCGCCACCACCGTCATCGAGGTCGGCGTCAATGTGCCCAATGCCACCGCCATGGTGATCCTGGACGCCGACCGCTTCGGGGTCTCCCAGCTCCACCAGCTCCGCGGCCGGGTGGGCCGGGGCTCCGCCCCCGGGCTCTGTCTGCTGGTCTCCGAGATGCCCGAGGCGAGCCCCGCGCGGCAGCGCCTCGCCGCCGTCGCCGCCACCCTCGACGGCTTCGAGCTCTCCCGGATCGATCTGGAGCAGCGCCGGGAGGGCGATGTGCTCGGCCAGGCCCAGTCCGGTGCCCGCTCCTCGCTCCGCATGCTCGCCGTCATCGAGGACGAGGAGGTCATCGCCGCCGCCCGCGAGGAGGCCATGGCCGTCGTCCGGGACGATCCGGAGCTGGAGCGCACCCCCGGGCTGCGGATCGCGCTGGAGGCCCTGCTGGACGAGGACCGGGAGCAGTATCTCGACAAGGGCTGAGAGACTGGCCGGGACAGCGGTTCCCGGCCGCGTGTCCACGGGCCGCGGATCCCGGCCGCCGCCGGGGCCCGCCCGGCCCGCTCCCGACCCCGACCTCCTCCCGTAAGGACCGAGATGACCCGCGTGATCGCCGGTACCGCCGGTGGCCGCCGCCTCGCCGTCCCCCCCGGCACCGGCACCCGCCCCACCTCCGACCGGGCCCGTGAGGGCCTCTTCTCCAGCTGGGAGTCCCTGCTCGGGACCCTCGCCGGGACCCGGGTGGCCGATCTCTACGCGGGTTCCGGCGCGGTCGGCCTGGAGGCGCTCTCCCGGGGTGCCGCACACGCCCTGCTGGTCGAGGCCGACGCCCGCGCGGCCCGTACCGTACGGGAGAACGTCCGGGTGCTCGCTCTCCCCGGCGCCGAGGTGCGCACCGGCCGGGCCGAGCAGGTGGTGGCGGGCCCCGCTCCGGCCACCCCCTATGACGTGGTCTTCCTCGACCCGCCGTACGCGGTCACCGACGACGATCTTCGGGAGATCCTGCTCACACTCCGCACCGGGGGCTGGCTCGCGGAGGACGCTCTCGCCACCGTTGAGCGCAGCACCAGAGGTGGCACGTTCCAATGGCCGGAGGGTTTCGAACCGGTGCGGGCCCGTCGTTACGGCGAGGGGACGCTTTGGTACGGTCGCGCGGCCTCTTCGTACACCTCGTACGAAGCGGCATCCACCTGCGAGAACATCCCATGACCGGACCGGAGAGCGAGGTACTCCCAGTGCGCCGCGCAGTCTGTCCGGGGTCATTCGACCCCATTACCAACGGACACCTCGACATCATCGCCCGCGCCTCGAAGCTGTACGACGTCGTACACGTCGCGGTGATGATCAACCAGTCCAAGAAAGGACTGTTCACGGTCGACGAGCGGATGGATCTGATCCGCTCGGTGACCACCGAGTACGGAAACGTCTCCGTCGAGTCCCACCACGGGCTCCTCGTCGACTTCTGCAAGGCCCGGGACATCCCCGCCATCGTCAAGGGGCTCCGCGCGGTCAGCGACTTCGACTACGAGCTCCAGATGGCCCAGATGAACAACGGCCTCTCCGGTGTGGAGACCCTCTTCGTCCCCACCAACCCCACCTACAGCTTCCTCTCCTCCAGCCTGGTCAAGGAGGTCGCCGCGTGGGGCGGTGACGTCTCCCATCTGCTGCCCCCCGTGGTCCACCGGGCTCTCGTCGCCCGGCTCGCGGAACAGTGACCGCCCAGGACGGGTGACGGTCCGTCATCCGCTGTCGCGCCGGGGGCCCGGCGCCGTACAGTCTTTCCCGTCCGGCTCGGCCGAGGCGGACGCGGCTCAGACGTATCGGCGCAGAGAGTGGCGGACCACGGTGGACGTGCAGCAGAGACTCGATGACATCGTCCGGGCGATCGGGAGCGCCCGTTCCATGCCCATGTCGGCCTCCTGTGTGGTCAACCGCTCCGAGCTGCTGTCCATGCTCGAAGAGGTGCGCCAGGCGCTGCCCGGCTCCCTGGCCCAGGCCCAGGAGCTGATCGGCGGGCAGGAGGAGATGGTCGCGCGGGCCCGCCGGGAGGCGGACCGGATCATCGAGAGCGCCCATGCCGAGCGCGGTTCGCTGATCGCCGGCAGCCAGGTCGCCCGCCAGTCCCAGGACGAGGCGGACCGCATCCTCGCCGACGCCCGGCGGGAGGCCGAGGAGATCCGGGCGGAGGCCGACGACTACGTCGACTCCAAGCTCGCCAATTTCGAGGTCGTCCTCACCAAGACCATCGGCTCGGTCGACCGGGGGCGCGAGAAGCTGCTCGGCCGGGGTCCGGGGCTCGACGCGGACGGCTTCGCCGACGCGGACGCCCCCGAGCACAGCTCGGACCCGCAGACCCTGATCCACCGGGCGGACGCCTATGTGGACGCCAAGCTCGGCGCCTTCGAGGCGGTGCTCTCCAAGACGCTGGAGGCGGTCGGCCGGGGCCGCCAGACCCTGCTGGGCCGCACCACCAGCGACGCCCTCGGCGAGCACATGGCCGCCCAGGACGCCGCCGGGGGCTCCCGCCGGCACTCCACGGACGCCGACTACCTCGCCGGGCTGGCGGAGCTCGCCGACCCCGAGCCGCGCCGCTCCGGCGGCGTCCGGGCGGGCGCGGGCGCCGCTTCCCGGCAGCAGGCCGCCGACCCGTGGCGGGCGGTGGACACCACACCCCCCGCCGACCCCCGGTCCCCCGCCGGGCCGCCCCCTCCGCCGCCCCTGTCGGTGCCGCTGCCCGCGCAGCTCCCGCCCGCCGCGGCCGAGGTGCCGCAGGCCCCGGCCCACGACCCCTTCGCCGGGTACCAGCCGCAGCAGGCGGCGTACGAGGGGTACCCGCGGCAGGACGCCTACCAGGACCCGGGCTATCAGCAGCAGGGGTACGAGCAGTACGCCGGCCAGGGCTACGAGCCGCAGGCACCGCAGGCACCGCGGACATACGGCCACCCCCAGGGGCAGGAGCAGCCCGGGTACGGGGCCCCGTACGGCGCGCAGGACCCGTACGCGCCCCCGGCGCACGACGGCTACGGCCACGGCTCCCCGCAGCAGCAGCCCCGGGATCCCGCCGCCGCCCTGGACGAGACCAGCTTCTTCGACACCGGAATGATCGATCTCGACCAGCTGCGCCGCTACGAGCAGGGGCACTGAGCAGGCACATCAGTCCGGCGCCCCGGAGCCCCCGGGCGCGGACCCCGGGGGACCGGATTGGGCCCACGGCGGCCCGTCCAGTATCCTGGCTCTTCGGTCGCCCATACTGTGGCGATTCGCGCTGCTCGCATCCCGTCACACGGGACGGCGGCCCACTCCCCGACAGCACGAAAGCAGGAAGAACCCTGAACGCCCGCCTCGACCACCGCAACCCCCTCGTGTTCGACACGCACGAGCTGGGCCGGCGTCCCGGCGCGCTCCAGCGGGTCTCCCGCACCGTGTCGACGGCCGACATGTCGGCGGCACTCGGTGTCGAAGGGGTCATCGTCGTGCCGCAGGGCGCGGACGTGCAGCTGAAGCTCCGCCTCGAATCGGTCATGGAAGGGGTGCTTGTCACAGGCACCGCCCGTGCCGTCGCCGAGGGGGAGTGCGTAAGGTGTCTGGAGCCGCTGCGGCAGGATGTCGCCGCGGACTTCCAGGAGATGTTCACGTACCCCGACGCCGATGACCGGAACCGCGGCCGTAACGCGGAACCCGGCGACGACGCCGAGGACGAGGACACCCTCCACCTCGAGGACGGCTTGTTCGACCTCGAACCGGTGCTGCGTGACGCGGTGGTTCTCGCCCTGCCGATGCAGCCGGTGTGCCGGGAGGATTGTGCCGGTCTCTGCGCTCAGTGCGGGATCAGGCTCGATGACGAACCGGACCACCACCACGATGCCGTCGACATTCGCTGGGCGGCATTGCAAGGACTCGTCGAAACCAGCACGGACGGCGAGAAGGACAACATGGGCGGCGCCGAAGCAGGCGTCGACGAGAAGCAGGAGAAGTAGCCGTGGCTGTTCCGAAGCGGAAGATGTCGCGCAGCAACACGCGCCACCGCCGGTCGCAGTGGAAGGCTGCGGTCCCCAACCTGGTTTCGTGCGAGCGTTGCCAGGAGCCCAAGCTGCAGCACATTGCGTGCCCGAGCTGCGGCACCTACAACAAGCGCCAGGTCCTCGCGGTCTGAGTGGCTGGTGAGAGGCACGATGTCTGAGCTGTCCAATGCCAAGAAGGCGGACAACGTCAACGCGGCCTCGTCCCACACGCTTCTGGAAGGGCGGCTCGGGTATCAACTCGAGTCCGCCCTTCTGGTACGTGCGCTGACCCATCGTTCGTACGCGTACGAGAACGGCGGTCTGCCCACCAATGAGCGGCTGGAGTTCCTCGGAGACTCCGTCCTCGGTCTGGTGGTCACGGACACGCTGTACCGCACCCACCCCGACCTGCCCGAAGGCCAGCTGGCCAAATTGCGGGCCGCGGTGGTCAACTCTCGTGCGCTGGCCGAAGTGGGACGCGGGCTGGAACTCGGACTCTTCATCCGGCTCGGCCGGGGCGAAGAGGGCACGGGCGGCCGGGACAAGGCTTCCATTCTCGCCGACACCCTTGAAGCGGTGATCGGCGCCGTCTATCTCGATCAGGGTCTCGAAGCGGCCTCCGAACTGGTGCACCGCCTTTTCGACCCGCTGATCGAGAAGTCCTCGAACCTGGGCGCGGGCCTGGACTGGAAGACCAGTCTCCAGGAACTGACCGCCGCCGAGGGGCTCGGAGTGCCGGAGTATCTCGTCACCGAGACCGGTCCGGACCACGAGAAGACCTTCACTGCTGCCGCCCGCGTCGGTGGTGTCTCGTACGGCACCGGCACCGGCCGCAGCAAGAAGGAAGCGGAGCAGCAGGCGGCGGAATCCGCCTGGCGGGAGATCCGGGCCGCGGCCGACCAGCGGGTGGCCGAGGAGAAGGCCGCGGGCGAGAAGCGCGCGGCCGAGGAGAAGGCCGCCGCCGAGAAGCCGGCGGAGACCTCCCCGGAGGACGCCGGTACGGACACCCCCGTCACCGGGGCGGACGACACCGCCGCGGAAGCCGCACCGGCCGCGCATTCCGAGGCTGCCCCGGGCGAAGCGGAATCCGGCGGAATCACTGACTCCGCCCATACGGGGAAGGCGGACCGGGCCACGGCCTGATCCGGCCATTCGATCTCACCGAAGCCCCTCGCTCCCCCGGGAGTGAGGGGTCTCGGCGTCTTTCACCGCCCGGCGGAACGGTACGCTGCGGGCGTCACCGCGAGTGTTTCCCGGAGGAGCCCCGTGCCAGAGCTGCCCGAGGTCGAGGTCGTACGCCGAGGACTCCAGCGCTGGGTCAGCGGACGGACCATCTCCGAGGTACGGGTCCTCCATCCGCGGGCGGTTCGCCGCCATCTCGCCGGGGGCGAGGATTTCGCCGCCCGGCTCAAGGGACACAGTGTCGGCATCGCCCGCCGCCGCGGCAAGTACCTGTGGCTGCCCCTCGCCGACACCGACTCATCGATTCTCGGCCATCTCGGGATGAGCGGTCAGCTGCTCGTCCAGCCGGAGGACGCCGCCGACGAGAAGCATCTGCGGATCCGGATCAGCTTCGACGACTCCCTCGGCACCGAGCTGCGCTTTGTCGACCAGCGCACCTTCGGCGGGCTCTCGCTGCACGACAACACCCCCGACGGGCTGCCCGATGTCATCGCGCACATCGCCCGCGACCCCCTCGACCCGGCCTTCGACGACGACGCCTTCCACACCGCCCTGCGGCTGCGGCGCACCACGGTCAAGCGGGCCCTGCTCGACCAGTCGCTGATCAGCGGGGTCGGCAACATCTACGCGGACGAGGCGCTCTGGCGCGCCCGGCTCCACTACGAGCGGCCGACCTCCGGTCTCACCCGCTCCCGGTCGGCCGAGCTGCTCGGACACGTCCGGGACGTGATGAACGCGGCCCTGGCCGCCGGGGGCACCAGCTTCGACAGTCTCTATGTGAATGTGAACGGCGAATCCGGGTACTTCGACCGTTCGCTGGACGCTTATGGACGCGAGGACGAGCCCTGCCGCCGCTGCGGCACACCGATGCGGCGGCGGCCGTGGATGAATCGGTCCAGCTACTTCTGCCCGCGCTGCCAGCGACCGCCGCGCCCGGCCTCGCGACCCCTGTGACCTGCGGCCGGCGCGGCCGGCCCGGTGATCTCAGGGGCGGCCGTGCCTCTCGTCGTAGCGCTCACGGGCGGACAGCACCTCGGGCATCCGGCCCTCCAGCAGCCGGATGAGGACGAGCAGCTGCCCGGCGGCGGCACGGCCCAGCGGGGTGAGTTCGTAATCCACCCGGGGCGGATTCACCGGCTGCGCCTCGCGGTGCACCAGACCGTCCCGCTCCAGTGCGTGCAGGGTCTGGGAGAGCATCTTCTCGCTGACACCGTCGACCCGCCGCCGCAGCTCATTGAAGCGGAGACTGCCCTCGTGGAGCGCGGTGAGGGTGAGCGCGCCCCAGCGTCCGGTCATGTGCTCCAGCGTGCCGCGCGAGGGGCAGTTCCTGGAGAAGACCGAGAAGACGGAGTGGACCGAGGCGCCGCCGGAGCCGTCCGGCCGGTCGGGCGCACCGCCGGGCAGCTCGGCGGCGAGGGCGTTGTCCATGACAACCACCTTACGATGGCACAGCGCTGACCAGCGGAAAGCGCACTCGGTACGGTAGCGGGCCGGAGGCCGGCCGGAGAGACGGGCGCGCGGTTGCCGACAGGACGCGGGTCCCGGCCCCGGTTATGGGGGCTTGCGGGACACAGGTCCCGAAGAGCGGGACGCCGGTCTCAGAATCCGAAGTTCTGAGTCCACCAGGGGCCGCCGGCGCTCATGTCGACGCCGACTCCCAGGGTCTTGTAGTCGCAGTTGAGGATGTTCGCACGGTGGCCCTCGCTGTTCATCCAGGAGTTCATCACCGCCGCGGCGTCCATCTGACCCCTGGCTATGTTCTCGCCGCCCAGATTCTTCACCCCGGCCTGCTCCGCCCGGTCCCAGGGCGAGTCGCCGTCCGGGTCGGTGTGCGAGAAGAAGCCGCGGGCCGCCATGTCGCTGCTGAAGGCACCGGCCAGGGCGGCGAGCGAGGAGTCGAACCGCACCGGCGCGCAGCCGACCTTGGCCCGCTCCTGATTGACCAGGGCGAGCACCTGCGCCTCGGCGCCCTTCTCCGTGGGCGAGGAGGGACCGCCGGCCGGAGGCGTCGGACGCTCCTTGGTCCGGTCGGCCTCGCGGGGCTTCTCGCGGGCCGGGGCCTTGGTGCGCTCCTCGGCCGATGGCGTGCTCCGCGCCGTCCGCTCCGGGGTGCTCTCGGCGGGCTTCGTCTTCTCCTGCTTCACCGACGGCTTGGGGGAAGGGGTCTTCGACGGCGCGTGGGCCGGCGCCGGAGCGGTGCTCGGGGTGTCGCCGGCCGGCCGGCCGGACGACTCGCCCTGGGTCTGGAGGGTGGCCGAACCGCCGGACCGCAGCTGGCCGCCCGGGGAGCTCTCGCCCCCCACGACGAAGGTCTTGCCGCCGGGCAGCAGCCCGGACGCCACGGCGACGGTACCCACGGCCATGGCCGCGGAGACTCCGAGAAGCCCCGTCCGTACCGGCTTACCCGCACGCTTGGTGGAGCGTCGATGGCGTCCCATCTGCTGTGCCTTCCTCGTACTCGACGGCTGGACAACCCGGCCCGGGTTCCGGCGTGGTGCCGTCCGCGCCCGGCCGAAATCCCTCCGGCTCCGGGCCCGCTGAGCGGCCCGAACCGGCAGCTCACCGGCCGCACGCCGGATGAACTGAAGACCGGCTCACCCGAACGGGTGAGTTTCATTGCGACCGGACTGTACGCCATGAGTACGCGGCCGGAAGTGCCCCGCGGGTAATTGGGCTCCGCGCACTTGGTTACGGTGCTCTCATGAACGACGTCGCGCGATTGACCGCCTGGGTACGCGGTCGAGTACAGGGAGTGGGCTTCCGCTGGTTCACCAGGGCAAATGCACTGGAGATCGGCGGCCTCACCGGATTCGCCCTCAATCTCGACGACGGCCGGGTGCAGGTCGTGGCGGAGGGGCCGCGTGAGAATTGCCACCGTCTGCTGGAGTGGCTGAACTCCGACGACACACCCGGCCGCGTCGACGGAGTGACTGAGATCTGGGACACGCCGCGGGGCGGTTACGAGGGGTTCGCGATCCGCTGAGCGGACCGCCGGTGTTCGCCGTACGGGGCACTCCGTGCCACTCGCGCGGGCCCGCCGCTGAAGCCCCGCTGGAGGGGAAACGAGCAGGTGGTTGCCAGATTTGACCCACCGTGCGACGCTGCCGCGAGAAGGATGATCCCGATCCCCCGGGGGCCCCGGAGCAGAGGCCGCCCCGCGTGTCCGCGGCGGTGTGCCCTCCGTGTCGGCCCCCCGATACGGGGTGTGATCGTGTTGACCGTCAAACTTTTTGGTGAGACTCTGGAATCCCCGCGCACCTTAGCTGTTTGGCAGTAAGAACCGCAGCGATTTTGAGCAGTACAGAGATCACTGCCGAGCACCGCGGGTGCGAATCCCTCACGACCCACACCGCATCGGTCGGTCACTCATTGTGGAGGACCATCCATCATGGCAAAGGCGCTTCTCGGTTACGTCGGCGGTTCCGACCCGCGACTTCTCGCCGAGATGCGACGGCTTCAGCAGCGCGTCCAGGACCTCGAATCCGAGCTGGTTCGGATTCAGTCCGAGAATGACGCGCTCAGCGCCGCCGTCGCTCACCACCCGGGAGAGTCGCTGCTCGACAGCATCGACATCGACGTACCGCAGGCGGAGCCCGCGCTCACCTGAGCCCGGGGATCCGCTTGGATCCATCGCGCAAGATATGCAAGGGACGCCTCGGCGTCCCTTCTTTCTTTCCCCCACTCCGCCGAAAGCCCGCTTCGACCCCTCTTCTACCGTCTGATGTGCCCCCCGCCTTCATGGGTGAAACCGCCCGGGAAAGGTAGAGTCCGGCTGCGTGCACCTCAAGGCCATGACCCTGCGCGGGTTCAAATCCTTCGCCTCCGCCACCACCCTGCGGTTCGAGCCGGGCATCACGTGTGTCGTGGGCCCCAATGGCTCCGGTAAATCCAATGTGGTGGACGCGCTCTCCTGGGTCATGGGCGAACAGGGCGCCAAGTCGCTGCGCGGCGGGAAGATGGAGGACGTCATCTTCGCCGGGACGACCGGCCGCCCCCCGCTGGGCCGGGCCGAGGTCTCCCTCACCATCGACAACTCCGACGGCGCGCTCCCCATCGAGTACGCGGAAGTCACCATTACGCGGATCATGTTCCGCAATGGCGGCAGCGAGTACCAGATCAATGGCGACACCTGCCGGCTGCTCGACATTCAGGAACTGCTCTCCGACTCCGGTATCGGCCGTGAGATGCATGTCATCGTCGGCCAGGGGCAGCTCGATTCGGTGCTGCATGCCGACCCCATGGGGCGCCGGGCCTTCATCGAGGAGGCCGCGGGTGTTCTCAAGCACCGCAAGCGCAAGGAGAAGGCGCTGCGGAAACTCGACGCGATGCAGGCCAATCTCGCCAGGGTCCAGGACCTCACCGACGAACTCCGCCGCCAACTCCAGCCACTGGGCAAACAGGCCGCCGTGGCCCGCCGGGCCGCTGTCATCCAGGCCGATCTGCGCGATGCCCGGCTCCGGCTGCTCGCCGACGATCTCGTACGCCTGCGGGCGGCGCTCGGCGCGGAGATCGCCGACGAGGCCGCGCTCAAGGAGCGGAAGGAGACCACCGAGGCCGGGCTGAGGACCGCCCTCGCCCGGGAGGCGGCGCTGGAGGAGGAGCTGCGGCGGCTCGCGCCCCGGCTCCGGAGCGCCCGGCAGTGCTGGCAGGAGCTCTCCCGGCTCGCCGAGCGGGTGCGCGGCACCGTGTCGCTCGCCGACGCCCGGGTCACGAGCGCCGCCGCGCGGCCCGCCGAGGAGCGCCTCGGCCGCCCGCCGGAGGACCCCGAGCATCTGGAGCACCGGGCGGCGCGCATCCGTGAGCAGGAAGCGGAACTGACGGCCGCGATGGAGGCGGCGGAGCACGCCCTGGAGGACACCGTCGCCCACCGCGCCGAGCTGGAGCGCGAACTCGCCGCGGAGGAGCGCCGTCTCCGGGACGCCGCGCGCGCCATCGCCGACCGCCGTGAAGGGCTCGCCCGGCTGCACGGGCAGGTCAGCGCGGCCCGTGGCCGTGCCGCCTCCGCCCAGGCCGAGATCGAACGGCTGACCGCCGCGCATGACGAGGCCCGGGAACGCGCCGCGGCGGCTCAGGAGGAGTACGAGGAGCTCGGGGCGGAGGTCGCCGGCCTCGACGCCGATGACACCGCGCTGGGCGAGCGGTATGCCGCCGCGCGCCGTGCGCTGGCGGAAGCGGAATCGGCGCTCGGCGCCGCGCGGGAGGCTCTCACGGCGGCCGAGCGGGAGCGGGCCGCCGTCGCCGCGCGCCGGGAGGCGCTGGCGCTCGGACTGCGCCGCAAGGACGGCACGGGGGCGCTGCTCGCCGCCGGGGACCGGCTGAGCGGGCTGCTCGGCCCGGCCTCCGAGCTGCTGACGGTGGCCCCGGGATACGAGATCCCGGTGGCGGCGGCGCTGGGGGCCGCGGCCGACGCGGTGGCCGTGACCACCCCGGCGACGGCCGCCGAGGCGCTGCGGCTGCTGCGCAAGTCGGAGGCGGGCCGTGCCGCGATGCTGCTGACCGGGGGACCGGTCCCGGACCTTCCGTGCCCGCCGGGGCCGGGGGACCGGCGCGGACCGTACGCCTCCCCGGAGACCGGGCCCGGGAGCGGGACGGCGGCGGGGACCGGTGCGGAGACTCCCGTAACAGCGCAGAACCGTTTCGGTCCACGGGACCGGGGCGACGGCCGGCCCGGCCGCCGGGGGGAGCGGGCGGCCGTCGCGGGGCCGGGCCATCCGCACGCGGCCGACCTGGTGCGGGGGCCCGAGGAACTGCTGGCCCCGGTGCGCCGGCTGCTGCGCGACACCGTGGTCGTCGGGACGCTGGAGGACGCCGAGGATCTGGTCCGGGCCCGGCCCGGGCTCACCGCCGTGACCGCCGACGGCGATGTCCTCGCGGCCCACTTCGCCCACGGCGGCTCCGCCGGCGCGCCCAGCCTGCTGGAGGTGCGGGCGTCCGTGGACGAGGCCGCCGCCGAGCTGGACGAACTGGCCGTGCGCTGTGCCGCGCTCGCCGGCGAGCAGCGCGCCGCCGCCGGCCGCCGGGCCGAGTGCGCGGCCCTCGTCGAGGAGACGGGTGAGCTCCGGCGCACCGCCGAGCGGGAGAAGTCCGCGGTCTCCGGGCGGCTCGGCCGGCTCGCCGGGCAGGCGCGCGCCGCCCAGGGCGAGGCCGAGCGGACCGCCGCCGCCGTCGCCCGGGCGCGCGAGGGGCTGGACCGGGCCCGTGAGGAGGCCGAGGTGCTGGCCGAGAGGCTGCTGGCCGCCGAGGAGATCCCGGTGGACGAGGAGCCCGACACCCAGGCCCGCGACCGGCTCGCGGCCGACGGCGCCAACGCCCGCCAGACCGAGATGGAGGCCCGGCTCCAGGTCCGTACGCACGAGGAGCGCGTGAAGGGGCTCGCGGGACGGGCGGACGCGCTGGACCGGGCGGCGCGCGAGGAACGGGAGGCGCGGGCGCGGGCGGAACAGCGGCGCGCCCGGCTGCGCCACGAGGCCGCGGTGGCCTCGGCGGTGGCCGCCGGAGCCCGGCAGCTGCTGGCTCATGTGGAGGTCTCCCTGGCCCGGGCCGGGGCGGAACAGACCGCCGCGGAATCCGCCGGGGAGGGCCGGGAGCGGGAACTCGGCGCCGCCCGGACCCGGGGCCGGGAGCTCAAGGACGAGCTGGACAAGCTCACCGACTCGGTCCACCGGGGCGAGGTGCTCGGCGCGGAGAAACGGCTGCGGATCGAGCAGCTGGAGACCCGGGCGCTGGAGGAGCTGGGTGTGGAGCCGGCCGGCTTGGTCTCCGAGTACGGCCCCGATCAGCCCGTACCGCCGTCGCCCCCGGCCGAGGGGGAGGAGGTCCCGGACGATCCGGAGCACCCCCGCAACCAGCCGGTGCGTTTTGTCCGCGCGGAGCAGGAGAGACGCCTGAAGTCGGCCGAACGGGCGCATCAGCGGCTCGGAAAGGTGAATCCGCTGGCGCTGGAGGAGTTCGCGGCCCTGGAGGAGCGCCACCAGTTCCTCTCGGAGCAGCTGGAGGACCTGAAGCGGACCAGGACCGGTCTGCTCCAGGTGATCAGGGAGGTCGACGTACGCGTCGAACAGGTCTTCACGGACGCCTACCGGGACACGGCCCGGGAGTTCGAGGGGGTCTTCTCGCGTCTCTTCCCGGGTGGCGAGGGCCGGCTGATCCTGACCGACCCCGGCAACATGCTCACCACCGGCGTCGATGTCGAGGCCCGGCCGCCGGGGAAGAAGGTCAAGCGGCTGTCGCTGCTCTCCGGCGGCGAGCGCTCGCTGACCGCGGTGGCCCTGCTGGTGTCGATCTTCAAGGCCCGGCCGAGCCCGTTCTATGTGATGGACGAGGTCGAGGCGGCGCTGGACGACACCAATCTCCAGCGGCTCATCGGCATCATGCGCGAGCTCCAGGAGTCCTCACAGCTGATCGTGATCACCCACCAGAAGCGGACGATGGAGGTCGCGGACGCGCTGTACGGGGTCTCCATGCAGGGTGACGGTGTGTCGAAGGTGATCGGCCAGCGGCTGCGCTGAGGCGTACTCCGCCCGGGCCGGGGCAGCCGGGGCGTTGAGCCCGAACGGCCCCCGCCGGATGGTCCGCCGGGGGAAAGCGTGCCCCACTTGAAGGACTCACCGTGCTCGTCTCCCCTCGCGCGGGCCGGCGGAGCGCGCCGGAACGGCGGTCCCACGAGCGGCGGCCCGAGTCACGGCCCGAGTCACGGCCCGAGGAGTCAGATGTGAGCAGTACGTCCCAGCCGCCGGCGCCGGGCGCCCGCGAGGCCCACCCCGACCATCTCGGCCATGTCATCTTCATCACGGCCTCGGCCGCGATGGGCGGATTCCTCTTCGGCTACGACAGCTCCGTCATCAACGGCGCCGTCGAGGCCATCCGGTCCCGCTACGGCATCGGCTCGGGTGAACTCGCCCAGGTCATCGCCATCGCCCTGATCGGCTGCGCCATCGGCGCCGCCACGGCGGGCCGGATCGCGGACCGGATCGGCCGCATCGCCTGCATGCGCATCGCCTCCGTGCTCTTCACCGTCAGCGCGATCGGGTCCGCGCTGCCGTTCGCCCTCTGGGATCTGGCCATGTGGCGGATCGTCGGCGGCTTCGCCATCGGCATGGCCTCGGTCATCGGCCCCGCCTACATCGCCGAGGTCTCCCCGCCCGCCTACCGGGGCCGCCTCGCCTCCTTCCAGCAGGCCGCGATCGTCATCGGCATCGCCGTCTCGCAGCTGGTGAACTTCGGCATTCTCCAGATCGCCGACGGCGACCAGCGCGGTGAGATCGCCGGCCTGGAGGCATGGCAGTGGATGCTCGGTGTGATGGTCGTACCGGCGGTGCTGTACGGGGTGCTCTCCTTCGCGATCCCCGAGTCGCCCCGCTATCTGATCTCCGTCGGCAAGGTCGGCCGGGCGAAGAAGGTACTGGCCGAGGTCGAGGGCGAGCACGCCGATCTGGACGCCCGGGTCGCCGAGATCGATCTCGCGATGCGCCGGGAGCACAAGTCGACCTTCAAGGACCTGCTCGGCAGCAAGTTCGGCTTCATCCCCATCGTCTGGGTGGGTATCGGACTCTCCCTCTTCCAGCAGCTCGTCGGCATCAATGTGGCGTTCTACTACTCCTCCACGCTCTGGCAGTCCGTCGGCATCGACCCGAGCAGCTCGTTCTTCTACTCCTTCACCACGTCGATCGTGAACATCATCGGCACCGTGATCGCGATGGTGCTGGTGGACCGGGTCGGCCGCAGGCCGCTGGCGCTGATCGGCTCGGCGGGCATGGCGATCGCCCTCGCCTTCGAGGCGTGGGCCTTCTCGGCCGATCTGGTGGACGGCAAACTGCCCAGCACCGAGGGCACGGTGGCGCTGATCGCCGCCCATGTCTTCGTGCTCTTCTTCGCCCTCTCCTGGGGTGTGGTGGTCTGGGTCTTCCTCGGCGAGATGTTCCCCAACCGGATCAGGGCCGCCGCGCTGGGCGTCGCCGCCTCCGCGCAGTGGATCGCCAACTGGGCCATCACCGTGACCTTCCCGACCCTCTCGGACTGGAATCTCTCGGCCACCTATGTCATCTACGCGTCCTTCGCGGTGCTCTCGATCCCCTTCGTCCTGCTCTTCGTGAAGGAGACCAAGGGCAAGGCGCTGGAGGAGATGGGCTGAACACCGGCGGCCCTGCGGGTGCCGGTGCGCGGTGGTACCTCTCCGGCTCGGGCGGAGAGCGCGGCGGGAGGCGACGGCGGCCCGGGCCGGCCGTCCGCCGTGCGGTGTGCGGTGTGCGGCTCGGAGTGCCGGAGCGGCCCTCAGCCGGCGACCGCGGTCCTGATGAGCGGCGCGTCCCGGGCGAACTCCCGGAAACCGACGCTGTCATAGAGCCCGCGCGCCCCGGGATGCCCCGGCGCGCCCAGACAGGCGACCGTCACCCGAGTGGCCCCCGCCGCCCGCACCCGGTGCATCCCGGACAGCAGCATCGCCCTCGCCAGCCCCTGCCGCCGGTACGCCCGATGGGTCCCCACCGGTTCGAACTGAGCCGTCCGGTTCACCTCGTCGAGCCATATGACGGTGGAGGACGCCATCGTCCCGTCCGGGGCCTCCACGAGAATGTGCAGGTCATCCCGGTACGCCGCCGTCCGTCTGACGCCCCGGTAGCTCTCGGCCGTGTACGCCGAGGAGCTCCAGGCGTCCAGATGGGCCCGTACGGCTGCCTCCGGGCCCGCCTCGCCGGCGGTGCGGAAGCGGAATCCGTCCGGCAGCACCGGCTGTTCCACATCGGTGAGGGACCGCACATTGATCCGCATCCAGGAACCGGTGTCGCCGAGCGAGGCCGGGTCGGTCCGGTAGCCGTGCGCGGCCCAGCGCTCCAGGGCGAACGTGTCGGCGGCGCTCGGCACCACCGTGCGGTCGACGCCCGCCGCGACACCCTCGTACCAGCCGATCACCTCGTCGAGCAGCCCGGCGTGACCGGGGTGGACCTGATACGCGAGAGAGGCGCCGGTGATCTCCCGCACCGGCCCGCCGGCCGGTCCGGTCCGGTGCCGGCGGCGGGCCCGGCCCCATGCCGCGAGCTCTCCGCCGCGGAACCAGAACCGGTGCGGCCGGGACGCGTCCCGGCCGGGGCGTTCCCTGCCCAGGTTCCAGGCCAGTTCGCCGTATGAGGCGTCGCCGTTGACCAGCTCCGGGCGGATGGCGGTGACACGCAGCGCCAGCCCCTGCATCAGTTCCAGCTCCGCGTCGGTCATCGGTTCGGCGTCGGTCATGGAGCGCCACTGTGCCAGGGCACGGAGAGGCCGTCGAACCGTTTTCCGGCGCCGCCGCCCGCCGCGGGGGCGGACGGCCGCACCGAGAGGTCCTAGAACTCGTCCGTGGTGTGCGGCAGCAGCTCCGTGCGCAGGGCGTCGCCGAGCAGCCGGGCAGCGCCCGGGGTGTGCTCGGCGGCCAGCCCCGCCCGCACCTGCCCGGCCGGGTCCGACCCGCCCAGATAACAGCCGGCCAGCTCCGCCGCGCCGAAGGTGAGGTCGGGCGCCCGCCCGGTCGGGGTGACCGTCATCCGGTGACCGCCCGGAGCGGGCTCCGTGGTCAGCCGGTACCGCCCGTCGTTCTCCGGCAGCAGGGTGTCGGTCACCCGCACCACCAGGTCGACCGGGGCCGACCAGAGCCGCCCCGCGAGCGCGCCCGGCACGTCGACCAGCCGCAGCCAGAGCGCGGGGAACTCCTGGGTGACCCGCACCTGGTCGCGGTCGGCGGCGAACCGCAGCAGCGGATCGTCCGGCGGCCGGCCCCAGGCGCGTACCCGGTCGACCAGATCGATCGAGGTCACGTACTCCCAGAGGGCCGCCGCCACGGCGGGGGAGTCCGCCTCCAGCTCCTGGAGATGGACCGTGCCGCGCCCCTCGCTGTCGGACGCCGTGCGGTAGAGGACATACCCCGCGGGGTCCTCGCCCTCGTCCCCGATCACCACCACCCGGGGCGCGCTGTGGTCCTCGTCCTCCTCGTTCTCCTCGGGCAGGATGTGCGTACGCCACCAGAAGCCGTCCCGGGCCACCCGCCCGGCGCGCCCGGCGCGGGCCGCCGCGTGCGAGGCGCCGATGACCTCCGGGGCCTCCTCGGGATCGACCAGCCGCAGCGGGCGCCCGTCGGGGGCGATCCGCAGCCCCAGCGGGCGGTCCGTGTCGATCGTCACCGTGTACGAGTGGGTCGCCGGCTCGAAGCCGAAGCGGCCGTAGATCGCCGCCTCCGACACCCAGAGCGCCGCGAGCGGCTGCCCGGCCGCCGCGCACCGGCGGTACAGCTCGGTGATCATGCCCGTCAGCACCCCGCGCCGCCGGTGGGTCGGCGCCACGGAGACGAAGGTCACCCCCGCGCAGGGCAGCTCGCCGCCGGGCACCGACAGCGACAGCGGATGCGCGGCCAGCAGGCCGACGAGCCGGTCTCCCTGATAGGCGCCGATCCGGTCGCAGTGCGTCAGGATCTCCCGATGCCGCTTCCGTGTCCCGTCCTCGCAGTCCTTGTCCAGGAATACGAGATAGTGCAGGTCAAGAGCGCGGTCCAGATGCGCCTCGGGGATGGTCCGAAATTCCACAACGGTCATGATCGCGACGCTAGCCCGCACCCCGGGCGCGCGTCATCCGGGTTTTCCGGTATCGGCCGCCGGATCCCCGGCACTCCCGCCGGCCACTCCGCCACGGCCTTTCGGTGCTCTTTCCAACGGCCTCGCGGAGCCGTGCGGCCCGCTTCCCGGCGGTTCTCCCCGGGTGCCGCCGGAAGTCATTCCCGGACGGTTACCGGAGAGTTCCCGGCACGCACCGGATCGATGACGCCGCCCGTTTTTCACGAAATCCTTTCTTCTTCTCCGCATGATCTCCGGCGGATTCCGTGCGGCGCTCCCGGATTCTCACCGTGTTCCGGACCGCGTCACCACCGAGGTGTTCCCGGCCGTGTTCCCGCGGTGTTCCCGTTCCGTTCGCGCGCCGTTCCCGCCGGGAGTTCCCCGGCCTTTCACCGCGCCGCCGCGTGTCGTCCGGGGCACGGGCCGCCGGCCCCCCGGGGACGTGACCGATACTGGGTCCGTTATGGAAATCCTCATTCTTGCTGTAGTCATCGCCCTGGTCGCCGTCGGCGCGATCAGCGGGCTCGTGATCAGCGGCCGCAGAAAGAAGCAGCTGCCGCCCACGGCCCCGCCGTCCGCGCCGACCATCACCGCTCCGCCCGCCGAGCCGCATGTCGGCGACGAGGCGGAGACCCCGCGGGACGAACCGCGCCGCACCATCGAGGAGGTCGGTCTCCCGGCCGCGGACGAGGCCGCCGCCTCCCCGGTCGCTGTCGAGGATCCCGTCGTCGCCGCGCCCGAGGCGCCCGCGATCGAGGTGCCGGAACCCACCGCGGGCCGGCTCGTCCGGCTCCGTGCCCGGCTCGCCCGTTCACAGAACACCCTCGGCAAGGGGCTGCTCACCCTGCTGTCCCGGGAACACCTCGACGAGGACACCTGGGAGGAGATCGAGGAGATCCTCCTCACCGCCGATGTCGGCGTCGCCCCCACCCAGGAGCTGGTGGAGCGGCTGCGCGAGCGGGTCCGGGTCCTCGGCACCCGTACCCCGGACGAGCTGCGCGCCCTTCTCCGGGAGGAACTGCTCGCCCTCATCGGCACCGACGCCGACCGCGCCGTGAAGACCGAGAGCGGCCTGGACACGCCCGGCGTCGTGATGGTCGTCGGCGTCAACGGCACCGGCAAGACCACCACCACCGGCAAGCTCGCCCGGGTCCTGGTCGCCGACGGCCGCTCGGTCGTGCTCGGCGCCGCGGACACCTTCCGGGCCGCCGCCGCCGATCAGCTCCAGACCTGGGGCGACCGGGTCGGCGCGCGCACGGTGCGCGGACCCGAGGGCGGCGACCCGGCGTCGATCGCCTTCGACGCGGTCAAGGAGGGCATCGCGGAGGGCGCCGATGTGGTGCTCATCGACACCGCGGGCCGGCTCCACACCAAGACCGGCCTCATGGACGAGCTGGGCAAGGTCAAGCGGGTGGTCGAGAAGCACGGCCCGCTCGACGAGGTCCTGCTGGTCCTGGACGCCACCACCGGCCAGAACGGCCTGGTCCAGGCGCGGGTCTTCGCGGAGGTCGTGGACATCACCGGCATCGTCCTCACCAAGCTGGACGGCACCGCCAAGGGCGGCATCGTCATCGCCGTCCAGCGGGAGCTCGGCGTACCGGTGAAACTGGTCGGTCTCGGCGAGGGCCCGGACGATCTGGCTCCGTTCGAGCCGGATGCGTTCGTGGACGCGCTGATCGGGGACTGAGCCCCCGCCCCGCCCCCCGCGGACCGGAAAGTGCCCGGCGCGCCCCAGCGGCGCGACCGGGCGCTTCCGTGTCCGGGACCCCTACGCGGCGGAACGGTGGCAGATGTACGCCAGCGTCCCCAGCAGCAGCCGGGCCTCCGGCGGTGCCGTCGCCGTGTCCAGGGAGGGCGGCCGCAGCCAGCTCACCGGCCCCAGCCCGCCGCGGTCCGACGGCGGCGCCGTGATGTGGTCGCCCGGTCCCAGACAGCGCAGATCGAGATCGGCGTCGTCCCATCCCATCCGGTAGAGGAGCCGCGGCAGGTCGGCGGTGGCGCCCGGCGCCACGAAGAACTGGCAGCGGCCCTCCGGCGTCGCCGAGACCGGGCCGAGCGGCAGCCCCATCCGCTCCAGCCGCACCAGCGCCCGGCGCCCGGCCGGGGCCGCCACGTCCAGGATGTCGAAGGTCCGCCCGGCGGGCAGCAGCAGCGCCGCCCCCGGCACCTCCGCCCACGCCTTGGAGACCTGCTCCAGGGTCGCCCCCGCCGGGATCTCCGCCGCGCCCGGGAGCGGGTGCGCCCCCGGTGCCGCGCACCCCGCCTTCCCGCAGGAGCAGGAGTGGCCGCCGGACGCCGCCCGCGCTCCCGGTACCACGGCCCACCCCCACAGCCCGGTGTACTCGGCCACCACGGTGCGTTCCGCGGTACGGTTGCGGCGCCGTGAGCCGGACCGGATGTCCCTGATCCCCCGACTGCCGCCGATTGTGAAGCCCATGCCCATGCCCCCTCCAACGGGTCGTGTTCGCCGGTGGTTACGACCCGAAGTCTCCTCGTGACGGAGTGTCGCTATCGGTGAAGGTCCGATGGCGCACGGTGGCGCGAGGGGGAGTGCGGGTGGCGTTGCGCGCCTGTGCGAACACCGCTCCGCCGCCCTCCTGATCGTTGTGTGTCAAGTGAATCGCGCCCGGCCACCGGGGAGTTCATCCGAAGGGGTGGCGAATGGTGGCGTTTCCTGAATCCGCCACCCTGGATGGGTGATCGTAGGATTACTTTCGGTGTGTGAGCCCGGTGAGTTTCTCCGCACTCATGGGTATGCCGGAGGCAACTCGTATTCCTGTGCGGGGATTCGTGTTCGTCACGGGCGCGCGTCCCGGGGGACGGATGGCCTCAACTCACGGCATTCTGATAAGGGTTCGAGCGTCAGGTTCTGATGGATGGGGGCGTTCCAGTGGACGGCAGCGGCGCCGGTGCGAATACCGGCAAGCGCCCGAACGACCGGCTGACTTCGTGGTTCGTGCGCAGTGGCTGGTCCAAGGGCGAGCTGGCGCGTCAGGTCAACCGCCGCGCCCGGGAGCTGGGCGCGCACCACATCAGCACCGACACCTCACGGGTACGGCGCTGGCTCGACGGCGAACAGCCCCGCGAGCCCATCCCGCGCATCCTCTCCGAGCTCTTCTCGGAACGTTTCGGCAGTGTCATCGCCATCGAGGACCTGGGGCTGCGCAGCGCGCACCAGTCCCCCTCCCTCACCGGGGTCGACCTCCCCTGGGCGGGTCCGCAGACCGTCACCATGATCAGCGAGTTCTCCCGCAGCGATCTGATGCTCGCCCGGCGCGGATTCCTCGGCAGCTCGCTGGCGCTGGCCGCCGGACCGGCCCTCGTCGAGCCCATGCAGCGCTGGCTGGTGCCCGCCCCCGGCGGCGAACCGCCCGCGCCGGGCCCCGCCGACCACACCGCCCCGGCCGGCGCGCAGCGGCCCGCCCGGCTCTCCCCGATCGAACTGGACCTCCTGGAGTCCACCACCGCCATGTTCCGCCAGTGGGACGCCCAATGCGGCGGCGGGCTGCGGCGCAAGGCGGTGGTCGGCCAGCTCCACGAGGTCACCGACCTGCTCCAGGAGAACCACCCCCCGGCCACCCGCCGCCGCCTCTTCACCTGCGCCGCCGAGCTCTCCCAGCTCGCCGGCTGGATGAGCTACGACGTCGGCCTCCAGCCCACCGCGCAGAAGTATTTCGTCCTCGCCCTCCACGCCGCCAAGGAGTCGGGGGACAAGCCGCTCGGCTCCTACATCCTCTCCTCCATGAGCCGCCAGATGATCCATCTCGGCCGGCCCGAGGACGCCCTGGAGCTGATCCATCTCGCCCAGTACGGCAGCCGGGACTGCGCCACCCCGCGCACCCAGTCGATGCTGTACGCGATGGAGGCGCGCGCCTACGCCAACATGGGCCACCCCAGCAAGTGCAAGCGGGCGGTCAGGATGGCCGAGGACACCTTCGAGGACATCGGGATCGACGGCGAGCCCGAGCCCGACTGGATCCGCTTCTTCTCCGAGGCGGAACTGAACGGCGAGAACGCCCACTCCTACCGCGACCTCGCCTATGTCGCCGGCCGCAGCCCCACCTACGCCTCCCTCGCCGAGCCGGTGATGGCGAGGGCCGTGGAGCTCTTCCGCACCGACGAGGTGCACCAGCGGTCGTATGCGCTCAACCTCATCGGCATGGCCACCGTCCATCTGCTCAAGCGCGAGCCGGTGCCCGCCACCACCCTGGCGTCCAAGGCCCTCGTCGTGGCCCAGCGGGTCCGCTCCGAGCGGGTCAACACCCGGCTCCGCAAGACCGTCGACACCGCGGCCCGCGACTTCGGCGATGTGGCCGAGGTCGTACGGTTCACCGATCTGCTCACCGCGCAGCTTCCCGAGACCGCGGAGGCCGTCTGACCCCGCGCGCCAGGGCCCGGCACCGCTGAATCCCTCTCCGCGCCCGGCCCGCGGATCCGCTCGGAACCGGCCACCCCGGCCGCCCGCCGGCCACCCCGTACCCCGGCCGTGACGCCCACCCCAACACGTCCGACTCGGCTCCCCCAGCCAGGTCAGCCGGGTGGCGTCACGGCCGGTTCCCGTACCGCCCTCCGCGCGGCGGACGGACGATATGACCGGCCCCGCCCGCCGCGCCCCCGGTTCATGGCCGCGTAACACACGCGATGTCTTCGTCACCGGCGCGAAACACGGGGCGGCACTGGCCGAAACCGCGCTCCGCCAATCTCATGGCGCATAACCGGCCCGCCGCCCGATCCGCTCAGGCTTCCGCCCGAAACCCTCAGGCCCCGCCCGATCCGCTCAGGCTCCACCCGCACGAGGCCGCACCGACGACGAGGAGACGCCGATGCCCCCAGGCATCTCGACGCTAGCCGCGGAAGCCCCCGCCCTGTCCGCCGCCAACACCGGCTTCATGCTCATCTGCTCCGCCCTGGTGATGCTGATGACACCGGCCCTGGCCTTCTTCTACGGAGGCATGGTCCGGGTCAAATCGACCCTCAACATGCTGATGATGAGCTTCATCAGCCTCGGCATCGTCACCATCCTCTGGGTGCTCTACGGCTTCGGCATCGCCTTCGGCACCGACTACGGCTCCGTCATCGGATGGTCGTCCGACTACGCCGGCCTCAGCGGGATCGGCCTCACCGAGCTCTGGGACGGCTACACCATCCCCGTCTATGTCTTCGCCGTCTTCCAGCTGATGTTCGCCGTCATCACCCCGGCCCTGATCAGCGGCGCCCTCGCCGACCGGGTCAAATTCTCCGCCTGGGCCCTGTTCATCGCCCTCTGGGCCACCGTCGTCTACTTCCCCGTCGCCCACTGGGTCTGGGGCGCCGGCGGCTGGCTCTTCGAGATGGGCGTCATCGACTTCGCGGGCGGCACCGCCGTCCACATCAACGCCGGCGCCGCCGCCCTCGGCGTGATCCTCGTCATCGGCAAGCGCGTCGGCTTCAAGAAGGACCCGATGCGCCCGCACAGCCTTCCCCTGGTCATGCTCGGCGCCGGACTCCTCTGGTTCGGCTGGTTCGGCTTCAACGCCGGATCCTGGCTCGGCAACGACGACGGCGTCGGCGCGGTCATGTTCGTCAACACCCAGGTCGCCACCGCCGCCGCCATGCTCGCCTGGCTGGCGTACGAGAAGATCCGGCACGGCGCCTTCACCACCCTGGGCGCCGCGTCCGGCGCCGTCGCCGGCCTGGTCGCCATCACCCCCGCCGGCGGCTCCTGCTCCCCGCTCGGCGCCATCGCCATCGGCGCGATCGCCGGAGTCCTCTGCGCCATGGCCGTGGGACTGAAGTTCCGCTTCGGCTACGACGACTCCCTCGACGTGGTCGGCGTCCATCTGGTCGGCGGTGTCGTGGGCTCCCTCCTCGTCGGCTTCTTCGCCACCGGCGGCGTCCAGTCCGAGGCCAGGGGCCTCTTCTACGGCGGCGGACTCGAACAGCTCGGCAAGCAGGCCATCGGTGTCGGCGCGGTGTTCGCCTACTCTCTGGTGGTCTCCGCCGCCCTCGCCTTCCTGCTCGACAGGACCATGGGGATGCGGGTCGACGAGGACACCGAGATCTCCGGCATCGACCGGGAAGAGCACGCCGAGACCGCCTACGACTTCAGCGGCGCGGGCGGCGGCACCGGCTCCCGCAAGGCCGCGCCGCTCTCCGGCGAGACCGCGGCGGCACCGGCCCGGAACACGAAGGTGGACGCATGAAACTCATCACCGCGGTCGTCAAGCCCCACCGGCTGGACGAGATCAAGGAAGCCCTCCAGTCCTTCGGGGTCCACGGCCTCACCGTCACCGAGGCCAGCGGCTACGGCCGCCAGCGCGGCCACACCGAGGTCTACCGGGGCGCCGAGTACACCGTCGATCTGGTCCCCAAGATCCGTATCGAGGTACTCGCCGAGGACGCCGAGGCCGACCAGCTCATCGAGGTGATCGTCAAGGCCGCCCGGACCGGGAAGATCGGTGACGGAAAGGTCTGGAGCGTCCCCGTCGACACGGCGGTACGCGTGCGGACCGGGGAACGCGGCCCGGACGCGCTCTAGGGAACGGCGCCGTCCGCCCGGCGGACGGCGCCGGCGGTGTCCCCGTACTCGCCATCGCGAGGCGGAGGGCCGTCCCCGTGCCGGAGACACCTCGACGATCCGGCACCCCGGGCACCCCGCGCGGGGTGCCCGGGGACGGCGATCCCCCGGCTCCGGGTCCCCACCCCGCCGACGCCGGCCGGCCGGAACGCGACACCCGGCGGGATCCCGGAGGACCGGACCCGGCGGACGCCCGCCCCCTCCCGCGACACGGCCGGCGGCGGCCGGGCCCCTTCCGGGGTTCCGGCCACCCGCCCCGCCGGGTGCGGACGGCGCACCACACCCGGTGCGCGCCCCGCCACACCCCCGACCCCCGGCGCGTACCACCGCACACCGCGCGCCCGGCGCGCACCCTGAACGAGAACACCACGCGGGAGAGAGGCCGGACGCGTGCCCAGCGCCGAAACGACCACCGAAGCCGAGGAGCCGGACCCCGGCAACTACGCCGCCGCCCGGCTCCGCCTGCTCACCGGGGCGGGAGACACCGGCCCGCCGCGCCGCGCCGCCCTCGCCGGGCTCACCGACCGGTGGCTGCGCGCCCTCTTCACCACCGCCTGCCGGTCCACCGGAGTCCGCGGCGCCGCCCTCGTCGCCGTCGGCGGCTACGGACGCGGCGAACTCTCCCCCCGCAGCGACCTCGATCTGCTCCTCCTCCACGACCGCCACACCGACCCGGCCGCCGTCGCCGCCCTCGCCGACCGACTCTGGTACCCCGTCTGGGACCTCGGCCTCGCCCTCGACCACTCCGTACGCACCCCCGCCCGCGCCCGCGCCACCGCCGCCGAGGACCTGAAGGTCCACCTCGGCCTGCTCGACGCCCGGACCGTCGCCGGCGACGCCGGCCTCGTGACCACCCTGCGGACCACCGTCCTCGCCGACTGGCGCAACCAGGCGGCCGGCCGCCTCCCCGAACTCCACGAACTCTGCCGCGAACGCGCCGAACGCCAGGGCGAACTCCGCTTCCTCCTCGAACCCGACCTCAAGGAGGCCCGCGGCGGACTCCGCGACACCGGCGCCCTGCGCGCCATCGCCGCCTCCTGGCTCGCCGACGCCCCCCGCGAAGGGCTCGCCGAGGCCCGCCGCACCCTCCTCGACACCCGCGACGCCCTCCAGCTGACCACCGGCCGCGCCACCGACCGGCTCGACCTCCAGGAACAGGACCAGGTGGCCGCGGAACTCGGCCTCCGCGACGCCGACGCCCTGCTCCGCCGGGTCTACGAGGCCGCGCGGACCGTCTCGTACGCCAGTGACGTGACCTGGCGCGAGGTCCACCGGGTGCTGCGGGCCCGCTCCGCCCGGCCCCGGCTGCGCGCCGTGCTCGGCGGACGGCGCGCCGAACCGGAACGCACCGCGCTCGCCGACGGGGTGGTCGAACAGGACGGCGAGGCCGTTCTCGCCCGTACCGCCAAGCCGGAACGCGACCCGGTCCTCGTGCTGCGGGCCGCCGCCGCGGCGGCCCGGTCCGGAGTGCCGCTCTCCCCGGCCGCCGTCCGCCGGCTCGCGGCGGCCGGCCGCGACCTCCCGGTGCCCTGGCCGCCCGCGGCCCGCGAGGAATTCCTCGCCCTCCTCGGCGCGGGCGAACCGGTGATCGCTGTCTGGGAGGCACTGGAGGCCGAGGGGCTGATCAGCCGGCTCCTCCCCGACTGGGAACGCGTCCGCTGCCGCCCCCAGCGCAACCCCGTGCACACCTGGACCGTCGACCGCCACCTCATCGAGACCGCCGTCCGGGCCGCCGCCCTCACCCGCCGCGTCAGCCGCCCCGATCTGCTGCTCATCGCCGCCCTGCTGCACGACATCGGCAAGGGATGGCCCGGCGACCACTCCCTCGCGGGCGAGACCATCGCCCGCGACATGGCCGGCCGCATCGGGTTCGAACCGGCCGATGTCGCCGTGATCGCCACCCTCGTACGCCACCATCTGCTGCTGGCCGAGACCGCCACCCGGCGCGATCTGGACGACCCGGCGACCGTGCGGGCGGTCGCCTCCGCCGTCGGGACCACCTCCACCCTCGAACTGCTGCACGCGCTCACCGAGGCCGACGCGCTCGCCACCGGACCGGCCGCCTGGTCCGCCTGGCGCGGCTCGCTCGTCGCCGATCTCACCGGCCGGGTCGCCGCCCTGCTCGCGGGCCTGGAGCCGGCCGAACCGGAACTCACCCCGCCCAGCGCCGATCAGGAACGCCTCGCCATGGAGGCCCTGCGCACCGGCGGCCCGGTACTCACGCTGCGAACCGGAACCGGAGCCCTGCGGGAGGGGCCGGACACGGCGGAGCCCGGCCTCATCGGGGCGGAGCTGCTGATCGCCGTCCCGGACCGGCCGGGCGTGCTGCCCGCCGCCGCCGGAGTCCTCGCCCTGCACCGCCTCACCGTCCACTCCGCCGACCTGCGGACCGCGGAGTCACCGGCCGATCCGGCGGCCACCGTCCTCCTGCTGAACTGGCGGGTGGCGGCGGCCTTCGGCGCCCTGCCCGAGGAGACCCGGCTCCGCGCCGATCTCGTACGGGCCCTGGACGGCACCCTGGACATCCGGACCAGACTCGCCGAACGGGACGCCGCCCAGCCGCGCCGGCGCGGGATCACCCCGCCGCCGCCCCGCGTCCGGGTCGCGCCGGCCGCCTCCCGGAGCGCCACCGTGCTGGAGATCCGCGCCCCCGACGCCCCGGGGCTCCTCCACCGGATCGGGCGGGCGCTGGAGGGGGCCGGGGTGCGGGTGCGCAGCGCCCGTGTCTCCACGCTCGGCGCCAACGCGGTGGACGCCTTCTATGTGACCTCGGCGGACGGGCGGCCGCTGCCCGGTGACATCGCGGCCGGGCTCGCCCGCGCCCTGGAGCAAGCCCTCGCCTGAGCCCTGAGCCCTGAGGCCTGAGCCTGAGCCCGGAAGCCGGTGCCGCCGGTCCCGGGAGGACGGGTTCCGGGACGTCCGAGCGGTGGGTTCCGGGACGGTGGGGCACACACTTTGCCCGGCCGGATACCCTGGAGACCGATTCCCACCGCCCCCGACCCTGAGGACCGACGAGCGCCGTGTTCGATACTCTCTCCGACCGCTTGGCGAATACCTTCAAGACGCTGCGCGGCAAGGGCCGCCTCAGCGAGGCGGACATCGACGCCACGGCACGTGAGATCCGTATCGCGCTGCTCGAAGCCGATGTCGCCCTCCCCGTCGTCCGCGCGTTCATCGGGAACGTCAAGGAGCGGGCGCGCGGCGCCGAGGTCTCCAAGGCGCTCAACCCGGCGCAGCAGATCATCAAGATCGTCAACGAGGAACTGGTCGCGATCCTCGGCGGGGAGACCCGCCGGCTGCGCTTCGCCAAGCAGCCGCCGACCGTGATCATGCTCGCCGGTCTCCAGGGCGCGGGCAAGACCACCCTCGCCGGAAAGCTCGGCCTCTGGCTGAAGGCGCAGGGCCACTCCCCGCTCCTCGTCGCCTGTGACCTCCAGCGCCCCAACGCCGTCAACCAGCTCTCCGTCGTCGCCCAGCGCGCCGGGGTGGCGGTCTACGCCCCCGAGCCCGGCAACGGCACCGGCGACCCGGTCAAGGTCGCCAAGGACTCCATCGAGCACGCCCGCGCCAAGCAGTACGACGTCGTCATCGTCGACACCGCGGGCCGCCTCGGCATCGACGCCGAACTGATGCGGCAGGCCGCGGACATCCGCGACGCCGTCAGCCCCGACGAGATCCTCTTCGTCGTCGACGCGATGATCGGCCAGGACGCCGTCAACACCGCCGAGGCGTTCCGCGACGGCGTCGGCTTCGACGGTGTCGTCCTGTCCAAGCTCGACGGCGACGCGCGCGGTGGTGCCGCGCTCTCCATCGCGCATGTCACCGGCCGCCAGATCATGTTCGCCTCCAACGGCGAGAAGCTGGACGAGTTCGACGCCTTCCACCCCGACCGGATGGCGTCGCGCATCCTCGGCATGGGCGATGTGCTCTCGCTCATCGAGAAGGCCGAGCAGACCTTCAGCCAGGAAGAGGCCGCCAAAATGGCCTCCAAGCTGGCGAGCAGCAAGGGCAAGGACTTCACCCTCGATGACTTCCTGGCCCAGATGGAGCAGGTCCGGAAGATGGGCTCCATCTCCAAGCTGCTCGGGATGCTGCCCGGCATGGCCCAGATGAAGGACCAGATCAACAACATCGACGAGCGCGATGTGGACCGCACCGCGGCGATCATCAAGTCGATGACCCCGGCCGAGCGCCATGAGCCGACGATCATCAACGGCTCGCGCCGGGCCCGGATCGCCAAGGGCTCCGGTGTCGAGGTCAGCGCGGTGAAGAGCCTGGTGGAGCGGTTCTTCGAGGCCCGGAAGATGATGTCCCGGATGGCCCAGGGCGGCGGAATGCCCGGCATGCCGGGGATGCCGGGCATGGGTGGCGGCCCCGGCCGGCAGAAGAAGCAGGTCAAGCAGGCCAAGGGCAAGCGCAAGAGCGGCAACCCGATGAAGCGCAAGGCCGAGGAGCAGGAGGCCGCGGCCCGGCGCGAGCAGGCCGCCCAGGGCGGCGCCTTCGGCCTGCCGGCCGGTGCGCAGGGCCAGGACTTCGAGCTCCCCGACGAGTTCAAGAAGTTCATGGGCTGACCGCTCAGTACGAGCACGAGCACGTGCACGAGCACGGCGCCGGCACCCGCCTCTCCGCGGTTGCCGGCGCCGTTTCGCCGCGCGGGCCCGTGAAAATTGATCCACGGCCGGGCCCGCCCGGCCGTACGATGCGCGCCATGGCAAAAGCACCCGTTCTCACGCCCCGGGCCGACGACTTCCCCCGCTGGTATCAGGACGTCATCGCCAAAGCCGAACTCGCGGAGAACGGCCCGGTGCGGGGCACCATGGTCATCCGGCCGTACGGCTACGGCCTCTGGGAGCGGATGCAGCGGGAGATGGACACCCGGATCAAGGCCGCGGGTGCGCAGAACGCCTACTTCCCGCTCTTCATCCCGCAGTCCTATCTGGCCCGCGAGGCCGAACACGTCGAGGGCTTCGCACCCGAGCTGGCGGTGGTCACCCACGGCGGCGGCGGCAAGGAGCTGGAGGAGCCCGTCGTGGTCCGCCCCACCTCCGAGACGATCGTCAACGACTACTTCTCCAGATGGGTGCAGAGCTACCGGGACCTTCCGCTGCTCATCAACCAGTGGGCCAATGTGGTGCGTTGGGAGATGCGGCCCCGGGTCTTCCTGCGGACCACCGAATTCCTCTGGCAGGAGGGCCACACCGCCCACGCCACCCGCGAGGAGGCCCGCGACTACGCCGCCCGCATCCACCGCGACGTCTACGCGGACTTCATGGTCAATGTGCTCGGCATCGATGTGGTCCTCGGCCGCAAGACACCCCGGGAACGCTTCGCCGGCGCGATCAACACCCTCACACTGGAGGGAATGATGGGCGACGGCAAGGCCCTCCAGCTGGGCACCAGCCATGAGCTGGGCACCAACTTCGCCCGCGCCTTCAACACCCGCTACCTCTCCCGGGAGGGCCGGCAGGAACTGGTCCACCAGACCTCCTGGGGCACCTCCACCCGGATGGTCGGCGGGCTGATCATGTCCCACGGGGACGACAACGGCCTGCGCGTCCCGCCCCGGCTCGCCGCCGTCCAGATCGTCGTGATGGCGATCAAGGGCGACGAGGCGGTGACCGAGGCCCGCCGGATCGGCGACCTGCTGGAAGCCGCCGGGCTCCGGGTCCGGGTGGACGACCGGACCGACGTCCCCTTCGGCCGCAGAGCGGTCGACTGGGAGCTGAAGGGCGTGCCCGTACGGATCGAGATCGGCCCGCGCGACCTGGCGGCGGGAACCGCGATGCTCGCCCGCCGCATCCCGGGCGGGAAGGAACCGGTCCGCGTGGACGAACTCGCCGCACTGCTGCCCGGTGTCCTGGAGGAGGACCAGGAACAGCTGCTGCGGGAATCCCGGGAGCGCCGGGAGTCCCGCACCTCGGACACGACCACGATCCCGGAGGCCGCCGAGGCCGCCCTCGCCGGCGGCTGGGCCCGCATCCCCTGGGCGGTCCTGGGCGAAGAGGGCGAGGCGGCCCTGGCCGAGCGGTCCGTCTCCGTCCGCTGCCTGATCTCCGAGGACGGATCCGTCCCCACGGCGGATGACACCCCCGGCGCGATCGCCATCGTCTCCCGCGCCTACTGACCCCCTGCCCCCGCCCGCGTCGCGGCGCGCGGGGCGACGCGGTCCTCGGCTCAGCCGGCGGGCGGGCCCGCTCTTCTCCACCAGCCGGCGGGACGGGGCGGCGCCGCTTCGGGCCCGGCCGGTGGGCGGGCGCGGCGGGGTGGCGCTGCCTTCAGTCCCGCCGGCGGGCGAGATGCTGTCTCCTTGAGCCCCCTCGGCGGGCGAGATGCCGCCACCCCAGCCCCACCGGTGCGGGGGAGCCTCTGCCTTGAGTCCCGCCGACGGGCGGGAGGGCGCCGCGTTCGGCCCTCCCCGCGATGTCGGAGACCCGCCTCTTCAGCTCTGTCAGCGGCCGAGGGAAATGCCGGCCCCTGCCTGGTCAGTGGGTGAGAGGACGTTCTCCAGCCCCGTCGGCGGGCAGGGAAACGCCGCTCTCGGGGCCTGCCGGCGGGTGAGGAGGTGCCACTTCAGCCCCGACGGGCGAAGGGACATCACCCCGGCCTCGTCAGGGAATGAGGGGATGCCACCTCCAGCCCCGCAGGCGGGCGAGACGGTGCCGTCACCCCAGCCCCGCAGGCGGGCGAGACGGTGCCGTCCCCAGCCCCGCCGGCGGGCGACGGTGCCCAATTGTCAGCCCCGCCGGCGATTGAGGCGCGGGGTCCGGGGCGGAGCCCCGCAAGGCCCCGCGCCCCGCGGAGCCCCCGAACCACCCGGGCGCACCCGCACCCCCGGCACCCGCCCCCCGGCACCCGCAAGGGCCGGGCCGGGTGCGCCCCGGCCCACCCGGTGTGGTGAACTGCCCGATGCGCCCCGGGAATTGAGACGCGCCCCCCGCCGGCGGCCCGGCGAACCCACCCCCGCGCCCCGACCGCGAAGACCCGCCCCGCACCAAACGGAACGCACCCCATCACATACGCGGTGTTACGTACCACCTTGATGCGAGCTGTGAGACTTCTCCGCAGATCCCCGCACCCGCCCTCCTCGCGGCGCAACAATGCCAACTGACGGGTACGTGCAAATTATTTGGGATGCCCCGGAATGGAACCCGGGGGAGGTTCGGCTCGTTATCACGACGTGAGCACGACACCACCTGTTCTCGCCGCAGAGCTGGCACAGGCATGGGCCGATATTCAGCGGCACCACCCTGAACTGCCAGATCTCGCCGCGCCCGAATCACTGATCGGAGAGTCGTCGTCCGCCTGCGGCGCCGAGCTCTCCTTCGAGCGACTGCTTCACGAAGCGGTCCATGGCATCGCCGCCGCGCGAGGTGTCCGAGACACCTCCCGCGCCGGCCGCTACCACAACCGACGCTTTCTGGCCATCGCCGAGGAAATGGGCCTCGACCATGCCGAGGAGCCGCATCCCAGCAGCGGCTTCTCCCTGGTCGTGCTCAGCCCCGAGGCGAAGCGCCGGTACCGCCCCACGATCGACCGGCTCCAGCGCGCCCTCAAGGCGCACACGGTCGCCACGGCCTCCGACACCAAGCGCTCCTTCCGCGGACCTGCCGCCCGGCACGGCTCCTCGGGCGGCGGTGTGCGGGTCAAGGCCGTCTGCGACTGCGGTCGCAATGTGCGGGTGGTGCCGTCGGTCCTCGCCCAGGCGCCGATCGTCTGCGGCGGCTGCGGCAAGCCGTTCCGAATTCCCGAGCCGGTCGCCGCGGCGAGCTGACTCCGGCCCGGCCGCCTGACGGGGGCGGCGCAGGTCCGGGGGAAGGTTCGCTTCCGGCGTGTGGCACAATGGCTAGCTGTACTCGACGGCCGTAAAGGACCCCTCTCTCCTCCGGCTGACGCGTCCATCGGGCACTCCGAGTACCGCAACCCCACGTGGCATCTCGTTGTGCCCAACCACGTCAAGACCAGGAGACACCACTTCCGTGGCAGTCAAGATCAAGCTGAAGCGTCTGGGCAAGATCCGTTCGCCTCACTACCGCATCGTCGTCGCCGACTCCCGTACCCGCCGTGACGGCCGGGCCATCGAGGAGATCGGCCTGTACCACCCGGTGCAGAACCCCTCTCGCATCGAGGTCGACTCGGAGCGTGCGCAGTACTGGCTCTCCGTCGGCGCCCAGCCGACCGAGCCGGTTCTCGCCATCCTGAAGCTCACCGGTGACTGGCAGAAGCACAAGGGCCTCCCGGCCCCGGCGCCGCTGCTCGTCGCCGAGCCGAAGGTCAGCAAGCGCGCCGCGTTCGACGAGTTCGCCAAGGCCCTCGAGGGCGGCGAGCCCAAGGGCGAGGCCATCACTCCGAAGGCGAAGAAGGCCGACAAGAAGGCGGACGAGGCGGGCGACTCCGCTGAGACCGCCGAGTCGACCGGAGCCTGAGTATGCTCGAGGAGGCTCTTGAGCACCTCGTGAAGGGCATCGTCGACAACCCCGACGATGTGCAGGTCGCCTCGCGCAATCTGCGCCGCGGGCGTGTGCTGGAGGTCAGGGTTCACCCCGACGACCTCGGCAAGGTGATCGGCCGCAATGGCCGCACCGCACGCGCGCTGCGCACTGTCGTGGGCGCCATCGGTGGCCGTGGTATCCGTGTCGACCTCGTCGATGTGGATCAGGTCCGCTGAACAGCTGAACACCGGCTCGGGCCGGGGAGGGCCATTGCGGCCGTCCCCGGCCCGTAGTCGTCCGGCGGCCGGAATCCGGCGGCGGTGACATCTCCCGATGCCCGTCCGGAGGCCACCGGACCGCCGCTTTGACCGGCGTCTGACCGTCGTGTGACAGGAGAGAGTGCGAAGTGCAGTTGGTAGTCGCCCGAATCGGCCGTGCGCACGGCATCAAGGGCGAGGTCACCGTGGAGGTGCGGACGGACGAGCCGGAGCTGCGGCTCGGCCCCGGAGCCGTACTCGCCACCGACCCCGCCGCCGCCGGCCCGCTCACCATCGAGACCGGGCGGGTGCACAGCGGCAGGCTGCTGCTCCGCTTCGAGGGCGTACGCGACCGCACCGGAGCCGAGGCCCTGCGCAACACCCTGCTGATCGCCGATGTCGACCCCGAGGAGTCCCCCGAGGACCCCGAGGAGTTCTACGACCATCAGCTCATCGATCTCGACGTGGTCACCGCGGACGGCACCGAGGTCGGCCGGATCACCGAGATCAGCCATCTGCCGTCGCAGGACCTCTTCATCGTGGAGCGGCCGGACGGCAGCGAGGTGATGATCCCGTTCGTGGAGCGGATCGTCACCTCCATCGACCTGGACGAGCAGCGCGCCGTGATCGACCCGCCGCCCGGCCTGATCGACGACCGGGCCGAGATCGCCTCCGCGCGCGACGCCGCCGGGACCGGGGCGGACGGCACCGCCGCCGACGGGGACGGCTCCCGGGACGGCGGCGTCTGATGCGGCTCGACGTCGTCACCATCTTCCCGGAGTATCTGGAACCGCTGAACGTCTCGCTCGTCGGCAAGGCCCGCGCGCGCGGCCGGCTCGACGTCCGGGTGCACGATCTGCGCCGGTGGACCCACGACCGCCACAACACGGTCGACGACACCCCCTACGGCGGCGGCCCCGGCATGGTCATGAAGACCGAGCCCTGGGGCGAGTGCCTGGACGATGTCCTCGCCGACGGGTACGAGACCGGCGCCCGCGGCCCGGCCCTGGTCGTCCCCACCCCCAGCGGCCGGCCCTTCACCCAGGAGGTCGCGGTGGAGCTCGCCGCCCGCCCCTGGCTGATCTTCGCGCCCGCCCGGTACGAGGGCATCGACCGCAGGGTCACCGACGAGTACGCCACCCGGATACCGGTGTACGAGGTCTCCATCGGCGACTATGTCCTGGCCGGGGGCGAAGCCGCCGTCCTGGTGATCACCGAGGCCGTGGCCCGGCTGCTGCCCGGGGTCCTCGGCAACGCCGAATCCCACCGCGACGACTCCTTCGCGCCCGGCACCATGGCCAATCTCCTGGAGGGCCCCGTCTACACCAAGCCCCCCGAGTGGCGCGGACGCGGCATCCCCGATGTGCTCACCAGCGGGCACCACGGGAAGATCGCCCGCTGGCGCCGGGACGAGGCGTTCCGCCGCACCGCCCTGAACCGTCCCGATCTGATCGAGCGCTGCGACCCCGCCGC
Source organism: Streptomyces sp. CAU 1734 (assembly GCF_039888735.1). Taxonomy (NCBI): domain Bacteria; kingdom Bacillati; phylum Actinomycetota; class Actinomycetes; order Kitasatosporales; family Streptomycetaceae; genus Streptomyces; species Streptomyces sp. CAU 1734. Next base: position 125,840 of record NZ_JBDQQP010000014.1, read on the forward strand.
CTTCGACAAGAAGGACCGGGAAACCCTCTCCATCCTGGGCTGGGCACCCGAGCCCGGTGGCCGATTTTGGCGCAGGCCGGGGACCGTGGAAGAATAGGCCGCTGCTGTGTGTCCGGCGCGCGCCCCTGCCACAGGGGGATACGACGCCCGCTCCGATGCGGCAGCCCCTGACTTCATCCTCTCTCCCGCTGATGACCTGTGGCATTGGCGAAGAAAGCAGACAAAAATGGCGCATGTGCTCGACGCCGTCAACTCCGCCTCGCTGCGGACCGACGTCCCCGCGTTCCGTCCCGGTGACACCGTGAACGTCCACGTTCGCGTCATCGAGGGCAACCGCTCCCGTATCCAGCAGTTCAAGGGTGTTGTCATCCGCCGCCAGGGCGCGGGCGTCAGCGAGACCTTCACGGTCCGCAAGGTGTCCTTCTCCGTGGGTGTGGAGCGGACCTTCCCCGTGCACAGCCCGATCTTCGAGAAGATCGAGCTGGTCACCCGCGGTGACGTCCGCCGCGCCAAGCTGTACTACCTCCGTGAGCTGCGCGGCAAGGCCGCGAAGATCAAGGAGAAGCGCGACAACTGACCTTCGGGCACATCGGCCGGATGACCCCGGATCCCCGGGTCGGACACCGGCCGGGTCCACAGGCGGGCCGGATAGGCTTCGCCCTCGTATGGACACCGAAGCGAAGAACACCGAGCGCGACCACTCCTCCCTCCCCATCGGCGGGGACGCCCCCAGGGGCGGGGAGGAGCGGTCGCGCTCTTCGCGTTCCCGCCCCCGGGCCCGCGGCGGGCTCCGGTACACCCGGTTCCTGTCCCGCGGACGCCGCCCGGCGGAGCGGGCCGCCCGTATGGAGAGCGCCGCTGTCGATACGGACACGGCCGCGGGGGGTGCGGAGTCCGGCGCGGGCGGTATGGAGAGCGCCGCTCTCCATACGGGCGGTGCCGGGGCCGGTACGGAGCGGTCCGGCGAGACGGACGCGGACGGCGCCGCTCTCCCCGCTCCTCCGGAGACGCCCCCGCCGGGAATGTCCTGGAACCGGGTCGCCCTGCTGGGCGCGGCGGTGGCCGCGGCCGTACTCCTCCTCAGCCGGTTCGTGCTCCAGCCGTTCCAGATTCCCAGCGGTTCCATGGAGCCGACCCTTCAGGTCGGGGACCGGGTGCTGGTGAACAAGCTGGCGTACCGCTTCGGATCGGAGCCCCGCCGGGGCGAGCTGATCGTCTTCGACGGCCGGGGCTCCTTCGTCGGGGAGACGGCCGGGGGGAATCCGGTCGCGGCCGCCGCCCGGGGCGCGCTCGCCGCGGTCGGGCTGGCGGAGCCGGACGACACCGACTTCGTGAAGCGCGTGGTGGGGGTGGGCGGCGACCGGGTGGTCTGCTGTGACAAGGGCGGCGGGCTGCGGGTGAACGGCGCGGTGCTCGACGAGAAGAGCTATCTGCACCCCGGCGACCGCCCCTCCGATGTCCCGTTCGACATCGTCGTCCCCCCGGGCACCCTGTGGGTGATGGGCGACCACCGCAGCAGATCGGTGGACTCCCGCGATCTGCTGGGGAAGCCCGGCGGCGGCATGGTCCCGGTGGAGAAGGTCATCGGCCGGGCGGAGTGGATCGGCTGGCCGCTGGGGCGGTGGAGCTCGCTCGACGGCGGCGGCGCGGTGTTCGGCCGCGTACCGCAGGCCCCGGGGACACCGGGAGACGGCGGTGGGTAGGCGGGGACGTCCCCCGGGCCGGCGCGACGATGCCGGGCTGCCCGCCGGAACCGGGCCCGCCGGCGGCGGAGCTCTCCCGGGCGGCCGGGCGGAGCGGCGCAGACTCGCCCGCAAGGTGCGGCGCAAGCGGCGCAGGTCCGTGGTCACCGAGATCCCGCTGCTGCTGGCGGTGGCGCTGGCGATCGCGCTGATCCTCAAGACCTTCCTCGTCCAGGCGTTCGTCATCCCCTCCGGGTCGATGGAACAGACGATCCGCATCCAGGACCGGGTGCTGGTGGACAAGTTCACGCCGTGGTTCGGGTCGAGGGCCGAGCGCGGGGACGTCGTGGTGTTCAAGGATCCCGGCGGCTGGCTCCAGGCGGAGGCCGCCCCGGCCGGGAACGACGACCCGGTGGTCGTCAAACAGATCAAGCAGGGGCTCACCTTCATCGGTGTGCTGCCCTCCGACGACGAACAGGATCTGATCAAGCGGGTGGTCGCGGTCGGCGGGGACACCGTGAAGTGCTGTGATCCGCAGGGCCGGATCACGGTCAACGGCGTACCGCTGAGCGAGCCCTATCTCCACCCGGGTAACACACCGTCGGACCGGAAGTTCGAGGTCGCGGTCCCGCCGGGGCGCCTCTTCGTCCTCGGGGACCACCGGTCCAACTCCGCCGACTCGCGTGCCCACCTCGACGGGGAGGACCGGGGTACGGTGTCGGAGGACGAGGTGGTCGGCCGTGCCGTGGTGATCGCGTGGCCGATGCGCCACTGGCGCACCCTGGAGGAGCGCGAGACCTTCGCGTCGGTGCCGGACGCGGCGGCCGGATCGACCGGGTCACCAGCGCTGTCGAATAGTCTGTCCTATCAGGATCGCAATGGAATGGTCCTGCTCCCGACCCCTGCGGAACTCCCGCTCGTTATGGGAGTAGTGGGCCTGCTTCTTGTTCGGAGCAGGCGGTTCGCACGAGTGAGGAGTGGATGTGGGGGACGTGGCGGTCGGCGCACGGTCCGGACACGAGCAGCCGGAGGAACGGCCGGGGAATCCCGCCGGGACCTCCCCGCACGTGACGGGCGACGATCCGTCGGGGCAGCCCCCGGCAGATGACGGTCCCGGCGACGGAGCGTCGGACGGGGGTGACGGCGGGGAGCAGCGCAAGCACCGGTCCTTCTGGAAGGAGCTTCCGCTGCTGATCGGTATCGCGCTGATTCTCGCGCTGCTGATCAAGACTTTCCTGGTGCAGGCGTTCTCGATTCCCTCGGATTCGATGCAGAACACCCTCCAGCGGGGCGACCGGGTGCTGGTCGACAAGCTCACCCCGTGGTTCGGCTCGGAGCCCGAGCGCGGAGAGGTCGTGGTCTTCCACGACCCGGGCGGCTGGCTGGACGGCGAGCCCACCCCGGATCCGAACGCCTTCCAGAAGTTCCTCAGCTTCATCGGCCTGATGCCGTCGGCCGAGGAGAAGGACCTGATCAAGCGGACGATCGCGGTCGCCGGTGACACCGTGGAGTGCCGCAAGGGCGGCCCGGTCAAGGTCAATGGGAAGGCGCTCGACGAGCCGTACATCTTCCCCGGCAATTCGGCCTGCGACGATCAGCCGTTCGGCCCCTTCAAGGTGCCGAAGGACCGGATCTGGGTGATGGGCGACCACCGGCAGAATTCCCGGGACTCGCGGTATCACGTGGAGGATGTCAACGGCGGCTTCGTGCCGGTCGACGAGGTCGTCGGGCGTGCCTTCGTGGTGGCGTGGCCGATCAACCGCTGGTCGACCCTGCCGATCCCGTCCACCTTCGATCAGCCGGGTCTCAACGCGGCGGCCTCGGCCGCCGCGGCGGGTGCTCCCCTGGCGATGGGCACGCTCGGCGCGCTGCCCATCGTGCTCTGGCGCCGCAAGAGGCTGACCGCGGGCGATACCGCCAGGTAGGGTGCCGTCCCGGACCTCCGAGCAGGGGAGCGGGATGGCAGCAGCAGGACGCGAGAACAACGGCCGCGGCCGCCTCGGCAGTGCACTGTCGGGTGTGGCCGTGGCCGTCGGTTTTGTGCTCTTCCTCGGCGGCTTCATCTGGGGCGCCGTGATCTACCAGCCGTACACCGTACCGACCGATTCCATGTCTCCCGCCGTGCGGGCGGGGGACCGGGTGCTGGCCCAGCGGGTGGACGGCGACCGGGTGCGGCGCGGCGACATCGTGGTCTTCCGGGACCGGGAGTGGAGCGATGTCCTCATGGTGAAGCGCGTGGTGGGTGTCGGCGGGGACACCGTGGCCTGCTGTGGTGCGGGCGGCCGGCTGACGGTCAACGGCGAACCGGTCGACGAACCGTATCTGAGCTCCGGCGGGCCGGCCTCCGCCGAGAAGTTCACCGCGGATGTGCCCGATGGACAGCTGTTTCTGCTGGGCGACGAGCGCACGGGCTCGCTGGACTCGCGCTCCCGGCTCCAGGAGGCGGGCGAGGGGTCGGTGGCGCGTTCGTCGGTAGTGGGACGGCTGGACGCGGTGGCCTGGCCGCTGCCCGGTGAGGTACTGGAGCGGCCGGGGGGCTTCGCCCGGCTGCCGGGCGGGGTCTCGGAGGTCGGCCCGATACGGCTGATCACCTCCTCCGTACTGCTCGGAGCGGCACTGATCGTCGGCGGCGCCGCGTACGGGCCGGTCGTGGAGCGCCTCGCGCGCAGGGCGGGCGGGCAGGGGCGGGGAGGGGCGGCGGATGCCGGATGACGAGGCGCGGCGGCCGGCCGGCCCGCCGCAGGGCTCTCCCGGTGACGCGGGCCCGGTGGCGGGGCGTCCGCTGCGGCGGGTGGCGCGGGTGGTTCTGCTCGATCCCCGGGACCGGGTGCTGCTGATGCACGGCTGTGAACCCGGTGATCCCTCCGACGACTGGTGGTTCACCCCCGGCGGCGGGCTGGAGGGCTATGAGACCCGTGCGGAGGCCGCGCTGCGCGAGCTGGCGGAGGAAACCGGGATCACGGAGGTCGAGCTCGGGCCGGTGCTGTGGCGGCGGATCTGCTCCTTTCCCTTCGACGGGCGCCGCTGGGATCAGGACGAGTGGTACTTCCTGGCACGTACGGAACAGACCGTCACCGCCCCCGGCGGGCTGACGGAGCTGGAGCTGCGGAGTGTCACCGGGCTGAGGTGGTGGACTTCCGCCGAACTGTCGGCGGCGCGTGAGACGGTGTACCCGACCAGACTCGCCGAGTTGCTGCGCACGCTGCTCGACGAGGGCCCTCCGAGCACACCTGTGGTTCTCGCCCCCGAAATCGTTTAGGGGTCCGGGGCCCTGGAGCACAATGGGGGGACGCACGGCTGAAGGGGAACATGCCATGAGCGCCGAGGACCTCGAGAAGTACGAGACCGAGATGGAGCTGAAGCTCTACCGGGAGTATCGAGACGTCGTCGGGTTGTTCAAGTACGTGATCGAGACCGAGCGCCGTTTTTATCTCACCAATGACTATGAGATGCAGATCCACTCCGTACAGGGCGAGGTCTTCTTCGAGGTCTCCATGGCGGACGCGTGGGTCTGGGACATGTACCGACCGGCTCGATTCGTCAAGCAAGTGCGTGTGCTCACGTTCAAGGACGTGAATATCGAGGAGCTCAACAAGAGCGATCTCGAACTTCCCGGCGGCTGACACCCCGGCGCCGGCGGCTGACGCCCGGGCTGCCCGGCCGGCGGGTGGCCGGTATCCGGGGTGACGGAGTTATCCACAACGGCCCGGTTGTCCACCAAGATCCACAGCCGGGCCGCGCAGGCGTCACTCTCGGTACCGGAGGTGGTGCCGGGATGAACGCTACGGGGGCACTCGGACGGTACGGTGAGGAACTGGCGGCGCGGCTGCTGGCGGACGCCGGCATGACGGTTCTCGCGAGGAACTGGCGGTGCGGGCGGGCGGGGGAGATCGACATCGTCGCCCGCGACGGCGACACCGTGGTGGTGTGCGAGGTCAAGACCCGCAGAGCGGGCGGCTTCGAACATCCGATGGCGGCGGTCACCCCGGCCAAGGCCGGCCGGCTGCGGCATCTCGCCGCCTGCTGGCTGGAGCGGCAGGGGGTACCGCCGGCGGGCGGGGTCCGCATCGACCTCATCGGCATCGTGCTGCCACCGCGCGGCGCACCGCGGATCGAGCATGCGCGGGGAGTGGCCTGATGGGGTTCGCCCGCGCGTGTTCCGTGGCGCTGGTGGGCGTCGAGGGCGTGGTCTGCGAGGTCCAGGCCGATCTGGAGCCCGGGGTGGCCGCGTTCACCCTGGTCGGCCTCCCGGACAAGAGCCTGGTGGAGAGCCGCGACCGGGTCAGGGCGGCGGTCGTCAACTCCGGGGAGCAGTGGCCCCAGAAGAAGCTGACGGTCGGCCTCAGCCCGGCATCCGTACCCAAGAGCGGGAGCGGATTCGATCTCGCCGTCGCGGCCGCCGTGCTGGGCGCGGCCGAGCGGATCGATCCCCGGGTCATCGCGGAACTGATGCTCATCGGGGAGCTGGGTCTCGACGGCCGGGTGCGGCCGGTGCGCGGGGTGCTGCCCTCGGTGCTCGCCGCCGCCGAGGCCGGATACCGCCAGGTGGTGGTGCCCGAGCCGACCGTCGGCGAGGCATCGCTGGTCCCCGGCGTCTCGGTCCTGGGCGTACGCACCCTGCGCCAGCTCATCGCGATCCTGGCCGATGAACCCGTCCCGCACGAGGAACCACTGCCCGAGGGCAGCCCGGACCCGCTGCTGGCCGGGCTGATGGTGCCCGGCGCCGGGGTCGGCACAGGTCTCGTGGCGCCGGCCGAACCCCCCGACCTGGCCGATGTCGCCGGTCAGCACAGCGCGCGGCGGGCCCTGGAGGCCGCCGCGGCCGGCGGCCACCATCTGATGCTGCACGGCCCGCCCGGTGCCGGGAAGACCATGCTGGCGGAGCGGCTGCCCGGCGTGCTGCCACCGCTGACCCGCCGGGAATCCCTGGAGGTCACGGCCGTCCACTCGGTCGCGGGCATCCTGCCGCCCGGCCGGTCCCTGGTGCGGACGCCGCCCTACTGCGCACCGCACCACTCGGCCACCATGCCCGCCCTCGTCGGCGGGGGGAACGGCCTGCCCCGGCCCGGAGCGGTCTCGCTCGCCCATCGCGGGGTGTTATTTCTTGATGAAACACCCGAATTCACCTCCAAAGCCCTGGATGCCCTGCGGCAGCCACTGGAATCCGGACAGGTGGTGGTCGCCCGCAGCGGGGGAGTGGTCCGGCTGCCCGCCCGATTCCTGCTCGTCCTCGCCGCCAACCCTTGCCCCTGCGGCCGCCACACACTGAACGGCGCCGGATGCGAATGCCCGCCCGCGGCCGTCCGGCGCTATCAGGCCCGGCTCTCGGGCCCGCTCCTCGACCGGGTCGATCTGCGCGTCCGGGTCGAACCCGTCAGCCGCGCCGAGCTGCTGGGCCGCACCGGTCCGGGGGAGTCCACGGCCGCGGTCGCCGCCCGGGTGCGGGAGGCCCGCGAGCGCGCCGCCGCCCGGCTGCGGGAGACCCCGTGGCAGGTCAACAGCGAAGTACCCGGGCATGAGCTGCGCACCCGCTGGCAGGTCGGCCCGGGCGCCCTCGGCGCTGCCGAGCGCGATCTGGAGCGCGGCCTCCTCACCGCCCGCGGCCTCGACCGGGTCCTCCGGGTCGCCTGGACCCTCGCCGACCTGGCGGGCCGCGACCGCCCCGGGGCACCCGACGTCGATCACGCCCTGGAGCTGCGCACCGGCGTCCCGCGCGGCACCGCCGCCGCCCGAGGGGGCCACCGGTGAGCCCCGACGGCCGCACCACCCCGGCAGCGGAGGCCGAGCGGATCGCCCGGGCGGCCCTCACCCGCGTGATCGAACCCGGTGACGAACAGGTCGGCGCATGGCTGCTGCGGCACGGAGCCCGGAAGCTCCTGACCCTGCTCGGCACGGCCGATCCGGACCCCGGCGCCCTGCCCGGCGCCGGCCCCCGCCGCCTCGCGGGCCTGCGGGCCAGGGCGGACGCCGCCGACCCCCGCCGTGACCTGGACACCGCCGCCGCGGCGGGCGGTCGGTTCATCTGCCCCGGCGACCCGGAGTGGCCCACCCAGCTGGACGACCTGGGCGCGGCCCGCCCCGTCGGGCTCTGGATCCGGGGCGGCTTCGATCTGCGGCACTGGGCGCTGCGCTCCGTCGCCGTCGTCGGCGCCCGGGCATGCACCCCCTACGGCGCGTACATGGCGGCCACCCTCGGCACCGGGCTCGCCGAGCGGGGCTGGACCGTGGTCTCCGGGGCGGCCTTCGGCGTCGACGGTGCCGCCCACCGGGGCGCACTCGCCGCGAACGGGGCCACCGTCGCCGTACTCGCCTGCGGAGTCGACACGGTCTATCCGCGCGGCCACGCCGAACTCCTCGGCCGGATCGCCGAACAGGGCCTGATCATCGGCGAATTACCGCCGGGCGACCACCCCACCGCGAGCAGATTCGTCCTCCGGAACCGGCTCATCGCCGCGCTCACCAGAGGCACGGTCGTGGTGGAGGCCGAGCACCGCAGCGGATCACTGGTCACCGCACGCAGAGCCCAGTCGCTCGGCCGTCACACCATGGGAATCCCCGGCCCCGCCACCAGCGGTCTCTCCGCCGGGGTCCACGAGCTGCTGCGCGGGGAGGCGGTGCTCGTCACCGACGCCGCCGAGGTGGCCGAACTCATCGGCGACATGGGCGAACTCGCCCCCGCCCGGCGGGGTCCGGTGCTCCCCAGAGATCTGCTCGCCCCCGCGACCGCCCGGGTACTCGAAGCCCTCCCCGCCCGGGGCGCGGTCACCGGACCGCGTCTCGCCCGGGAGGCGGGCACCTCGCTCGACGAGACCCTCGGCAGGCTCCAGGAACTCCACGGTCTGGGGTTCGTCGAACGAATCGGCGACACGTGGCAGTTGACACTCCGTGCGATCCGCCGCCGGCCCGCCCGGTGAAACGACAACCGGTATGGATCATTCGGGTGAAATGGTGATGACAGCACCCCGTGCCGACCGGCCCGGGAAGCCCGCCGGGCCGGAGTGCGGCCGGCTTCCCCGGCCAGTGGGCACGGGCCGGGAAGGCCCCTGAGCGCGATACCCCCGCAGAGGGGTCATCCCCTGAACTTCGCCCACCGCAATCGCATAGTCACGCTACGCTCACCATTTCCGGCCCAAGACGCTCCCCGCCCCCTCCCGAGTCCCCTCACAGCAGAACGGCTCAAGGCAACGCATGCCCCAGCACATCTCCGGGTCTGACCGCGCGGCAGCGCCCCCCGCCGCCCGCGGCGCCGTGCGGCCCCCCGCTCCCACCTCGCTGGACGAGCTGTGGCGGTCGTACAAGTCAACGGGAGACGAGCGGCTGCGCGAGCAACTGATCCTGCACTACTCGCCGCTGGTCAAATATGTCGCCGGCCGGGTGAGCGTCGGCCTGCCGTCCAATGTGGAGCAGGCCGACTTCGTCTCCTCCGGGGTCTTCGGTCTCATCGACGCCATCGAGAAGTTCGACATCGAGCGGTCCATCAAGTTCGAGACCTATGCGATCACCCGGATCCGCGGCGCCATGATCGACGAGCTCAGGGCGCTCGACTGGATCCCGCGCTCCGTCCGCCAGAAGGCCCGTGCGGTGGAACGCGCGTACGCCACCCTGGAGGCCCAGCTCCGGCGCACCCCGTCGGAGACCGAGGTCGCCGCCGAGATGGACATCGCGGTCGAGGAACTGCACGCGGTATTCAGCCAGTTGTCCCTCGCCAATGTCGTCGCCCTGGAGGAGCTGCTGCATGCGGGCGGCGAGGGCGGCGACCGGCTCAGCCTGATGGACACCCTGGAGGACACCGCCGCCGACAATCCGGTCGAGGTCGCCGAGGACCGGGAGCTGCGCAGACTCCTCGCCCGCGCCATCAACACCCTCCCGGACCGGGAGAAGACGGTGGTCACCCTGTACTACTACGAGGGACTCACCCTCGCCGAGATCGGCAATGTGCTCGGGGTCACCGAGAGCCGAGTGAGCCAGATTCACACCAAATCGGTCCTCCAGCTGCGCGGGAAGCTCGCCGACATGGGCCGTTGACGGCCGAATCGTCGCTCGCTCTTGCGGGTATCCGTAAAGTGGAGACGTGCCCAGGATTCGAGCGGCCTCAGTGGCCGAGCACCGGACCATGCAGCGCGACGCCCTGCTCGACGCCGCGCGATCCCTGCTGTCCGAGGGGGGTACGGAGGCGCTGACCTTCCCCGCCCTCGCCGAGCGCACCGGTCTGGCCAGGTCGTCCGTGTACGAGTACTTCCGCTCACGGGCAGCGGTCGTCGAGGAGCTCTGCGCCGTCGACTTCCCCGTCTGGGCGGCGGAGGTCGAGTCCGCCATGGAGCGGGCCGACACGGCCGACGGCAAGATCGAGGCGTATGTCCGCCGGCAGCTGGAACTGGTCGGGGACCGCCGCCACCGTGCCGTGGTCGCCATCTCCGCCAGTGAGCTGGACGCCGGTGCGCGGGAGAAGATCCGGGCCGCACACGGCGGGCTCATCACCATGATCGGCGAAGCCCTGCTGCTGCTCGGCCATGAGCAGCCGCGACTGGCCGCGATGCTCCTCCAGGGCGTCGTGGACGCGGCGGTCCGCCGCATCGAGCTCGGCGCGGCGGAGGACCCCCGGGTGATCGCGGACGCGGCGGTGTCGATGGCGCTGCGCGGCGTCACCGCCCCCTGACCGGGGCCTCCCCCCCGCCCCCCCGCCCCCTCCCTCCCCCCCCACCCCCTCAGGTTCAGCTTCGGGGCGGCGGCGCGTGCCCCCGCGCCGCGGGTGTCCCGCGACCCCCGCCGCCCCCTCGGCCCCGGTGCCGGCGGCGTAACGGATCCGTGCCCGCGCCCGCCGCCGGCGGGGCGGACGTCAGGGGGAGCAGCCGGGACGGGGCCGGGCGCAGCAGGATGAGCGGATTGGCGTACACGCCGTCCCTGATCAGCCCCCAGTGCAGACAGCCCGCCGCGCAGTGCGAGCCGCCCGCTTCGGTGACGCCCACCCGTTGGCCCGCCCGTACCGCCGTGCCCGCCGGGAGGAGCGCGGTCACCGGCTCATGGGTGAGACGCGGCGGCGGCCGTTCCGTACCCCCGGCCGGTCCGCCGAGGGCGATCGTCAGTACGCCGCGGCCCGCCACCCGGCCGGCGAAGACGATCCGGCCGCCGGCCGCCGCGCGTACCCCGGTCCCCGGCGGGGCGGCCAGATCGACACCCCGGTGACCTCTCCCGTACGGCGAGGGGGGAGGTTCCCAGCCCCGTACGACCCGAGGACGCGGCGGACCCACCGGCCAGACACGATCCGTCCCCGGAGCCGGGCCCGGGGCCGGGCCCGGACTCCTGCCCGCGAACACCCCGGCAGCCGCCACCGGGGCGGCACCGGCGCCCGCCCCCGCCCCCGCCCCGCCGGGCGCCGGCGGTGAAACCAGCAGCGACGCCAGAAGAACGGGAGCCCACCGGACCTGCCGGACCCACCGGACCTGCCGGGACGGAGGCCGGCCCCGCGCCCGAATCCCCGGTCCGGCCCGCGGGAACAGCCGGGCGGACGGGATCCGGGAATCGGGGGATGGCGGCGGGAAGGGCATCGGCACGGGTGCCGGAGGGCTGCGGTACATGTGCCATACGGTGCCCCGGGGGACCGGTATCGAGTGGATCATGGTCCGTAACTGTGGATTACCGGCTGGTTGTGGACAGTGCCGTCACCCGGAGGTGTGCGGGTCCCGTACACTTCTTCTGGCGATCCGGGTCACCGGGTCGACTTCGCACGCCCCGCCACCAGCTCGCTTTCCGCAGTCGGTGGCCGCGCCCCTCGGTCCCTCGTGGCACGGCGCGCCGGGGCGTCAGGTACATAACCGAGAACCCAAGGAGATACGGCCATGGCCGTCGTCACGATGCGGGAGCTGCTGGAAAGCGGCGTCCACTTCGGTCACCAGACCCGCCGCTGGAACCCGAAGATGAAGCGCTTCATCTTCACGGAGCGCAACGGCATCTACATCATCGACCTGCTCCAGTCGCTGTCGTACATCGACCGCGCCTACGAGTTCGTCAAGGAGACCGTCGCCCACGGCGGCTCCATCATGTTCGTCGGCACCAAGAAGCAGGCCCAGGAGGCGATCGCCGAGCAGGCGACCCGCGTGGGCATGCCCTATGTCAACCAGCGCTGGCTCGGTGGCATGCTGACCAACTTCTCCACCGTCTACAAGCGTCTGCAGCGCCTCAAGGAGCTCGAGCAGATCGACTTCGAGGATGTGGCCGCCTCCGGCCTCACCAAGAAGGAGCTGCTGGTTCTCTCCCGCGAGAAGGCCAAGCTGGAGAAGACCCTCGGCGGCATCCGCGAGATGCAGAAGGTGCCGAGCGCCGTCTGGATCGTCGACACCAAGAAGGAGCACATCGCCGTCGGTGAGGCGCGCAAGCTCCACATCCCGGTCGTCGCGATCCTCGACACCAACTGCGACCCCGACGAGGTCGACTACAAGATCCCGGGCAACGACGACGCGATCCGCTCCGTCACCCTGCTCACCCGCGTGATCGCCGACGCCGTCGCCGAGGGCCTCATCGCCCGTTCCGGCGTCGCCACCGGTGACTCCAAGCCGGGCGAGAAGGCCGCCGGCGAGCCCCTCGCCGAGTGGGAGCGCGACCTGCTCGAGGGTGGCGAGAAGAAGGCCGAGTCCGACGAGGCCGCCGAGAAGCCGGCCGAGGACGCCGCCGCCGAGGCGCCCGCCGCCGACGCCCCGGCCGCCGAGGCCGAGGCTCCCGCCGCTGCCGAGGCCGAGGCGCCCGCCGCCGACGCCGAGCAGGGCTGACCTCGCCGTACAGCTTCGGTAGGTGAATGACGGGGGACGGTGCCACTGGCACCGGCCCCCGCCGCTCACCCGTGGATCACCGGCCGCCCCCCGGACCGGCAGATCTTCGACTTTCGACTTTCGAGAAGAGATTCAGGGACATGGCGAATTACACCGCCGCTGACGTCAAGAAGCTGCGTGAGCTGACCGGCGCCGGCATGATGGACTGCAAGAAGGCGCTCGTCGAGGCCGACGGCAATGTCGACAAGGCCGTCGAGCTCCTCCGCGTCAAGGGCCAGAAGGGCGTCGCCAAGCGCGAGAGCCGCAGCGCGGAGAACGGCGCCGTTGTCGCCCTCATCTCCGACGACAAGACCTCCGGCGTTCTGCTGGAGCTGAAGTGCGAGACGGACTTCGTCGCCAAGGGTGACAAGTTCCAGACCGTCGCCAACACGCTGGCCGCGCACGTCGCCGCGACCTCCCCGGCGGACCTCGACGCGCTGCTCGCCTCTGAGATCGAGGCCGGCAAGACCGTCCAGGCGTACGTCGACGAGGCCAACGCCAACCTCGGCGAGAAGATCGTCCTCGACCGCTTCGCGCAGTTCACCGGCGGGTACGTCGGTGTCTACCTGCACCGCACCATGCCCGACCTCCCGCCGCAGGTCGGCGTCCTGGTCGAGCTGGACAAGGCCGGTGACGAGGCCGCCGTCATCGCCAAGGACGTCGCGCAGCACATCGCCGCCTTCTCGCCGCAGTACCTCAACCGTGACGAGGTTCCGGCCGAGGTCGTCGAGAACGAGCGCCGCGTCGCCGAGGCCACCTCGCGTGAGGAGGGCAAGCCCGAGGCCGCCCTCCCGAAGATCGTCGAGGGTCGCGTCAACGGCTTCTTCAAGGAGGTCACCCTCCTCGACCAGCCGTTCGCGAAGGACAACAAGAAGTCCGTCAAGAAGGTTCTTGACGAGGCCGGTGTCGAGCTGAAGCGCTTCGCGCGCATCCGCGTCGGCGCCTGAGCGAATACGGCGAGTACGCGATCGGCCGGGGAGCCCGATAGGGTTTCCCACGCAGTCATCGGCCGTGTGTGCCCTCGGGCGCCACGACGTTGAGGCGCCGGACGACCGCAGATCTGACGAGGAGGCCATTGCCGGGCAGGGACACAGCACCCAGCGGCAGTGGCCTTCTTCGTATGTGCACGAGGAGATCTCCATGAACAAGGGCGCGGACGCCAACAAGGCTGCCGGCGACAACAGCCACCACGACGGGAACCATGAAGTGAAGAATGCCGGGCGCTTCATGCTCAAGCTCTCCGGCGAGGCGTTCTCCGGGGGCGGGGGACTCGGTGTCGATCCCGACGTCGTCCACGCCATCGCCCGCGAGATCGCCGCGGTGGTCCGCGACGGGGCCGAGATCGCCATCGTCATCGGCGGCGGCAACTTCTTCCGCGGCGCCGAGCTCCAGGTCCGCGGCATGGACCGGGCGCGCTCGGACTACATGGGCATGCTCGGCACCGTGATGAACTGCCTCGCCCTCCAGGACTTCCTGGAGAAGGAGGGCATCGACTCCCGCGTCCAGACCGCCATCACCATGGGCCAGGTCGCGGAGCCCTACATTCCGCTGCGCGCCGTGCGCCACCTGGAGAAGGGCCGTGTCGTCATCTTCGGCGCCGGCATGGGCATGCCCTACTTCTCCACCGACACCACCGCGGCCCAGCGCGCCCTGGAGATCGACGCCGAAGCCCTGCTCATGGGCAAGAACGGCGTCGACGGAGTGTACGACTCCGACCCCAAGGCCAACCCGGACGCGGTGAAGTTCGACGCGCTGGAGTACGGCGAGGTCCTCTCCCGGAACCTCAAGGTCGCCGACGCCACCGCCATCACCCTCTGCCGCGACAACGATCTGCCGATCCTCGTCTTCGAGCTTCTCGCCGAGGGCAATATCGCGCGGGCCGTCAAGGGTGAGAAGATCGGCACCCTCGTGAGCGACCAGGGCACCCGGGGCTGAGACCCCGCTGCCCCCGGGTACTCCCGGGATTCCCGGGACGGCCGTCCGGGGATGGACAAAGCCCTGCCGGTCGGACACCGTGCAGGGTCAAGACGCGACACACGTTCCGCCCGCCCAGGTGCACACGCCGGGCCCACTCAAGACACGCAGGAGCAAGTGGTGATCGAAGAGACCCTCCTCGAAGCCGAGGAGAAGATGGAGAAGGCCGTTGTGGTCGCGAAAGAGGACTTCGCCGCGATCCGCACCGGGCGTGCGCACCCGGCGATGTTCAACAAGATCGTGGCCGACTACTACGGCGCGCTGACCCCGATCAACCAGCTGGCCTCGTTCTCGGTGCCGGAGCCGCGGATGGCCGTGGTGACCCCGTTCGACAAGAGCGCGCTGCGCAACATCGAGCAGGCGATCCGCGACTCGGATCTGGGCGTCAACCCCAGCAATGACGGCAACATCATCCGGGTGGTCTTCCCCGACCTCACGGGGGAGCGCCGCCGCGAGTACATCAAGGTCGCCAAGACCAAGGCCGAGGACTCGAAGATCTCGATCCGCTCCGTGCGCCGCAAGGCCAAGGAGGCCATCGACAAGCTCGTCAAGGACGGCGAGGTCGGCGAGGACGAGGGCCGCCGTGCGGAGAAGGAGCTCGACGACACCACCTCGAAGTATGTGGCGCAGGTCGACGAGCTGCTGAAGCACAAGGAAGCCGAGCTGCTCGAAGTCTGATGAACGACTCTTCCTGGGGAGCCGCGCAGAGAGCCGGGTTCGTCGGAGAATGGCCGCCGACCGACCAGGGCTCTGCCTCGGCGGGTCCCGCGTACGATGTGCATCCCGCACAGCAGACTCGGCCCATGCCCATCGTGCCGGACTTTCCCGACGCAGGTAGAGACGCCGAACACCCTGATGGCCGACCCGGCCACGACGACCGCGACCGTCGCGACGACCGTGACCAGGGGACCGCTCGGCTGAGCGGCCCCCTGTTCCGCGACGAGACTCCGCAGCCGCCCATGCCCGCCGCCCCGCAGCCGGCGCCCGAGCCGCCGCGGAGCAGGCGCGCGGGCAGCCGCCCGGCCGGCCCCGCGGGGCGGGCGGAGCGCGAGGAGCGGGAGAACCGGGACATGCGCGAGAAGCGGGAGAAGCGCGCGAAGAAGAGCGCCGGCCGCGATCTGCGGGCGGCCATAGGGGTGGGTGTCGGCCTCGGCGCGGTGATCGTGGCCTCGCTCTATGTCGTTCAGGCCGTCTTCATCGGCGTGATCGTGATCGCCGTGGTGGTCGGGCTCTGGGAGCTCACCAGCCGGCTGCAGGAGCGCAAGGACATCAAGGCGCCGCTCGTACCGCTCGCGGTCGGCGGCGCGGCGATGGTGGTCGCCGGGTACGCCCGGGGCGCCGAGGGGGCCTGGGTCGCCATGGCGCTCACGGCGCTGGCCGTGCTCGTCTGGCGGATGACGGAGCCTCCCGAGGGATATCTCAAGGATGTCACCGCGGGGATCTTCGCCGCCTTCTATGTGCCCTTCCTGGCGACCTTCGTGGCGCTGATGCTCACCGCGGAGGACGGACCCGACCGGGTCCTGACCTTCCTGGTGCTCACCGTGGTCAGCGACACCGGTGCGTACGCGGTGGGCTGGCGCTTCGGCAAGCGCAAGCTGGCACCGCGCATCAGCCCCGGGAAGACCCGTGAGGGTCTGCTGGGGGCGGTGGCCTTCGCGATGGCTGCGGGCGCGCTCTGCATGGAGTTCCTGATCGACGGCGGCACCTGGTGGCAGGGGCTGCTGCTGGGCCTCGCCGTCGCGGTCAGCGCCACCCTCGGTGACCTGGGCGAATCGATGATCAAGCGGGACCTGGGCATCAAGGACATGGGGAGGCTGCTCCCCGGTCACGGCGGCATCATGGACCGGCTCGACTCGCTGCTGCCGACGGCGCCGATCGTCTGGCTGCTGCTGGTGATCTTCGTCGGCTCCGGATGACCAAGTGACCGGATGACCGGGTGACCAAGTGACCGGGTGTACGCGTACGCGGGTCCGGTGAACGCGCACGCGGGCCCTGCGGGGAACGCGCGCGCGGCCGGGGCGGGACCGGGTGCCGGTGCTCCCGGCCCGTGCAGGGCAAGCGGCTGACCTGCATGTTTTCCACAAGAGGCTCGTTATCCACAGGGTGGCGAGCCTCTTGTCGTATCTCTGCGACACTGGATGCACCATGCCCAAGCCCGGAGAACTCACGTTTGTCGCGCCCCGCGGAGCCAAGAAGCCGCCGCGGCACCTCGCCGACCTCAGCCCCGCCGAGCGCAAAGACGCCGTGGCCGCGATCGGCGAGAAGCCGTTCCGCGCCAAGCAGCTCTCGCAGCACTACTTCGCCCGGTACACCCACGACCCGGCCCAGTGGACCGACATCCCGGCCGCTGCCCGGGAGAAGCTCGCCGCCGAGCTGCTGCCCGATCTGATGTCCGTTGTCCGGCACATCTCGTGCGACAACGACACCACCCGCAAGACACTGTGGCGGCTCCACGACGGCACCCTCGTCGAGTCGGTGCTCATGCGCTACCCGGACCGGGTCACCATGTGCATCTCCTCGCAGGCCGGCTGCGGGATGAACTGCCCCTTCTGCGCCACCGGCCAGGCCGGACTCGACCGCAATCTCTCCACGGCGGAGATCGTCCACCAGATCGTGGACGGCATGCGCGCCCTGCGCGACGGCGAGGTCCCCGGCGGCCCGGCACGGCTCTCGAACATCGTCTTCATGGGCATGGGCGAGCCGCTGGCCAACTACAACCGTGTCGTCGGCGCCATCCGGCGGCTGACCGACCCCGAGCCGGACGGCCTCGGCATCTCCCAGCGCGGGATCACCGTCTCCACCGTCGGCCTGGTCCCCGCCATGCTGCGCTTCGCCGACGAGGGCTTCAAGTGCCGCCTCGCCGTCTCGCTGCACGCCCCGGACGACGAGCTGCGCGACACCCTCGTCCCGGTCAACACCCGCTGGAACGTCCGCGAGGTGCTGGACGCGGCCTGGGAGTACGCGGAGAAGTCCGGCCGCCGGGTCTCGATCGAGTACGCCCTGATCCGCGACATCAATGACCAGGCATGGCGGGGCGATCTGCTGGGCCGGCTGCTCAAGGGCAAGCGCGTCCATGTGAATCTGATCCCGCTCAACCCCACCCCGGGGTCGAAGTGGACCGCCTCCCGCCCCGAGGACGAGAAGGCGTTCGTCGAGGCCATCGCCGCCCACGGGGTGCCGGTGACCGTCCGGGACACCCGGGGCCAGGAGATCGACGGCGCCTGCGGCCAGCTCGCCGCCGCGGAGCGCTGACGCGGACCGCCGCCGCACCGGACCCCGCGGCCGGTACGGGACCGAACAGGTCCCGTACCGGCGTCTGCCGCCCCGCGGGGCCGCCCTGTACGCTGGGCTCGAACATCCACATGGATGACATCTGCATACATTTTCCGACAGGGGAGCGCCACAGCGCTGAGAGTGCGGCCGTCGCAGGCCGCAGACCCTCTGAACCTCGCCCGGGTCATTCCGGGTAGGGAGTTCGGTCATTACTCAAGCTGTTGCGCCCTGCCCGCGCTCCCTTCCCGGGAGCCGGTCAGGGCCGCGTCTCTTCCTGGTCACACCCAGGAGGAATTCAGTGATCTCAGTGAGCATGAGCGGCACCAGGAGAATCACGGCCACCGCGGTCGTCACCGCGCTGGGCGTCACCGTCCTCGCGGCCTGCGGCGGCGAGGCGGAGAAGGACGGCGCGGGCGGCGAGAAGTCCAAGACCGTCACCCTCGTCAGCCACAATTCCTTCAACGCCTCCGAGTCGGTGCTCAAGGCATTCACCCAGCAGACCGGCTACACGGTCAAGGTGCTCAAGAGCGGTGACGCCGGGGCCGCCCTCAACAAGGAGATCCTGACCAAGGGCTCCCCGCAGGGCGATGTCTTCTTCGGCGTCGACAACACCCTGCTCTCCCGCGCCCTCGGCCAGGGCCTGTTCACCTCCTACCGGGCCAAGGGCCTGGACCGGGTGGTGCCCGAGGTCCAGCTGGACAAGGCGAAGAACCGCGTCACCCCCATCGACACCGGCGATATCTGCGTCAACTACGACAAGAAGTACTTCGCGGACAAGAAGCTGGCCCCGCCGAAGACCTTCGACGATCTGGCCGACCCCGCCTACCGGAATCTGCTGGTGGTCGAGAACGCCGCGACCTCCTCGCCCGGCCTCGGCTTCGTCCTCGGCACCATCGCGAGGTACGGCGACAGCGGCTGGCAGGAGTACTGGAAGAAGCTCAAGGCCAATGGCGTCAAGGTCGTCGACGGCTGGGACCAGGCGTACAACGAGGAGTTCTCCGGCTCCGCCGGCGGCAAGAAGGCCAAGGGGGACCGACCGCTGGTCGTCTCCTACGCCTCCAGCCCCCCCGTGGAGGTGCTCTACGCCGAGCCGCAGCCGAAGGTGGCGCCCACCGGTGTCGCCACCGGCACCTGCTTCCGGCAGATCGAGTTCGCCGGACTGCTGAAGGGCGCGAAGAACGAGGCGGGCGGCAAGGCCCTGCTGGACTTCATGATCTCCAAGCAGTTCCAGGAGGACATGCCGCTCAACATGTTCGTCAATCCCGTCGTCGAGGGCGCGAAGCTGCCCGCGCTCTTCACCGAGCACGGCGAGCAGGCCGACCGGCCCGGCACCATCGCCCCCGACCGCATCACCGACAACCGTGAGCAGTGGATTCAGACGTGGTCCTCGCTCGTCGTGAAGTAGCCGGGCCCGAGGCCGGGGCCGCCGCACCCGCACCACAGCGGCGGCCCCGGCACGGGACCGCGGCCCGGCTCGGCCTGCTGGCCGTGCCCGCCGCCTTCTTCGCGGTCTTCTTCGCCTACCCCGTCGCCGCCATCGCGGGCCGCGGCCTGCGGATCGGCGGGGCCTGGCAGTTCGACCGGATCGGCGAGGTGCTGGGCCGCGCCGACCTTCAGCGTGTGCTCTGGTTCACCACCTGGCAGGCCCTCGCCTCCACCGCGCTCACCCTGCTGATCGCCCTGCCCGGCGCGTATGTCCTGGCCCGGTTCGACTTCCGGGGCAAGGGGCTGCTGCGCGCCGTGGTGACCGTCCCCTTCATCCTGCCCACCGTGATCGTCGGCACCGCCTTCCTGGCACTGCTGGGACGCGGCGGACTCCTGGACGAGCTCTGGGGCATCCGGCTGGACACCACGGTCTGGGCGATCCTGCTCGCGCATGTCTTCCTCAACTACGCGGTGGTCGTCCGGACCGTCGGCGGGCTCTGGTCCCAGCTCGACCCCCGCCAGGAAGAGGCCGCCCGGGTGCTGGGCGCCGGGCGGTTCACCGCCTGGCGCCGGGTCACCCTCCCCGCGCTGGCGCCCGCCGTGGCCGCCGCCGCGCTGATGGTCTTCCTCTTCACCTTCACCTCCTTCGGCGTGGTCCAGATCCTCGGCGGACCCACCTACGCCACCCTGGAGGTGGAGGTCTACCGGCAGACGGCCCAGCTCCTCGATCTGCGCACGGCGGCCGTTCTGACCCTGGTGCAGTTCGCGGCCGTCGGCACCGTCCTCGCCCTGCACGCCCGCACCGTACGGAAGCGGGAGAGCGCCCTGCGGCTGGTGGACCCCGCCTCGACCGCCCGCCGGCCGCGCGGATTCGGCCAGAAGGCGCTGCTCGGGGGCGTGCTCGTCACGGTCGCGCTGATGCTGGCGCCCCTGCTCGTGCTCGTCGAACGCTCCCTCAGCACCTCCGAGGGGTACGGCTTCGGCTACTACCGCGCGCTCACCACCGTGGACGAACGCGGCGGCGCCTTCCTCGTACCGCCGATCGACGCCATCGGGAACTCCCTCCAGTACGCGGTGGCCGCCACCGTCATCGCGCTGGTCGTCGGCGGGCTCGCCGCGGCGGCGCTCGCCCGTCCCGGCGGACGGCTGCTGCGCGGCTTCGACGGGCTGCTGATGCTGCCGCTCGGGGTCTCGGCCGTGACCGTCGGATTCGGTTTTCTGATCACTCTGGACGAGCCGCCGCTCGATCTGCGCACCTCCTGGATCCTGGTGCCGCTGGCGCAGGCCCTGGTCGGGGTCCCCTTCGTCGTACGCATCATGCTGCCCGTGCTCCGGGCCGTGGACGGGCGGCTGCGGGAGGCCGCGGCGGTGCTGGGCGCCTCCCCGCTGCGGGTGTGGCGCGAGGTCGACTTCCCGATGGTGCGCCGGGCCGCGCTGATCGCGGCGGGTTTCGCCTTCGCCGTCTCGCTCGGTGAATTCGGCGCGACCGTCTTCATCGCCCGCCCCGACAATCCGACCCTCCCGGTGGCCGTCGCCCGGCTGATCGGCATGCCCGGGGAGCTCAACTACGGCCAGGCGATGGCCCTCTCCACCATTCTGATGGTGGTGTGCGCGGCGGCGCTGCTGCTGCTGGAGCGCTCCCGCGGGCGCGGTACTTCCTCAGGCTCAGGAGAATTCTGATGGCTCTGCTCGGACTCGACCAGGTGACCGTGCGGTTCGGGGAGCGGGCGGCGCTCGACGCGGTCGGCCTCGAGGTCGCCGAGCACGAGATCGTCTCGGTCCTCGGCCCCAGCGGCAGCGGCAAGTCCACCCTGCTGCGGGTGGTCGCCGGGCTCCAGCCCCTGGACGCCGGCCGGGTGCTGCTCTCCGGCGCCGACCAGGCCGGGGTACCGGTCCACCGGCGCGGGGTCGGCCTGATGTTCCAGGACCACCAGCTCTTCCCGCAGCGCGATGTCGGGGGGAATGTCGCCTTCGGGCCGCGGATGCACGGCGTCGGGCGGGCCGAGCGCGACCGCCGGGTGGCCGAGCTGCTGGAACTGGTCGGCCTCCCCGGCGCCGGGCGCCGGGCCATCACCTCGCTCTCCGGCGGAGAGCAGCAGCGGGTGGCGCTGGCGCGGGCGCTCGCCCCCGAACCCCGGCTGCTGATGCTGGACGAACCGCTCGGACAGCTCGACCGGGGCCTGCGGGAACGCCTGGTCGGCGAATTGCGCGGGCTCTTCGGACGGCTGGGCACCACGGTGCTGGCCGTCACCCACGACCAGGGCGAGGCCTTCGCCCTCGCCGACCGGGTGGTGGTGATGCGGGACGGCCGGATCGCCCAGACCGGTACCCCGCTGGAGGTCTGGCGCAGGCCCGCCGACGAGTTCGTGGCGCGCTTCCTCGGCTTCGACAATGTGGTCGGCGCGACGGTCGGCGGCGGTGCCGCGGAGACGGTCTGGGGCCGGATCCCGGTGCCGAAGGACTCGCCCGGCGGCGAGCGCCGGGTGCTGGTGCGCCCCTCGGGGGTACGGGTCACCTCCGCGTCCGAGGGCCTGCTCTGCACGGCCGAGGCGTGCACCTTCCGGGGCGACCATGTGGCCGTCCGGCTCCGCCCGGAGACCGGCCCACCGCTGGAAGCCGAGATTCCGCTGGTGGACGCGCCGGAGCGGGGTGCCCGGGTGGGGGTCGTCTTCGCCCCGGACGCCGTGGTGGTGCTGGGCGCGTAGCGCCGGGGGTGCGCGGCGGGCGCGGGCGGCTGTGTTCAGTGCCGGGCCCTGCCGGTGCCCCGTGGCCGGGAGGCGCACGGCGGAGTGCATGCCTCCGCGATGGCCAGGCTGTCCTCCACCACCAGATACCCCGTGATCAGACCGCCGTGGACGGTGAGCCGCATCGCGAAGGGGGAGCTGAACCGCTTTCCGGTGCTGATCACGGTGCCGGCGAGAGAGCCGCTGAGCATCGCCGCCGTCCCCTCCACGACGATGGTGTCGACGGAGGTCCCCGCCGGATCGGCCCGCTGCCCCGCCGCCAGCTCCCTGAAGTGATCGGCGACATCGGCCCGGGTGTGCCGGGGGCGGATCCACGGCACGGCCGGGTTGTCGGCGATGGTCCAGTCGACCCGCTCGGCGAAGAGCTCGGCGATCCGCTCGGGGTCGCCCTCCCGAAGCCGGCCGAGAAAGGCCATGAGGGTGGCGCGGGTCCGCTCGGTGGTGTCGTCACGGCCGGCGGCCGGGGCGTCTGCGGTGTGGTGGTCCGTGGTCATCGGGTCCCCTCGGGCTCGTCGGCTGACGGGACGATCCTCGCGGGCCCGGCGGACGGGGTCGATTACCCCGGAGGTCATCGCGCGGGGCCGGCCGGGGCGGGTGGCCCCGGCCGGGCCCATCCGCCGGCCCGGCTCTCCGGGCGTTCGGCCGAACCCGTCCGGCCGGGGGCGGGCGGGCGGGCCGGCCGAACGGGCCGGGTGCCGGAGCAGGGTCCCCCGCCGCCGGAGCGGATCCGGTCCGCCGTCCGGGCACCGCCGGCGGTGCCCGGGGCGGTCGCGCCGGGGCTCAACCGTCAGCGCCGCCGAGGCCCGCCGGGCCCGTGCTCAGGACGTCAGCGGTGCCGCCGCCAGGGTGGCCACCGCCCAGGTCAGCGGTGCCAGGATCACCACCAGTGCGACGATCCGCAGCAGCGCGGCGGTGCGCAGCGCACCCGCCGGAGCACCCAGGCGGCGCAGTTCGCCCATGACCGGGGCGCGGTCGACCCGGGCCTCGGCCGCCGAGGTGATCAGCGTCGCCGTCGTGCAGGCCACGACTAGCCAGGCGCCCGCGGCGGTCAGCGGGCCGAAGGGGCGCGGGCCGGCGCCGTCCAGTGTCCAGGCCGCGATCAGCGCGGAGGCGACCGCGCACACCACGCCCAGCGGGCGGCCGATCCGTCCGGACTCCGCCATCAGCACGCGTCCGGCCAGCAGCCGGACCGCGCCGGGGCGGGCGCTCTGGAGAAGACGGCCGCAGAAGTGCGTCAGCGCGGGCCCCGCGACCGCCAGTCCCACGGCGGTGAGCACCCAGCCGATCAGCACCCCGGCCGGATGCGCGCCGAGCTCACCGGGGAGCGGGAACGCCTTTCCCGTACCGCTGCGCGCCGCGTAGGTGCCGATGGCGAGTCCGGCGGCGGTCAGGGCACAGCCCCACGGCAGCCCGCCCGGTGTCTCCTCCGCGCCCCGCCGCACCGCCGGCGGAGCCTTCGCCGGCTCGCCGCGCGGGCGCAGGACCAGCGCGGTGGCCGCCGACGCGGTGAGCGGGACCAGCGCCAGCAGGGTGAGGGTGGCCGCGAGCGGCAGCGGCCGGCCCGCGGCGAGTACCTCGGCCGCCGTCCCGCCGGGCGGATCGCCGCGCAGCCGGAGGAAGAGCAGCAGCGCGAGGACGCTGCCCAGCGCCGCGGAGAGCGCGGTGGAACCGGCGGCGAGCGCGGCGAGGCGCCCGGGTCCGAGACCGAGGGCGGAGAGTCCGGTACGGGGCCGGGTGCCCGGGTCCATCCGGGCCACCACCACGGCCAGGTAGACCGCGGCGGCGAGCGGGACCGCACACCACATCAGCCGCCGGCCGCCCGCCGGGTCACCGGGGTGGGCCAGCGCGTACGCCAGCGCGGAGAGCAGCAGAAATCCGACCCCGGCCGAGGCCGCCGCGACCAGCAGCCGGCGGAGCAGCGCGGGCGGCGAGGCGCCGCGGGCTAGACGGAGAGCGAGCATGCCGCGAGACCCTCCGTGTCGCCGGCGGCCGGGGAGCCCGTCCGGCCACCGTCCACCAGGGTGATCGTGCGGTCGGCGAGTGCCGCGATCTCCGGATCGTGGGTGGCGAGGACGACGGCGGTCCGCTGGGTGCGGGCCACCGCGAGCAGGGTCCGCAGCACCAGCGCCCGGTCCGCGCGGTGCAGGGCGGCGGTGGGCTCATCGGCGAAGAGGACCGCGTGGGTGGCGGCCAGGGCGCGGGCGACGGCGATCCGCAGCGCGTCCGGCCCGCTGAGCGCGGCCGGTCTGCGGCGGGCGACGGCGTCGGCGTCCAGCCGCTCCAGCCACTCCATGGCGGCGGCCCTGGCCCGCTTGCGCGGGGTGCCGCGGAGCAGCAGCGGCAGCGCCGCGTTCTCCCAGGCCGTGAGCTCGGGTACGAGGCCGGGATCGGAGCCGAGCCAGCCGAAGCTCTCCCGCCTCAGCCGCTCGCGACGGAGCGCGGAGAGGGTGTGCACGGCGCGGTCCCGGAACCAGACCTCGCCCTCGTCGGCGACGGTCTGGCCGCTCAGACAGCGCAGCAGGGTGGTCTTCCCGCTGCCGCGCGGGCCGCACACGGCGAGGATCTCCCCCTCCCGGACCGCGAGCGAGACCCCGGTGAGCGCCGGCGATCCGTTGTGGGCGTGGCGGAGGGAGTGTGCCCGGATCACATCGTTGTCCGGCGGGGCGGCCATGGCGTGCACCTCGGTTCTGATCAGATCCGTCCGCCCCGAACGGGGGAACGGCTCAGTGCCGATCGGTCACTCGCACGCTAGGCAGCCGGATGCGGGGTCCGGGTAACCACACGGCCCGGGTGCGCGCCATCCACTCGGATGGGCGCACCCGGGCCGGGGCGGGACGCCGGATCAGGACCGGGTGAGCGGTCCGGGCGGGATCAGAGCTTGGTCCACGCCTCCGCGAGCACGGTCCGCAGCACCTGCTCGATCTCGTCGAACGTCGACTGGTCGGCGATCAGCGGCGGCGCGAGCTGGACCACCGGGTCGCCCCGGTCGTCGGCGCGGCAGTACAGGCCGTTCTCGTACAGCGCCTTGGAGAGGAAGCCGTACAGGACGCGCTCGGTCTCCTCGTCGGTGAAGCTCTCCTTGGTGACCTTGTCCTTGACCAGCTCGATGCCGTAGAAGAAGCCGTTGCCGCGGACGTCGCCGACGATCGGCAGGTCGCGGAGCTTCTCCAGGGTGGCCCGGAAGGCGTCCTCATTGTCCAGGACGTGCTGGTTGAGGCCCTCGCGCTCGAAGATGTCGAGGTTGGCCAGGCCCACCGCCGCGGAGACCGGGTGGCCGCCGAAGGTGTAGCCGTGCAGGAAGGTGTTGTCGCCCTTCCAGAACGGCTCGGCGATCCGGTCGGAGATGATGCAGGCGCCGATCGGGGAGTAGCCCGAGGTCATGCCCTTGGCGCAGGTGATCATGTCCGGTATGTAGCCGAACTTGTCACAGCCGAACATGGTGCCCAGCCGGCCGAAGGCGCAGATGACCTCGTCGGAGACGAGCAGTACGTCGTACTGGTCGCAGATCTCGCGGACCCGCTGGAAGTAGCCGGGCGGCGGCGGGAAGCAGCCGCCGGCGTTCTGCACCGGCTCCAGGAAGACCGCGGCGACCGTCTCGGGGCCCTCGAAGAGGATCTCCTGCTCGATCTGGTCGGCGGCCCAGCGGCCGAAGGCCTCCGGGTCGTCGCCGTGGATCGGGGCGCGGTAGATGTTGGTGTTGGGCACCTTGTGCGCGCCGGGGACCAGCGGCTCGAAGGGGGCCTTGAGGGCCGGCAGACCGGTGATGGAGAGGGCGCCCTGCGGGGTGCCGTGGTAGGCGACCGCGCGCGAGATGACCTTGTACTTGGTGTGGTGGCCGCGGAGCTTCCAGTACTGCTTGGCGAGCTTCCACGCGGTCTCGACCGCCTCGCCGCCGCCGGTGGTGAAGAAGACCTTGTTGAGGTCGCCCGGGGCGTGGTGGGCCAGCCGCTCGGCCAGCTCGATGGCCTTGGGGTGGGCGTAGGACCAGACCGGGAAGAAGGCCAGCTCCTGCGCCTGCTTGTAGGCGGTCTCGGCCAGCTCGGTACGGCCGTGACCGGCGTTCACCACGAAGAGGCCGGCCAGGCCGTCGATGTAGCGCTTGCCCTTGTCGTCGTAGATGTAGGTGCCCTCACCGCGGACGATGGTGGGCACAGGGGAGTTCTCGTACGACGACATCCGGGTGAAGTGCATCCACAGGTGGTCGTACGCGGTCTTGGAGAGGTCCTGGGTCACGGCTATCGGGTTCCCCACATGTAGGTCTGCTTCTTGAGCTTGAGGTAGACGAAGCTCTCGGTGGACCGCACACCGGGGAGTGCGCGTATCCGCTTGCTGATCACTTCGAGCAGGTGGTCGTCGTCCTCGCAGACGATCTCCACCATCAGGTCGAAGGAGCCCGCGGTCATCACCACGTACTCGCATTCGTCCATCGCGGTCAGCGCGTCGGCCACCGGATCGAGATCGCCCTCGACATTGATGCCGACCATCGCCTGCCGCCGGAATCCCACGGTGAGCGGGTCGGTGACGGCGACGATCTGCATGACGCCCTGATCGAGCAGCTTCTGGACGCGCTGCCGCACGGCCGCCTCGGAGAGGCCGACGGCCTTGCCGATCGCGGCGTACGGACGGCGGCCGTCCTCCTGGAGCTGCTGGATGATCGCGAGGGACACGGCGTCGATCGTCGGGGACGACCCATTCCCGGTCCTGGAGTCTGCGCTTCGGCTGGCCACGTACTCACTCTGCACCGGGAGTCCTCCGTATCGCAAGCCCTGAGCGATGAAATTCGTTGTTTATGGGGCTGATTTTTGCTGATTCCGCAGATGCGACCAGTCGGGGCTGTCGAAAGCGTCACTGGTGGGATTAGGGTGGAGTTGTCTCACCCATGGGACCCACTGGAATCGACAGAAGGGGTGGCCACGTGACCACCGAGCCGCGTCGTCTGCGCAACTACATCAACGGCGAGTTCCGGGACGCCGCCGACGGGCGGACGATCGACATCACCAACCCGGCGACCGGCGAGGTGTACGCCGCGTCCCCGCTCTCGGCCCAGGCCGATGTCGATGCCGCCATGGACGCCGCGGAAGCCGCCTTCCCCGCCTGGCGGGACGCCACCCCCGCCGAGCGCCAGCGCGTGCTGCTGAAGATCGCGGACGCGGTCGAGGAGCGCGCCGAGGACCTGATCGCCGTCGAGTCGGAGAACACCGGCAAGCCGCTGGAGCTGGTCCGCACCGAAGAGATTCCGCCGATGGTGGACCAGATCCGCTTCTTCGCGGGGGCCGCCCGGATGCTGGACGGCCGCTCCGCCGGCGAGTACATGGAGGGCTTCACCTCCATCATCCGCCGCGAGCCGGTCGGCGTCTGCGCGCAGGTCGCGCCGTGGAACTACCCGATGATGATGGCCGTGTGGAAGTTCGCCCCGGCGCTGGCCGCGGGCAACACCGTGGTCCTCAAGCCCTCGGACACCACCCCCGCCTCCACCGTGCTGCTCGCCGAGATCATCGGCGCGCTGGTGCCCAAGGGCGTCTTCAATGTCATCTGCGGCGACCGGGACACCGGCCGCGCGATGGTCGAGCACCCCACCCCGGCGATGGCCTCCATCACCGGCTCCGTCCGGGCCGGCATCCAGGTCGCGGCC
Organism: Streptomyces sp. CAU 1734; assembly: GCF_039888735.1. Classification (NCBI taxonomy): domain Bacteria; kingdom Bacillati; phylum Actinomycetota; class Actinomycetes; order Kitasatosporales; family Streptomycetaceae; genus Streptomyces; species Streptomyces sp. CAU 1734. The sequence continues at coordinate 153,372 of NZ_JBDQQP010000014.1, forward strand.
TCCGCCGCCAAGGACGTCAAGCGGGTCCACCTGGAGCTCGGCGGCAAGGCCCCCGTCGTGGTCTTCGAGGACACCGACATCCCCAAGGCCGTCGAGGACATCGCGGTCGCGGGTTACTTCAACGCCGGCCAGGACTGTACGGCCGCGACCCGCGTCCTGGTCCAGGAGTCGATCCACGACGAGTTCGTCGCCGCCCTGGCGAAGGCCGCCGCCGAGACCAGGACGGGCGCGCCGGACGACGAGGACGTCCTCTACGGCCCGCTCAACAACGCCAACCAGCTCGCGCAGGTCACCGGCTTCATCGACCGCCTGCCCGCCCACGCCAAGGTGGAGGCCGGCGGTCACCGGGTCGGCGAGAAGGGCTACTTCTACGCCCCGACCGTGGTCTCCGGCCTCAGGCAGGACGACGAGATCGTCCAGAACGAGGTCTTCGGCCCGGTCATCACCGTCCAGTCCTTCACGGACGAGGCGCAGGCCCTGGCCTGGGCGAACGACGTGGAGTACGCGCTCGCCTCCTCGGTCTGGACGAAGGACCACGCCCGCGCCATGCGGATGTCCAAGGCGCTGGACTTCGGCTGCGTCTGGATCAACACCCACATCCCGCTGGTGGCGGAGATGCCGCACGGCGGCTTCAAGAAGTCGGGGTACGGCAAGGACCTGTCGTCGTACGGCTTCGAGGACTACACGCGGATCAAGCACGTGATGACGTCGCTGGACGGCTGATCCCCGGCACCGCCGCGGGAGAGGGGGCACGGCCGCTGCCGCGCCCCCTCTCCCGGCTCCGCGTTCTCATGGTTCGCGGGCCGTGCACGGCGCCGCTGTACCGCGCTCTACGGTTTGCGGGCCACCGCGCCGTACTGCGCCACCAGGACCGGCTCCGGGCCGCCGGCCGGCTCGTGGCGCCAGCGGGAGCAGGAGACCAGCCCCGGCTCCAAGAGCTCCAGGCCGTCCAGGAAGGACGCGATCTCCGCACCGCTGCGCGCGGTGATCGGCGGGGTGGCGTTCTCGTTCCAGAAGGCCATGGCGTCCACATTGCCCTCGCCGCCCAGCTCCAGCGTGGGATGGGTCAGCACCAGAAAACTGCCGGACGGCACCGCGTCCATCAGGGTGCGGACGATGGAACGCGCCTCGGCGGTGTCGAGGACGAAGTTCAGGATGCCGAGCAGTATCACCGCCACCGGCCGCGTCAGGTCCAGTGTGGGCCGCACCGAGCGGAGGATCGCCCGCGGGTCGTGGGCGTCCGCGTCCAGATACTCGGTGACCCCGCCGGGGGAGCTGGTGAGCAGGGCCCGCGCATGCGCCAGTACGATCGGGTCGTTGTCCACGTAGACGACACGGGAGCCGGGCGCCAGCCGCTGGGCGACCTCATGGGTGTTCTCGGCGGTCGGCAGTCCGGTGCCTATGTCCAGGAACTGCCGGATGCCCGCCTCCCCGGTCAGATGGGTCACCACCCGGCCGAGGAACGCCCGGTCGGCGCGGGCGACGTCGCCGATGCTCGGATAGAGGCCGGTGATGTGGTCGCCGACGGCACGGTCGACCGGATAGTTGTCCTTGCCGTGAAGCCAGTGGTTCCAGACCCTGGCGTTGTGGGCGACGTCGGTGCGGATCCTGTCGGTCATCTCGGTGCTCCTCGGCGGGCGGGCGGACGGGTACGCGGGTCCGCCCTTCATCATGCCGGAAGGATCAAGAAGCCCCCGGCGGCCGCCCCGCGTCCAATTCGCCGGTCCGGAAGGCGTGTTCGAGTACGGCGCGCAGGGTGCCCACCCGGTTGGTGGTGATCGAGTCGGTGCCCGCGGCGATCAGCCGGCGCATGGTGCGCCGGGTGTCGGCGGTCCAGGCCGACACCAGCAGCCCATCCCGGTGAACCCGGTCCGCGAGGGCCCGGCTGACCAGTCCGAAGCGGTAGTTGAGCGTACGGGGACGGAGCGCCTCGATCAGCACCGGGCGCGGCGGGGCCAGTGAGGTCCAGGTGAGGGCGATCTCGGCGGCGGGGTCGGCCTCGCGCACGGCGAGCATGGTCACCGGGCCGGCGCAGTAGTACGCCCGGTCCGCCGCGCCGTGCTCCCGGATCGCGCCGACCACGGCCCGCACCGACTCCGGCCGGGCGCCCGGCAGATCGACCATGACCCGGTGGCCCCCCGGTCCGGACAGCTCCTCCAGGGCCTCGCGCAGCGTGGGCACTCCGCCGGCGGTCGCCTCCGCCACCTCGGCACGGGTGAGCTCCGCGAGCCTCCGGTCGACTCCCCACAGCCGCTTCAGAGTGGAGTCGTGGAGCAGTACGGGCACACCGTCCCGGGTGACCCGCACATCGATCTCCACCGCGTCCGCGCCGCTCGCGACGGCCGAGCGGAGGGAGGGGAGGGTGTTCTCACGGACGAGGTACGGATCGCCTCGGTGCCCAACGGCGGTGACGGTACGCATGAGCCCATTGTGGCCCGGCCGCGGACGCCCGTCATGGCCGGACCGGGCGCCCCCGGCGGACGGGCCCGGGGCACCCGTCACGGCGGTGCCGGATGCCCCGGCGGCCGGCCTCAGCGGGCGAGCCACTCCGCCGTGTAGGAGTCGATCTCCGCACTGATCCTCGCCTTGCCCGCGGTGTCGAGGAACGACGCCTCCACCGCGTTCTTGGCGAGGCCGGCGATACCGCGCTCGTCGAGGCCGAGCAGGCGCGCCGCCACCGCGTACTCGTTGTTGAGATCGGTGCCGAACATCGGCGGGTCGTCGCTGTTGACGGTCACCAGCACCCCGGCGGCCACCATCTCCCCGATCGGGTGCAGCTCCAGGTCGGTGACGGCCCGGGTGGCGAGGTTGGAGGTGGGGCAGACCTCCAGCGGGATGCGGTGCTCGGCGAGATGGGCCAGAAGGGCGGGGTCCCGCACGGCACTGGTGCCGTGACCGATCCGCTCGGCACGCAGCTCGCGCAGCGCGTCCCAGATCGTCTCCGGCCCGGTGGTCTCCCCGGCGTGCGGCACGGAGTGGAGCCCGGCCGCGATGGCCCGGTCGAAGTACGGCTTGAACTGCGGCCTCGGGACACCGATCTCCGGTCCGCCCAGACCGAAGGAGACCAGGCCCTCCGGGCGCAGGTCCACCGCGAGCCGGGCGGTCTCCTCGGCCGCCTCCAGCCCCGCCTCGCCGGGGATGTCGAAGCACCAGCGCAGCACGACGCCCAGCTCGGACTCGGCCGCCCTGCGGGCGTCCTCGATCGCGGCCATGAAGGCGCGCTCGTCGATGCCCCGGCGGGTGGAGCTGAACGGGGTGATGGTCAGCTCGGCGTAGCGGATGTTCTGCCGGGCCATGTCACGGGCCACCTCGAAGGTGAGGAGCCGGACGTCCTCCGGGGTCCGTATCAGATCCACCACCGAGAGATAGACGTCGATGAAGTGCGCGAAATCGGTGAAGGTGAAGTAGTCCGCCAGCGCCTCGGGGTCGGTGGGCACCTTGGAGTCGGGGTGGTGGGCGGCCAGCTCGGCGACGATCCGCGGCGAGGCCGATCCGACGTGGTGGACATGGAGCTCGGCCTTGGGAAGCCCCGCGATGAACGGGTGCGGATCGGTCATCGGGTCCTCCGGGTGTGCGCGGTGCGGGGTGGGTACGGGTCGGGGATCATCGTAGGCCGCCGGTCCCTTCCCGGCGCACAGGCTTTAGCATGGCCGGACCACCATCGGGGGAGAGACAGATGTCAGATCAGCGGCCCCAGCCGTCGGGCGCGCCGGAGCCCCGGGACAGCGATCCCTGGGCCCCGCCGCAGCACAACCCCGGCCGGAAAGCGCATCAGTGGCCCGCTCCCGGACAGGGCGAGACGCCCGCGCCGGGGACGGCTCAGCCCGGATTCGGCGGGCCGTCGCCGCATGTGCACAGCCAGCCCACGGTCACCTCGGTGCCGCTGGGCGACGCGGGTGCCGTACCGCCTCCGCCGCCCGCCCCCGGCGCGGCCGGGCAGCCCCCGACGGGCGCCTACGGTTACCCCGCGGCCCCCGGAGGCCAGCACCCCCCGGCCGGCCCCGGTGACACCCACGGCATGACGCACTCCGCCTATCCCGCCTACCCGGGCTACCCGGGTTACGCGCAGCAGGGGCTCGGCTGGCAGCCGCCCATGGCTCCCTCCAACGGCCAGGGCACCGCCGCGATGGTCCTCGGCATCCTCGCCGTCGCGTTCTTCTGCTTCGCCGGTGTGCCCGGCATCGTGTTCGGCGCCCTCGCGCTGACCTTCGGCATCCTCGGCCGGAAGCGGGCGCGGCGGGGCGAGGCCACCAACGACGGCATGGCGCTCTCGGGCATCATCCTCGGCTCCATCGGGCTCGTGCTCGGGCTGGCGGCCCTGCTCATCTGGGTCTTCGCCTACGCGGCGGAGGAGAGCTCCCGGAGCGGCGAGAGTGTCCGCTCCGGCGCCCCGGCGATCGAGCGCCCCGTCGACAGCGGCCCCCCGGCCCGCCTCGGCTGACCGTCCCGCCCCGGCCCCGTCCCGGCCGGCCGGGTGCCGCAGCCGCCCGGGCACGCGGCGACGGCTCCCCCTCGCGGTCACCCGGTGTGTGCCCGCCCGCTCCCGCCGTCCTCCGGCACCGGCGCCCCGCGCAGCTCGTCCCGGGCCGCCATCAGCGCGAACCCCAGCAGATTCAGCCCCCGCCAGCGGGCCGGGTCCCCGGCACGCTCGTCGTCGGCGGCCAGCCCGATACCCCAGACGCGGTCCAGCGGACTGGCCTCGACCAGCACCCGGTCACCCGTGCCCAGCAGGAACTCCCGCAGCGCCGGGTCCCCGCCGAATTTGTGGACACTGCCCTCGCGCACGATGCCGAACCGCTCGCGCCGCCATATCGCCTCGTCGAAACCGCGCACCAGCCGCCCGGCCCGCTTCGCCTGCGCCGGACCCTTCGCGTCGAGCGCCAGCCGCTCCGCCTCCGCGTCGCCGAACAGCCGCGCCTTCGCCGCCATCATCCAGTGCTCCGCCGTGGCATACCGCTCCCCGCCCACCACGAAGGAGGCCGGCCACCACTGGCTGAGACAGCTCGCCCCGAGCTGTCCGTCCCTCCGGGGGGCGTGACCCCAGAAGTGCAGATACTTCACCCGCTCGCCCGTGCTGACCTGCTGAATCAGTGTGCTGATCGCCGTGGAACCATCCATGCACGCGAGTCTCGCATCCACCACTGACACTCCGTACGCACATTGCCCTCCCGACCCGACACTTGGTCCACCGATTCCGTCGCGTAACCAAAAGGCAACAACGGAATCACTTGTTGACACCGGACCGCTCTGCCAGGATCGGCACTCAATTCCAGCCAAGGTCATGACCCGGCGACGGTTCCCGGGAGCCCGGATCCCGGGCCGCCCCTCCGCCGCCCCCGACCGCCACCGACACCGCCATCACACCGGGACACGGAGACACGGAGACACCCCATGGGCAACCGCCACCACGTACTGGACCGCTTCGCCGAGGGCGCGCAGTACATCGGCGGACGCCCGAGACCGGGCACCTCCGGGCGCACCCAGCACATCACCGACCCCGCGACCGGCGAGCGGGTGCACAGTTATGAACTCGCCGGAACCGACGATGTCGACGACGCCGTGGCCGCCGCCCGCGCGGCCTTCCCCGAGTGGTCCCGCGCCACCCCCGGCGAGCGCTCCGACGCCCTGCACCGCCTGGCCGCCGTCCTGGCCGGGGAGGCCGGCGACATCGCCCGGGTCGAATCGCTCCAGTGCGGCAAGCCGATCAAGCTCACCACCGAGTTCGACGTCCCCGGCACCATCGACAACACCGCCTTCTTCGCCGGCGCCGCCCGCCGGCTCCAGGGGCAGTCCGCCGGCGAGTACAGCGCCGACCACACCTCGTACACCCGGCGCGAGGCGATCGGGGTCATCGGCTCCATCGCCCCCTGGAACTACCCCCTCCAGATGGCCGCCTGGAAGATCCTCCCGGCCATCGCGGCGGGCAACACCATCGTGCTGAAGCCCGCCGAGATCACCCCGCTGACCTCGCTGCTCCTCGCCCGGGCGGCGACCGCCGCGGGCATCCCCGACGGTGTCGTCAACATCGTCTCCGGCGCGGGCCGGGACGCGGGCGAACACCTGGTCGGCCACCCGGACGTCGCCATGACCTCCTTCACCGGCTCCACCGCCGTCGGCAGGCGGGTCGCCGAGATCGCCGGCGCCACGGCGAAACGGCTCCACCTCGAACTCGGCGGCAAGGCACCCTTCGTGGTCTTCGACGACGCCGACCCCGAGGCCGCGATCCACGGCGCCGTCGCCGCCTCGCTCATCAACGCGGGCCAGGACTGCACGGCCGCCACCCGCGTCTATGTCCAGCGTCCCCTGTACGACCGGGTCAGAGACGGCATCGCCGATCTGATGGCGACCGTGCGCCTCGGCGACCCCTTCGACCCGGCCACCGACCTCGGCCCGCTGGTCTCCCACGCCCACCGCGACCGGGTCGCCGGCCTGGTGGACCGCGCCCGCGCCCATGCCACCGTGGTGACCGGCGGCGAGGCCCCCGACTCACCCGGCGCCTACTACCGGCCCACCCTCATCGCCGGCGCCGCGCAGAGCAGCGAGATCGTCCAGTCCGAGATCTTCGGCCCGGTCCTGGTCATCCTGCCCTTCGACTCAGACGACGAGGGCATCGCGCTCGCCAATGACACCCCCTACGGCCTCGCCGCCTCCGCCTGGACCCGGGATGTCTACCGCGCCAACCGTGCCACCCGGGAGATCGCCGCCGGGTGCGTATGGATCAACGACCACATCCCGATCATCAGCGAGATGCCGCACGGCGGCTACAAGGCGTCCGGCCACGGCAAGGACATGTCCGAGTACTCCTTCGAGGAGTACACGCAGGTCAAGCATGTGATGTTCGACAACACCGCGACCGTCCGCAAGGACTGGCACCGCACGGTCTTCGGCGACCGGTAACACCTCCGGCCCGTCGAACACCCCCGCCCCACCCACACTGCGCCCCTGCTCCTCGCCACACCCCGCCACACCCACCCGAGACACCTCCGCACCGGCCTCCACCCGAAAGGGCACCCTCATGGACACACCCGAGCCCGACGGCCTGTCCCCGGCCCAGCTGGCGGCGGTGCGGCGCAGCCTGACCGGCGGACGCGGCGCGCTCACCCGCCGCTCCCTGCTGCGCGCCTCCGGCGCCGGCGCCCTCGCCCTCGGCTCCATCGCCGCCCTCGGCGCCTGCGGCATCCCGCCCGCCAAGCGCGAGGGCGGCGACGAGGCCGCCGACGACCGCTCGGACAGCGAGAAGGAGGTCACCTTCTCCAACTGGACCGAGTACATGGACGTCAGCGAGGACGAGAAGAGCCGCCCCACCCTCACCGAGTTCACCCGGCGCACCGGCATCAAGGTCAAATACACCGAGGACATCAACGACAACGTCGAGTTCTTCGGGAAGATCCAGCCCCAGCTCGCCGCCGGACAGGCGACCGGCCGGGATCTGATCTGTGTCACCGACTGGCTCGCCGGCCGGATGATCCGCCTCGGCTGGGCCCAGCGGCTGGACGCCGCGCTGCTGCCGCATGCGTACGCCAACCTCTCCCCGCAGTTCCGCAGCCCCGACTGGGATCCCGGCCGCGCCCACTCCTATCCCTGGACCGGGATATCCACCGTCATCGCGTACAACTCCAAGGCGACCGGCGGGCGGAAGGTCGACTCGGTCTCCCAGCTGCTCGACGACCCCTCCCTCAAGGGCCGGGTCGGCTTCCTCACCGAGATGCGCGACACCGTCGGCATGACCCTGCTCGACCTCGGCAAGGACCCGGGAACCTTCACCGACGCCGACTACGACGCCGCGATCGGACGGCTCCGGAAGGGCGTCGACAAGAAGCAGATACGCCGCTTCACCGGCAACGACTACACCTCGGACCTCGCCAAGGGGGATCTCGCCGCCTGTCTCGCCTGGGCCGGTGACGTGATCCAGCTCCAGGCCGACAACCCGGACATCAAGTACGCCATCCCCGCCGCCGGATACATCACCTCCAGCGACAACCTGCTGATCCCCGCAGGGGCCGGACACCGGAAGAACGCCACCCGGCTCATCGACTACTACTACGAGCCCCGCGTCGCCGCCCAGCTCGCCGCGTACATCAACTATGTCTGCCCGGTCGACGGAGTCGGTACGGAACTGGCGAAGATCGATCCCGCGCTGGCGGAGAACACCCTGATCCTCCCGGACCGGGCGATGGCGGCGAAGTCCCGTGCCGTCCGCTCCCTCAGCAGCGCGGAGGAGAAGGCGTACGAGGAGAAGTTCGCCAAGCTCATCGGCGCCTGACCCGCCCCGCCCTCCGCCCCCTCATCCGCCCACCACAGGGACCGCGAACCGTGAATGACACCACAGCGGGCGGCGATGTCCGCCTCACCGGGATCAGCAAGACCTACGCCAACTCCTTCACCGCCGTGCACCCGCTCGATCTGACCGTCCCGCAGGGCGCCTTCTTCGCCCTGCTCGGCGCCTCCGGCTGCGGGAAGACCACCACACTGCGGATGATCGCCGGCCTGGAGGACCCGTCCACCGGCGCGATATTCCTCGGCGACCGGGACGTCACCCGGCTGCCGCCGCACAAACGGCCGGTCAACACCGTCTTCCAGAGCTATGCCCTCTTCCCGCATCTGACCATTCACGAGAATGTCGCCTTCGGACTCCGCCGGCGCGGCATCAAGTCGGTGAAGAAGCAGGTCGGCGACATGCTCGACCTGGTGGAGCTCGGCGACTTCGCCCAGCGCAAACCGCATCAGCTCTCCGGCGGACAGCAGCAGCGGGTGGCCGTCGCCCGCGCCCTGATCAACCACCCCCAGGTCCTGCTCCTGGACGAGCCGCTGGGCGCGCTCGACCTCAAGCTGCGCCGGCAGATGCAGCTGGAGCTCAAGCGCATCCAGACCGAGGTCGGCATCACCTTCGTCCATGTCACCCATGACCAGGAGGAGGCCATGACCATGGCCGACACGGTCGCGGTGATGAACGGCGGCCGGGTGGAGCAGCTCGGCGCGCCCGCCGATCTCTACGAGAACCCGCGGACCACCTTCGTCGCCAACTTCCTCGGCACCTCCAATCTGATCGAGGCCGAGGTCGTGTCCCAGGGGGGCGGGGAGGTGGCGGTCTCCGTCGCGGGTGCCGTGCTCCGGCTGCCCGCCGCCCGCTGCGCCACCGCGCCGGTCACCGGGGGCAGGGTGCTGGCCGGGGTGCGGCCGGAGAAGATCTCGCTGGTCCACGCGGACGGGGCGGGAGCCGTCGGCGAAGGGCGGAATCGTTTCACCGGAACCATCGCCGCGGCCGGATTCATCGGTGTCTCCACCCAGTACATCGTGGAGACACCCGGCGGGCCCGCCATGGAGGTGTACGTACAGAACATCGAGCGGGACTCCCGGCTGGTGCCGGGGGCCGAGGTGGTCGTGCACTGGAATCCGGAGCACACCTTCGGCCTGGACGCCGCCCAGTCCGTGAGCGCGGGGACGGTGACCGACGCCGGGGTGGAGACCTCCGCGACCGCCGGCCCGGCCGTGCCCGCGACCGCGACCCCGGTCGTGCCCGCCGCCGCGGGGGAGGCACCGTGACCGCCGCCGTCCAGGCGCCCCCCGCGCCCGAACCGGGCACCGCCCCCGGCCGCCCCGGCGCCGTCCACCGGCCGTCCGTGCGCCGCCGCCTCGTCCCGTACTGGATGCTGCTCCCCGGCATCCTGTGGCTGCTGGTCTTCTTCGCCCTGCCGCTGGTCTACCAGGCGTCCACCTCCGTACAGACCGGCTCCCTGGAGGAGGGCTTCACGGTCACCTGGCACTTCCCGACCTACTGGGACGCCCTGACCGAGTACTGGCCGCACTTCATCCGCTCGGTCCTCTACGCGGGCACCGCCACGGCGCTGTGTCTGCTCCTCGGCTACCCGCTGGCGTATCTCATCGCCTTCAAGGCCGGACGGTGGCGCAATCTGCTGCTCGTGCTCGTCATCGCCCCCTTCTTCACCAGCTTTCTGATCCGCACCCTCGCCTGGAAGACGATCCTGGCGGACAGCGGGCCGGTGGTGGACGTGCTGAACACCGCCGGCTTCCTCGATGTCACCAACTGGCTCGGGATGACGGACGGCAGCCGGGTCCTGGCCACCCCGCTCGCCGTGGTCACCGGGCTGACCTACAACTTCCTGCCCTTCATGATCCTGCCGCTCTACACCTCGCTGGAACGCATCGACCCCCGGCTCCACGAGGCCGCGGGGGATCTGTACGCCGGCCCCGCCACCACCTTCCGCAAGGTGACCCTGCCGCTCTCCATGCCCGGAGTCGTCTCCGGCACCCTGCTCACCTTCATTCCCGCCAGCGGCGACTACGTCAATGCCGAACTGCTCGGCTCCACCGACACCAAAATGGTCGGCAATGTCATCCAGTCGCAGTTCCTGCGGGTGCTCGATTATCCGACCGCAGCCGCGCTGTCGTTCATTCTCATGGCCATTGTGCTGATCATGGTGACCGTCTACATCCGGCGGGCCGGAACGGAGGATCTGGTCTGATGGCATGGCTCCGGCGCAATCTCGTCGTCATCGCGGGACTGCTCACACTCGCCTATCTGATCCTGCCGAACATCGTGGTGATGGTGTTCTCGTTCAATGATCCGGCGGGGAAGTTCAACTACTCCTGGCGTCAGTTCTCCCTCGACGCCTGGAAGGACCCGTGCGGGGTCGCCGACATGTGCGGCGCGCTCGCGCTCTCGCTCCAGATCGCCCTTCTCGCCACCATCGGCGCCACCGTGCTCGGCGCGATGATCGCCTTCGCGCTGGTCCGCTACCGTTTCCGGGCGCGCTCCGCGATCAATTCGCTGATCTTCCTCCCGATGGCGATGCCCGAGGTGGTGATGGCCGCCTCGCTGCTGACGCTCTTTCTCAACCTCGGCGCCGAGCTCGGATTCCGGACGATTCTCATCGCCCACACCGCGTTCTGCCTCAGCTTTGTCGTGGTGGCGGTCAAGGCCCGCGTCCTGTCGATGGACCCCCGTCTGGAGGAGGCCGCCCGGGATCTCTACGCCGGACCCGTGCAGACTTTTCTCCGGGTCACGCTGCCCATCGCGGCTCCCGGAATCGCGGCGGGCGCGCTGCTCGCCTTCGCGCTCTCCTTCGACGACTTCATCATCACCAATTTCAATTCGGGCAGCACTGTCACCTTCCCCATGTTCGTCTGGGGCTCGGCCCAGCGCGGCACACCCGTTCAGATCAATGTCATCGGCACGGCGATGTTCGCCATCGCCGTACTGATCGTGGTAATCGGGCAGCTCATCAGCAACCGGCGCAGGAAAAGCGCACAGACCGGATAAGGCCCCCAGCGGGCCCGTTAAGGAGTGGACGACCCCCATGGCCTCAGCCCCGGCCCCGGCCGCCATGAATTCCGCCTCGTCCCTGTCCGATGCCCGGCCCGTCTCCTTCTGGCTGGACGACCCGGCCCGGCCGCCCGCGCTGCCGGCGCTCACCGGCGACGAGCGCTGCGATCTGCTGGTCATCGGCGGCGGCTACAGCGGGCTGTGGACCGCGCTGCTCGCCAAGGAGCGCGACCCCGGCCGGGATGTGGTCCTGATCGAGGGCCATGAGGTGGGCTGGGCCGCCTCGGGCCGCAACGGCGGCTTCTGCGCCGCCTCGCTCACCCACGGCCTCGGCAACGGACTCGCCCGCTGGCCCCGCGAGATCGCCGAACTGGAGCGGCTGGGCGGCGAGAATCTCGACGCCATCGAGGCGGCCGTCGCCGCCCACGGCATCGACTGCGACTTCGAGCGCACCGGCGAGATCGATGTCGCCACCGAGCCGCACCAGGTCGCCGAACTGACCGAGATGTACGAGCAGGCCCGCGCCCTCGGCTTCGGCGGGCTGCGGCTGCTGGACCGGGAGGCCGTACGGGCCGAGGTGGACTCGCCGACCTTCCTCGGCGGCCTCTTCGATCCGCGCGGGGTCGCCATGCTCCACCCGGCGAAACTGGCCTGGGGCCTCAAACGGGCCTGTCTGGAGCTGGGCGTGCGGATCCACGAGAACACCCGCGGCCTGGAACTCGCCCGCACCGCCGACGGAATGGCGGTGCGCACCCCTTACGGGCGGGTCTTCGCCCGCCGGGTCGCGCTCGGCACCAATGTCTTCCCGTCCCTGGTCCGCAGGCTGCGCCCGTACACCGTCCCGGTCTACGACTACGCCCTGATGACCGAACCGCTCAGCACGGCACAGCTGGACTCCGTCGGCTGGCGCGGCCGTCAGGGGCTGGGCGACTCCGCCAACCAGTTCCACTACTTCCGGCTCACCGCCGACAACCGGATCCTCTGGGGCGGTTACGACGCCGTCTATCCGTACGGCGGCCGGCTCGATCCGGAACTGGACCACCGGCCGGAGACCTATCTCCGGCTCGCCGGGCACTTCTTCCGCTGCTTCCCGCAGCTGGAGGGGCTGAGATTCAGCCATGCCTGGGGTGGTGCCATCGACACCTGCTCCCGTTTCTCCGCCTTCTTCGGCACGGCGCACGGCGGGCGGGTCGGCTACGCGGCCGGCTATACGGGTCTCGGGGTCGGGGCCACCCGGTTCGGCGCCGAGGTGATGCTGGATCTGCTGGCGGGGGAGCGGACCGAGCGCACCGAGCTGGAGATGGTGCGCACCAAGCCGCTGCCGTTCCCGCCGGAGCCGGTGGCCTGGGCGGGGATCGGGCTCACCAAGTGGTCGCTGGCCAGGGCGGACGCCCGGGGCGGGCGGCGCAATGTCTGGCTGCGCACGATGGACCGGCTGGGGCTGGGTTTCGACAGCTAGCACGGTGGCAGGACAGCCGGAGGGCTCGCCGGCCGGCATTCCGGCTCCCGGCTCTCCGGCACTTTTTGCCCCCGGCTCCGGCACTTCGGCTCCCGCCGGGCCCGCGCGCCCGGAGCGGCAGCTCCGCGCCGGGGGTTCCGGGACCGCCCCATGGGGCGGCCGGCCCCGCCGATTCCGTACGCCCATCCGGCTCCGGTCCCCTCGCCCGCCAGGGGCGCACAACCGTGGATCATGACGTGAGCCAATTCACTACCAACGAGTAGCCGAAAGTCGCGTCATCATCCGGCCCCGGCCCCCTCTCACTCCGCAGTGGCGCGACAGCGCCGCGCATCACACACGGAGCGAAGGACGGAGGCTGGGTTCCATGACTGGCTCGGGGGCCAAGACCGCGGTGGAGTGGCTGGCGTCGGTGGCGCCGAACCCGGAGGCATGCCGGCGGGAATGGGAGCGCAATCCCCTGGGGATCGCGCTGCTTCCCGCCGGACGGCGCTGGGACGTACTGATCGTGCCCGGGGAACTGGGCTATCCCACCCTTGAGGTGCTGGGCCGGCTGACCGGCCGGCCGGGGCCGGTCCTCGCCGACTTCGGCGACATCCGGATGGGCTTCTTCGTACCGCCCGGCACGGTGGAGGGCTGGCTCGGCACCGGCATCCGCGGCGCGGGGCGGGGCAGCTGGATCGTCGTTCCGCATCCGGGCCGGGCGGGTGGCGGAGGGGTCCGGTGGCTCATTCCACCGGACGGCTCCGGCACCCTCACCGACCCGGTGCCGCTGGAACTGGCGATGCACGAGGCGGCGGCGGCTCTCCCGCGCGACGAGAGCGAATGAGGGCCCGCATGACGCATTCCGCCATCACCCCGGCGTCCGCGGCCGGCCGGGTCCGTATCGCCGGGCGGTTCCTCCTCGCCGGGCCGGTCCGCGTACGCGTATGTGTCCCCGGCCCGGTCGGTGCCGGTGTCCCCGTCCGGCTCGCCGGCCCGCCCGGGGGCCGTATCACCGGCCCTGTCCTTGCCGGACCCCTTGACAACCTGATTGGTCTGGACCAAATTGACCGCGCTCCCACTTCCATCCCCCCACGCACGGAGGCAGTTGTGGAACGCACCAGACATCGCAACAGACTCGTGGCCGCTCTGGCCGCGGCCGTCCTCGCCGCCACCGGGCTCGTCGCCGCGGCGAGCACCGCGGAAGCCTCTGACGCCGAGCTCGCCGTCAACGGAGGCTTCGAGGCCGGACTCACCGGCTGGACCTGCACCGCGAACAGCGGAACCGCCGTCACCACCCCGGTCCAGAGCGGCACCGGGGCGCTGAAGGCGACCCCGGCCGGCAGCGACAACGCCAAGTGCAGCCAGACGGTCACCGTCCAGCCCAACTCCGCCTACACACTCAGCGGCTGGGTCCAGGGCGGTTACACCTATCTGGGTGTCTCCGGCACCGGCACCACCGACGGATACACCTGGACCCCGTCCGCGAGCAGCTGGCAGAAGCTCACGACCGGCTTCCGCACCGGCGCGTCCACCACCTCGGTCACCATCTACACCCACGGCTGGTACGGCACCCCGGCCTATCACGCCGACAACATCTCGCTCCTCGGCCCGGGCGGCGGCCCGGTGGAGATCCCCGCGGCGCCCACCGGACTGACCGCCGGATCGCCGTCCTCCACCTCCGTGCCGCTGAACTGGAACCCGGTGCCGGGAGCCACCCAGTACCACGTCTACCGGGGCACCACCCGGGTCGACTCGGTGACCGGGACCTCGGCCACGGTGACCGGCCTGACACCGTCCACCGGATACACCTTCCAGGTCACGGCCGCCAACACGGCCGGTGAATCACCCAAGTCGGCGTCCGTGACCGCGACCACCACCAGTGGCGGCGGCACCGGCGGCGGTCTGCCGCGCCATGCCCTGGTCGGCTATCTCCACAGCAGCTTCGCCAATGGCTCCGGCTACACCCGGATGGCCGATGTCCCCGACTCCTGGGATGTCATCAACCTCGCCTTCGGTGAACCGACCTCGGTGACCTCGGGCGACATCCGCTTCAGCCTCTGCCCGGTCGCGCAGTGCCCCAATGTCGAATCCACCGCCGACTTCAAGGCCGCCATCAAGGCCAAACAGGCCGCCGGCAAGAAGGTCCTGATCTCCATCGGCGGCCAGAACGGACAGGTGCAGCTGGCGAGCACCGGCGCCCGCGACGCCTTCGTCACCTCGGTGTCGAAGATCATCGACGAGTACGGCCTGAACGGTCTCGACATCGACTTCGAGGGCCACTCCCTCTCCCTGAACACCGGCGACACGGACTTCCGCGCACCGACCACACCGGTGGTGGTCAATCTGATCCAGGCGATCAAGACCCTCAAGGCCAAGTACGGCCCCGACTTCATCCTCACGATGGCGCCGGAGACCTTCTTCGTCCAGCTCGGCTACCAGTTCTACGGATCCGGACCCTGGGGCGGCCAGGACCCGCGTGCCGGATCGTATCTTCCGGTCATCCACGCGCTCCGGGACGATCTGACCCTGCTCCATGTCCAGCACTACAACTCGGGGCCGATCATGGGTCTCGACAACCAGTTCCACACCATGGGCAGCGCGGACTTCCACATCGCCATGGCGGACATGATGCTCACCGGCTTCCCGGTGGCGGGCAACCAGTCACGGATCTTCCCGCCGCTCCGGGCCGACCAGCTCGCGATCGGCCTCCCGGCCTCCACCCACGCGGCCGGCGGCCACACCTCGCCCGCCGAGGTGAACAAGGCGATCGACTGCCTGACGAAGAAGACCAACTGCGGCTCCTACACCACCCACGGCACCTGGCCCGCCCTGCGCGGGCTGATGACCTGGTCGATCAACTGGGACCGCTTCAACCAGTGGGAGTTCTCGCGGAACTTCGACGCGTACCCCTGGAGCTGATCAGCAGCAGCATTCCGCACAGACACCAGCTGCCGAGCACATCGAGCGGCCAGTGGTAGCCGCGCAGCACCAGCCCGATGCCCGTCGCCAGGGTGAGCACCCCGGCGGCGGGCATCGCCAGTCTCCTCCGTACCGCGCCGCACGACATGAGCGCGAGGGCCGCGCCGCAGTAGGCCACCATCGCGGTCGCCGCATGGCCGGAGGGGTAGTAGCCGGTCTCCCCGCCCACCGGCCCCGGGCGGCCGATCAGCGCCTTGAGCGGGACGACGAGCGCGGGGACGGCGGCCATGGCGAGCGCGACGGCGAGCAGGCCGTACCGCCGCCTCCGCACCGCACCCGGGCCGGCGGCCGTGTCCCGGCGGCCGTGCCACAGGGCGTACGCGAGGGCCGCGCCGAGCGCCGGCAGCGCGATCTGGACATTCCCCAGGTCGGCGAGGAATTCGGTGACCCGTGCGGGGCCGAGCCCGGCGATCCGGCGTTCGGCGCGCTCGTCGAGGGCCCGCAGCGGGCCGTCCGCCGCCACCTGCCAGGTGATCACCACGAAGAGCACGGCGCAGAGCGCGAACAGCGGAAGGGTCCCGGGCGCGAAGATGGCCGGCCGCCTCGGAACAGGGGGGGTGGTTCCGAGGCGGCCGGCCGGACCGGCCCGCCGTGCGTCCCGGGGGGTTTGGGACGTACGGCCATCCGATCGGTGAGGAGTTCCGGAGCCAGTGGCTCCAGTGGTGTGCGCGAAGCCACGGCCGGGGCTGGGCCGGGGAAGCCCGGCCTCGGCTTCGCCCCCGGTTTCCCGCGGGCGGGGTGTCTCGCTCATCTGCAGAAACCGTACGGCAGCGGTGAGGGGGGACGACAGCCGGATTCCCATCCCGCCATCGGCCCCCCACACCTTCTTCACAGGTAGCAAACGTTCCGCCTGGTCCCGCCGTCCGATTCCCGGGGGTTCCGTCCGGTGGGACCCCCGGGTCCGCGACCGGCTCAGATGCCCGCGAACGCCTCCTCGATGATGTCCAGGCCCTCGTTCAGCAGCTCCTCGCCGATCACCAGCGGCGGCAGGAAGCGCAGCACATTGCCATAGGTGCCACAGGTCAGCACCAGCAGACCCGCCGCGTGGCACGCCTTGGCGAGCGCCGCAGTGGACGCCGCGTCCGGCTCCTTGGCCGCCCGGTCCTTCACCAGCTCGATCGCGATCATGGCGCCGCGCCCGCGGATGTCGCCGATGATGTCGAACTTCTCCTGCATCGCGGTGAGGCGGCCCTTCATGACCTCCTCGATCCGCTTGGCCCGGCCGTTGAGGTCGAGCTCCTTCATGGTCTCGATCGCCCCGAGCGCACCGGCGCAGGCCACCGGGTTTCCGCCGTACGTGCCGCCCAGACCGCCCGCGTGCGGGGCGTCCATGATCTCGGCGCGGCCGGTGACGGCGGCGAGCGGCAGACCGCCCGCGATGCCCTTGGCGGTGGTGATCAGGTCGGGAACGATGCCCTCGTCCTCACAGGCGAACCACTGGCCGGTACGGCAGAAGCCGGACTGGATCTCGTCCGCGACGAAGACGATCCCGTTCTCCCGGGCGAACCGGGCGATCGCCGGCAGGAAGCCCTTGGCCGGCTCGATGAAACCGCCCTCGCCGAGCACCGGCTCGATGATGATCGCGGCCACGTTCTCCGCGCCGATCTGCTTGCTGATCTGGTCGATCGCCTGCGCGGAAGCCTCGGCCCCGGCGTTCTCGGCCCCGGTCGGCCAGCGGTAGCCGTACGCCACCGGCACCCGGTACACCTCGGGCGCGAACGGCCCGAAGCCCTGCTTGTACGGCATGTTCTTCGCCGTCAGGGCCATCGTGAGGTTGGTCCGGCCGTGGTAGCCGTGATCGAAGACCACGACGGCCTGCCGCTTGGTGTACGCACGGGCGATCTTCACCGCGTTCTCGACGGCCTCGGCGCCCGAATTGAACAGCGCGGACTTCTTCGGGTGGTCGCCCGGGGTGAGCTCGGCGAGCGCCTCGGCGACCTCCACGTAACCCTCGTACGGCGTGACCATGAAACAGGTGTGGGTGAAGTCGGCGAGCTGCGCGGACGCCCGGCGCACCACGGCCTCGGCGCTGGCGCCGACGCTCGTGACGGCGATGCCGGAGCCGAAGTCGATCAGCCGGTTCCCGTCGACGTCCTCGATGATCCCGCCCCCGGCGCGAGCCGTGAAGACGGGCAGTACGGACCCGACACCACCGGCCACCGCGGCCAGCCGCCGGGCCTGGAGCTCGGCCGACTTCGGTCCGGGAATGGCGGTGACGATGCGGCGCTCCTGCGGGATCGCAGTCATGAGGGGCTCCTGGGGGTGATCATGTCCGGCGTGCTCGGGGACGCTGCTGGATCGGTGCTGGATCTGTTTCTCGCAGGCTAGGGCTGGGGGAGGGAGATGGGCATGTGCCGATCGGGAGTGTTGCCGGGGGAGGGTTGTCCGCGCCGGACATAGGGGAGGGGGGCCGGGGAGGGGGCGCGGGCGGCACGGACCCGCCCGAGGTGATCGCGACCGGCCTTCCGGCCGGCCCCGCCGCTTCCCCGGGTGCCCCGGTGCCGGGCCGTGTGGCACCGCCGGTGAACCGGTGCCACCGGATCGCCGCCGATCGCCGAACTACCCGGACCGTGGCGTTAGATTGAGGTTTTGTGCAGGGCGGGACCGTCGCGCCGTGCCGCGCGAAGTCGTGATCGGGGCAGGGGAGACAAGGCGACATGGACACTGAGGGCAGCTACGACGCTCGTGGCACCCGGGCGGATGGAGTACCGCGTCCCGCGGGCCCGCCCCCGCTGCCGCCCCGCCCGCCCCTGCCGCCCCACGTGCCCGGCGCGGGACCGTCGCTCGGCGAGTGGCTGCGGATCCCGCGGCCGGAAGCGGCGCTGGGAACCTGGCGATACGGTCACCGGCCGCGCCCGGCGGAGGAGCCCGACCGGGTCGCCGGGCGGAGCCTGGTCAGCGGGGCACTGATCTCGTTCCTCGCCATGGTGCTGCTCTGGTCGCTCTACGACAATCAGTACTTCCCCTACTGGCTGGACCCGCTCTACTGGGCCGGCGCGCTGGTCAAACTCACCGATGACGCCGTGCTCAAGGGAATCATCGCCCGCACCGTCGAGGTGGCCCTCATCGTGGGCGGCATCGTCTTCTTCGCCCGGCTCGGCCGCTGGGCCGAGGTCGCCCGCCGCTATCTGCTGCCAATCGTCGGGGTGCGCCGCCCATCGGGAATCAGGCCGGTGGCCGCTGTACCGGCCGGTTCGCCCGCGGATCCCGCCCAATGGCCCGAGCTGCGCGGCGCCGGTCAGACGGCCCTGGCCGACCGGCTCGCGCAGGAGGCCGGCTCCGGCCGGATGAATGATGTCGACCACTCCCGGATCCGCCGCGCCTGGCAGAGCGTGCAGGCCGACCCCTCCCGGCTGACAGCCTTCACGGAGGGGGTGCTCAACCAGGGAGCCGCCGCCTTCACCCACCCCTCGCGCGTCCGGGATCTGCCCGTACGGGCCGCCCGGCACGATCTCCTGCTCCAGCAGGTACGGATCGGCACGGCCGACGGCGGGGTGCGCAACCCCTACCCCCGCCGCACCACCGGCGTCGCCCTCGACCCCGCTCTGCTCGGCACCTCGCTCCTCGCCGTCGGCCCCTCCGGCTCCGGCAAGAGCGCCCGGCTGGTCCGGCCCGTCGTCGAGTCCATGTGTCTGCTCGCCCTCGCCAACCGGGCCGCCGTCGTCGCCGTCACCGCCCATGGCGCCGGCCTCGCCCCCGACGACGCCTTCGACCTGGTCATCGCCGTCGGCCGGCCCGGGGCCACCCATGACCTCGACCTCTACGGCGGCACCGAGGACCCGGACGAATCCGCCCGCACCCTCGCCGAGGCCCTGGTCGGCGATCTCACCGCCGGCCTGCCCGGCGGCGACAGCGGACGCGCCGCCACCGCCATCGCCCAGCTCATCGGCCCCTTCCACGCCGTCCACGGCCGCTTCCCCTCCGTGCCCGAACTGCGCGAGCTCCTCGGCGGCGCCCCCGCCGCCCACACCGCGCTGCGGGACGCGCTGACCGCCCGGGGCGGGCCCGGCGACGCCGCGCAGCTGCGGGAGCTGGACGCCCGGCAGCGCCAAGCCGCCCGCGCCGACGACATCGGGGTCCTGCTCGCCGAACGCATCGCCTTCCTCGACCGGCCCGCCTTCGCCGGCTTCTTCCGCACCGACGGCGGCGGCCGGCGCTTCTCGCTCCGCGCCATCGAGCATCCGCTGCGCGTCCGGGTCGACCTCCCCGAGCGGGGCCACGCCGAAGCCTCGCGGATCATCGCCCGGCTGCTCCTCGCCCAGTTCACCGAGGCCGCCCTGCACCGTGCCGACCGGTCGCTCTTCGCCGCCCTCGTACTCGACGACGCGACCCGGACCGTCACCGCCGACTCCGTGGGGGCCGTCCAGCGGCTGCGCTCCGCGAACGCCGGTGTCGTCCTCGCCCTGCGCACCCTGGAGGATGTGCCCGAGCCGCTGCGCGGCCCGCTGCTCGGCGCGGTCGGCTGCCGGATGGCCTTCTCCGGGCTCGCGCCCTGGGACGGCAACCGGTTCGCGGAGACCTGGGGCACCGAATGGGTGCAGACCCGCGATGTCACCAACCGGCAGATCATCTCGGACGAGCCCCTCACCAAGGCGATGCACATGATGCGCCGCCTGGTCACCGGCAAGGCGGCCACCGCCGAGGCGATCACCGTCCGCGAGGTGGAACGCGCCCGGTGGTCCGCGTCCGATCTGGCCCACTCCGTACCCGCCGGGCATGCGGTGCTCTCCCTCACCTCCGTCAGCGGCGAGCACGCCCCGCCCCTCCTGGTCGACCTCCGGTCATGACCGCGGCGCCGGGGGAGCCGCGGACATGACCCGCACTGCTACGGGCTGGCAGAATCGGACCACACCGTTGGTACACCGCGTACATGGTGTCCCTCACCCGACCGAGCCCGAGAGACCCTGAAGGTCCGATGCCGCCCACCCTCGCCTCACTCGTCCAGCACTCGGCGCTCAAACTCACCGTGCGTGCCGGAGAGGCGAGACTGGCGACCCCCGTCCGGTGGGCGCACGCGAGCGAGCTGACCGACCCCGTGCCCTATATGGAGGGCGGGGAGCTCCTCCTCGTCACCGCGATGACCCTCGACGCCGAGGATCCCGAGGCGATGCGCCGCTATGTGCGCAGACTCGACCGCGCGGGCGTCGCGGGCCTCGGCTTCGGGATCGGCGTCTCGTACGACGACATCCCCTCGGCCCTGCTCGACGCCGCCCGGGAAGCGGATTTCCCCCTGCTCGCGGTCCCCCGCCGCACCCCCTTCCTCGCCATCAGCAAGGCCGTATCGGCGGCGATCGCGGCCGATCAGTACCGTGCCGTCACCGCCGGTTTCGAGGCCCAGCGGGAGCTCACCCGCGCGGCGCTCACCGACGGGCCCGCCGCGGTCGTCGCCCGGCTCGCCGGATACGTGGACGGCTGGTCCGCCCTCTACGACGCGGCCGGATCCGTCGTCGCCGCCTCCCCGGAGTGGGCCGCCCGCCGGGCCGCCCGTCTCGGCGCCGATGTGACCCGCCTGAGGGAGCGCCCCGCCCCCGCGAGCGCGGTGGTCGCCGGCACCGGGGACGACCGGGTCGAGCTCCAGTCCCTGGGCACCGGGCGGCGGATGCGCGGCGCTCTCGCCGTCGGCACGGGAGCGGCCCTCGGCACCGCCGAGCGGTACGCGGTGCACTCGGCGGTCGCCCTGCTCACCCTCGCCGGCGAACGCTCCCGCTCGCTGCGGCTCGCCGGGGAACGCCTCGGCGCGGCCGTGCTGCGCATGCTGCTCTCCGGGCAGTCCGACGCCGCCCGCACGGTGGCCGGGGATCTCTACGGGACCCTGCTCGACGCCCCTTTCCGGCTGCTGATCGCGGAACCGGCCGTATCCGGGCCCCCGGCGCCCGTGACGGCGGCGGATTCCGCACCGGAGGCCGCGGCGGAGCCGGGCACCGGCACCCCCGCACCGCCCGCGAACCCGGACGGAACCGGAGCCCCAACCGGAACCGGGCACGCAACCCCAACCGGAACCCCGAGCCGAACCGGTACCGGAACCCGGGGCCGGACGGGCACCACCGGGACAGCCGGACCCGCCGCCGCCGGGAAGTCCGGCGCGGCGGGCACCGCCCCGGCGGGGACCCCCGACCCCCGCCGGCTCCTCCGGGAACTGGCCGAGACCCTCGAAGCGACCGCCACCCGCACCGGTGAGAGCCTCCTCGCCGTCCCGGACACCGATGACCGCCTGGTGGTCCTCGCCGCCGACGGGGGAGCGGTCGTGGCCGAGTGTCTCGCCGTGTACGGGAGCGTCCCCGCCGGCCGCGAGGGGGACACCGGGATCGTCCTCGGCCTCTCCGCCCCGACCGGCCCCATCGCCGCCGCGGGCGCGTACAAACAGGCCGAACAGGCCCTCTCCGTCGCCCGCCGGCGCGGCCGGGCGCTCGTCGAGCACGAGGAGCTCGCCACCGGCTCGATCCTCCCGCTCCTCGCCGACGACGCCGTGCGCGCCTTCGCCGACGGCATGCTCCGCGCCCTGTACGAGCACGACGCGACCGGCCGCGGCGATCTGGTGGCCTCGCTGCGGGCCTGGCTCTCCCGCCACGGCCAGTGGGACGCCGCCGCGGCCGAGCTCGGGGTGCACCGGCACACCCTCCGCTACCGCATGCGCAGAGTGGAGGAGATCCTGGGCCGTTCCCTGGACGACGCGGACGTACGGATGGAACTGTGGCTCGCGCTCAAGACGACGGCCGACCCGCGGACCCCCTGACGGCCTGGACCGCCGGCCCGCCGCCCCTGACGGGTCGCCCCGCCGACCCCCTGAACGCGTCGGCGGCGCTCACCGCCGACCGGCGCCCCCGCCATTCCGTAGGCAAATCACCTCCGATCACTCCACCCCGTCCAACGCGGGAACGCCCCCGCCGACCTACCGTGGGGGCGGACACACCCTTGTCCGCCCGGACACACCGCTGTCCGCACCCGCATCCATCTCCGAAGGGCCGGGACATGACCTCCACCCACGCCTTCTGGCTCGCCGGTCGCCAGGCCACCGGTGAGACCTCCTTCGATGTCACCTCCCCGTGGGACGGACGTCTCGTCGGCCAGGTCTCCATTCCGACCGAGGCGCAGGTCGAAGAGGCCGTCGCCGCCGCGCACGCCGTGCGGGACGAGTTCGCCGCCACCCCCGCCCATGTGCGCGCCGCCGCCCTCGACCATGTCTCCCGGCGCCTCGCCGAGCGCACCGAGGAGATCGCCCGGCTGATCTCCGCCGAGAACGGCAAGCCGATCAAGTGGGCCCGCGGCGAGGTCGGCCGTGCCGTCTCCGTCTTCCGGCTGGCCTCCGAGGAAGCCCGCCGCTTCAACGGCGGCGAGGCCCAGCGCCTGGACACCGACGCCGGCGGCACCGGGCGGCTCGCGCTCACCCGCCGCGTCCCCAAGGGCACCGTCCTCGGCATCGCGCCGTTCAACTTCCCGCTGAACCTCAGCGCCCACAAGGTCGCCCCGGCCATCGCCGTCGGCGCCCCGATCATCCTCAAGCCGGCCCCGGCCACCCCGATCTCCGCCCTGATCCTGGGCGAGCTGCTGGCCGAGACCGAGCTCCCGGCCGGTTCCTGGTCCGTGCTGCCGGTCCCGAACGACCGGATGCCCGCCCTGGTGCGGGACGAGCGGCTGCCGGTGATCTCCTTCACCGGTTCCGGCCCGGTCGGCTACGCGATCATGGACTCGGTGCCGCGCAAGCACTGCACCCTGGAGCTGGGCGGCAACGGCGCCGCGGTCGTGCTCCCCGACTGGTCCTCCGAGCAGGACCTGGACTGGGCGGCTACCCGGATCGCCACCTTCTCCAACTACCAGGGCGGCCAGTCCTGCATCTCCGTCCAGCGGGTGATCGCGGACACCTCCGTCTACGACCGGCTGCTGCCGAAGATCGTCGCCGCCGTCGAGGCCCAGGTCACCGGTGACCCCTCCGACGACGCCACCGACGTCGGCCCGCTGGTCAGCGAGGACGCCGCCAAGCGCGTCGAGTCCTGGGTGGACGAGGCCGTCGCCGCCGGCGCCGCGCTGCTGACCGGCGGCAAGCGGGACGGCGCCGCGTACGCGCCCACCGTCCTCGCCGATGTCCCGGCCGGCACCACCATCGCCTGCGAGGAGGTCTTCGGACCGGTCCTCACGGTCGCCAGGGCGGACGGCGAGACGGCGGCCTTCGCGGCCGTCAACGACTCCCCGTACGGCCTCCAGGCGGGCGTCTTCACCCATGACGTCCAGACCGCCTTCCGGGCCCACCGGGCCCTGGAGGTCGGCGGTGTGATCATCGGTGACGTACCCTCGTACCGCGCCGACCAGATGCCGTACGGCGGCGCCAAGCAGTCCGGTGTGGGCCGGGAGGGCGTCGCCCACGCGATGGCCGACTACACCTACGAGCGGGTACTGGTCCTGACGGGCCTCGCTCTCTAGCCGGACACGAGCACAGCCGGCCCGGCGCGAGAGCCGGCCGGAGTACGATCCGACGCGCTGTCCGGGAGCCGGTCCCGGGACCGGTGCCGCCGGAAGGACGACCGCGGCCGGAGCCCACTGTGCGGGGGCTCCGGCCGCGGTTTTTCCCGTACGGCCCCGGCTCCTCCCCGTCACCCGTTCGACCGGCGGCGCGCGGCGCACCGGAGGCGTACGGAGTACGGAGACTGGTGCACACCCCCGCCATCGGGTACGACGGACGAGTAGCACCGGAAGGCGGGCGGCCGGCGCGGCCGGTCGCACGGCCCGTCGCACGGCTGTGCGCGGCGCTCCCGCCGCCGCCCTCCGACGCCCGCAACCCCGACTCGCGGCGAGGTGGACCTCATGACCGCACCACTGGAGAAGAACCGTCCTCCGAAGGTCACCGAAGCGGAGGCCCGGCAGGTCGCCGAGGCCGCCCGGGAACAGGACTGGCGCAAGCCCAGCTTCGCCAAGGAGCTGTTCCTGGGCCGTTTCCGGCTCGATCTGATCCACCCCCATCCGCTGCCCGCGGGCGAGGACACCCGGCGCGGCGAGGAATTCCTCGCCCGGCTCCGCGAATTCTGCGAGACCCGGGTGGACGGCGCGCTGATCGAGCGCGAGGCCCGCATCCCCGACGAGGTGATCAACGGTCTCAGGGAGCTGGGCGCGCTCGGGATGAAGATCGATGTCGCCCACGGCGGTCTCGGCCTCACCCAGGTCTACTACAACAAGGCGCTCGCCCTCGCCGGCTCCGCCAGTCCGGTGATCGGCGCGCTGCTCTCCGCCCACCAGTCCATCGGCGTACCGCAGCCGCTGAAGCTCTTCGGCACCAAGGAGCAGCAGGACCGGTTCCTGCCCCGCCTCGCCCGTACCGACATCTCCGCCTTCCTGCTGACCGAACCGGATGTCGGCTCAGACCCGGCGCGGCTGGCCACCACCGCCGTCCCGGACGGCGACTCCTACCTCATCGACGGGGTGAAGCTCTGGACGACCAATGGCGTGGTCGCCGACCTTCTCGTGGTGATGGCCCGGGTGCCGAGGTCCGAGGGCCGGCCCGGCGGCATCACCGCCTTCGTCGTGGAGGCGGCGAGCGAGGGCATCACCGTGGAGCACCGCAACGCCTTCATGGGGCTGCGCGGGCTGGAGAACGGAGTCACCCGCTTCCACCAGGTCAGAGTCCCGGCCGCCAACCGGATCGGTGCCGAGGGGGAGGGCCTGAAGATCGCTCTCACCACGCTCAACACCGGACGGCTCTCGCTGCCCGCCATGTGTGTCGGCGCCGGGAAGTGGTGTCTGAAAATCGCCCGTGAATGGTCCGCGGTCCGGGAGCAGTGGGGCAAACCGGTCGCCCGGCACGAGGCGGTCGGCACCAAGATCTCCTTCATCGCCGCCACCACCTTCGCGCTGGAGGCCGTGCTCGACCTCTCCTCCCAGATGGCCGACGAGAATCGCAACGACATCCGTATCGAGGCGGCCCTCGCCAAGCTCTACGGCTCCGAGATGGCCTGTCTCATGGCCGATGAACTGGTCCAGATCCGCGGCGGACGCGGCTTCGAGACGGCCGACTCGCTCGCCGCCCGCGGCGAACGCGCCGTACCGGCCGAACAGCTCCTGAGGGATCTGCGCATCAACCGGATCTTCGAGGGCTCCACCGAGATCATGCATCTGCTGATCGCCCGCGAGGCCGTCGACGCCCATCTCAAGGTGGCGGGCGATCTGATCGACCCCGGCAAACCGCTCGGCGACAAGGCGCGGGCCGGAGCCCAGGCCACCGCCTTCTACGCCCGCTGGCTGCCGAAACTGGTCACCGGAGCCGGACAGCTGCCGCGTACGTACGGTGAATTCCACCCGGCCGGCCACACCGATCTCGCCGTCCATCTGCGCTGGGTCGAACGCTCCTCCCGCCGGCTGGCCCGCGCCACCTTCCTGGCCATGGCCCGCTGGCAGGGCGGGATGGAGACCAAGCAGGCGTTCCTCGGCAGGATCGTGGACATCGGCGCCGAGCTCTTCGCGATGAGCGCCTCCTGCGTACGGGCGGAGCTGCTGCGCACCACCGGCGAGCACGGCCGGGAGGCGTACCAGCTGGCGGATGTCTTCTGCCGGCAGTCCCGGCTCCGGGTGGAGGAGCTCTTCGGGCGGCTCTGGTCCAATACGGACGCGATCGACGCCAAGGTGGTGGACGGTGTCCTGGCCGGGCGGTACGAGTGGCTGGAGGCGGGCGTCATCGACCCCAGCGGCGACGGCCCCTGGATCGCGGACGCCGCCCCGGGCCCGTCGGAACGGGAGAATCTGCACCGCCCCATCCCCTGATCCCCGGCACACGCGCCTCATTCGCGGACACCCGCCCCGACACGGGCGCAGGATTCACGGGCACCCCGGTTCGGACCCGGCGCCGTTGCGGACACAATGGGGGGATGAGCGACAGCCCATCCCCCCTCGCCGACCCGCACACCGCCTTCGACCCGGCCGCCGGCCGCCGGGACCTCGTCATCCTCGGATCGACCGGGTCCATCGGCACGCAGGCCATCGATCTCGTGCTGCGCAACCCCGACCGCTTCCGGGTCACCGCGCTCTCCGCGGCCGGCGGCCGGCCGGAGCTGCTGGCCGAGCAGGCGCGGCGGCTGCGCGCGGGGACGGTGGCCGTGGCGCGCGAGGACGCGGTCCCCGCGCTGCGCGAGGCACTGGCCGCGCGGTACGGAGCCGGCGAACGCCTCCCCGAGATCCTGGCCGGCCCGGACGCCGCCGCCCAGCTCGCGGCCTCGCCGTGCCACACCGTGCTCAACGGAATCACCGGCTCCATCGGCCTCGCTCCCACCCTCGCCGCGCTGAGGGCGGGCCGCACCCTCGCGCTCGCCAACAAGGAATCCCTGATCGTCGGCGGGCCCCTGGTGAAGGCCCTCGCGCGGCCCGGCCAGATCATCCCGGTGGACTCCGAGCATGCCGCCCTCTTCCAGGCGCTGGCCGCCGGCACCCGCGCCGATGTGCGCAAGCTCGTGGTCACCGCCTCGGGCGGCCCCTTCCGCGGGCGCACCCGCGCCGAGCTGGCCGATGTCACCCCCGCCGACGCCCTGGCCCACCCGACCTGGGCGATGGGCCCGGTGATCACCGTCAACAGCGCGACCCTGGTCAACAAGGGGCTGGAGGTCATCGAGGCGCACCTCCTCTACGACATCCCCTTCGACCGCATCGAGGTCGTCGTCCACCCGCAGTCCTATGTTCACTCGATGGTGGAATTCAGCGACGGTTCGACCATCGCGCAGGCCACCCCGCCGGACATGCGCGGTCCCATCGCCATCGGTGTCGGCTGGCCCGAGAGAATCCCGGACGCCGCCCCCGCCTTCGACTGGACCAAGGCTTCGACCTGGGAGTTCTTCCCGCTCGACACCGAGGCGTTCCCGTCCGTCGGGCTCGCCCGGCAGGTGGGTGAGGCGGGCGGCACCGCCCCGGCGGTGTTCAACGCCGCGAACGAGGAGTGCGTGGCGGCCTTCCTGGCCGGCCGACTGCCCTTCAACGGAATCATGGATACGGTCACGGAGGTCGTCACCGAGCACGGAGTGCCCGGAACGGGAACTCCGCTGACGGTGTTGGACGTCCTGCAAGCGGAGAGCTGGGCCCGGTCGCGGGCCCGGGAACTGGCAGTGAAGGCCACAGCGGAGGCTCACGCATGACGATGTTGTTGACGGTTCTCGGCATAGCGCTGTTCGCCGTCGGCCTGCTGTTCTCCATCGCCTGGCACGAGCTGGGCCATCTCTCCACGGCCAAGCTCTTCGGCATCCGGGTGCCGCAGTACATGGTCGGCTTCGGCCCGACCCTCTGGTCCCGGCGCAAGGGCGAGACGGAGTACGGCATCAAGGCCATCCCCATGGGTGGCTACATCCGCATGATCGGCATGTTCCCGCCCGGTGAGGACGGCCGGATAGAGGCCCGCTCCACCTCGCCCTGGCGCGGCATGATCGAGGACGCGCGGACCGCCGCGTACGAAGAGCTCCAGCCGGGGGACGAGAAGCGGCTCTTCTACACGCGCAAGCCGTGGAAGCGCGTGATCGTGATGTTCGCCGGGCCGTTCATGAATCTGATCCTGGCCGTGGCGATCTTCCTCGGGGTGGCCATGTCCTTCGGCTTCGCCACCGAGACGACCACGGTGGCGGGCGTCCAGAAGTGCGCGATCGACCAGAGCCTCAAGCGGCGCGACACCTGCGCCGCGAGCGATCCGGTCTCACCGGCCCAGGCGGCCGGCCTGCGGGTGGGCGACAAGATCACCGGGTTCAACGGCAAGCCCGTCGGCGACTGGGACACCCTCTCCGACCGCATCCGCGCCACGATCGGCCCGGCCACGCTCACCATCGAGCGCGGCGGCGCCGAGCGGACGCTTCCGGTCGACCTCATCAAGAACATGGTGGTGGCGAAGAACTCCGACGGCGAGGTCATCCCGGACGACTTCGTCCCGGCCGGCTATCTCGGCTTCCAGCCGAAGACCGAGATCCTGCCGCTCTCCTTCACCGCCTCGGTCGACCGCATGGGCACCATGATCGAGGACGGTGTCCAGTCGATCATCGCCCTCCCGGCGAAGGTCCCCGATCTCTGGAGCGCGGCCTTCGGCGACGGCGAGCGCAAGGACGACTCCCCGGTCGGAGTCGTCGGCGCGGCCCGGATCAGCGGTGAGGTGATGAATCTCGACATCCCGAGCCAGAACATCATCGCCACCTTCCTGCTCCTCGTCTCGGGCTTCAATCTCTCGCTCTTCCTCTTCAACATGCTGCCGCTGCTGCCGCTGGACGGCGGGCACATCGCGGGCGCCCTCTGGGAGTCCGTGCGCCGCAGGACGGCCCGGATCTTCCGCCGCCCCGACCCCGGCCCCTTCGACGTGGCGAGGCTGATGCCGGTCGCCTATGTGGTGGCGGGGATCTTCATCTGCTTCACCCTGCTGGTTCTCGTCGCGGACATCGTGAATCCCGTGAAGATCAGCTGATCACTTCGGTATATCTGCTGATCGCTTCGGTATGTCGGCCGGGTGCACTTTGCACCCGGCCGATCACTGATCGCCGTGTTTTCCTCGGCGATGTGCTTGTCGTAACCCCTGTGCCGTAATCTCGGATGCTGGAGCCCGCCGTACTCGGGACCTCTCGATCCACACCTTGGGGTTGCACAGCAGATGACCGCGATTTCTCTCGGTATGCCTTCCGTTCCGACCACGCTCGCCAAGCGGCGCGTCAGCCGGAAGATTCAGGTCGGGTCCGTGGCGGTGGGCGGTGATGCCCCGGTGTCGGTCCAGTCGATGACGACCACCCGCACCTCCGACATCGGTGCCACGCTCCAGCAGATCGCCGAACTCACCGCGTCCGGCTGCCAGATCGTCCGGGTGGCCTGCCCCACCCAGGACGACGCCGACGCGCTCGCCACCATCGCGCGCAAGTCCCAGATCCCGGTCATCGCCGATATCCACTTCCAGCCCAAGTACGTCTTCGCCGCGATCGACGCCGGCTGTGCCGCGGTGCGGGTGAATCCGGGCAACATCAAGCAGTTCGACGACAAGGTCAAGGAGATCGCCGCGGCGGCCTCCGCGTCGAACACCCCGATCCGGATCGGCGTCAACGCCGGCTCGCTCGACGCCCGGCTGCTGAAGAAGTACGGCAAGGCCACCCCCGAGGCCCTGGTCGAGTCGGCCCTGTGGGAGGCGTCCCTCTTCGAGGAGCACGGCTTCCGGGACATCAAGATCTCGGTCAAGCACAATGACCCCGTCGTGATGGTCAACGCCTACCGCCAGCTCGCCGCCCAGTGCGACTACCCGCTCCACCTCGGCGTCACCGAGGCGGGCCCGGCCTTCCAGGGCACGATCAAGTCGGCGGTGGCCTTCGGCGCCCTGCTCGCCGAGGGCATCGGCGACACGATCCGCGTCTCGCTGTCGGCCCCCCCGGCCGAGGAGATCAAGGTCGGCATGCAGATCCTGGAGTCGCTGAATCTGCGCCAGCGCCGGCTGGAGATCGTCTCCTGCCCCTCCTGCGGCCGCGCCCAGGTCGACGTCTACAAGCTGGCCGAGGAGGTCACGGCGGGCCTGGAGGGCATGGAGGTCCCGCTCCGCGTCGCGGTGATGGGCTGTGTCGTCAACGGCCCCGGCGAGGCCCGCGAGGCCGACCTCGGCGTCGCCTCCGGCAATGGCAAGGGCCAGATCTTCGTCAAGGGCGAGGTCATCAAGACCGTCCCCGAGTCGAAGATCGTCGAGACCCTGATCGACGAGGCGATGAAGATCGCCGAGCAGATGGAGAAGGACGGCGTGATGTCCGGCGAGCCCAGCGTCTCCGTCGGCTGACCCCACCCCGACCCTCCGGGCCCGCCCCGCTCCCCACCGGGAGCGGGGCGGGCCCGAGCCATTTCCCGCCCCCTTCCGGCCGACAGCCACCCCTTGACACCCCGTCGGCGGCGCGGGTTACCGATCAAGCCCTGCCGGGAGCACCGATCAAGCTCCGCCGCGGTGGCCCGCGCATCCCGGCTTCTCCGTCCCGGCCGGCCGTCACCAGTGGCCCCGCAGGGGCGGGGGCGCCCCTGTCAGGCCCCGCCGGCGATTGAGGCGCGGGGTCCGGGGCGGAGCCCCGCAAGCACCCGCGCGGACCGGCACCCGCGCGGACCGGCACCCGCGCGGACCGGCACCCGCGCGGACCGGCACCCGCGCGGACCGGCACCCGCGCGGACCGGTACCCGCACGCACCCGCCCCGCCCCCGCACCCGCCCCGCCCTCGCACCCGCCCCGCCCTCGCACCCGCGAGCCCGCCCCCGCCAGGGCCCCCGCTCCCCTCGGCACCCACCCCACCCGCCAGGTACAGTTCGGAGATCAGCAGACGGTATGTGAGGCCCCCTCGTGTTGACGCAGACCACCACCCGGGTCCTCGAACCCAGCGACCTCGGCGCCGCCCTCGCCGTGCTGGAGAGCGACCCCGTCGCCAATGCCTTTGTCACGTCCAGGGTCCAGGTCGCCGGCCTCGACCCCTGGCGGCTCGGCGGTGAGATGTGGGGCTGGTACACCGGCGGAAGACTCCGCTCCCTCTGCTACTCCGGCGCCAATCTCGTCCCCATCTGCGCCGGCCCCGAAGCCGTCCGCGCCTTCGCCGACCGGGCCCGCCGGGCCGGCCGCCGCTGCTCCTCCATCGTCGGCCCCGCCGAGCCCACCGCCCAGCTGTGGCGGCTGCTCGAACCGAGCTGGGGCCCCGCCCGGGACGTACGCACCCGGCAGCCCCTGATGGTGACCGACGGTGTCCCCGCCGACATCACCCCCGACCCGTATGTCCGCCGGATCCGCAAGGACGAGATGGATGTGATCATGCCCGCCTGTGTGGCCATGTTCACCGAGGAGGTCGGCGTCTCCCCGATGGTCGGCGACGGCGGTCTGCTCTACCAGGCCCGGGTCGCCGAACTCGTCGGCGCCGGCCGCGCCTTCGCCCGGATCGACGACGGCCGGGTGATCTTCAAGGCCGAGATCGGCGCCGCGACCAACCGGGCCTGCCAGATCCAGGGCGTCTGGGTGGACCCCGAATTCCGCGGCCGGGGCCTCTCCGAGACCGGTATGGCCGCCGTGCTGCGGTACGCCCTCGCCGATGTCGCACCCGTGGTCAGCCTCTATGTCAACGACTACAACACCCCCGCCAGGGCCGCCTACCGCCGGGTCGGCTTCCAGGAGGTCGGAGCGTTCATGAGCGTGCTGTTCTGACCCCGCCCCGCGGCAAGTAGGGTTCCCGCATGGCAGCACCCCCCGATGTCGCCGTCGAGCCCTTCGACCTGGACGCGCGGATCGACGAAGCCCTCGCCGTACAGGCCCTCGCCTTCGGTCTCACCGAGGACGAGATCGAGCTGCGCCGCCATATCGTCCACCGCCATCTGCGCCAGCCCGGCGCCCGCGCGCTCGGCGCGCTCACCGGCACCGGCCGGCTGGTCGGATTCGTCTACGGAATGCCCAACGACCGCGGCCAGTGGTGGTCCACCGTGGTGGAGCCGTATCTGCGCCACACCGGCCGTGAACACTGGCTCGACGACTCCTTCGTGATCACCGAACTCCATGTGCACCCCGCCTTCCACGCCCGGGGCATCGGCCGCTCGCTGATCACCACCATCACCGACGCGGCGGAGCAGCCGCGCTCCATCCTCTCCGCGATCGACATCGAGTCACCGGCCCGCAGGCTCTACCGCGCGCTCGGCTACGAGGACCTCGCCCGCCGGGTGGTCTTCCCGAGCGCCCCCAGCCCGTACGCCGTGATGGGGGCCCCGCTGCCGCTGCTGCGGCGGAACTGATTTCCGCCCGCCGCCACCGCCCGGCTAACCTCACGCAGAGCAGTCCCGATCCGACGCAGGAGATTCCCCCATGGCAGCCCAGGTCCAGCGCATGTCCCGTCTGATGGTCAAGACATTGCGCGACGACCCCGCGGACGCCGAGACCCTGAGCCACAAGCTGCTCGTCCGCGCCGGCTACGTCCGGCGGAACGCGGCCGGCATCTGGTCCTGGCTGCCGCTCGGCAAGAAGGTCCTGGAGAACGTCACCCGTGTGGTGCGCGAGGAGATGGACGCCATGGGCGGCCAGGAGGTGCTGCTCCCGGCCGTGCTCCCGAAGGAGCCGTACGAGGCCACCGGCCGCTGGGAGGAGTACGGCCCCGAGCTGTTCCGTCTCAAGGACCGCAAGGGCGCCGAGTACCTCCTCGGCCCCACCCACGAGGAGATCTTCACCCTGCTGGTCAAGGACCAGTGCACGTCCTACAAGGACCTGCCGGTGACCCTCTACCAGATCCAGTCGAAGTACCGCGACGAGGCGCGTCCGCGCTCCGGCATCCTGCGCGGCCGCGAGTTCCTGATGAAGGACTCCTACTCCTTCGACACCACCGACGAGGGCCTCGCCGAGTCCTACGCCCTGCACCGCGAGGCGTACATCAAGATCTTCCGGCGGCTCGGCCTGGACCACCGCATCGTGTCGGCCGTCTCCGGCGCGATGGGCGGCTCCGCCTCCGAGGAGTTCCTGGCCCCGGCCGCCGCGGGCGAGGACACCTTCGTCCACTGCACCGGCTGTGAGTACGCGGCGAACACCGAGGCCGTGACCTTCACCGCCGGCGCCCCGGCCGCCGCGGACCACCCGGCGGCCGAGGAGATCGACACCCCCGACACCCCCACCATCGAGACCCTCGCCGCCCACCTGGGCGTCCCGGCCTCCGCGAC
Source organism: Streptomyces sp. CAU 1734 (assembly GCF_039888735.1). Taxonomy (NCBI): domain Bacteria; kingdom Bacillati; phylum Actinomycetota; class Actinomycetes; order Kitasatosporales; family Streptomycetaceae; genus Streptomyces; species Streptomyces sp. CAU 1734. The sequence goes on from NZ_JBDQQP010000014.1 coordinate 186,698, forward strand.
GCTGAAGAACCTGCTGGTGAAGGTCGACGGCGAGATCATCGCGGTCGGCGTCCCGGGCGACCGCGAGGTGGACCTGGGCAAGCTCTCCGACCACCTCGCCCCGGCCGAGGTCGAGCTGGTCACCGCCGAGGACTTCACCGGCCGCCCCGACCTCGTCCGCGGCTATGTCGGTCCGCAGGGCCTGGGGAAGGTCCGCTACCTCGCCGACCCCCGGGTCGCGGCCGGCACCGCCTGGATCACCGGCGCCAACAAGGAGGGCGTGCACGCGCGCAATGTCGTCGCGGGCCGCGACTTCGAGGTCGACGAGTACGCGGATGTCGTCGTCGTCCGCGACGGCGACCCCTGCCCGAAGTGCGGTACGGGCCTGAAGCTCGACCGCGCGATCGAGATCGGCCACATCTTCCAGCTCGGCCGCAAGTACGCGGACGCCTTCCAGCTCGATGTCCTCGGGCAGCAGGGCAAGCCGGTCCGGGTCACCATGGGCTCGTACGGCATCGGCGTCTCCCGCGCGGTCGCGGCGCTGGCCGAGCAGACCGCCGACGACAAGGGCCTGTGCTGGCCGGCCGAGATCGCCCCGGCCGATGTCCATGTGGTGGCGGCGGGCAAGGCCGCCCAGACCGAGCTGGCCCTGGAGGTCGCGGACCAGCTCGCGGCGGCGGGCCTGCGGGTGCTGGTGGACGAGCGGCCCGGGGTCTCCCCGGGCGTCAAGTTCACCGACGCCGAGCTGATCGGCGTCCCGAAGATCCTGGTCGCCGGCCGCCGCACCGCCGAGGGAGTGGTGGAGCTGAAGGACCGCAGGACGGGTGAGCGCGAGGAGCTCCCGGTCGCCGAAGCGGTGGCCCGGCTGCGCGGCTGACCGCCGCCGCGGGGAGACGGACACCGGCCGGGACGCGTCACGCGTCCCGGCCGGTGCCGTGTCCCCGGATGCCGGACCCGGGGGAGTGTCAGAGCCAGGAGGCGAACTCCAGCGAGGACTCCGCCTGCCGCGCCGGTGCCCGCATCCCCGACTCCACCGCACGGAAGAGCGCCCACTTCCGCAGCCGCTCCGGATCGACCTCCAGCGAGTCCGCCAGCTTGTTCACCCTGCGGCGCGCCACCGAGGGGCCCGACGCCGCCGCGATCAGATCCTCCACCCGGTCGCGGACCAGCCGCGCCAGATCGTAGGCGCGCTCACCGACCAGCGGATCGGGGCCCACGGTCAGCCAGGGGACCCGGTCCGCCGCGAGAACCTTCCCCTGGCGGAAACAGCCGTGCAGCAGCAGCGCCTCCCCCTGCCCGGGATCGGCGATCAGCTCCTCCCGCGCGTCCAGCGCGGCCGAGGCCAGCGGGTCGTCCAGCTCCCGCAGCGCGCGCGCCTGCCGGGCGGTCCGCTCCGCGACCGTCTCGAAGCCGTGGTCCGCCGGCGGCTCCACCCAGAGCCGCCGTACGATGCCGGCCGCCTCCAGCAGCGCCTTGGCCTCCGGCAGGGAACGCAGCGACACCTCCGGGTGCAGACGCTCCAGCAGCAGCGCGTCCCCGGCGCCGGGCGCCCCCAGCTCGCGCACCGCGCCCCACCCGTTCCAGTGACGCAGCGCCGCCCGCTCCAGGGCCGGTGAGGCGGACGGCGGTGCGATTTTCAGCGCCGCCGGAGTGGCGTCGGGCAGGCGCACCAGAAGGACCAGACTGCTCCGGCCGCCGGGCTCGGTCACCCGCTCGACCTCAAGACCCAGCCGGGCCACGGTCTCCTCGGTGATCGCGGGCAGCCGGCCGAGCCATGTGCCGCTCTCGCCCAGCGCCCGTGCCAGACGCCGGGGCGCTTCGAAACCCATGCGCGCGTTCCTCCCTTCCGCTGATCTTTCATGGAACGAGCCGAACGAACTCCGCGGACGAACACCGCCGGCCGAGAGGAACCGAGAGGAACCGAACGGACCGGAGAAGGACTGAAACCGACTGAAACGAACGAACCGACTGAACCGGACAACCGGACTATACGGATACGGAAGTCAACCGGACTCGACCGGTCCGCATCGTTCGCCCCGTTCGGGAGCCACCCGGACCGGCCACCGGCCCCGCACATCCGGCCGGCGCACCGTGCCCGCCCGTACGCCGACGGCTGGGCCGTCTCTTACGGATCTTGCTGGGCTCGCGTGCCCTGGCACCGCGCCTCGCCGCGTTGTCGTCAATCACCAATGCTCCGCAGTGGCTCAATCCTCCGCCTTGCGATCCACGGCACCAGACCCCGCTCACTGATCCAGCCTGATCCGTAAGAAACGACCTAACCGGCCGGCTCCACGGCCCCCGCCCGCTCCCCCCGCTCCGCGAGCCCGGGAAAGGCTACGCCGCCGCCCCGCCAGCGCGCGGCCCGCACCGCGGCCTCCCGCAGCGCCGCCGCCGCCTCGCGCCGCAGCGGCCCCTCGGCCGCCCGGACGAGATCGGAACAGACCCCGGCGACCCGCTCCTCCAGGAAGACCGCCAGCCGGACGGCCGCCTCGGCGTCCCGCACCGGGAAGGGCAGCGCGTACGCGGGGGCCGCGGCCACCGGCTCGCCCCCCAGATCGCGGACGGCCCTGGCGAGTGCGTCCCGCCGGGCGCGGTGCGCGCCATGAGCCGCGGCGGCCTCGCCCGCGCGGCCCTCGCCGACCCCGGCTCCGGCCACCCCGTACCCGTACACCGCCGCATGCTCCGCCGCGAGAGCGGCCTGCACGGCCGTCAGCACGCCGTCCGCCGTGTCCGTCCGGTTCATCCCGTTCATCCGGCACCCCTGTCCATCGCCCGGCGCGCGCCCGCGCGCCGCTCCCTCGCACGCTCCGGCACCACGGCCCGGTTCACCGGGCGCCCCCCAGCAGATACACATGCGCCGCCCCCGCGGCGGCCAGCGAGGCCAGCAGCCGGGCGAGTTCCGGTCCCGCGTCGTCCAGCGCGGCCGTGTGGGTGTCCGCGGTGTGCCGCTCCGCCGCCGCCAGCGAGGCCAGCGCCGCGGTCTCGTCCGCCGGTACGGGCGGCGGCAGCGGTACGGGCGGGGCGTTGCCGGGCGGCCCGCCCAGCGCCGTGATGTGCTCGGTCACCGAGGCCCGCATCGGACTGAGCCGTTCCGCCAGCCCCGGATGGAGCGCGAGGGTGGCGTCGTACCGGTCCCGCAGCGTGCCGCTCGCCGTGGCCAACCGTTTCCGCAGTTCGGCGTCGGCGCTCGCCCGCGCGGCCGGTGAGCCGCTCACACGGGCGGATGAACCACCCGCGCAGCCGCTGAGTGTGCCCGCCGCGATCACTCCCGTGACCATGAGCGCCCGCCTGCGCGTCGTCCCCGTGCGCCCCATGCGAGTCTCCCTCGACCGTCGATGATCATCGCCGCAGGCGAGCGTACCCGTGGGCGGGCCGCGGGTGGACGGCAACACCCTGCGGGACCGGATACCCTTTGTCTCGACACGCGACGAACCCACAACAGCACACGCGGCCGAGGAGTCACCCGGATGAGCACCACCCAGAGCGACAGGCTGCGCGAGCTGCTGGAGCCGCTCGTCGGCGCCGCGGGCCTGGATCTGGAAGAGATCGACATCTCCCGCGCCGGACGCCGCCGCCAGCTGAGGATCATCGTGGACTCCGAGGAAGGCGCCACTCTGGACGCCTGTGCGGAGCTGAGCCGCGCCGTCTCCGCGAAGCTGGACGAGACCGACGCGATGGGCGAGGGCGAGTACGTCCTCGAAGTCAGCTCGCCCGGCGCGGACCGCCCGCTGACCGAGCACCGCCACTACACGCGTGCCGTCGGCCGGCTGGTCCGATTCCAGCTCAATGAGGAGGGCGGGGAGCTCGTGGCCCGCATCCGCGCCGTGGACGGCGAAGGACTCGACCTCGAAGTGCCCGGTGTGAAGGGCCGCAAGCCCAAGGCCCACCGGATCGCCTTCGCCGACATCGCCCGCGCCCGGGTGGAGATCGAGTTCAACCGCAAGGCGGCCGAGCCCGAGCCCGCCTCCGGTACCGCCGGCACCGACATCGAGATCGACACCGAGATCGACACCGACAAGAAGGAAGAGGAGGCGTAGCCGTGGACATTGACGTAAAGCTCCTGAAGGGCTTGGCACAAGAAAAGGAGATCCCCTTCGACCTGCTGGTCGAGGCGATCGAGTCGGCCCTCCTCATCGCGTACCACCGCACCGAGGGAAGCCGCCGGCACGCCCGTGCCGTGCTCAGCCGGGAGACCGGCCATGTGACGGTGTGGGCCAAGGAGGACCCGGCCGATCTGGACGAGGGGCAGGAGGCCAAGGAGTTCGACGACACCCCCACCGACTTCGGCCGGATCGCCGCCACCACGGCCCGCCAGGTCATCCAGCAGCGGCTGCGGGACGCCGAGAACGACGTCACCTTCGGCGAGTACGCCCGCCGCGAGGGCGATGTGGTCTCCGGCCAGGTGCAGCAGGGCAAGGACCCGAAGAACGTCCTCGTCCGGCTGGACGACAAGCTGGAGGCGATCCTGCCGGTGCAGGAGCAGGTCCCCGGTGAGGAGTACACCCACGGCCTGCGGCTGCGCACCTATGTGGTGCGGGTGGCCAAGGGTGTCCGCGGTCCGTCCGTGACGCTCTCCCGCACCCACCCCAATCTGGTGAAGAAGCTCTTCGCGCTGGAGGTCCCGGAGATCGCGGACGGCAGTGTGGAGATCGCCGCCATCGCCCGCGAGGCCGGCCACCGCACCAAGATCGCGGTCCGCTCCACCCGCTCCGGCCTCAACCCCAAGGGCGCCTGCATCGGCCCGATGGGCAGCCGGGTGCGCAATGTGATGGCCGAACTGCACGGCGAGAAGATCGACATCGTCGACTGGTCGGACGACCCGGCCGAGATGGTCGCCAACGCGCTCTCCCCGGCCCGGGTCAACAAGGTGGAGGTCGTCGACCTCGGCGCCCGCTCCGCCCGGGTGACCGTGCCCGACTACCAGCTCTCCCTGGCGATCGGCAAGGAGGGGCAGAACGCCCGCCTGGCCGCCCGTCTCACCGGCTGGCGCATCGACATCCGCCCCGACACCGAGCAGACCGACGAGGACCGGGCACCCGAGCGCGACTGACGGGGACCGGGCGCCCGGGCACGACGGGCGAGGGCCGGTCGGCGGGCCCAACCGGAGCCCGGCCCTCCATGGAGCCGGGCCCGGGCCGGGATCGGACCGGGATCGAGCCGGGACCGGGAGTCGCGGCGTACGGCCCCGAGGTCCCCGGCCGGCTTCCGGAAAGGTCCCGCGCACGGCCCGGAAGGTACCGATCGGGTTCCGTTCCCGGCCGGCGCACCGGTGCCGCCCGTTCGCGGGTGTCACCGCCGGCCGGCCGCGCCGCTCCGGCCCGACCCGGTCGCCGCCGGGCCCCGGAGCGGGCTCCGGCCGACGCCCCGCCCGGGCCCGACCGGAGTACCGGCCGTGATCTCGGACACCGCTCCGACGGAGCCTCGACCCGGGCTCCACCGGCCCCCCGGCACCGCCCTGACCAGGGCATCGTCCCCGGGTGCGGAAGCGGAACGCCGTGACCTGTGTTGTCGCGGAGGCAGCGGCACCGACGGAATACGGAACAACGATCGTTCGATTCCTGCCCCATAGGGGTGAGGTCGCTACGGGGAGGTAGACTTAGTGATGTCTGGCCGGACGCACGCCTGCGCACGCCCTGAACGCACCTGTGTGGGATGCCGGGAGCGAGCGGCCAAGACCGATCTGCTGCGCATCGTGGCCGTCGGGGATGAATGCGTCCCCGATGATCGCGGTACGCTGCCCGGCCGGGGTGCATATGTACACCCCGTCACGGTCTGTCTCGATCTGGCTGTACGACGCCGGGCCTTCCCCCGGGCCTTCCGGGGCAGGGGACCGTTCGACACGGCCGGAGTGCAGCGATATGTGCAAGAGGCGGAGCGGCAAGCCCCGTAAGGAGCGGCAGGCCCCGTTGCAATAAGCACGGCACGGATACCCCGTGCGGTCAGGTACCTCGCGAGTTGGAAGTAGGTCGAGATTGCGATGAGCACTCGATGAGTACGCGATGAGTACGCCCATGAAGTAGCGACGGTCCGGCGGTAACCCGGACCTAAAAGGAGCGAAGTGGCTAAGGTCCGGGTATACGAACTCGCCAAGGAGTTCGGCGTCGAGAGCAAGGTCGTCATGGCCAAGCTCCAAGAACTCGGTGAATTCGTCCGTTCGGCTTCCTCGACGATCGAGGCGCCGGTTGTACGCAAATTGACTGATGCTTTGCAGGGACCCGGCGCAGGCGCCGGCAAGTCCGCAGCGAAGCCCGGCGCGCCCCGCAAGGCAGCGCCTTCCCCCGCCCCCCGTCCGGGCGGACCCACCCCCGGCGCGCCGTCTCCGGCCGCGCCCCGTCCGGGTGCCCCCAAGCCCGGCGCCCCGGCTCCCAAGCCGGCCGCCGCGGAGGCCCCCGCGAGCAGCACCCCCGCAGCGGCTCCGGCCGCCCCGGGCCCGCGTCCGGGTCCCAAGCCCGCCCCCGCGCGTCCGGTGACACCGGTGCCCCAGGCGGAGTTCTCCGCCCCGGCTCCGGCGCAGCCCGCCGCCCCGCAGGCGTCCCGCCCCGCCGCCACCCCCGGCCCGCGTCCGGCACGTCCGGCCCCGGCCGGTCAGCGCGACGGCGGCCAGCGTGACGGCGGTCAGCGCGACGGTGCCCGCGGCGACCGCGGTGACCGTCCGGCCCGCCCCGCGGCCGGCCAGGGCGGTGCCCGCCCCGGCGGCAACCGTCCGGCGGGTCCCCGTCCGGGCAACAACCCCTTCACCTCCGGCGGTTCCACCGGCATGGCGCGCCCCCAGGCGCCCCGTCCCGGCGGTGCCCCCCGCCCCGGCGGCGGCGGCGCCCCCGGTGCCCCGCGTCCGCAGGGCGGTCCCGGTGGCGCACCCCGTCCCCAGGGCGGCCAGGGCGCTCCCGGCGGTGCTCGTCCCACTCCCGGCGGCATGCCCCGTCCGCAGGCCCCGCGCCCCGGCGGCGCTCCGGCCGGTAACCGCCCGAACCCGGGCATGATGCCGCAGCGTCCGGCTGCCGGCCCCCGTCCCGGTCCCGGTGGCGGCGGTCGTGGTCCCGGTGGCGGCGGCGGTCGTCCCGGCGGTGCCGGCACCGGCGCCCGTCCCGGTGGCGGCGGCGGCTTCGCCGGTCGTCCCGGTGGCGGTGGCGGCGGCGGTCGTCCCGGTGGCGGCGGCGGCTTCGCCGGTCGTCCCGGTGGCGGCGGCGCTCCCGGTGGCGGCGGCGGCTTCGGCGGCGGTCGTCCCGGCTTCGCGGGCCGTCCCGGCGGCCCCGGTGGCCGCGGTGGCACACAGGGCGCCTTCGGCCGTCCCGGCGGACCGGCCCGTCGCGGCCGCAAGTCGAAGCGGCAGAGGCGTCAGGAGTACGAGGCCATGCAGGCCCCGTCGGTCGGCGGCGTGATGCTGCCCCGCGGCAATGGCGAGACCATTCGCCTGTCGCGCGGTGCCTCCCTCACCGACTTCGCGGAGAAGATCAACGCCAACCCGGCGTCGCTCGTCGCGGTCATGATGAACATCGGCGAGATGGTCACGGCGACGCAGTCCGTCTCCGACGACACCCTCGTCATGCTGGCCGAAGAGATGAACTACACGGTTCAGATCGTCAGCCCGGAGGAGGAGGACCGCGAGCTTCTCGAGTCCTTCGACATCGAGTTCGGCGAGGACGAGGGCGGCGAGGAGTTCCTCGTCTCCCGTCCGCCGGTCGTGACCGTCATGGGTCACGTCGACCACGGCAAGACCCGTCTGCTCGACGCCATCCGCAAGACGAACGTCGTCGCGGGCGAGGCCGGTGGCATCACCCAGCACATCGGTGCCTACCAGGTCGCGACGGAGGTCAACGGCGAGGACCGCCGCATCACCTTCATCGACACCCCCGGTCACGAGGCGTTCACCGCCATGCGTGCCCGCGGTGCCCGGTCGACCGACATCGCGATCCTCGTGGTGGCGGCCAACGACGGTGTCATGCCGCAGACCATCGAGGCGCTGAACCACGCCAAGGCGGCCGATGTGCCGATCGTGGTCGCGGTCAACAAGATCGATGTCGAGGGTGCCGACCCGACCAAGGTGCGCGGACAGCTCACCGAGTTCGGTCTGGTGGCCGAGGAGTACGGCGGCGACACCATGTTCGTCGACATCTCCGCCAAGCAGGGGCTGAACATCGAATCCCTGCTGGAGGCCGTGGTCCTGACCGCGGACGCCTCCCTCGACCTGCGCGCCAACCCGGAGCAGGACGCACAGGGCATCGCGATCGAGGCCCACCTCGACCGCGGCCGCGGCGCCGTCGCGACCGTCCTGGTCCAGCGCGGAACGCTGCGCGTCGGTGACACGATGGTCGCCGGTGACGCCTACGGCCGAGTCCGCGCCATGCTCGACGACAAGGGCGAGAACGTGGAAGAGGCGGGTCCGTCGACTCCGGTCCTCGTCCTCGGTCTCACCAATGTCCCGGGCGCGGGCGACAACTTCCTGGTCGTCGACGAGGACCGTACGGCCCGTCAGATCGCCGAGAAGCGTGCCGCCCGTGAGCGGAACGCAGCGTTCGCCAAGCGCGTCCGCCGCGTCTCCCTCGAGGACCTGGACAAGGTGCTCAAGGCCGGCGAGATCCAGCAGCTCAACCTCATCATCAAGGGTGACGCTTCCGGTTCCGTCGAGGCCCTCGAGTCCTCGCTGCTCCAGCTCGATGTCGGCGAAGAGGTCGACATCCGTGTCCTGCACCGCGGTGTGGGTGCGGTCACCGAGTCGGACATCGACCTGGCCATGGGCTCCGACGCCATCGTCATCGGCTTCAACGTCCGCGCGGCCGGCCGTGCCGCGCAGATGGCGGAGCGCGAGGGTGTCGACGTCCGGTACTACTCGGTGATCTACCAGGCCATCGAGGAGATCGAGGCAGCCCTCAAGGGGATGCTCAAGCCGGAGTTCGAAGAGGTCGAGCTCGGTACGGCGGAGATCCGCGAGGTCTTCCGCTCCTCCAAGCTGGGCAACATCGCGGGTGTTCTCATCCGCTCCGGCGAGGTCAAGCGGAACACCAAGGCGCGACTGCTGCGCGATGGCAAGGTCATCGCGGAGAGCCTCAACATCGAGGGTCTGCGCCGCTTCAAGGACGACGTCACCGAGATCCGCGAAGGCTACGAGGGCGGTATCAACCTCGGAAACTTCAACGACATCAAGATCGACGACGTCATCGCGACGTACGAGATGCGCGAGAAGCCGCGCGGCTGATCGTGCACATCCCGGGGGCTCCGGCCCCCGGGCAGCGCGGTGGCCGGGGCCGGTGGGCGGGGTTAAATCCGTCGATCGGCCCCGGCCGCCGCGTGTACGGTTCAGGATGTCCCTGCCAAGCGCTGGCAGGCGTCCTGAACCCGAACCGGCGGGACATCCGGATCATTCATGTATGTGGGGACACTGTCCTTCGATCTGCTTCTCGGCGACGTGCGGTCGCTGAAGGAGAAGCGTTCCGTGATCCGCCCCATCGTCGCCGAGCTCCAGCGGAAATTCGCGGTGAGCGTGGCGGAGACCGGGGACCAGGACCTTCACCGCAGGGCCGAGATCGGCCTGGCGGTGGTGTCGGGCGATACAGGCCACCTCGCCGAGGTACTGGACCGGTGCGAGCGCCTTGTCGCCGGCCGGCCCGAGGTGGAACTGCTGTCGGTTCGACGCAGGCTCCACAGCGACGAAGACTGACGGCAAGGCAAGCAAGCAGGTAAGAAGGAGAAGGACCAGTGGCCGACAACGCGCGGGCGAAGAAACTGGCGGACCTCATCCGGGAAGTGATCGCCGAGAAGCTACAGCGCGGCATCAAGGACCCGCGGCTGGGCACCCATGTCACGATCACCGACACCCGGGTCACCGGCGATCTGCGGGAGGCCACGGTCTTCTACACGGTCTACGGCGACGACGAGGACCGCGCCAGTGCCGCGGCCGGGCTCCAGAGCGCCAAGGGCGTACTGCGCTCCGCGGTCGGTGCCGCCGCGGGCACCAAATTCACCCCCACCCTGACGTTCGTGGCGGACGCCCTGCCGGAGAACGCCAAGACGATCGACGCCCTGCTCGACAAGGCGCGGGCGTCGGACGCCAAGGTCCGGGAGGCGTCCTCGGGCGCCAGCTACGCCGGCGAGGCGGACCCGTACCGCAAGCCGGAGGACGAGGACGAAGCGTCCGAATGACAGAGCGCATCACCCCTCCCGACGGCCTGGTCATTGTCGACAAGCCGTCGGGATTCACTTCTCACGACGTCGTCGCCAAGATGCGCGGGATCGCACGGACCCGCCGCGTCGGACACGCGGGGACCCTCGACCCCATGGCCACCGGAGTCCTCGTCCTCGGTGTGGAGCGTGCCACCAAGCTCCTCGGGCATCTCGCCCTCACCGAGAAGGAGTATCTGGGCACGATCCGTCTCGGCCAGACCACCGTCACCGATGACGCCGAGGGCGAGATCATCTCCGCCGCGGACGCCTCCCGGGTCACCCGGGACGCCATCGACGCCGGGGTCGCGGCCCTGACCGGCGCCATCATGCAGGTGCCGTCCAAGGTCAGCGCCATCAAGATCGACGGCAAGCGGTCCTACGCCAGGGTCCGCAGCGGCGAGGAATTCGAGATCCCGGCCCGTCCGGTCACCATCTCCTCCTTCCGCGTCTACGACATCCGCGAGGCCGTCGCCGAGGACGGCACCGCCGTGCTCGACCTCGTCGTCTCGGTGGTCTGCTCCTCGGGTACGTACATCCGCGCCATCGCCCGCGACCTCGGCGCCGGTCTCGGCGTCGGCGGTCATCTGACGGCGCTGCGGCGCACCAGGGTGGGACCGTACGGCCTGGACGCGGCACGGACCCTGGACCAGCTCCAGGAGGAGCTGACCGTGATGCCCATCGCGGAGGCGGCCTCGGCGGCCTTCCCGCGCTGGGACGTGGACGAGCGGCGGGCCAAGCTTCTCGCCAATGGGGTACGCCTGGACATGCCGACCCACGACCGTTCCCCGGTCGCGGTCTTCGGCCCCGGCGACCGCTTCCTCGCCCTGGTGGAGGAAGTGAAGGGCAAGGCCAAGAGCCTGGCCGTCTTCGGCTGATCCCCGGCCGGCCCCGTGCCGGCCCGTTTTCTCACCGCCCGGCGGGCGGCCTTCGGGCCGCCCGCCGGGCCGTTCCGTCCCCTTGGAGCGGTATTCCGATTGCTCCGGGCAGATGATCACCCCATGATTGCGTGATGCCCGAACTGCGTACCGAACGTCTGCTGCTCCGCGACTGGCGGGAATCCGATCTCGCCCCCTGGGCCGCGCTGAACGCGGACCCCGAGGTCCGCGAGTTCTTCCCGGAACTGCTGACCCGGGAGCGGGCGGACGCGTCGGCCGCCGCCTTCCAGGCCGATCTGGACGGGCGCGGCTGGGGCTGGTGGGCCGTCGAGGAGGTGGCCTCGGGAGAGTTCGCCGGCTTCGCCGGGCTGGATCCGGTCGACGCGGGTGTGCCCTTCACGGGGGTGGAGGCGGGCTGGCGGCTCGCCCGTGCGGCATGGGGCCGCGGCATCGCCACCGAGGCCGGCCGGGCGGTGCTGGCCTTCGGCTTCGAGAGTCTCGCCCTGCCGGAGATCCTGGCGGTCGCGGCGGAGGGCAATGTCCGCTCGCGGGCGGTCATGAGCCGGCTCGGCATGACCCACGACCCCGCCGACGACTTCGACGACCCGGACGTCCCGGCGGGTCCCCTGCGCCGGAATGTGGTCTACCGGATCTCGGCGCCTTGATCGCAGTGCTCTGATCGGAGTGCTTTGATCGCGGCGGTTCGATCCCGGCGGTTTGATCCCGGCGGTTTGATCGCGGCGCTTTGAGGAGGGGCTGCCGGGGCCGGGGTTGTGGGCTCGGCGGTGGAACCGGCGCCCGGGAGTGAGCCGCCGGACCGTCCAGCGCTGTCCGGAACTGCCGGAGTGCCCGGTCGGCGATCTCCTGCGTGGAGAGCGCTCCCTCCGCGGGCGCCGTCGCGGGACGCCTGCCCGCTGCCGCGCGGCTCCGGCAGAGCTGCCACGCCGTGTGCGGCGCGGTCCGTACGCGGGTGGTGCCGGCCCCGGATCGAACACTCTCGGCTCGTCGTCGCGGGGCGGGGCACCCGCTCGTCCTCCCTGCCGCCCCGGCAGAGCTGCTGGGCCGTGTCGGGCATGGCCTGTCCACCGATGGCGTCGGCCTCCGGACCCGGCGCCGGTGGTACGCCGTCGTCGCGGGACGGCTGCCCGGCCTCCGCGCGGCCCCGGCAGAGCTGCCACGCCGTGTGCGGGGCGGCTCGTACGCCGGTGGTGCCGCCGGGACGGCCCGGCGCCCCGCGTCCGCCGGGCCGTCCCGGCGGCACCCCGCCCTCTGGATGCGGGGCCGCCGGCTCGTCCTTGTCCGGCAGGGGCCGCGCCCCGCCGGACGGCCGCGCCGCTTCGGGCGGTGTTCCGCGCCGAGCGGGGTGCGTGCCGCAACGCGAGGCGGCGGCCCCGGGCGCCGGCCGCCGCCACGGGTAGTGGGCAAGGGCCCCGGGCACAGATGCCACCGGCCCGTGCCGGCCTTCGCGCCCCCGGTGTCCGAAGGGGCCGCCCGCCGGATACGGCTGAGGCGAGGAGGAGTCGCGAGGTCCGCTTCAGGCGGGCGGTGCCACACCGGCGGTGGATGGGCGTAGGGGACAGCCGTAGGGGCGGCGGGGCGATCCGCCCCGCCGCCCCTACGGGTCCGGACGGCCGCCGGCCGCCGCGCGCGGGTACGCCCTCGGGGGCGCCCCCGGCCACCCCGCCCCGCCGGGCCGCGGCGGACTCCAGCTCCGGCCGATTCCGGTCCGGGGCGCCCTTAGGGGCCCGCAACTCCCCCTCTCCACCTGCGGGTTGATCACGATGACACCCCTCGGAGGACGCGCCGGAGGCACCCGGCGCGGAACGATGAAGGCCGATCGATCCATGGGGAGGAACCCAGTGACATCAGCGATGCCCTCGGCCGGTGCCGGGGAAGCCGGCGGTACCGCCGGCCCGGATGCGGCCGGCGGACCATACGGTCCGGTCGCCGCCGGCGGACCCCTCGGCGGCCCGGACACCCCCGCCCCGCGCCGCCGCGCCCGGCGCGGCGCGCTCATGGCGGCGGGGACCGTCCTCGCGCTCGCGGGATCGCTCGGCACGGCCGCCGCCGCACCCTCCGCACAGCCGGGCACCCGCTCCCCGGACGCCGGCACCGCGGCCCGGCAGCCCGCCGGGAAGAGCCCTTCGGCGGACGGCATCTGGCGGATGGACGGCTACGGAATGGTGGTCACCGTCCGCGACGGCGAGCTGCGGAGCTGGGACACCACGGCCATCAGCTGCCGTCCCGCCCTCACCGTCCCGCAGCGGGGCACCCCCGGTCCCGGCGGTGCCGTCGGGTTCGCGGCGGACGGACTCGCCCTGACCGTACGGCCGCAGACCCGGGACCGGGCCGCCCTGCGCGTCCACGGCACGGTGGGCGACCGGGCACTGCGCCGGATCGCCGCACTGCCCGAGCTCTGCGGCCGGGAACAGCCGGCCGGGCCGGTCGCCTCCTTCGACGTCTTCTGGCAGACGTTCAAGGAGAACTACGCCTTCTTCGCGAGCCGGGGAGTCGACTGGGACGCCGCCCGCGCGAAGTACCGGCCGAAGGTCCACGCCGGGACGGCCCCCGGCGAGCTCTTCGACATCCTGAGCGAGATGACCGCACCGCTCCAGGACGCCCATGTCGCCCTCCAGGCGGAGAGCCCCGAGCTCACCCGCTCCTTCCGGATGATCCGGCCCGGCACCATTCCGCCGAGCCAGGAGTACGACGACCGGGTCCGGGAGTTCATCGAGCGCCGCGATCTCGGCGGCACCCCGCTCGAACAGCATGCGCAGGGCGCCATCGGATACGCGGAGCTGCCCGGCGGCATCGGCTATCTGCGGATCAACCGTTTTGTCGCCTACGCCGCCGGCACCCCCGACTTCGAGGCCGACACCGCCGAGCTCACCCGGGTGCTGGACCGGATCATCACCCGGGCCCGCACCTCCGGCCCCCGCGCCTGGCGCGGTCTGATCATCGACGCCCGGGTCAATGCGGGCGGGAGCGACGCCCTGGGGCTCCAGATAGCGTCCCGGCTCACCAACCGCTCCTACCCCGCCTACGCCAAGCAGGCCCGCAACCACCCCGCCGACGACACCCGGTTCACCCGGCGCCAGACCCTGCGCGTGGTCCCGGCCGCCGGCTCACCCCGCTACACCGGCCCCATCGCACTCCTGGCCGGCGGATCCACGGTCAGCGCCGGGGAGACCTTCGCCAAGGCACTGGCCGAGCGCCCCGCCCCCACGACCCTGATCGGGGAGAACACCCAGGGCATCCTCTCCGACACCCTCGGCCGCTCGCTCCCCAACGGCTGGCAGTTCACGCTCTCCAACGAGAAATACACCACCCCCGGCGGGTTCTCCCACGAGGGGCCGGGGATCCCCCCGCACATATCCACCCCCGTGTTCACCGAGGAGGAGTTCGCGGCGGACCGCGACTCGGCGTTCGACCGCGCCAGGGCGCTGCTCACCCGGCGCCCCTGAGTCCCGCCGCGCCGTGCCCCGCCCCGTCCGGGCGGGGTGCGGCCCGGGACAGCCAGCCCGGGACAGCCGGCGCGGCACGGTCGGCACGGCACGGCCGGGCCGCCCGCCCACCCCGGGATCCCTCTGCGCGGCGGGTCCGTCCACCGGCGAGGCCCGGCCGTTCACCCCAACGGGCAGGCGCTCGGAGCGAACGGAGGGGCACCCCGGGGGCGCGTTCGCGAGGCGTTCTTCACCGGCCGGCCGGCCCGTGCCTACCGTCGGAGCATGGCCGGAGCGATGAACCACGGGGACCCGGAGCTGCCGACACTCGTGGACATCCGCGATCTCGCCGGCCGGCCGCGCGGCACCGGATTCGCCGCCGACCGGCTGGGCACGGTCGTCACCAGCCACGAGACCATCGACGGCCTCGCCCGCGCCGTACTGCACGCCCCGGGTGCGCGCACCTGCCTCGCCGAGGCCGCCGACATCACCCCCCTGCCCGCGTACGGCCTCGCCCTGGTCCGCACCGAAGGGCTCGGGCTGCGGCCGGTGCCCATCAGCGCCCGGAAGCGGATCGACCCCGGCACCCCGGTACGGCTTCCGGCCCGCGGCTGGTACGAGGCCCGGGTACTGCGCTCCGTCCCGGTGACCTACACGGCCACCGACCGCTTCCATCTCATCGCCGAGGCCGCCGAACTGCTCCTCGGACCGGGGTGCGACGACATGCTGCGGCTGGGCAGCGAGGCCGCCGGCGGCCCGGTGCTCGACGCCGCCACCGGCGCCGCGCTCGCCGTCCTCGGCACCGCGCTCCAGTCCGGCCGGCGGGCCGCCGGCTTCGCGCTGCCCCTGTGCCCCCTCGGCGGGCTCTCCGACGGCCCCCTCCCCGTACTGCTGCGCCGCAACGCGGCCACCGTCCCCGGCCACGGCGACGATCTCAATCTCGCCGCCGTCCTCGAACTCACCGCCGGCACCCTCGGACCCGGTCTCCACTCCGCCGCCGAGCAGGGCGGACGCCGTGCCCTCACCGACCCGGGCGGGGCCGGCGGCGCCGGGGCCGCACCCGGTCTCGTCCTCGCCCTGACCGGCGCCCCCGGTACCGGCCGCACCACCGAGCTCGCCGCGCTCGCCGCCCGCCGCGCGCGGGGCCCCGAGCCCGCCCCGACCGTCTGGCTGCGCGGCGCCGACCTGCGCACCGGCGACACCTCGGTCGCCGACGCCGTCGCCCGCGCCCTGCGGCGCGCCGGACGGGGCCTCACGGCCTCCCAGCCCGCCCGCGCCACCGGGAACCGGGACGCCGTCACCCCCGAGCGCGTCGCCCACCTCGCGCAGGAGGCCGGCCGCCCCCTGCTGGTGGTGCTCGACGGACCCGAGGAGATGCCGCCCCCGCTCGCCCGCCGGCTGCCCGAGTGGACCGCCGGCACCGTGCACTGGCTGAGCACCCGGGGCGCGGGCCTGGCCATCGGCTGCCGACCCGAGTACTGGGAGTACGCCGCCCCGCTCCATCCCCCCGGAGCCGTCCGGCTGCCCGCCGCCCACCTCGGTGACCTCGGCGCCGCCGAGGCCGAGCGGGTGCGCGCCCGGTACGGCATCCCGCCCGGGTCGATCGCCGACGCCGACGCCCGGCACCCCCTCGCACTGCGGCTGCTCGCCGAGGTCCGGGAGGCCCTGCCGGGCGAGGTCCCCGGGTGCCCCGCCCGGGAGGAGATATTCGCCGCCCATCTCGCCCTGGTCTGTCTGCGCACGGCGGTGCGCGTCGCCGCCGGGTCCCCGTCCCCGCCGGGCGGCCGTGCCGTGCGCCGGCTCGCCGCCGGGGTGTCCGGGCGGGTCCACGAGGCGGCCCGGCGCTGTCTGGGAGCGGGACAGGGCGCTCTGGACCGGGAATCCTTCGAGGAGCTCTTCCCCTGGCGGTCCGGCTGGGCCGCCGCGGTGCTCACCGAGGGCCTGCTCGTCCCCGCGGGCACCGGCTACCGCTTCGCCCACGAGGAGGTCGCCGAGTGGATCCAGGGCGCCCATCTCGATCTGGACGCCGCCCTGTACTCCCTGGTCCACCGCCGGCACACCAGACCCCCCAGGGGCCTGCCCGCCCGCCCCGGCACCCGGCTCCCGGGCAGTCATGTCCCGCCGCCGCCCGGTTCGGCGGGAAGCGAACCCCCGACCGCGCTGCCCGTGCCGCGCCATCGCATCGGCCCGGTCGTCCAGGCCCTGCTGCTGCTCGACCGGGTCCACGGCCCGCCCGCCCTCACCCGCCGGCTCCGCGAGCTCGTCGAAGCCGTGGATCTCCCGGCCGGCACCGGGGACCCGCTCTGGTGGGGCGCCCAGCTGCTCGCCCGCACCCTGCTGCGGCTCCCGGACCCCTCCGCGTACCTCCCCGTGCTGCATCTGCTCGCCGAACGCGTCACGCGCCGCTCCGTGCGCGGCGGACCGGACCGGCCCGCCGGGACCGGACTCTTCGGCCCCTGGTTCTGGCTGAGCCTGCGGGTGTCCGAATCCGACCGGCTCGATCTCCTGCGCCGACTCATCCCGGCGGACGGCCCGCCACCGGGCGCCCTGCGACCCCCGCCGTCCGGCACCCTCCGCACACCGCCGCCCGATGCGCGCACCCCCGCCCGCCCCCGGTTCCTCGACGCCGTCGCCGCCCTGCTCGAAGCCGACCCGGTCGGCGTCCAGCCGCTGCTCTGCCGCTGGTTCATCGACGGCACCCCGCTGCCCGTCACCCCCGGCGCCGAGCAGCGCCCCACGGTCGCCGTCGCGGCCCAGGCGCTGCTCCACTCCCGCCGGACCCTCGCCGTGGACGACCTCACCGAGGCCCTGCTGGCAGCCAACCACCCCCGCGCCGGCGAACTGCTCCTCGCCCTCGCCGAGGACGAGCCGTCCGCCCTCGCCCGGGCCGTCGACCGCTGGGCCCACGACCCCCGCCCCTCCCGCCGGGCCGCCGCCGCCGCGCACGCGCCGGCCGTCGCCCCCCACATCACCACCGGGGCCCAGCGGCTGCTGCTGCGCCATGCCGCGCTCGCCCTGCTCGGCCGGCCGGACGACCCCGGACCGCACGGAGCCGCGCTGGCCCTGCTCGTCCGGGATCCGCACACCCGCTCCCGCCATCTGGAACGGGCACTCGACGCGTTCGCCGCCGCCGGGCCCGCGGGACCGCCGGCCCTGGCGCTGATGGCCGCCGTCGAGACCCATCCCGAGCAGGTCCTCGCGGCCTTCCGCGCCCGGCTGCGGACGGACACCGACGCCGTACCCGTGCTCACCGCCCTCGCGGACACCACCACACTCACCCAGGCCCGCCGCGCGGCGGCCCTCGTCACCGAGCATCTCGACCGGCACCCGTCCGGGGCACCCGGGGCCGCCGCCTTCGTGGACCGCCGGCTGGAACACGGACCCGCCGTCCGCTCCGTACTGTTCCCGCTGGTGAGCGAGATGCTGCGGGAGCGGCCCCACCGGGTCGGGCTGGCCCTGGCACCGGTGCTCGCCGCCCCCGGCACCGCCCGCTCCGGCCCCCTGCGGCGCGAACTGCTCGCCGTCCTCCTCGACGCGCTGCACGACCGGGCGCGCCCCTGCACCCCCGGCACCCCCGACGCCGACCCCGACGCCGCCACCGGCGAAGCCGTACTGGAATCCCTCCTCCGGGCCGCCGCCCTCGGCTGCACCGCCCGCCCCGAGGCCCGCACCCGCGAGCTGACGCACCGGACCGGGGTGCTGCTCGCCCGCACCCCCGACGGCGCGCACCGCTTCGACCAGCAGCTCATCCGGCTCGCCCGGGAGGTCCCCGGCTTCGCGGCCCGGGTCGCCGGCTGGGTGGCCCACGACCCCGGCGACTGGTCCCCGCTGATCGCCCCGGAGACCCGCCGGGCGCTGGAGACCCTGGGCAGTCCGATGCCGATGCGAACGGCGGGCCGTGGACATGGCAGTCTTAGACCTGCGTGAGAGCGCAAGAGACAGTCGTTTCATACCGGGCGAGGAGCGGTCACAGTGCAGCGCTGGCGTGGCTTGGAGGACATTCCCCAGGACTGGGGACGCAGCGTCGTCACCATCGGCTCCTATGACGGGGTGCACCGCGGGCATCAACTCATCATCGGGCGGACGGTGGAGCGGGCCCGCGAGCTCTCCGTACCCTCGGTCGTCGTCACCTTCGACCCCCACCCCAGCGAGGTCGTGCGCCCCGGCAGCCACCCGCCGCTGCTCGCGCCGCACCACCGGCGCGCGGAGCTGATGGCCGAACTGGGCGTCGACGCCGTGCTGATCCTGCCGTTCACGGCCGAGTTCTCGAAGCTCTCCCCGGCGGACTTCATCGTGAAGGTGCTGGTCGACAAGTTGCACGCGCGCAGGGTCGTGGAGGGCCCCAACTTCCGCTTCGGCCACAGGGCCGCCGGGAATGTCGCCTTCCTCGCCGAGCTGGGCGCCACCTACGACTACGAGGTCGAGGTCATCGATCTCCATGTCACGGGCGAGGCGGGCGGCGGGGAGCCGTTCTCCTCCACCCTCACCCGCCGGCTGATCGCCGCGGGCGACGTCGCGGGGGCCCACGAGATCCTGGGCCGTCCGCACCGGGTCGAGGGAGTGGTGGTGCACGGCGCCCGGCGCGGCCGTGAACTGGGCTTCCCGACCGCCAATGTGGAGACGCTGCCGCACACCGCGGTCCCGGCGGACGGGGTGTACGCGGGCTGGCTGACCGCGGACGGCGAGCGGATGCCGGCGGCCATCTCGGTGGGCACGAACCCCCAGTTCAACGGCACGGAGCGGAGCGTGGAGGCGTACGCCATCGACCGTGTCGGCCTCGATCTCTACGGGCTCCACGTGTTC
This sequence comes from Streptomyces sp. CAU 1734, assembly GCF_039888735.1. Taxonomy (NCBI): domain Bacteria; kingdom Bacillati; phylum Actinomycetota; class Actinomycetes; order Kitasatosporales; family Streptomycetaceae; genus Streptomyces; species Streptomyces sp. CAU 1734. Next base: position 205,956 of record NZ_JBDQQP010000014.1, read on the forward strand.
GTGGACTTCCTCGCCTATGTGCGCGGCCAGCAGAAGTTCGACTCGATCGATTCGCTGCTGGTGGCGATGGGCGACGACGTCAAGAAGTGCCGTGAGCTGACGGCCGCGGAGGACTCCGGAACCGGCTGAGGGCCGAGCACTCCGGAACCCGCCGGGCGTTCCGGAGCCCGCCGGGGAGGGCCGGGGGTCCACTCACCCGCTCACCCGCTCACCCGGCCGCGCGGTCGACGGTACGGCGTCCCCACGCCGTACCGATCAGCACCAGCCCCGCGCCCAGCAGCCCGACCGCGCCCAGCCGCTCCCCGCCGATCATGATCCCGGCCGCCGCCGCCCAGAGCGGCTCGGTGCCGAGCAGCAGGCTGACCCGCGACGGCGAGGTGCGGCGCACCGCCCACATCTGCACGAAGAAGGCGAACAGCGTGCAGAAGACGGCGAGGAAGACCAGCCCGGCCCACTCGCGCGGCCCGAAGCCGATCGCCACCGACCACGGTCCGGCACCGGTTCCCGGCAGCGCGGCGAGAACCGCGAAGACCGCCACCGCCGCGCCGAGCTGAACGGTCGTCAGCGAGAGCGAGTCGGCACCCCGGGCGGCCTTCAGCCGCGCCATGGCCAGCACATGGACGGTACGGACCACGGCGGCCAGCAGCATCAGCAGATCTCCCGCCGGCGGCGCGGTGAATCCGCCTCCCTGGGTGAGCAGCACGACCCCGCCGACCGACAGCGCCGCCGCGCCCGTGAACGCCCTCGGCGGCCGGGTCCGGGTGACCGCCGCCTCCGCGAGCGGGGTGAAGATCATCGTCAGGCTGATGATGAGTCCGGCGTTGGTGGCCGAGGTGTGGACGACTCCATAGGTCTCCAGCAGGAAGACCACGCTCAGAATGGCGCCGAGGAGCGCGCCCGCGCGCCACTGCGCGGCGGTGAGCGCCCGGAGCCTGCGGTGTCCGGCCACCACCAGCACGGGCAGCACCAGCGCGAACCGGAGCACCAGGACGGCGATCACGGTGTGGGTGGTGGTGATGCCCTTGGCGGAGAGATAGCTGGCGCCCCAGACGACGGCCACCGCCAGCACGGGCAGATCGGTGAGCCAGGCCCGTCTCGGGGCGAGGGCGGGGGAGGGTACGGCGAACGACGACACGGCGGTCTCCCGGGAGTACGGAGTACGTTCGAGACCTCGTTGGCTCGTACACGGAACGATGACGGTACCGGCTTGATCCATTCCGGAACAGGGGTGTGCGCGGGCCCCGCCGCCGGCATCTGCCGCGGGGAATGCCCGAGGGGCCCGTACCGCCGTGCCGTGCTCACACGGTGCGGTACGGGCCCCTCGCCGGACGGTCCGGCCCGCCTACTGCCGGGGCGGTCCCTGCGGGGGCTGCTGCGGCCATCCGGCCGGCGGCTCCGGCTGCTGCCCGGGCTCGCCCGGCTGCTCCGGCCCGGCACCCCCCGGCGCCTGCGGCTGCGGCGGATACGGCTGCGGGCCGCCCTGGTGCTGCGGCGGTCCGTACGGCGACGGCGCCCCGGCCCCGCCGGCCGCCGGGGCCCAGGGCTGCGGCGGATAGGCGTATCCGGGCATCGGCTGCGCGGGCGGCTGCCCCGGCGCGGGCTGCCCGGGGAAGCCCTGGCCCGGCGTCGGCTGCTGCCCGGGGAAGCCCTGCTCCGGGTAACCCTGTCCCGGCGGCGGACCCCCGGGCGGCCCCGGCGGCACGGAACCCCGCGCGCCCGGGGGCAGGTGCTGCTGGCCGGGCACCGGCTGCGCGCCCGGATGGTGCCCCGGCAGACCGGGCGGCACCGGCGGCACGGGCTGCCCGCCCGGCATCGGTCCGGGCTGCTGTCCCGGCATCGGCGGGGCCATCGTCGGCGGCGGGTTGCCGTTCGCCGTCCACAGGCCCTGCTGCTGCTGGGCGCGGATGAAGTCCTCGGCGATCAGCGCGGAGAGATTGAAGTACGCCTCCCGCGTCTTGGGCCGCATCATGTCCAGATCGACCTCGGCGCCGGCCGCGAGATGCTCGTCGAAGGGGACCACGACCACACCCCGGCAGCGCGTCTCGAAGTGCGCCACGATGTCCTCGATCTTGATCATCTTGCCGGTCTCGCGCACTCCGGAGATGACCGTCACCGAGCGCTGCACCAGCTCCGCGTAGCCATGCGCCGAGAGCCAGTCCAGCGTGGTGGAGGCGCTGCTCGCGCCGTCCACCGAAGGCGTCGACACAATGATCAGCTGGTCGGCCAGATCGAGCACACCGCGCATCGCGCTGTAGAGCAGACCGGTGCCGGAGTCGGTGAGGATGATCGGATACTGCCGTCCGAGCACATCGATCGCGCGCCGGTAGTCCTCGTCGTTGAAGGTCGTGGAGACCGCCGGGTCGACGTCATTGGCGATGATCTCCAGGCCGGACGGCGCCTGCGAGGTGAACCGGCGGATGTCCATGTAGGAGTTGAGATACGGGATCGCCCCGACCAGATCCCTGATGGTGGCCCCCGTCTCCCGGCGCACCCGGCGGCCGAGTGTTCCGGCGTCCGGGTTGGCGTCGATGGCCAGGATCTTGTCCTGCCGCTCGGTGGCCAGGGTCGAGCCCAGTGCGGTGGTCGTGGTGGTCTTGCCCACGCCGCCCTTGAGGCTGATGACGGCGATCCGGTAGCAGGAGAGCACCGGAGTGCGGATGAGTTCGAGCTTCCGCTGCCGCTCCGCCTCCTCCTTCCGGCCGCCCAGCTTGAACCGGGAGGCCCCGGACGGATTGCGGCTGGACTTCGCCTTCTGCTTGTTGTTGCGCAGCAGCCGGTCCGAGGAGAGCTCGACGGCCGCGGTGTAGCCGAGCAGCGCCCCCGGAACCGAACGCTCGCGCTGATCGTGTGTCACCGCACTCGGCCAGGCGGCACCCGACCGGGGATCCGCCGGCGCCCCGCCGTACGGCCCGGCCTGCGGCGGCCCCTGCTGATACGGATACTGCGGCGGCTGCGGCTGCCCGCCCTGGTGGGGCGCCGGGGCCTGCGGCTGCTGCGGTACGGGCGACTCCGCCCCGGCCCCCGGCTGCTGCGGGTAGCCGTACCCGGCCTGCGGCGGCAGCGCTCCGGGCGGCGGCTGCGGGAAGCCGTAACCGGCCGGGGGCATGCCCTGCGGCGCCTCCGGACCCTGCTGCGGGAACCCGGTCCCCGGCTGCGGAATCCGCACCTCCGGCCCCTGCGGTCCGGGACCGGCGGCCGGCGGCACGGGGCCGAAGCCCCCGGGGGCGGGGGGCGGCTGCCGGACGCCGCCCTGGGACGGCACCGGAGCCGGTGCCGCCGGCTGCTGCGGGCTCTGCGGGGAGACCGGCCACTGCGGTGCGGCCGGGGGAGCGGCCGGTGCCGCGGGCTGGAAGGCGGGCGGCAGCGGAGGCAGCCCGGGCTCCTGGGCGGCGGGCGCCGCGGCCCACGGCTGAGCGGGCAACGGCGGCGGAGCGCCGTCCCCCGGCACCCCGGCCCCGGGCCGCGCGCCCTCCGGCTCACCGGCCCCGTGCGAACCGGAACCGGCTTCCCCGGGCTCCGGAGCGGCGTCGGCGGCGGGACCCTGCCCGGCTGAACCGGCTGAACCGGCTGAACCGGCCGAACCGGTCGGCCCGTCGAAGTCGGCGCCGGTGTCCGTGCCGCTGTCCGTGCCGGCTTCCCGGGACTCCCCGCCGGCCGCACCGCCCCCGCTTCCACCATCGGCCTCGGACTCTGCCCCGGAATCGGGGTCGGAATCGGGTGCGGCGAGCCCGTAATCCCCGTACTCCGCACGCCCATCGGGCCCGGCGGAACCGCCGGACAGCGCGCCATCGGACCCGCCGGAGCTCTCCGCGGAAGCGGCAACCGGAACCTCGGCCACCGCGCCGTCCCCCGCCGCGGCCCGCTCCGCCCGCGCGCGCTCCTCCTGCTCCTTGGCGGCGTCCAGCCTGGCGAACTCATGCTTCAGCGCGGTCGGGGAGAAACGCATGGTGGCGCCGCTCTCCTCGGTCCCGCCGCGGTGGGGCTCCGGCTGATCCGGAGCCGGCCCGGCGCCCGCCCGCGCGTCCGTGGCCTCCGGCGACGGCTGTGCCGCAGCCGGAAAAGCCCCGCCCGGAGCCGCGAAGGGAGGTAGCTGTGAGCCCCGGCCGCCGTCGCCGTACCCCTGCGCCGGACTCTGCCCGGCGGGAGGCGCGGAAAGCGGGCCCGGCTCGAATCCACTCCCCGCCGGCAGTCCCGGAGCCGCCTGCGACGGTGGCGGCGGGGCGGACCCCGGCGCGCCCCCGCCCGTGCCGCCGTCACCCGACGCGTTCTGCGTGTACCAGGCGGGAGGGGTGTAGTCGATGGTGAACTCACCCGTCATCTCGGCGGGCTCCGCGTCGGACTCGTCGGCGGGAAGGTTCCATCCCCCGCGGATCTCGTCCCGATCGCCGTTCACTGTGCCTCCTGGTGTGGTCGAGCACCCTCTGTGCCGTCGTGGGTGGGGGCGGTCGCTGTCCTCCGACCGGCCCGGCTCTCCGCCCGGGGACGCGGATCGCGTCCCCACAGGTCCTCTGCCGCTGTCCGTCCCACCCTAGTCGCCAACCATGACAACCCGGCAGGGCCGACCGCTCCCTTGACGTCCGCCGGCCGCCCCGCGCGGCGCGTCCGGCCGCTCCGCCGGGCGCGGCACACGGACGAAGTGCAGGAAGAAGGGGCGAACGGGATGAACGCCGTACAGAGGCCCGCCATATCGGCCGCCCGACCCCACACGGCCCCGGCGGCGCACCCGGCGCGGACTTCCCCGTACCCGCCCGGCCGGGGGATCGGCCGCCGTGCCCGGAGAACGAACAGGCGGCCGATCCATCGGCCGCCTGTTCGTCCGACCTCGTCCGCGAGGCCACCCACGCCCCGGTGGGTCAGCGCAGATCGAACTCCCCGTCGCGGGCGCCGAGCACAAAGGCATGCCACTCGGCCTCCGTGTAGCGCAGCACGGTGTCGGGGTCCAGGGACGACCGCATCGCGACCGCGCCACCGGGCAGATGGGCGATCTCGACCCGCTCCTCGTCCTCACTCGTGCCGGGAGCACTCAGCCACTCGACGTCCGAGATGTCGAGGGCGTAGAGCTCGTCCTTCTCCTGTTCGCTCCCCATCGGTTCGGGCTCCCTTTCGGTATTCGGAACGGACCGGTCCGCGCCGCCCGCCCGTACCGCCGCGAAGGCCGGACGGGCGCGGCCGGTCCACATCTCCCGGCAGTCTAGGCGGACTCCACCGGGGCAACGGCCGCTGTTTCCGGCGGAATCGGCCGTGTATGAGCGGGACCCGGAGGCAAGGAATCACGGGAACGAGTGTCTGCTCGTACACGCGTACGGATGCGCCTCGCCGGTCAGTCGATGCGCCGGGCCGCGCCGAGCAGGCCGTTCTCCGCGTCCGTGCCGATCGTCCGCACCCAGGTCCGCTCGCGGCTGGAGCACCAGAGCGTCACCCCGTCCGAGAGCGACGGCAGCGCGGAGGTCTCCTCCGTGTTCAGCCCCAGGATCCGGCCGATCTGCTCCGCCTCCTGCGGCGACACCCGCTGAACACCCACCAGCGTGGAATCGCGCAGCAGCCGGGGCGCCACCGGGCTCAGATAGGGCAGCAGCGTCAGCACCGACTGCCACGGCGAGGAGACCACCCGGCCGCGCGGCGGACGCATACCGCAGTCGCGCACCACCACCACCGGACTGCCCACCGCGGCCCCCATCGGCGGGACCCGGCCCACCTCGTGCAGGGTGACGCAGTCCAGCCCGGCACCGGCGGCCCGCGCCGGCCCGGCCCACGCCTGGGGACGGCCGGTCTCCACGGCCACCCGGGCACCGGTGCCCGCCGCCCGCAGCGCGATCACCTGCGCCGTCCACAGACCGCCGATCAGCAGTACGTCATAGGGCGCCGCCCGGTGGAACCCCACGATCTGCGGGCGTCCGTCCGAGTCCTCGCCGATCACCACACCGTCGTCGCCGACCGGCACCGAGAGCGCCCGCAGATCGCCGGCGGCCACGGTGTGCCCCGGATGCCCGGGGCCGAGGAGCCCGCGCGCCGCGCGGATCCCCGCCCTCACCGCGCACCGCCCAGCGGAAGCGTGGCCAGCGCACCGGGCAGCTGCTCGCGGTCGAGCCGGACGAGACCGACCCCGGCCCCCCGCGCGGCCTGCTCCAGCGCCCCGCGCACCCCGATGAGTTCGGTGTCGGAACCACCGGTGACCCGGACATGACCGGCCAAGGACATCTCCCCCTGATGCGCGCCCCGCCGCAGGGTGAGGCTGAGAGTCGTCGCGTACGCCGGAGCCGCCGTCAGCAGCGACACCAGCCGGGGCAGCGGCACCGCGGCCCGGCCGAGCTCGGGCCAGCGGGCCACCGCGTAACTGGTGTGCCAGCGGTCGTCACAGCGCCAGACCCGGGCCGTCTCCATCGTCCGCCGCTGCGGCGCCGCGTCCGGCCGGGCGGCCCGCGCCGCGAGCCGGGGGCTCGCACAGGTCGCCGTCGCCAGCGCGGAATTCAGCTCCTGCTGATCCAGGACGACGGCCTGGAATCCGGCTCCGGTGACCCGGCTGGCCACATGGTCCGCCACCCGCACCAGACAGCGCTGCGCCCCTTCGAGCCCGCCGCCGCGCGCCGCCACCGCCTCCCGGCACAGCTCGGGATCCAGCTTCACCGCCACCCAGGTCATCCGCAGCGCGGGCGCTCCGGTCCGCTCCTGGAGGGGGGCGTACGAGAGGCGGGCCATCGCCTGCTGGGGCAGATGCGGCGCGGGAGCCGGGCGTACCTGCTGCACCAGCTGCACCGACTCCAGCACGATGTCGTCCACCGCCAGCGCGCCGGCCAGCGCGGCCAGCGGCAGCGCCCGCTCGCCGGCGGCCGGGCGCAGACCGTCACCGCTGGCCTCGACGCGGACCACCGCGGTCAGGAAGGTGCCGTCGCCCAGCATGCCCACCGTGCGCCGGTTGCGGTCGACGTAGGGGGAGGGGCGGAATCCGGGTACCGCCTCCGCCACCGGGGCGAGTGAGGGGTCGGTGTCCGCCGCCGGCGCGCCGGCCGCCCGTCTGCGCGCCCGCAGCGCGCCGGCGGTGGAGAGCCAGTCCTGGAGGGGCCGGCCGCGGCGCCGCACGAAGGCGAGCAGCACCAGCACCGTGCCCGCGGCGACCGCGGGTATCAGCCAGAATCCGCCGAGCACCACCCCGATCAGGGCCAGGGCCAGGGCGATTTCCACCAGGGCGAGCTGGCGCAACTGGAAGGGGCCGACACGGCTGGTCCGCGACAGCGGGCGCGGTGTGGTGGTGGGCGGGCCGAGCACCGACTCGGAAGCGGAACCGGAAGAGTGTCCGGCGGGCTCCGGCTGATCGGCGCGCACTCTCCGGGAAGCGCGTCGCCGCCCTTCCGAAGTCCGCCCATTTCGCGCGCGCGTCGCCGTACCCATCGCCGCGTTGCCCCCTCGTGTCCGTAATTGCCGAATTACCATGGGCGTTGACCGGGCGATCACCCTACCTGAGCAGTAACCGGCAACCACCAGCAGGCATAGTAGGGGGGCGGTAGAGGGCGGGCGTCCCGGTGAGTACGGAGCCCGGCCGCCAGCGGGGAGAGGGACAAGCGGACAGATGGCATCACGTCGGGACGAACTCAACGCCTACACCTTCGCCAAGCGAAGGCTGATCGCGCAGTTCTTGCAGCCCAGTACAACCGGTTCGGAGGAAGGCGCGCCCCGGCCGCTGCGCGCGGTGCTGCCGGGCGTGATCATCGGCGTGGTGATTCTGGCGGGATTCGCGGCCTGGGGAATGTTCAAGCCGGTTGCCCCCAAAGGCTGGGACAAGCCCGGGGAGAATGTCATCATCGCCAGTAAATCCACCACGCGCTATGTGGTGTTGGAGACCGGCGAAAAGACCTATCTGCATCCCGTGCTGAATATGTCGTCCGCGAAACTCCTGCTCCTTCCCGACAAGGGGAAGGTCATCAATGTCGATGAGTCGCTGCTCGACAAGAGCAAGATCTCGCGCGGTGCGACCCTCGGCATCCCCTACGCCCCCGACCGGCTGCCCTCCGCGCAGGAGGCCGGCGCCGCGAAGCGCTGGGCGGTCTGCGAGCGCCCGGGCGCGGGCGGCCGGGCCATTCAGAAGGCCGCGTTCGTCCTCGCCGAGCGGGAGCACGGCCGGACCGACGGCGAGAACCGGCTGACCGGCGGCGAACTCCTCTACGTGGAAGGGCCCGACCGGAACCGCCACATCGTCGACGCCCGGGGGACGGCCTACCCGGTGGGCCGGGACGAACTGCTGCTGCGCCAGGTCGTCGGCCAGGACCGGGGCAGGGACCGGGTGCCCCAGCGGGTCTCGGCCGCCTGGCTGGACACGCTCCGCGAGGGCGATCCGGTCGACTTCCCCCGGATCGAGGACAGGCCCGGTGCGGACGCCGGGGTCCCCGGCGGCCTGGAGAAGGACGCGAACAGGATCGGCATGGTCCTCACCGCGACCGACGGCACGAGGGAACAGCACTATCTGGTGCTGCGGGGCCGGGTGGCCCCCGTCTCCGACTTCACCGCGAAACTCCTGCTCGGCAGCAGGGAACTGGCCGTCCTTGGGCAGGCGGGAAAACCGGCCTCCGTCCACCCCTCGTCCTTCCGGCCGGGGGAGGCGTTCAACGCCGACAAGAAGTGGCCGCAGGAAGCCCCCGAGTCGGTGAACACCGCGAGCACCACCGAGGGAAGCCGCAACACCGTCTGCAATGTGCTGCGCAACGTGGACCGGGACAGTGGTGAGACGACACTGAGCACCTGGGCGGGCGCCGACTTCCCGGCCCCGCTGCCGCCCGGCTCGACCAGCGCGTATGTCACCCCCGGCTCCGGCCAGATGTTCCGCCAGTTCAAGGGCTCGACCACGACGGCGGGATTCCTCTTCCTGGTGACCGACACCGGACTGCGCTATGCCATGCAGTCCAACAGCGACAGTGACACGGACGGCTCCGGCATCGGCGAGTCCGGTACCGCCGAGGAGAAGCGGGCCCGCCGGGAGGAGGCACAGCAGGCGCAGAACCGCCTCGGCTACAAGGACGTCGATCCGCAGCCGGTGCCCGCCGCCTGGTCGGCCTTCCTGCCGACCGGCCCCCGGCTCTCCACGGGCTCGGCGAAGCTCCCGCAGGGTTCGTGAGGGCGGAGACCGAGATGACACACCCCCATGCCCGGCGCGCCGCCCGGCGGCGCCTGCTCGCCGCCTGCGCGGTCACGGCCGCCTGCACGATCGCCTCCCTCGCCCTCCCCGTACCGCGCACCGCCGCCGTCGCGTCGACCCAGTGCCAGTACCCGGGAGAGCCGTACGAGGGCACCCCCTGGGCCCTCCAGCGGGTGCTCCTGGACGAACTGTGGAAGCAGTCCACCGGCAAGGGGGTGCGCGTCGCGGTCATCGACACGGGCGTCGACATCGTCCACCCCCAGCTCAGACCCGCCGTGGACGCCGGGAGCGGGCTCAATCTGATGGGCCGGGACATCAAGGACGCCAACGGCGACGCGATCGAGCGCGGCGCGGAGAACGGCACCACGGACAGAGTCGGCCACGGCACCAAGGTCGCCGGCATCATCGCCGCCCGCCCGGCCCGGGGCACCGGCTTCGTCGGCCTCGCGCCGCAGGCCACGATCATTCCCATCCAGCAGAACGACGCGGAGGGCAACGGCACCGCCGAGACCCTCGCCGACGCCATCGACGCGGCGGTCGAGGCGGACGCCCATGTCATCAACATCTCCCAGGACACGGCCAAGGCGGTGGAGCCCACCCCGCTGCTGAAGCGGGCCGTCGACCGCGCCCTCGACAAGGACGTGGTGGTGGTCGCCTCGGCGGGCAACGACGGGCTCGGCGGCAATGTCAAGAAGACCTACCCGGCCTCCTACGAGGGAGTGCTGGCCGTCGCGTCCTCCGACCGCAACAACGAACGGGCCGCGTTCTCCCAGTCGGGCGACTTCGTCGGCATCGCCGCCCCGGGCGTCGACATCGTCTCCACCGTCCCGGGCGGAGGACACTGCTCCGACAACGGCACCAGCTTCTCCGCCCCCTATGTCGCCGCGATCGCGGCACTGATCCGGGGCAAGCACAAGGACTGGACGCAGGAGGAGATCGTCGCCCAGCTCCAGCAGACGGCCGAACGCTCGACACCCGGCCACGACCGCCTGGTCGGCTGGGGGGTGGTGGACCCGGTGCGCGCCCTCACCGAGGACGACAAACGCATCGACCGCCCCGTCGCGGGCGAGGGCCTGACCCGGGCCGAGGCGCCGACCCCGGCCGAACTCCACCTCGGCGAGAGCCCCGAGGAACGCGAGGCCCGCCTCGCCACCTACGCGGTGGTCGGCGGCGGCGTACTGGTCGCCGCGATCACCGGAAGCGCGGTGGCGCTCCGCGACGCCCGCCGCCGGACCCGGCGTATCACCGGAGGATGAGCAATTGACCGGTACAGGACGAACATGTTGGGATCGGATGCCGCCGTTCCGGCTCCCCTCAACCGTCACCACGCGTGACGGGGAGCGCAGTTAACGCGGTTGGGAGTGTCAGAGCCGGTGACTAGAGTGACAATCGGTCGATCGGCGGCCTTCGGAGGCGGTACGCGCGGTACGCGGCCGGCATGCGGAAGTGAACGGGGAGGAACGGTCATCGTGCTCTGTGCAGAGAGCGGTGCGGCGGGGGGCGTGGTGTGAGCCCGAGTGATCTGGAGCGCGGTGTCGGAGCGCTGAAGACCTTTCAGACCAGGGTGAACGCTCTCCTGGCGGACCTGGAGAACAGCGCGGCGGGGAATACGAAGGTGGCCGCCCAGGCGGTTCCGCGTACGTCCCTGAGCGGCACCAACGCGCCGTTCGCCGAGGCGGACGGCCTCTTCAGCCAGTACAACCGCGTACACGAGGCGCTGGTCCAGCTCTCCCGGAGCCTGGGCGACCAGATCGAGAGCCTGAGCATCGGCGTCCATGCCGCCGATGTCGGCTTCGACAATGTGGAGGAGGACGTCCGCCGGCGGTACGCGGAGATCCAGGCCCGCATCGACCGCGACCTGGCGGCCGAGCGGGACAAGCAGACCGTCAAGCCGGAGCAGCCGACCACCAACGACAAGAGCGGTGAGTGGTGACCGATGACTGATCAGACTCCCCAGGAACCGACCGCCGCGGAACAGCACCAGGAGGACCTGGCCCGCGTCCAGGCCCAACTGGGCGTCACCGAGGCGACCCGCGTGGTCTCCAAGGTGTTCAGCGGCATCTTCGGCAGCTCCCGTGGCCCCGGCCCCCACTCCCGCACCAGCTTCGAGAACCACGAGCTCAACGCCATGGTCGACCTGGTGGAGCACTCCAACCCGGCCGACCTTGAAGAGGCCGGCCGCGCGCTGTGGCAGGCGAGGGACGCCCTGAAGTCCGCCTCGCGGGAGCTGAAGCACCATGTGGGCGAGGTCCAGTGGAAGGGCACGGCGGGCGACGAATTCCGCTCCTTCGGCGAGGCTCTGGTCCGGCATGCCGACAATCTGGCCGCCTTCGCCGACGTGGCCGGCACCCAGATCACGGTGGCGGGCACCGGCCTGGCCTCGGTCCAGAAGTCGATGCCCGCCCGCGACACCCGGCTGAACAAGCAGAACGTCAGCGAAATCGCGCTGCCGAAGCGGGTGGAGGGCAACCCGGAGTACGCGGCGGCCCTGAAGGCGGAGAAGAACCGCCAGGAGGCCATCAACCAGATGAACCGCCTGGCGTCGTTCTACGCGGTGTCGGAGGAACGCCTGGCGGGGCAGGAGGCGCCGAGGTTCGACCGGGCGCTGGGCGCGAAGGTGCCTCCGCCGGCCGGGAACGTCTGGGACCCCGGCGGGGCTCCCCTGGGCCGGCGCGGCTCAAGCTCGGCCAGCCCTGCGGCGGGCCCCGAATCAGGGCCCTCTCGTGTTGATCCTCTCACCAGTGCACCGCAGCCCCAAGCGGTCAGTACCGTCCCGCCACCTGTGCAGAACAGGCCGGACACGTCGATGCAGATCGACGGCGTCGCCACGCCTGTGGCGCCACCGGCAGCGACCGGTGGAACACCGACTCCGCCGGTCGCTGCGGTACCCGGACAGCAGACGTTGCCACCACCTCCCGTGATGAACAGGGTTCCGCCCATTCAGCCGGCACCGCAGTCGGGTGCGCGCGGCGGTGGTCGACCGGCAGCCCAGGGCGCACCCGCGATGGGTGGCAAGGGTGTGGCCGGCGCGGGCGTTCCTCCTGTGGCCGGCCGTCCGGGCGCTGTTGGCGGTGGTCCCATCGCAGCGGGTCGTGCCGGTGTGGCTGGTCCCGCCGTGCCCGGTACCGCAGGCCAGCAGCCCACAGCCGGCCGGACAGGCATGACCGGACCGGTCGGTGGAGGTGGGCAGGGCCCCATGGCGGGCCGTGCCAGTGGCACAGGCCCCATGGGACCGATGGGGCAAGCTCCGACGGCAGGCCGCTCCGGTGCAGCGGGACAGGCAATCTCCGGACGTGCATCCACGGGCCCGGCGGGAATCTCACGTCCGGGCCGCCCCGACGGAGTCGTGGGCGGTACTCCTCAGCGCGCTGCCTCGCCCGGCACTTCGGGAACACGTATTCCACTTGGCACCGTCGTCGGAGGAGAGGGCACGCCGCAGGGGCGTGCCTCGACGGGACGCCCCGGTCAGTTCGGAGTCGTCGGTGCGAATCCGGTCAACGGTGCCACCAGCCAGGGAGGACGAGGCACTCCCAGCGCGAACGGAGTCGTCGGCACACCTCGTGGCAATGCTCCGGTGCCGCGCTCGCGAACCGGAGAATTCACCCAGGGCGGTGCGGGCCTTGTCCGTGGTCCTGCCCGTCGTCCGCAGTCCGACGAAGAAGAGCTCGACACGGGATCTCCGCGGCCTGACTACCTGACGGAGGACCAGCAGACATGGGCGGTGCAGCGGCGCGGCACCGTACCCCCAGTTGTCGAGTAGGGACAGGGAAGGTTCGGAAGTCAGAATGACGCCAGGAATGGGCCAGGACCGGAGAAAAGGCATGCCTCGTTCGCTGCGCCGAGGGGTATGGCGCGCCCTCGCCGTGGCCGGCGTCTGGGCGGTCGGAGTCACGGGCACTGTTCAGCCAGCGTCGGCCTCGAACAGCCGGCTGGAGCAGTGGTACTTCGAGACGATGCGCGTCGAGGAGATGTGGAAGGTCTCCACCGGCAAGGGCATCACTGTTGCTGTCATCGACACCGGCGTGAAGGTTGACACTCCCTCTCTGCAGGGCCGGGCCCTCAAAGGGCTGGATGCCTCGGGCCTGCCAGGTGATGAGACGGACGACTACTCCGGGCACGGCACGACCATGGCCGAGTTGATCGCCGGTACTGGTAAGAACGGCGGGATCCGGGGCATGGCTCCGAGTGCCAAGATCATTCCCTTCAGAATCGCAGACACGGAACGCGACAATCAGGAGGGCGACACCAACGCCCAGGACTCCGAGGACGCCATTCGAGCTGCGGCTGACAGCGGTGCCCAGATCATCAGCATGTCGTTCGCGAGTGAGTTCTCCACGGTCTCGGAAAGAGCTGCGGTGGAGTACGCGAGGAGCAAGGGCAAGCTGTTCTTCGCCGGCACCGGCAACAACGCCGAGGACGGCAACAAACCCCAGTACCCCGCTGCGTACCCCGACGTGGTCGGCGTGGCCGCAGCGGACAGGACGGGGCTCGTGGCCGACTACTCCCAGCACGGGGACAACGTCGATCTCGGCGCTCCCGGCGGCATCGTTCCGCGATGGTGTGACACCACCTTCACCCGCTACTGCGACGGGAGTGGCGGCACCAGCTCCGCCACCGCCATCGCCTCCGGATCCGCCGCGCTGATCTGGTCCGCGAACCCCGACTGGACCGCGAACCAGGTGCTGCGGGCGATGATCGACACCGCCGGGCGAGACTGGAAGAAGGGCACCAAGAGCACCTATCTCGGCCATGGACTGATCCGCCCCCGGCAGATCCTCCTGGAGGGGAAGGGTGACCCGGGTGCCCCCGACATCAGCCCGCTCACCAACCGGAAGACCACCGTGGCGTCGGCCTCGCCGGAGGCCGGGAAGTCTCCCTCCGCACCGGCTTCGTCACAACCGCCGAAGGGCGGGCCCGGCGGGGACAAGGCTGTGGCAGGCTCCCGCGAGGCCGAGAAGGCGGGGAACGCGGGCTGGGTGGGCCCGGTCCTGGGCGGGGGCGCGGCCTTGCTGGTTCTCGCCGGCGCGGGATTCCTGGTCCTCCGGAAGCGCCGTAACGCATGACCGTCACCGTCCGCGCTCCCTGTGTTTTGGCGCGGCGGATTCATGAACCAGCACGATTCAGTACACCGAGAATGAACGCGGGAAGGGATACGGGCATATGTCAGTCCTGAAGGTCGGCGATCAGAGCCTCAAGGAATTCCAGGACGAAATCAGCACGAAGTTCGAGGACGTCAAGTCTCAGCTTCAGAATCTCCAGGGGGTCATCGACAGCCTGGAGGGCAACTGGCAGGGCATTGGTGCCGGCGCCTTCGACGCGAAGCAGACCGAGATCAACCAGGGCATGGTGCGCGTCGCCAAGATGCTGCTCCACTTCCAGGAAGCGATTCAGGTCACCCGCACCACCACCGGCAACACCGAGGACGAGGTCCAGGCGGCGCTGAAGGGCGTCGATGTCACCGCCGGATTCTCCGGTGACGCGGGTGCCGAGCGGGCCGCCACGTCGAGGCTCAGCAGCTACTAGGAGCGGGTGACGTCACCCGAGTCACCCTCCTCGCACCCGGTGCGTTCATCACATCGAGTGTATTGAGTACCAGTGCAATGAACACAGAGAGAAGTCGGAGGATCGATGTCCCCCAAAGACCCCGGTCAGATGGTCGTCACCTATGGTTCGCTGACCGACGCGGCGGCTGCCATCGACCGCCAGGCGGACCGTCTCGACGAGAGCCTGGAAGCCATTCAGACGAAGATCAAGGTCGTGTCGGCCACCTTCGAGGGTGAGGCCGCGACCGCCGCCCACGCGTACCACAAGCAGTGGGACACCGAGACGCGGATGATCCACCAGGCGCTGAAGAGCATCGCGCGGGCGGTCCGCGAGGCGGCCCCGACGTACCAGGCCGGAGACAAGAAGGCGTCCGGCTACTTCTAGGTCCGGACGCCCGGCGAGCGGTACGAACACGAATACACGAACAGGGGGGGCATGTGCGGGAGATGCCCACCCTGTTCGCGTCGTCCGGGACCGGCCCGGGGGCCGTCGGCTGCCGGACGACCGGCTACCTCACGCCCTTCTCGCGGTGCACTCGTCCGATACCGCAACCGCCCTGGCGAAGCCGGTGACAAGAGCCTCCATGTCCTCTTCCTTCACCTGTCGCTCATATGTGTTGACGATGACGAAGAGCTGCATGTCCTCGCTCCGATGGGCGACGCGCGGGCTGGGGCAGTCCACCTTGCCCACCGCGCCCGTGGCCGAGAAGCCGTGAGTTTCCTTCCAGATCATCTTCATGCCCCTGTAGAGAGGGCCGAAGGATGCACTCGCCATACCCTCCATCGGGAAGTCCTGATCGTTCCAGTCGGTTGCCAGTGAGATCTCCGACTCGCCGTCCACCAGCAGTGTGCACCGCTTGTACCCGGACAGATCCTTCACTTTCTCCCGGATCTCCTCTCCCGGTGGCAGGGCTGGTTCAAGAATGCGTGCCGGGATCTCTGTGCCGCAGATCCGTTCCGGAGTCGCGTAGTTTCTCTCGGCTTCCGGCTCAGTTTTGCCGCACCCGAAGGCCATGGTTGAGAGGATCGCCACCCATGCCGGGGCCGTGATCCATTTGGCCGGGCGGTCCGCCCTGCTGAGACGAGTCATTGAATTTCCGTGTCGAAGAATCATCCGGGCTGAATATCCGTGGTCAGGTCGTCGGCCGAACGCGATGCATTGGTCTCGGCGGAATTGAACCCCTGTTCGGTTCCTGCTTTGGCCCAATCCGTGAACTGTCCCCTCGGATCGATTCCGTACTTCTCGGCCGCCGCTTGAGCAGCCAGTTGGCTCACCTGGAAGCTGTTTTCCATGCTGACCTCCCACAGCTTGCTCGCCTCCCTGCCGGCGTTCTTGAGGATGTCGGTCTCGGACTGCTGGAAGACGTGCTCCAGAACCACGCTGCTGACCGTGCCCGCGACGCCACTTGCGATCGCGCCGCCAACCGGCGTCGCGATGAAGCTGACCCCGACACCCACACCGGTACCGATCGCCCCCGACCAGGTGTTCTTCTGCTGTGCCACCGAGTTCGTGAAATCGCTCGCGGCTTGCGCCGCCGGGCCCGTGATGGCTTCCTGTCTGCCGATCGCCAGCGTTCCGCTGACTTCGCCGGTCCTGTTGGCGATGCTCTCGATGATGCTCTGAGGCGGGTGCGGATATCGCTGGTCCGCAGGCAGGTCGGGGTTGAGGTGGTATTCCATGAGTGCGCCGACGTACGCGGCCTGGCCGATTTCAACGGCCGCGAATCCCTGCGGGCTCTGACCCACCGTGGTGAGGAACCGCGTCACATCCGTATGGCTCAGGTCCGCTTGTGCGCCCACTATGGGGAACAGCCTCTCCGTGTTACCGAACTTGTCATCCGCGGTGGCCCGGTTGATATCCGGCAGATACTCCGAAGCGATCTGCCCGATACTGTCCCCCATGTATTTATGTTCCGTGAGGCGTGCGGGATCATCCGAAATGGACGCGACGATGTTCTCCATCAACCGCGCCTGCTCCGCACTGTGCGGTGGTGTGTCCACCGTGGCGAACTGGCCTGCCGGGTGTCCGGTCGTCGCCGCCTC
Source organism: Streptomyces sp. CAU 1734 (assembly GCF_039888735.1). NCBI lineage: Bacteria > Bacillati > Actinomycetota > Actinomycetes > Kitasatosporales > Streptomycetaceae > Streptomyces > Streptomyces sp. CAU 1734. Next base: position 222,666 of record NZ_JBDQQP010000014.1, read on the forward strand.
CAGGGCCAGTGCCATGGAGTTGCGTCCGTCGATACTGTCCGCGCCCTGGTGGTCCTGATCCGTCGGCCAATCCCGCTCTTCGAAGAAGTAGTCGAAGTTGCTGAGCTCAGCCCTGCCCTTTCCGTCCTTGAAGTCGTGGTCCTCGCCCTTCGTCACAAAGGCGTCGTTGAAGAATCCAGTCGCCGCGTCCGGGCTGTTCGAGAGCGCTTTCATGAACCCGACCACGGGATCCCAGCCGGAATCCGTTCCCGTCCTGTTCAGAAGGGGATCCCCGCCCAGCCGTCGCCATGCTCCATGGCCGCCGTTGTCCGTCAGCTTCTTCTCGGTCGTGACGAGTTCGGTGCCGTAGCTCCTCAGGAACTGGTCGTCGTAGTTTCCCCAGCGCATCAGGTTGCCCATCACCTGAAACCCCAGCGCGGAGCTGTACTGGGAAACGGGCTGCCCGCCCAGCGTCACCATCTCGCGCTTCCACTGAGTCATGCCCTGGGTGTCGCTCTGGGTGGCCTGCGCGAGGGTCAGTCCGAGATTTCTCTGGAGCTCGTCGAACCGGCCGGAGCGCTCGCTGCCGAGCTCCCAGTCCAGCCTGCGGGGGTCGTTCATCCCGCCCCAGAATTCCAGCGTGCCCTTCGGGCCCAGTCGCTCCGCGAACCGGGAGGCGAAGAGCTCGTCGCCGGAGTACTTGCCCAGACCGGCGTTGATCGCGTCAAAGTCCGCGATTGTCAGATCCTCGGGTTTCTTCCTCGCCAGCGCGGCCAGTTTCTCCGCCTCGCGGATGGCGTTCGCCGCCGAATCCCGGTCGGCGTAGCGGGCGCCGGAGAATCCGTGGTCGGCCTGGTCCGCCAGGGCCTTGAGGACCGCGGCGGCAGAGGTATCGCTCTCCGTGGCCTTGTCCAGGATGGACTGGATCTCGTCCCGGAGAGCGGTCACATCCCCAGTCGAGTGGTCGGGAAGGCTCTTCCCCATCGCCGCCCGGTCGGGGTGGATGTTCATCGTCACGGTGAATTCCCCGGCACCGGTGGAGGTGACCGTCAGATTCCTTCCGAGGCCCCGCTCGATGGCCTCGTTCAGCTTGCGCTGCCAGTCCCGCAACTCGTCCCGGGCGTCCTTCAGGATGTTCCGGATCGAGGTCGCCTGCGTCCGGGCGTCGGCGAACTCCCCCGCCGTACGGCCGATGAACTCGCGTGACACGGTGGCGTTCACACCCACCCAGTTGGCCTTGTTCGCCCGGCCGCGCAACCCGTCGCGGGCCTCCTTCTCCAGGTCGTCGAGGTTGGTGACCATGGTGGACCAGTCGGCGACGGCTTCGTCCAGCAGCTGGAACCGGGCGAACCGCAGTGCTTCCAGATCCATCAGCTGTCACTCTTGCCCTTGGCCGGCGGGTCGTAGACCGGGTTCCTCTTCCCGGCCGGCGCGTAGGACTCGTCGAATCCCTGATCGAGCGTGGCGATGCCGCTCATGCCGCGCCGGATGAACTCATCGTCGTCGCGATGGGTCTTCTCGCTGAACTTCATATGGTTGGAGATGTGCGCACACGCGTCCATCAGCGACTTCAGCTGTCGCTCCCAGCGCTTTGACACATGCCGCAGGGCACCGCCGACCGCGAACCCCTGCCCGGCCAGATCACCGGCGGCACGGTCGCTGCTGGGGACCGCGACCCGGGCCTCCTTTTGTAACCGGTTGTGGAGTTTGAAGGCTTGGTCACCGATGCCCGCCAGATCCTTCTGGCTGACCCGGAGGTCGCCCTGCCCGCTCCCGGCCGATCCGCCTCCGCCCTCGGCGGGTAAACCGTTCAACCGCATCCGGGCCGAACTCCGCTCGGCCGCGGACGCCTTCAGCGACTCCCACTCATCCCAGGTCATACCCCTGGCTCCCTTCCCCCGGACGGGAACAGCCCGCCGGGCCACTCAGCACATCACGGAGCGAGGGCGGGCCGGGCGCAACCCCGGCCACCCGGCCACGGGCGGAACCCCGGGCCGACAGCCCCCGCCGGCACCCCGCCGACACCCTCGCCCCACCCCCTACTCCACCGGCGGCATCAGCCCCGTCTGCACCAGCGGATTCCCGCGCTGCCGCGACACGAACACACCCCGGCCCGCCGGCATCGGCCGCATCCGGACGCCGCCCAGCACATCGCCCTCCTGCGGATCGCCCGAGAGCAGCACGCCCTGCGCGCCCAGCTCCATCATCCGCTGCATGAAGGACTCGTACGACGCCCTGCTCGCCCCCGCCGAACTGCGGGCGATGATGAAGCGGACGCCCACGTCCCGGGCGAACGGCAGCAGTTCCGTCAGCTTCGCCAGCGGATTGCCGCTGGAGGTCGAGACCAGGTCGTAGTCGTCCACGACCACGAAGATCGACGGACCGTGCCACCAGCTGCGGTCCCTGAGCTGCTGAGCGGTGACATCCGCCGACGGAGTACGGCGCTGCATCAGATCCGCCAGCGCGTCCACATGGTGCTCCATGTTGTTGGACATGGGGACGTACTCGGCCAGATGCGAATCCGGTGTGACATCGAGCAGCGCGCGCCGGTTGTCGATCACGAAGAACTTGCAGGAGTTCCCGTCGTACCGCTCCGTCAGCCCCTTGATCAGCAGCCGCAGCAGATTCGACTTCCCCGACTCGCTCTCGCCGAACACCAGGAAGAACGGATCGCGCTCGAAGTTCGCGAAGACCGGCTCCAGATTGTTCTCGTCGATCGCGAAGGCGACCCCGCGCTGCGGATCCGCCGCCCCCGCCGGCAGTGTCGCCGCCGGCAGCTCGCGCGGCAGCAGACGTACCGGGGGAGCGCCCGGCGCCGTCCAGTGCCGGGCGGACTCCTGTGTCATCGCCGCCGTCGCCTCCGACAGATCGCTGTCGGAGTTGATGCCGTCGATCCTCGGCACCGCCGCCATGAAGTGCAGCTTCTCCGGGGTCAGACCGCGCCCGGGCACCCCGGTCGGGACATTGACCGCGGCCTTGCGGTCCAGCTCGGAGTCCATCGTGTCACCCAGCCGCAGCTCCAGCCGGTTCATCAGATGGTCCTTGAGATTGGCGCGGACCTCCATCGAGCGCGAGGCGGTGACGACCACATGGATGCCGTAGCCCAGACCGCGCGCGGCCAGGTCGACCACCGCGGGCTCCAGGCTCTCGTAATCCGTCCGGAAATTGCCCCAGCCGTCGACCAGGAGAAAGACATCGCCCCACGGCTGGTCCGCCGGCGAGATGTCACCGCGGGCCCGCAGCCGGCGGAACGTGGCGATGGAGTCGATGCCCGAGGCGCGGAAGTACTCCTCCCGCCGGGAGAGGATCCCGTACACCTCGGCGACCGTCCGCCGCACCCGCTCGGGATCGAGCCGGGAGGCGATTCCGCCGACATGCGGCAGCCCCGAGACCGACGACAGACCACCGCCGCCGAAGTCCAGACCGTAGAACTGGACCTCCTGCGGGGTGTGCGTGAGCGCGAACGCCGAGATCAGCGTCCGCAGCAGGGTCGACTTGCCCGACTGCGGGCCGCCGATGATCTGCATATGCCCCGCCGCGCCCGAGAAGTCCCGGTACAGCGTGTCGCGGCGCTGCTCGTACGGCTTGTCCACGACCCCGAGCGGGACCACCAGACGCCCGGCGCCCTCGTACCCCGGCTGGGCGAGACCCCGCCCCGGCACACTCGCCAGACCCGGCAGCAGTTCGTCCAGGGTCGGCGGATTGTCCAGCGGCGGCAGCCACACCTGATGGGCCTCCGCGCCCCGTCCCTCCAGCCGCCGCACGATCACATCCAGTACGGAATCGGCCAGCGCGTCGTCCTCGGCGGCGCGCGCGTCCGGCACCGGGGCCGTCACCGACGGCTCCACGTACCGCACCGGCACCGGCGCGGCCGTGAACGGCACCGGCCTGCGGTCCACCGGAAGCTGCCCGCCGGCCCGTACCGCGTGGCGCCCGTCCGCCCGGTACACACCGGAGACATAGGCCGCCTTGAACCGCACCATCTCATCCGTGCCGAACTTCAGATATCCGGAGCCGGGCACATTCGGCAGGGAGTACGCGTCGGGCACCCCCAGCGCGGCCCGCGATTCGGCCGCGGAGAAGGTGCGCAGACCGACGCGGTACGAGAGATAGGTCTCCAGCCCGCGGAGCCTGCCCTCCTCCAGGCGCTGCGAAGCCAGCAGCAGATGGACACCGAGCGAACGGCCGATACGCCCGATCTGGACGAACATCTCGATGAAATCCGGCATGGCGGTGAGGAGTTCACTGAACTCGTCGATCACCAGTACCAGTGAGGGAATCGGCTGAAGCGGCGCACCCGCCGCCCGCGCCTTCTCGTAGTCGTGAATATTGGCGTAATTGCCCGCGTCGCGGAGCATTTCCTGCCGGCGGTTCAGTTCACCCCGGATGGAATCGCCCATCCGGTCCACCAGCGTCAGATCGTCCGCCAGGTTGGTGATGACCGCCGCCACATGCGGCATCTGCGACATTCCCGCGAACGTCGCACCGCCCTTGAAGTCCGCGAGGACGAAATTCAGCGTCTCCGACGAGTGGGTGACGGCCAGCCCGAGCACCAGTGTGCGCAGCAGCTCCGACTTGCCGGAACCGGTCGCACCGACACAGAGCCCGTGCGGGCCCATCCCCTCCTGTGCCGCCTCCTTGAGGTCGAGCATCACCGGAGTGCCGTCCTCGCCCACGCCGATCGGCACCCGCAGCCGCTCCGACTGGGACCGGGGGCGCCAGGTACGGCTCACGTCCACCGACGCCGCGTCGCCCAGATTGAGCAGATCGGTGAAGTCCAGATTGGCCAGCAGCGGCTGGTCGTCGTCCCCGCCGGTGCCCACCCGCAGCGGCGCCAGCTGTCGCGCCAGCGCCTCCGCCGCCGCCGAGCTGAGCAGATCCGGAACCCCGTCGTAGACCATGCCGTGGCCCGATTCCAGGCGCAGCGAATCGGGGTGGACGGTGATCGAGAGACTGCCCCGCGCCCCGCTGACCTCCCCCGGAACCACCTCGACGACCGTCACCCCCTGGAGCCCCTCGGCCGCCGCCAGGGCAGAGGTGGAAGGCACCGACTGGCCGTCCAGGACCACCACCACATGAGGCTGGTCGAGCAGCGGATGCCCGCCGCCCTGGAAGCGGGGACGGCCCTCCAGCCGTGCCGCCAGCAGCTCCTCCAGCTCCCGGTGGTCCACCGCGATCAGCCGCCGGCTGCCCGCGCCGTCACCCGGGCCCGGCGCCTGCGCATGCGGCAGCCACTTCGCCCACTCCCAGTGGGGCGCCGCGTCCCGGCTCACCCCGACGGCGATCACCAGATCCTCGGGGGAGTGCAGCGCGGCCAGCGAGCCGATCACCGAGCGCGCGGTGGCCCGCACCGACTCCGCCTCACCGCCGATCGTCAGGTGGTAGAAGGCGCGCAGGGATATCGCCAGCGGCAGCCCATCCAGCGTGCCGTGGGTGGCCAGGAACTGCCGCATCGCGCCCGCGGTCAGCGGTTCCAGCTCGTCCACCGGCGCGGTCTCCGGCGCGATGAGCTCGGTGGCGAGCCGCTGACTGCCCAGACCGACGCGCACCTGCCCGAAGTCGGGGTCGCCGATGCGCCGCTCCCAGACCCGGCTGCCCTCCGCGACCAGTGCCCACAGCTGCTCGGGGGAGGGGTGCAGATAGTACTGGGCGTCGCGCTGGAGCCTGGCGGTCCGCAGGACCGCACGTCTGGTCTGGGTCAGGTACTTGAGATAGTCGCGCCGCAGATCGGCCAGTTCGCCCTGGGTGCCCCGGCGGTGGCGGACCATCATCGCGATCGCCATGGCGACCGTCGAGGCGATCATCACCATGCCCATGATGCGCATGATCGGATTCGGCGTGATGAAGAAGAACACCACCGAACCGCCCATACCGAGCGTGGGCAGCAACTGCATCAGCACGCCCTCGCGCTCACCGCGCGGCAGCTCCGGAGGCGGCTGCAACTGCACCTGCTCGCCGGGCACTTCCGAAGGCAGGACCCGCGGTGGGCGCTTGACGACGATCTGACTCACAAGCTCACCAATTCCCTCGCCGGACGGGAATGTTCCTATCGGCGCCCCCGTGGCGACGGGTTCCGTCCGCGGGGAGGGATCCTACTTGCGCCCCCGCCGAGGGGCGGGCGGTAGGGTGACGCGAGGTGTCGCCCACACCGGTGAATCACCGCCGGGGAATGGGTATTCGGAGGAGAATGCCGGAGTTGCGGCGAGCGGAATGCCTTCACTCGCCGTACGCGCTGTTCCGGCACATCCGCGGGGCACCGATCCGGATTCGCCGTGCGCGGCGGTGCGGACCGGTTCCGCCGCGGGCACATCCGCCGGCACACCCGCCGGACAGGGCACCGCGGAACGCCTCACCCGTACGGGTCAACGACCGCGGCCCACCGCACGGGCCCGGTACGGTCCCACCGGGACCCGCGGCACCGGACGACGGACGGACGGTCCGCACCCGGCGCCCGCGCCCCGTCCCGTCCCGCAAGGCGGCCGGCCGCGACACCCGCGCGGCGAACGCGGCCGGCGCACGGAGCAGCGGACAACCAGCACACCACGAGGGGATGCAGCAGGTGAGTATGACGGCCTCAGCGGCGGCCACCGGAACCGGTCACCCCGGTCAGGCGAGCGCGTCCGGCGGCGGAACCGGCTTCTGCCGGGTGACGGTCGTCGCCCCCGACGGCCGGGTCGATGTCGCGCTCCCCGAGGACATCGCCGTCGCCGACCTCTACCCGGAGATCCTCCGGCTCTCCGGCCAGAGCGCCGAGCCCGGCGCCCCGGTCGGCTACCACCTGGTCCGCCGCGACGGCACCGTGCTCGACAGCGCCCGCTCCCTCGGCGCCCAGCGCATCCTCGACGGCGAGCTCCTCTCCATGCGCCGCTTCGCCGACTCCCTGCCCCCGGCCGTCTTCGACGACGTCACCGACGCCGTCGCCACCGCCGTCGCCCGGGACCGCACCCTGTGGAGCGACGCCCTGATGCGCGGCGCGGGACTCCTCGGCGGCGGCGCGCTGCTCCTGCTGCTCGCCTTCGTCCTGTGGAGCGCGGTACCCGGCCACGACATGCACGGCCTCCAGGGCATCCTCGCCGCCGTGGCCGGAGTGCTCCTGCTCGCCCTCGCCGCCGTCCGCGCCCGGGTGTACGAGGACCGCGGCTCCGCCGTCGCCCTCGGCATCGGCGCCATGGCCAACGCCGCCGTCGCCGGATCCGGGCTGCTGCCGCCCGCCGACGGCCAGGGCATCGGCCGGCTCCAGTTCCTGCTGGCCTGTGCCGCCGTCCTCGTCGTCGCCGTGATCCTCACCATCGTCGCCCCCGGCGGCGACGGGCCCTTCGTGGCCTTCGTCCTCGCCGCCGCCATCGGTGTCCTGGTCACCTTCGCCGCGATCCTGTACCGGCTGACGCCCGCCGAGAGCGCCGCCGTCTGCGCCCCGCTCGCCGTCGGCACGCTCGCCTTCCTGCCCGGCCTCTCCACCCGCTTCGCCCGGCTGCCCATCGGCTTCGACCCGCCGCGCACCGCCATCGGAGACCACGGGTCGGAGGGTGCGCCGCAGGGCCCCGTCGACGCCGCCCGCATCGCGATCCGGGCCCGCCGCGGTCATGAGCTGCTGGTCGGCCTGGTCGGCGGCTGCGCTCTGGTGGCCGCGGGCTCCGCCGCGGTGCTCGGTTTCTCCGACAGCGTCTGGGCCCAGCTCCTCGCCCTCGGCACCGGAATCGCGATGCTGATGCGCGCCCACCTCTTCCGCTACACCGCCCAGGTCGGCTGCTCCCTCGCCGCCGGCCTCGGCGCGCTGCTCCTGCTCGGCATCGGGCTCTGCCTCAATCCGCCCCAGGGCCTGATCCGGGAAGCCCTGCGCGGCGACACCGCGGCCCTGGACATCCGGACGATCTGGCTGGCCACCGCGGTCGCCGCGGTCGCCGCCCTGATCACCGCGATCGGGCTGATCGTGCCGAGCAAGGGCGTCACCCCGTTCTGGGGCCGGTTCCTGGAGATCGCCGAGACGACCGTACTGCTCACCCTCGTACCCCTCGCGCTGGCGGTCTTCGACGTCTACCACGCGGTACGCGCCACCACGTCCTGAGCCGCCCCCGCGCCCGGCCCCGGACGGGATACTGATACGCTGACTGACGGCCGTTTGTGTACGCGTTTCCGGACTCTCTGGAAGCTGCGCTCATCGCGCCTTCGCCTCCGAGTCACGGAAGCCCTCCTGAGAACAAGACCAGGGGCACTCGTGGGCGCATAGAACACCCCTGAGGAGTACGAGTGTCTCTCGACGCCGCCACCAAGAAGCAGATCTTCGCCGAGTTCGGCACCAAGGAGGGCGACACCGGCTCCCCCGAGGTCCAGGTCGCCATGCTGTCCCGCCGCATCTCGGACCTGACCGAGCACCTCAAGACGCACAAGCACGACCACCACTCCCGCCGTGGTCTGCTGATCCTCGTCGGTCAGCGCCGCCGCCTTCTCCAGTACCTGGCGAAGAAGGACATCCAGCGCTTCCGTGCCCTGGTCGACCGCCTCGGCATCCGCCGCGGTGCGGCCGGCGGCGCCAAGTAAGTCGCCGCGGAGGGAGCGGTTCCCACTCGAAGGGGACCGCTCCCTTCGGCTTTGTGCCCCAGTGGCGCACAGCCGCGCGGAACACAAGAGAAGAACAGGCGAACAAGTGTTCGGTTGACGCGTACCCGTGTACGCGTTTCCCCGTACGCGCATCGCATGGGTGACCCGCTGTACGTGCGCGACCGGCCGGACGCCACTTAGTCTGGTCGCACAACGCCATACGGAACGCATCACCCGAAGCACCACCAAGCACCACCGAACGCGAGAGAGGCCGACTCGCCGCCGCCGGTCCTCGGTAGTGGCTCCCGGAGCCCGATCCCCATCGGGCCCCCGGGTGCTTCGATCGAAGACCGGCCCGCAGTACGAGGGCTTCTCCGCACGTCCCCCCGCCACACGGGCCCGGGGACGGAAGACGCAACGTAACGGAGAAAACGCTAGTGGAGAACGAGACCCACTACGCCGAGGCCGTCATTGACAACGGCACCTTCGGCACCCGCACCATCCGCTTCGAGACGGGACGGCTGGCCCGCCAGGCCGCCGGTTCCGCCGTGGCGTACCTGGACGACGACACCATGGTGCTGTCGGCCACCACCGCCTCCAAGAAGCCCAAGGACCAGCTCGACTTCTTCCCCCTCACGGTGGACGTCGAGGAGCGGCAGTACGCCGCCGGCAAGATCCCCGGCTCCTTCTTCCGCCGGGAGGGCCGCCCCTCCGAGGACGCGATCCTCACCTGCCGGCTGATCGACCGGCCGCTGCGCCCCTCCTTCAAGAAGGGCCTGCGCAACGAGATCCAGATCGTCGAGACGATCATGGCGCTCAACCCCGACCACCTGTACGACGTGGTCGCGATCAACGCCGCCTCCTGCTCCACGCAGCTGGCCGGCCTGCCCTTCTCGGGCCCGATCGGCGGCACCCGTGTCGCTCTGATCAAGGGCCAGTGGGTCGGCTTCCCGACCCACACCGAGCTGGAGGACGCCGTCTTCGACATGGTCGTCGCCGGCCGGGTCCTCGATGACGGCGATGTCGCGATCATGATGGTCGAGGCCGAGGCCACCACGAAGACCATCCAGCTCGTCAAGGACGGCGCCGAGGCTCCCACCGAGGAGATCGTCGCCGCCGGTCTGGAAGCCGCGAAGCCCTTCATCAAGGCGCTCTGCAAGGCCCAGGCCGACCTCGCCGCCAAGGCCGCCAAGCCCGAGGGCGAGTTCCCGGTCTTCCTGGACTACCAGGACGACGTCTACGAGGCGCTCACCTCGGCCGTCCGGAGCGAGCTGGCCCAGGCGCTCACCATCGCGGGCAAGCAGGACCGCGAGGCCGAGCTGGACCGCGTCAAGGAGCTGGCCGCCGAGAAGCTCCTCCCGGCCTTCGAGGGCCGCGAGAAGGAGATCTCCGCCGCCTACCGCTCGCTGACCAAGAACCTGGTGCGCGAGCGCGTCATCAAGGACAAGGTCCGCATCGACGGCCGCGGGGTCACCGACATCCGCACCCTGGCCGCCGAGGTCGAGGCCATCCCGCGCGTGCACGGCTCCGCCCTGTTCGAGCGCGGCGAGACCCAGATCCTGGGCGTCACCACCCTCAACATGCTCCGCATGGAGCAGCAGCTGGACACCCTCTCCCCGGTGACCCGCAAGCGCTACATGCACAACTACAACTTCCCGCCGTACTCCGTCGGCGAGACCGGCCGCGTCGGCTCCCCGAAGCGCCGCGAGATCGGCCACGGCGCGCTCGCCGAGCGCGCGATCGTGCCCGTCCTCCCGACGCGCGAGGAGTTCCCCTACGCGATCCGTCAGGTGTCCGAGGCCCTCGGCTCCAACGGCTCGACCTCCATGGGCTCGGTCTGCGCCTCCACCATGTCGCTGCTGAACGCCGGTGTGCCGCTGAAGGCCCCCGTCGCCGGTATCGCCATGGGCCTGATCTCCCAGGAGATCGACGGCAAGACGCACTACGTCGCCCTCACCGACATCCTCGGTGCCGAGGACGCCTTCGGCGACATGGACTTCAAGGTCGCCGGTACGAAGGAATTCGTCACCGCGCTCCAGCTCGACACCAAGCTCGACGGCATCCCGGCCTCCGTTCTGGCCGCCGCCCTCAAGCAGGCCCGGGACGCCCGCCTCCACATCCTCGACGTGATGATGGAAGCGATCGACACCCCGGACGAGATGTCCCCCAACGCCCCGCGGATCATCACCGTCAAGATCCCCGTGGACAAGATCGGCGAGGTCATCGGCCCCAAGGGCAAGATGATCAACCAGATCCAGGAGGACACCGGCGCCGAGATCACGATCGAGGACGACGGCACCATCTACATCGGTGCCGCCGACGGCCCGGCCGCCGAGGCCGCCCGCGCCACGATCAACGGCATCGCCAACCCGACCATGCCGGAGGTCGGCGAGCGCTACCTGGGTACGGTCGTCAAGACCACCACCTTCGGTGCCTTCGTCTCCCTGCTCCCGGGCAAGGACGGCCTGCTGCACATCTCGCAGATCCGCAAGCTCGCCGGTGGCAAGCGCGTGGAGAACGTCGAGGACGTGCTCGCGGTCGGCTCCAAGGTCCAGGTCGAGATCGCCGAGATCGACTCCCGCGGCAAGCTCTCCCTCATCCCCGTGGTCGAGGGTGAAGAGAACGCGGACGACGTGAAGGACGACGCCGCCAAGTGACGTCGCGCACCTCCCAGGCGACGGCCCGCCCCTCTTCGAAGGGGCGGGCCGTCGCCCGTACCCCCTCGCAGGGGCGGGCCGGCGCCCGCACCCAGACTCTCCTCCGGGGCCAGAACGGCATCGGCACCGTCCGCCGCACCACCCTCCCCGGCGGGCTGCGGATCGTCACCGAGACCCTGCCGTCCGTGCGCTCCGCCACCTTCGGCATCTGGGCCCACGTCGGCTCCCGCGACGAGACCCCGGCCCTGAACGGCGCCACCCACTACCTGGAGCACCTCCTCTTCAAGGGCACCGAGCGCCGCTCCGCCCTGGACATCTCCTCCGCGATCGACGCGGTCGGCGGAGAGATGAACGCCTTCACGGCGAAGGAGTACACCTGCTACTACGCCCGGGTGCTCGACACCGATCTGCCGCTCGCCATCGATGTCGTCTGCGACATGCTCACCGGCTCACTGATCCTCCAGGAGGACGTCGACGCCGAGCGCGGAGTCATCCTCGAAGAGATCGCCATGACCGAGGACGACCCGGGCGACTGTGTGCACGACCTCTTCGCGCACACCATGTTCGGCGACAGCCCCCTCGGCCGGCCGGTCCTCGGCACCGTGGACACCGTCAACGCCCTCACCGCCGACCGGGTCCGCCGCTTCTACCGCAAGCACTACGACCCCACCCGGCTGGTCGTCGCCGCGGCGGGCAATGTGGACCACGCCACCGTCGTGCGCCAGGTCCGCCGCGCCTTCGAGAAGGCCGGCGCCCTGACCCGTACGGACGCGGTCCCGCTCGCCCCCCGTGACGGCACCCGCGCCCTGCGCACCGCCGGCCGGGTCGAGCTCCAGAGCCGGAAGACCGAGCAGGCCCATGTGGTCCTCGGCATGCCCGGCCTCGCCCGTACCGACGAGCGCCGCTGGGCACTCGGCGTGCTGAACACCGCACTCGGCGGCGGCATGTCCTCCCGGCTCTTCCAGGAGGTACGGGAGAAGCGCGGCCTCGCCTACAGCGTCTACTCCTACACCTCGGGCTTCGCCGACACCGGACTCTTCGGCGTCTACGCCGGCTGCCGCCCCAGCCAGGTCCACGACGTCCTCAAGATCTGCCGGGACGAGCTGGACCGGGTCGCCGCCGACGGCATCACGGACGACGAGATCGGCCGCGCCATCGGCCAGCTCTCCGGCTCCACGGTGCTCGGCCTGGAGGACACCGGCGCGCTGATGAACCGTATCGGCAAGAGCGAGCTCTGCTGGGGGGAGCAGATGTCCGTCGACGACATGCTCGCCCGGATAGCCGCGGTCACCCCCGACGAGGTGCGCGAGGTCGCGGCCGAGATCCTCGGCCACCGTCCCTCACTCGCGGTGATCGGCCCGCTCAAGGACCGCCAGGCGGACCGCCTCCACGAAGCCGTCTCCTGACGGTCTGCGGCGACCGCACCGCGTGACACCATTCGTCACACTCCGTCACACAAGGGATTGAAGAATGAGCAAGCTGCGCGTGGCCGTTCTCGGCGCCGGGGGCCGGATCGGCTCGGAAGCGGTACGAGCCGTCGAGGCCGCCGACGACCTGGAACTCGTCGCCGCCCTCCGCCGGGGCGACCGCCTGGAGACCCTGGTGGACGCCGGAGCCGAGGTGGCGGTCGAGCTGACCACCCCCGCGTCGGTGATGGGCAACCTCGACTTCTGCGTACGCCACGGCATCCACGCCGTCGTCGGCACCACCGGCTGGACCGATGAACGCCTCGCGCAGCTGCACACCTCCCTGGCCGCCTCGCCGGAGACCGGGGTGCTGATCGCCCCCAACTTCTCCATCGGCGCGGTCCTCACCATGACCTTCGCCCGGCAGGCGGCCCGGTACTTCGAATCCGCCGAGGTGGTGGAGCTCCACCACCCGGGCAAGGCGGACGCCCCCAGCGGCACCGCCCACCGCACCGCCCAGCTGATCGCCGGGGCCCGTGCCGAAGCCGGCCTCGGCGCGCAGCCGGACGCCACGGCCACCGCCCTGGACGGCGCCCGGGGCGCCGACGTCGACGGTGTCCGGGTCCACTCGGTACGCCTGCGGGGACTCCTCGCCCACCAGGAGGTCCTGCTCGGCGGCGAGGGCGAGACCCTCACCATCCGGCACGACTCGCTGCACCACAGCAGCTTCATGCCCGGCATCCTGCTCGGCGTCCGCCGCGTCACCGGCGCCCCCGGCCTCACCCTGGGCCTGGAACACTTCCTCGACCTCGGCCGATCCTGATCCCATGCGCGCGAAAATCACCTACGCCATCACGGCAGCCGTCCTGGTCGTCTACTTCGTCCTGGTCGGCAGCCGCGGTGTGATGCTCCTCCAGCAGGGCACCCTGCTCACCGTCACCTTCGGGCTCGCGGTGCTGATCCTGCCGGTCATCGGCGTCTGGTTCCTCTGGGCGAACACCCGCTTCGTCACCCGGGCCAACCGTCTCGCGGCCGAGCTCGACGCCGAGGGCGGTCTCCCGGTCGACGATCTGCCCCGTACCCCCAGCGGCCGGATCGACCGCGACGCGGCGGACGAGGCGTTCGCCCGGCGCAAGGCCGAGACCGAGGACTCCCCGGACGACTGGCGGTGCTGGTTCCGCCTGGCCATCGCCTACCACGACGCCCGCGACACCCCCCGGGCCCGCAAGGCCATGCAGCGCGCCATCGCCCTGCACACCCCGCCCGGAAACGCCGAAGCCGGCCCCTCGGTCACCTGAGAGGCCGGCGGTCGCGCTCGGAGCGGACGCCGTCAGGCCGCCGGGCGGTACTCCGCGCCCCACGCCTCCAGCGTGTCCGCGGCCCGGTCGAAAGCCTCCACCCGGGAGAGGAAGTCGGCGTTGTGGTCCGTCAGCAGCGGCAGCGGATCACCGGCTCCCTGCCGTACGAGCACCAGCGCCTGCCCCTGCACGGTCCGCGGCAGCCCGAGCCACCGCACCGGCTGCTGTACGGTCCGCACCTCCACCACCTTGTTCCACGGCACGGTGGCCGTGGTGAAGAAGCCCACCCGCCGCAGCCCGTGCCGGCTGACCCAGACGCCCACCCGCAGCAGCCGCAGCGAGGCGCCGATCAGGGCGAGCCCCAGGGCCAGACAGGCCGCGGCCCCGGAGAGGGAACCGGCGAAAGCGGTGATCATGGCCGCCAGCAGCACGAACGAGGCGAGCAGCAGCAGCACGGCCGCCGTGCCGACCCGCCATGGACCGGGGCGGTAGGGACGCCGCCACAGGTCATGATCGTCGAAGGGCAGCGCGACATCGTCGGCGCTCGCGTCGAAAGCGCGGTCGGCCGTCAGAAAGGGCAGGGGCACGGCGGGATCCTCACTCACCAGCACACTCGATCGGGGGCTGTGACGGGTGAGGCTACAGAGGCACTTCCCGGCCGACCACCCCCGGGGGGCCGTACGGAGTCAGCGCCGCTCGGCAGCCTCGGACTGCCCGGTCCCGCCCGGGGTCCGCCCCGACTCCAGCGCGGGCAGACCGAAGAGCAGCGAGCCGACCAGCCCGGCGACGACGGTCAGTCCGATCAGCGTACGACCCGTGAGCTCGGAGACGCTCGGACGCTCGCGTGGCGGGGGAGTGACGTTGCTCAGGAAGTCGTCCCCGGCGTCCGCGGGAGCGGGGGCGACGAACGAGAACGGGACGGCCTCACGCCGGCGGAACATCAGGGCACTCTCCTCGGGCTGTGGAATCTCGGTGTGATTCGGGGTGCGACGCAGCGGTGGAATCGCCGCGGCCTCTATCCGTACAGACGCGCAGAACGTCGAATCGGTGCCCGATTTCTCCGAACCCGCCGAAAATCGGCGGCCCGCCGACCCGGCTAGGATGGACGCCGCCCAGCTCAGCCCCTGGAAGGACCCCCCGGTGACCGACAGCCCCGCCGAATCCGCGACACCCAGCTTCCGGGGTGATGTCACCGTCGAACTGGTGAAGCACACCGCGACGGACCAGGACGTCCTGTGGGCGGCCCGCGTCTCCACCGCCGGGGAGCAGTCGCTGGAGGAGTTCCAGAAGGACCCGGAGCGCTCCAAGGGCCTCATCAACTTCCTGATGCGGGACCGCCACGGCAGCCCCTTCGAGCACAACTCGATGACCTTCTTCATCAGCGCGCCGATCTTCGTCTTCCGCGAGTTCATGCGGCACCGCGTCGGCTGGTCCTACAACGAGGAATCCGGCCGCTACCGGGAGCTCCAGCCGGTCTTCTACGTCCCCGCCCAGGACCGCAAGCTGGTCCAGCAGGGCCGCCCCGGCAAGTACGTCTTCGTCGACGGCAGCCCGGAGCAGCACAAGGTCGTCAGCGAAGCCATGGAGGACTCCTACCGCCGCGCGTACGAGACCTACCAGGAGATGCTGGCCGCCGGCATCGCCCGCGAGGTCGCCCGCGCCGTGCTCCCCGTCGGCCTCTTCTCCTCGATGTACGCCACGTGCAACGCCCGCTCGCTGATGCACTTCCTCGGCCTGCGCACCCAGCACGAGCTCGCGAAGACTCCCTCCTTCCCGCAGCGGGAGATCGAGATGGTCGGCGAGAAGATGGAGCGGGAGTGGGCCCGGCTCATGCCCCTCACCCACGCCGCCTTCAACGCGAACGGCCGTATCGCCCCCTGACCGCGCAATCCGCCGAGGCGCCCGGCCCGCCCGCCGGGCCGGCCGGATCCCGAGGTCCCGCCGCCGCGCCCGGCGCCCGCCCGAATCGGGCCCGGCGCGGGCCGGGGACCGGCTCCGGGACCCTGTCGCGGCACAGATGTACGGATTCGTGCGGCGAAGTGTCCACATTGCGGTCTTTCGTGAAGTTCATCTAGGCTGATCAAACGGACCCGGCACTGCTTGAACCCCCGAGCAGGCAGTGCCGGATCCCCATGTCACGATGTACGTCACGTCCTCGGGAGGACACAGCGTGCTGAGCAACGAGTAGCGTGTTCCCCATGGCTCCGATCTCCACTCCGCAGACCCCCTTCGGGCGGGTCCTCACCGCCATGGTCACGCCATTCACGGCGGACGGCGCACTCGACCTCGACGGCGCACAGCGCCTCGCGGCCCATCTGGTGGACGCAGGCAATGACGGTCTGATCATCAACGGCACCACCGGCGAGTCCCCGACCACCAGCGACGCGGAGAAAGACCAGCTCGTACGAGCGGTCCTGGAGGCGGTCGGCGACCGCGCCCATGTCGTGGCCGGAATCGGTACCAACGACACCCGCCACAGCATCGAACTGGCCCGCGCGGCGGAGCGCGCCGGCGCGCACGGCCTGCTCGCCGTCACGCCGTACTACAACAAGCCCCCTCAGGAGGGCCTGCGCCGTCACTTCTCGGCCATCGCCGACGCGACCGAGCTGCCCGTGATGCTCTACGACATCCCTGGCCGCAGCGGTGTCCCCATCGACACCGAAACGATCGTGCGCCTCGCCGAGCACCCCCGGATCGTCGCCAACAAGGACGCCAAGGGCGACCTCGGCCGTGCCGGCTGGGCCATCGCCCGCTCCGGTCTCGCCTGGTACTCCGGCGACGACATGCTCAACCTCCCGCTGCTCTCGGTCGGCGCGGTCGGCTTCGTCTCCGTCGTGGGCCATGTCGTCACCCCGGAGCTGCGCGCCCTGATCGACGCCTACACCAATGGCGAGGTCCAGAAGGCGACCGAGATCCACCAGCGGCTGCTGCCGGTCTTCACCGGCATGTTCCGCACCCAGGGCGTGATCACCACCAAGGCCGCCCTGACCCTCCAGGGCCTGCCCGCCGGCCCCCTGCGGCTGCCCCTCGTGGGCCTCTCGCCGCAGGAAACCGATCAGCTGAAGATCGACTTGGCAGCCGGCGGGGTAGAGCTCTGACCACGGACTTCACAACTGAATACCGCACTGCGCACGCACCGGGTGATTCCCCGGCACAGCCCTGTCAGGGGCCCCCGCCGGGCACACACGGACCGAAGCAGTGAGCACCCCGGCCACCCGGCCGGGCCGAGACAACAACAGCAAGTGCACGAATGTCACGTACGCCACGTGCCTCAGCGGTACGTGGCGTACGTGGTGAGGAGAGTCTTTTGAGTCATCCGCATCCAGAACTGGGCCTTCCGCCCAAGCTCCCCAAGGGCGGCCTCCGGGTCACCCCGCTGGGCGGCCTCGGCGAAATCGGCCGGAACATGACGGTCTTCGAGTACGACGGCCGGCTGCTCATCGTCGACTGCGGCGTCCTCTTCCCCGAGGAGGAGCAGCCCGGTGTCGACCTGATCCTGCCGGACTTCACCACCCTCCGGGACCGCCTCGACGACATCGAGGGCATCGTCCTCACCCATGGTCACGAGGACCACATCGGAGGTGTGCCGTTCCTGCTCCGGCTGAAGCCGGACATCCCGCTGATCGGCTCCAAGCTGACCCTCGCCCTGATCGAGGCGAAGCTCCAGGAGCACCGGATCCGCCCCTACACCCTTGAGGTCACCGAGGGTCACCGCGAGCGCATCGGCCCGTTCGACTGCGAGTTCATCGCGGTCAACCACTCCATCCCGGACGCGCTGGCCGTGGCGATCCGCACCCCCGCGGGCATGGTGGTCCACACCGGCGACTTCAAGATGGACCAGCTTCCGCTGGACCGCCGCCTCACGGACCTGCATGCCTTCGCCCGGCTCAGTGAGGAGGGCATCGATCTGCTGCTCTCCGACTCCACCAATGCCGAAGTGCCCGGCTTCGTCCCGCCCGAGCGCGAGATCTCCAATGTGCTCCGGACGGTTTTCGCCAACGCCCAGAAGCGCATCATCGTCGCGAGCTTCGCCAGCCATGTGCACCGCATCCAGCAGATCCTGGACGCGGCGCACGAGTACGGCAGGCGGGTCGCCTTCGTCGGCCGCTCCATGGTCCGCAATATGGGCATCGCCCGCGACCTGGGCTATCTGCGGGTGCCCGCCGGTCTCGTGGTGGATGTCCGCACCCTCGACGACCTGCCAGACCACGAGGTCGTCCTGGTCTGCACCGGCTCCCAGGGCGAGCCGATGGCCGCGCTCTCCCGGATGGCCAACCGCGACCACCAGATCCGGATCGTCCAGGGCGACACGGTGATCCTGGCCTCGTCGCTCATCCCGGGCAACGAGAACGCGGTCTACCGGGTGATCAACGGTCTGACCCGCTGGGGCGCCAATGTGATCCACAAGGGCAACGCCAAGGTCCATGTCTCGGGCCACGCGTCCGCCGGCGAGCTGCTGTACTTCTACAACATCTGCAAGCCGAAGAACCTGATGCCGGTCCACGGCGAATGGCGCCATCTCCGCGCCAACGCGGAACTCGGCGCGCTGACGGGTGTCCCCAAGGACCACATCGTCATCGCCGAGGACGGCGTCGTCGTCGACCTGGTCGACGGCAGGGCGAGGATCGTCGGCAAGGTCCAGGCCGGCTATGTCTACGTCGACGGCCTCTCGGTCGGCGATGTCACCGAGGCATCGCTGAAGGACCGCCGCATCCTGGGCGACGAGGGCATCATCTCGGTCTTCGTCGTGGTCGACTCCACCACCGGCAAGGTGGTCGGCGGACCGCATGTGCATGCCCGCGGCTCCGGTATCGAGGACTCGGTCTTCGACGCGGTCATCCCCAAGATCGAGGAAGCCATCGCCCGGTCCGGCCGGGACGGCGTCGCCGAACCCCACCAGCTCCAGCAGCTGGTCCGCCGCACCGTCGGCAAGTGGGTCTCGGACACCTACCGCCGCCGCCCGATGATCCTTCCGGTCGTCGTCGAGGTCTGACCTCTGGCGGTCTGACGTCGTACTTCCCGGAGCGGGGCGCCTCGATTTGCATCGGGCGCCCCGCTCCGTTAAGTTTACGGCTCCGCCCGGACGGGTACCCGAAGCTCTCAGCTCCGGGATCGAATACCCCGAATGGGGGCGGGAATTCCGACTCAGAACTTCTGATAAAGTCGGAGCAGCCGAAAGGCGAAAGGCCGGTCCAACTGGCCGCCGAGATGAAAATACGGTCCGGAAACGGGCCGGAAAACATCTGGTAGAGTTGGAAACGTAAGACCGAAGGGAAAGCCCGGAGAGACCCGGAAGGGAATCAAAGGAAGCGTCCGTTCCTTGAGAACTCAACAGCGTGCCAAAAGTCAACGCCAAATATGTTGATACCCCGTCTCCTTCGGAGA
>NZ_JBDQQP010000015.1:0-201220 GCF_039888735.1 Streptomyces sp. CAU 1734
TCGGTGGTTATAGCGTTAGGGAAACGCCCGGTTACATTCCGAACCCGGAAGCTAAGCCTTTCAGCGCCGATGGTACTGCAGGGGGGACCCTGTGGGAGAGTAGGACGCCGCCGAACAATTTTTATGCCTCGTCCCCCGGACATTGTCCGGGGGACGAGGCTTTTTTGCGTTCACGACCCGTTCAATACGGCGGGGGAATCCGCCACCCGGTTGCCGGGGAGGCGCCGTGCTGGCGGTAAGGTCGGGGAGAAACATCGGCACATTCCACACAGGAGGCCCCCGGGTGGAGGTCCAGGAGACCCGCGTTCAAACGGACCGGGTACTCACCATCCCCAACATCCTCAGCATGGCCCGGCTCGTCGGTGTGCCGCTCTTCCTGTGGCTCATTCTCAGACCTGTCTTCGGCGGACCCCAGAGTGACGGCTGGGCACTGCTGGTACTCATGCTCAGCGGGATCAGTGACTATCTCGACGGTAAACTCGCCCGGAGATGGAATCAGGTCAGCAGCCTCGGCCGGCTGCTCGACCCGGCCGCCGACCGTCTGTACATTCTGTCCACCCTGGTCGGGCTCACCTGGCGGGAGATCCTTCCGCTCTGGCTCACCGCGGCCCTATTGGCGCGCGAGCTGATGCTGCTGGTCATGGTGGGAATCCTCCGCCGGCACGGCTATCCGCCGCCCCAGGTGAACTTCCTCGGCAAGGCAGCCACGTTCAACCTGATGTACGCCTTCCCTCTCCTCCTCCTCAGTGACGGATCAGGGTGGCTTGCATCACTCGCTGCTATTTTCGGATGGGCTTTCGCCGGATGGGGTACAACTCTGTATTGGTGGGCAGGGATCCTGTATGTGGTCCAGGTCCGCCGACTCGTCAAGGCGGATACAGTGGCCGATTGACCTCGTCGATGCGGAGCCGTGCAGTGTGGCCGGCCGCGCATGACGCCAGAGGGCCTCTTTGGGCGAGCGAAGTCGGCTAGACCGTCTCTCAAGGAGGACGCTTCCGACATGAAGGCCGTCGTGATGGCCGGTGGCGAAGGAACCCGACTTCGCCCCATGACTTCGAGCATGCCCAAGCCACTCCTGCCGGTCGTGAACCGACCGATCATGGAGCATGTGCTGCGGCTGCTGAAGCGGCATGGGCTGAACGAGACCGTCGTAACCGTACAGTTTCTCGCATCACTCGTCAGAAACTATTTCGGCGATGGTGAAGAGCTCGGTATGGAGCTCACCTATGCCAATGAGGAGAAGCCACTCGGTACCGCCGGGAGTGTGAAGAACGCCGAGGAAGCACTCAAGGACGACGCATTCCTCGTCATCTCCGGTGATGCCCTCACAGACTTCGATCTCACCGATTTGATCTCCTTCCACAAGGAGAAGGGTGCAATGGTCACCGTGTGTCTGACACGGGTGCCCAACCCCCTCGAATTCGGTATCACCATCGTGGACGAAGAGGGAAAGGTCGAACGCTTCCTGGAGAAACCGACCTGGGGGCAGGTGTTCTCGGACACCGTGAACACCGGGATCTATGTCATGGAACCCGAGGTCTTCGACTATGTCGAAGCCGATGTGTCCGTGGACTGGTCCGGCGATGTGTTCCCCCAGCTCATGAAGGAGGGCAAGCCGATCTTCGGCTATATCGCCGAGGGCTACTGGGAGGACGTCGGCACCCACGAGAGCTACGTCAAGGCACAGGCGGACGTCCTCGAGCGCAAGGTCGACGTCGACATCGACGGATTCGAGATGTCCCCCGGTGTATGGGTGGCCGAGGGTGCCGAGGTGCACCCCGACGCCGTGCTGCGCGGCCCGCTCTACATCGGCGACTACGCCAAGGTCGAAGCCGATGCGGAGATCCGCGAGCACACCGTGGTCGGATCCAATGTCGTCGTGAAGAGCGGGGCCTTTCTCCACAAGGCCGTCGTCCACGACAACGTGTACATCGGTGAGCAGTGCAATCTGCGCGGCTGTGTCATCGGGAAGAACACCGACATCATGCGGGCCGCCCGCATCGAGGACGGTGCCGTCATCGGCGACGAGTGTCTCGTCGGTGAGGAATCGATTGTTCAGGGCAATGTGCGGGTCTACCCGTTCAAGACCATCGAGGCCGGCGCGTTCGTCAACACCTCGGTCATCTGGGAGTCGCGCGGACAGGCGCATCTCTTCGGCACCAGGGGCGTCTCGGGCATCCTCAATGTTGAGATCACCCCCGAGCTCGCCGTCCGGCTCGCCGGCGCGTACGCCACCACACTCAAGAAGGGATCGACCGTCACCACCGCGCGTGACCACTCCCGGGGCGCGCGGGCACTGAAGCGGGCCGTGATCTCGGCGCTCCAGGCCAGCGCCATCGATGTGCGGGATCTGGAGAACGTGCCGCTGCCGGTCGCCCGGCAGCAGACCGCCCGGGGCAGCGCCGGCGGCATCATGATCCGGACCTCGCCGGGTGTGCCCGACTCGGTGGACATCATGTTCTTCGACGAGCGCGGTGCCGACCTGTCGCAGGCCGGGCAGCGCAAGCTGGACCGGGTGTACGCCCGTCAGGAGTACCGGCGGGCCTTCCCCGGGGAGATCGGGGACCTCTACTTCCCGGCGAGCGTCTTCGACTCGTACACCGGATCCCTGCTGCGCAATATCGACACCACGGGAATCGCCGACTCCGGCCTCAAGGTCGTGGTGGACGCCTCCAACGGCAGTGCCGGGCTTGTTCTGCCCAGTCTGCTCGGACGGCTCGGGGTGGACGCACTCACCATCAATCCGGGGCTGGACGAGGCCAGGCCCACGGAGACCGCGGACACCCGCCGGGCCGGCCTGGTGCGGCTCGGGGAGATCGTGGCCTCCGCACGTGCCGCCTTCGGGGTGCGCTTCGACCCCGTCGGCGAACGGCTCTCCCTCGTGGACGAGCAGGGCAGAATCATCGAGGACGACCGCGCGCTGCTGGTCCTCCTCGACCTGGTCGCGGCGGAACGCCGCAGCGGCCGGGTGGCTCTGCCGGTCACCACGACCAGGATCGCCGAGCAGGTCGCCGCGTACCACGGCACCCAGGTGGAGTGGACGACGACCTCACCCGACGATCTGACCAGGGTGGGCCGGGAGGAGACCACCATCTTCGGCGGTGACGGCCGCGGCGGATTCATCGTGCCCGAGTTCAGCAGTGTCTTCGACGGCACGGCGGCCCTGGTGCGGCTGGTGGGGCTGGTGGCGCGTACGCAGCTCACCCTCAGCCAGATCGACGCGCGCATTCCGCGGGCGCATGTGCTCAAGCGCGACCTCGCCACCCCCTGGGCCGTCAAGGGGCTCGTCATGCGGCGGGTGGTGGAGGCGGCCGCCGACCGTCATGTCGACACCACCGACGGTGTACGGGTGGTGGAGTCCGACGGCCGGTGGGTGATGGTGCTGCCCGATCCGTCCGAGGCCGTCACCCATTTGTGGGCCGAGGGGCCGGATGACGCATCGGCTCAGGCACTGCTCGACGAGTGGGCCGGCGTTGTGGAGAGCGCAGGTCACTGAGGTGTGACCGGTGTACCGGCGGCGGCCCGAGGGCGGTCGCCGGTACACCGGTGGGGCCATTCGGCGGTAGCGGCCACGACGTGCGACGATGTGCGGCATGTCGCAGCAGCCCCCCGTTCGGAGCACAGGTTCCCCGCCCCCGCGCCCCGACGCCTCCATGTCGCTGCTGACGACGGTGATGGAGCACAGCCTGGACGAGGGGTACGCCGAGGCCACCGCCCGCAGACAGGCGGAGGGTGCCGGCGGGCTGCCCCGGCCGCTGCGCGCCAAACTCGGGCTCGCGGCGGGGCTCGTGCTCGCCGCGATGGTGGTCACCGTCGGCGCGGCCGAGGCCCGGGTCTCCGCCCCCGTGCTGGCGAAGGAGCGCGAGGAGCTCATCGACCGCATCGACGGCGAGACCTCCGACGCGGACGCCCTGGAGCGCGAGGTCGACAGACTCCGTGACGATGTGCGGGAGCGGCAGCGCAAGGCGCTGCGGACCCAGGGCGGCGAGGCGGAACACCTGGCCTCCCTGCTCGCGGGAGCGACCGAGGTCGAGGGCCGGGGCATCGAGCTCATGGTCGATGACGCGGAGGGCACCGGCCAGGGCGGTGACGGTCCGCGGGAGACCAGCGGCTTCAGCGATACGGGCCGGGTCAGGGACCGCGACATGCAGCGGGTCGTCAACGGCCTGTGGGAATCCGGTGCGGAGGCCATCGCCATCAACGGCCAGCGGCTGACCGCCCTCTCCGCCATCCGGGCCGCCGGGGACGCCATACTGGTCGACAACAGGCCGCTGGTGCCGCCCTACCGGGTGCTCGCGGTGGGGGACGGGAAGACGCTGGGCACGACCTTCCGGGACAGCGCGGACGGGCAGTATCTGCATGCGCTGCGGGAGAACTTCAAGGTCAGGTACGCCATCTCGGCCAAGGACAGGGTCCGTCTTCCGGCTGCCCCGAGCCTGATCGTACGTACAGCAGAGCCGAGAACCGCCGGCGCCGTGACTGGCGGCGGGCAGGGTACGGCAGACACAGGGAAGGGCATATCGTGATCGCCGTACTGGGGCTCGTCGTGGGAGTCGTGGCCGGACTGCTCGTCCGGCCCGAGGTTCCGGCGGTGGTCGAGCCCTACCTTCCGATCGCCGTGGTCGCCGCGCTGGACGCCGTGTTCGGCGGTCTGCGGGCCATGCTGGACGGCATCTTCGTGGACAAGGTCTTCGTCGTCTCCTTCCTCTCGAATGTGGTCGTGGCCGCCCTGATCGTCTTTCTCGGCGACAAGCTCGGGGTCGGCGCGCAGCTCTCCACGGGTGTGGTCGTGGTCCTCGGTATCCGGATCTTCTCCAACGCGGCCGCGATCCGCCGCCACGTCTTCCGGGCGTGACGCCGGTGAACAGCGAGGAGAACCAGCGGACCCCGGGAACCGGTCCCGCCGCGTCCGACAGCGCCGCACCCCCGTCCGAGGCCGTGCCCAAGGCGCCGTCCGCGGCGGGCGGAACCGGGCGGACGGGGCGTCAGCGCCTGGTGGCCGGCCTCTGGCCGCCGCGGGTGACCCGTGCTCAACTCACCGTCGCCGTGCTGCTGTTCGTCCTCGGTCTGGGGCTGGCCATCCAGGTCCGGTCCACCAGTGACAACAGCGCTCTGCGCGGCGCGCGCCAGGAGGACCTGGTCCGCATCCTGGACGAGCTGGACAACCGCTCGCAGCGGCTGGCGGACGAGAAGCAGCGCCTGGAGGAGCAGCGGACCGAGCTGGAGAACAGTTCGGACCAGGCGGAGGAGGCCCGCAAGCAGACCCGGCAGAAGGAGCAGCAGCTGGGCATCCTGGCGGGTACTGTCGCGGCGCAGGGTCCCGGCATCACCCTCACCATCGAGGACCGGTCCGGCGCCGTGGAGGCGGACATGCTGCTCGACGCCATTCAGGAGCTGCGGGCCGCGGGTGCCGAGGCGATCCAGGTCAATGGCAACAGGGTTGTGGCGGACACATATTTCACCGGGACGGGTGGTGACATCGAGGTGGACGGGAACCGGATCGGCGCGCCGTACATCTTCAAGGTCATCGGAAAGCCGCAGGATCTGGAGCCCGCCCTGAACATTCCCGGCGGTGTGGTGCAGACACTGGAGAAGGAGCAGGCCACCGCCACGGTGGCCCGCTCGGAGAAGATCGTGGTTGACGCCTTGCGACGGGCGGAGCGGCCTGACTACGCTCGGTCGTCGGACCAGTGAGGCGGGAGCGCATGAGCATCCGCCGGCCGGGGCAAGCGGTTGCGGGGGGTCGGCACATCGAACATGTGCCGTGTGGTGGAAACTGTCTGACGGGCACGGACGTTGTGAGGGTGTCCGGGTCGGCAGGTGTGGTCATTGAGGGTTCGTCCTGCCCCACGGGCGGGTCTATTTCGGTCAAGGGGAATCGCCCGTGAAGTTGTTTGCGAAGTTGTTCGGCAAGAGCGCACGCGAGGACGGCGGCAACGCCAGGCACCGTGCGCGCCGCAGTGGTGAGAATGAGGAGCAGGGCGGGGACCGCCCGCTCTTCCGGGACCAGGTGTCCGGGACGGGCGGTGACATTCCCGGCGGGCCCGGCGCGTCGTCTGTTGACCCTGCCGGTCCCGGCCGCATAGGTTTCGGTGAATCACAAGCCTCAAGTACGGGTGGAGGGTTTCCTCACGATCCGTATGCGACCAATCCCCATGGGGGACAGCCGCGGCAGGAGGATCCGTCCATGGCGGGCGTGACGGTTTGTTCGAGGTGCGGGAACCGGAATCCGCTGTCCAGCAGGTTCTGCTCCAATTGCGGTGCGCCGCTGCGGGCCGGGGCCGTCCCCGCCGAGCGCGCGTCGGAGACCACCTCGACGATCTCCATCTCCGGTCTCGAGGCATATGACTCCGAGATGACGGGGCAGACCCAGCTGCCGTCGCTCTCGCCCGAGGCTCAGGCCGCGGTCGAGGCGCTGCCGCTCGGTTCGGCGCTGCTGGTGGTGCGCCGCGGGCCCAATTCGGGCAGCCGCTTCCTTCTCGACGGTGAGCTGACCACGGCCGGCCGTCACCCGCAGAGCGACATCTTCCTCGACGACGTGACCGTCTCGCGGCGTCATGTGGAATTCCGCAGGGGCCCCGACGGCAGCTTCAGCGTCGCCGATGTCGGCAGCCTCAACGGCACCTATGTCAATCGCGAGCGGATCGACTCGGTCTATCTGGCCAACGGCGACGAGGTCCAGATCGGCAAGTACCGTCTGGTCTTCTACGCGAGCCAGCGGGGCATGTAACCCCGCCAGGGAAGGCACATGCGAACACCGACGGGCGGTGCCGGCCACGGCACCGCCACCGCCGGGGAGCGGCAGGCCGCGGGTGAGCGGCTGATGAGCATCGGTACGGTGCTCGGCCGCCTCCGGGACGAGTTTCCCGAGGTCACGATCTCCAAGATCCGTTTTCTGGAGGCGGAGGGGCTGGTCGAGCCGCGCCGTACCCCCTCCGGGTACCGGAAGTTCACCTCGGAGGATGTGGAGCGGCTGGCGCAGGTGCTGCGGATGCAGCGGGACCACTATCTTCCGCTGAAGGTGATCCGTGAGCACCTCGACGCCGTGGCCAGGGGCGAACAGCCGGCGCTGCCGGACCGCGGCCCGCAGCTCCCGGCCGACCGGCAGGAGCTGCCCGCCGTCGCCTGGGAGACGGACGGTGAGCCCCGTACGGCGTCCCGGGTGGGCCGGGCGGAGCTGCTGGCCGCCGCGGAGGTGGGAGAGGCGGAGCTGGCCGACTGGGAGTCGTACGGCCTGATCGTGCAGCATGCCGGCGGCGGGTACGACGCCGAGTCGGTCGCTGTGGCCAGGCTGGTGGCGGAGCTGGGCAGATTCGGTCTGGAACCGCGCCATCTTCGCGCCATGAGGGCCTCCGCCGAGCGGGAGGCCGGGCTGATCGAACAGGTGGTCGCACCCCTGCGGCGCCATCGCAATCCGCAGACCAGAGCGCATGCGGAGGCCACCGCAAAAGAGCTCGCGGCCCTGTCGATAAGGCTTCATTCGGCCTTGGTGCAGATCGCGCTGGGAGTCCGGCTTCACTGACCGGGGATGTGCCCGACTACCCAAACGGGTCGGGCACGTCCTAGGGTTACTGTGTGAACGAGCTCGACGTTGTGGGTGTCCGGGTGGAAATGCCCTCCAACCAACCGATCGTGCTCCTGCGTGAAGTGGGAGGCGATCGGTACCTCCCCATTTGGATTGGTCCCGGGGAGGCTACCGCCATTGCCTTTGCCCAACAGGGCATGGCTCCTGCCAGACCGCTGACGCACGACCTTTTCAAGGACGTGCTGGAGGCGGTGGGCCAGGAGCTGACCGAGGTCCGCATCACCGACCTGCGGGACGGGGTCTTCTATGCGGAGCTGGTCTTCGCCAGTGGGGTGGAGGTCAGTGCTCGCCCATCCGATGCCATAGCGCTCGCCCTGCGCACCGGCACGCCGATTTTCGGCAGTGACGGAGTGCTCGACGACGCCGGCATCGCGATTCCGGACGAGCAGGAGGACGAGGTGGAGAAATTCCGCGAGTTCCTCGATCAGATTTCGCCCGAGGACTTCGGTACCAATAGCCAGTGACCGCTGAACGGCGCGCAGGTGGCCGCCCCTGTCCCGGCGGCCACCGTAGGCGGTGGTCCGGCAGCGGGCGCGAGTGCGTGTGGCGAGTGCGGGCGTTTCACGCCCATTCGAGTACTCTTTCCCCGATTCGGGCCACGTGAAACCACTCTTGGGGTGATTGTCGCTCGGCGTGCCGAGTGTGGCGATCGTTGACGCGCCCCTGGTCACTGCCTACCGTCGAGTTGGGCAGGTCAAGGACGGAGGTCGGCGTGAGAAACAGCGGCGACGGTGCGGTGGGGGGTGCCCTCGGACGTGGTCTGGGGGAGAGCGGGCCGTATCCGCTCCCCGAGAGGCTCCCCGGGAGTGTGGCCGACCATCCGGCCGACACGGTGGGATATCGCGGACCCACGGCGTGTGCGGCGGCCGGGATCACCTATCGGCAGCTGGACTACTGGGCCCGTACGGGCCTGGTCGAGCCGAGTGTCCGCTCGGCCTGCGGATCCGGCACCCAGCGGCTCTACAGCCTCCGGGACGTGGTCGTTCTCAAGATCGTCAAGCGTTTCCTGGACACGGGTGTGGCGCTCCAGAACATCCGGGCCGCCGTCCTGCATCTGCGCGCCCGCGGCTGCGCGGATCTCGAACGGATGACGCTCATGAGCGACGGGGCGACCGTCTACGAGTGTTCCTCGCCGGACGAGGTCGTCGATCTGCTCCAGGGGGGACAGGGGATCTTCGGTATCGCGGTCGGCGTGGTCTGGCGCGATGTCGAGTCGGCCCTCTCCCGGCTGCACGGTGAGCGTGTCGACACCGGTGAGACCCTGATCGGCCACAACCCCGCCGATGAGCTGGCCCGGCGCCGGCGCGATCGAGCGGTCTGACCCCGCGGCACTCCGATACCCCGCCGCGCCCCGGTGCCGGAGTGCTGATCGCGCTGCCCGGGAGACCTCCGGACCGGCGGGCGGCCACGCCGGGGAAGCCCCTGGCCGGGGCCGTTGTCAGTGGTGTGCGGCAGCATCGGGGGTGTGAGACCCGCGCCGACGATTCTGCATCTGGACATGGATGCGTTCTTCGCCGCCGCCGAGCAGGCGGCGAAACCCAGCCTGCGCGGAAAACCGGTGGTCGTCGGCGGGCTGGGGCCGCGCGGTGTGGTGGCCACCGCCTCGTACGAGGCCAGGCGCTTCGGTGTGCACTCGGCGATGCCCATGGCCCAGGCCAGGCGCCTCGCGCCGAACGCCGCGTATCTGGTGCCCCGCTTCTCCTTCTACCGCGGGATCAGCGAGCAGGTCATGGGGCTCCTCCGGGAGCTGTCGCCGCTGGTGGAGCCGCTGAGCCTGGACGAGGCCTTCGTGGATCTGGAGGCGAGCGGCGCCGCCGGCGACGCGCGGTCGGCGCGGGCCGCGGGGGAGCGGCTGCGAGCGGACATCCGAGCGGTTACCGGGCTCTCCGGGTCGGTGGGGCTGGCCGGGTCCAAGATGCTCGCGAAGATCGCGTCCGAGCAGGCCAAGCCGGACGGGCTGGTGCTCATGGTGCCGGGGACCGAGCGCGAGCTGCTGGGACGGAAGTCCGTACGGATCCTGCCCGGTGTCGGGCCCGCCACCGGGGAGCATCTGCGGCGGGCCGGGATGACCGTCTGCGCGGATCTGGCCGAGGCGGGGGAGGACGAGCTCGTACGCCTGCTGGGCAAGGCGCAGGGGGCCGCGCTGTACCGGATGGCGCTGGGGCACGACGACCGGCCGGTGGTCGCGGAGCGTGACACGAAATCGGTGTCGGTGGAGGACACCTTCGATGTGGATCTGCACGACCGGATCGCCATCCGGATCGAGGTGGAACGGCTGGCGGACCGGTGTGTGGAGCGGCTGCGGGCGTCCGGGCACTCCGGGCGGACGATCGTGCTGAAGGTGCGGCGGTACGACTTCTCGACCCTGACCCGTTCCGAGACGCTGCGCGGGCCCACGGACGATGCCTCGGTGGTGCGGGAGGCGGCGGCGCGGCTGCTGGAGTCGGTGGACACCACCGGCGGGGTGCGGCTGCTCGGTGTCGGGGTGACCGGGCTCGCCGACTACACCCAGGAGGATCTCTTCGCCCAGGCCGCGGCGGCCGGCCGGTCGGCCGGGAGTGACGGTACGGCTCCGTCCGGTACGGCTCCCTCCGCTACCGGCACCGGCACCGGCACCGGCACGGATGCGGACGGCGGCGTACCGGCCGGGGCGGACGCGGTGGCCGGGGGCGGCGGGCCCGCGGCGGATCCCGGCGGGGCGGCGGGGCGGGAGGCGGGCGGTGAGCCGTTCCGCGAGGATGCGGCCCCCGGTGTCCGCCAGTGGTCCGCCGGGCGGGATGTGCGCCATGAGCGGTACGGCGCGGGATGGGTCCAGGGCAGCGGGGTCGGGCGGGTCACCATCCGGTTCGAGGCCCCGGATTCACCCCGGCCGGGGAGGGTGCGTACCTTCCGGGTCGACGACCCCGAGCTGACCCCCGCCGACCCGCTGCCCCTGGTGGCGGCGCCGGGATCGCCTCCGGCGGCACCGGGCGGGGGAGGGGAGGACCCTCCTCCGCCGGCACCCGGCGAGGAAGGGGAGGGCCCGCCGTCCGCTCCTCCGGCCGGCGGCCCGGGGATTTCACCGGCGGCCCGGGGGTGAGGCCCCTCCGTCATGCCCGCAGAGCCGTGGTGTGCCCGTCCGCCTCCGCCGATCCGGCGGAGGCGGAGCGGGACGGGTCGCGGGGGGTCATTCCCCGTCGCCCGCCACCCGCCCGAAGGAGCGGTCCTCCGGGGGCGCGGCGGGAGTCTCCGGAGCCGGGGAGAGCCCGAGGCCGTAGTGGTGGTAGAGCTGAAGCTCCTGCTCGGGAGAGAGATGGCGGCCGACTCCGAAGTCCGGTGAGTCCTTGATCAGCGAGCGTTCGTAGGGGACGCGCAGGATGTCGTCGACGAAGGTGCTCGGTTCCAGCGGGACGAAAGCGTCCCGGCTGAAGAGCCCGGTACGGACAGCCGCCCATTCGGGTGTACCGGTCGCGTCGTCCAGGTACACCTCGTCGACTGTTCCGATCTTGGCCCCATTGCTGTCGAACGCCTTGCGGCCGATCAGGCTGCGCGGATCGATATCGGTCTGCACGGTCCCTCCAATAGGTCGCAACTGCTCCTCAATGCATACGAAAGGGCAGATCTCCGCTATCGGCCACTTGAGCGATTCTCGAGAGGTGCGCTGGTAGGCTGGCTAACGGCTGCTGACCCCGCGCGGGAGAGTCCACCGGCAGGACGACGGTGGCGCCGAAGGAGCAAATCCTCCCCGGAATCTCTCAGGCACCTGTACCGCGCGGACGAGGTCACTCTGGAAAGCAGGGCGGGCGTCGGACGGCATCCGCTCTCACCGACGGTGAAAGCCGGGACGTCGCAGGCGGGCGCCCCGGTGAAGCTCTCAGGTTGACATGACAGAGGGGGAGGCCGTCCAGGGCATCCGCTGTGGTGCCCCTCGCAGGTCGTGTCAGACCAGGAGGCCCTCCGCCATGACCGCCAACCGCATTCCGCTCTCCCAGCTGGAGCAAGGCACTCCCTTCGAGCGGCGCCACATCGGGCCCGACGCCGAGGCCCAGGCCAAGATGCTGGCACAGGTGGGATACGGCTCGCTGGACGAGCTGACCGCCGCCGCGGTACCCGATGTCATCAAGAGCACCGAGGCCCTGGGCCTGCCGGAGGCCCGTACCGAGGCCGAGGTCCTCGCCGAGCTGCGCGGGCTCGCCGACCGCAACAAGGTCCTGGCGCCGATGATCGGTCTCGGTTACCACGGCACCTTCACCCCGCCGGTCATTCTCCGCAATGTCATGGAGAACCCGGCGTGGTACACCGCCTACACCCCGTACCAGCCCGAGATCTCCCAGGGCCGGCTGGAAGCCCTGCTGAACTTCCAGACCATGGTCGCCGAGCTCACCGGCCTGCCGACCTCCGGCGCCTCCCTGCTCGACGAGGGCACCGCGGCGGCCGAGGCCATGTCCCTGGCCCGCCGGGTCGGCAAGGTCAGGAACGGTGTCTTCCTCGTCGACGCCGATGTGCTGCCGCAGACCCTGGCCGTGATCGAGACCCGCGCCGAGCCGACCGGTGTCGAGGTCGTCACCGCCGACCTCGGCGACGGCATCCCCGCCGAGATCGCCGAGCGCGGTGTCTTCGGTGTGCTGCTCCAGTACCCGGGCGCCTCCGGCGCCGTCCGTGACCTCAAGCCGGTCATCGAGGAGGCGCAGGGCCTCGGCGCGGTCGTCACCGTCGCCGCCGATCTGCTGGCGCTCACCCTGCTCACCTCCCCCGGTGAGCTCGGCGCGGACATCGCGGTCGGCACCACCCAGCGCTTCGGTGTCCCCATGGGCTTCGGCGGACCCCACGCCGGCTATATGGCCGTCCGCGAGAAATTCGCGCGCAGCCTCCCCGGCCGGCTCGTCGGCGTCTCCGTGGACGCCGACGGGAACAAGGCGTACCGGCTGGCGCTCCAGACCCGTGAGCAGCACATCCGCCGCGAGAAGGCGACCAGCAACATCTGCACCGCCCAGGTGCTCCTCGCCGTGATGGCGGGCATGTACGCCGTCTACCACGGTCCCGACGGACTGCGGACGATCGCCCGGCGCACCCACCGCCAGGCCGCCATCCTGGCCGCGGGCCTGCGCGCCGGCGGTGTCGAGCTGGTGCACGGCGCGTACTTCGACACGCTCACCGCGCATGTCCCCGGCCGGGCCGCCGATGTGGTCGCCGCCGCCCGCGAGGACGGTGTCAACCTCCGCCTCGTCGACGACTCCCATGTCTCCGTCTCCTGTGACGAGACCACCACCCGCGCCCATCTGATCGCGGTCTGGGCCGCCTTCGGCACCGAGGGCGACGTGGCGGCGCTGGACGAGGTCGCCGCGGACGCGCTGCCCGCCGGACTGCTGCGCGGCGACGACTACCTCGCCCACCCGGTCTTCCACCAGCACCGCTCCGAGACCGCGATGCTCCGCTATCTCCGCCGCCTCGCCGACCGCGACTACGCGCTCGACCGCGGCATGATCCCGCTCGGCTCCTGCACCATGAAGCTGAACGCGACGACCGAGATGGAGCCGGTCACCTGGCCCGAGTTCGGACAGATCCACCCCTTCGCCCCGGTCGACCAGGCCGCCGGCTACCTCACCCTCATCCGTGAGCTGGAGGAGCGGCTGGCCGAGGTCACCGGCTACGACAAGGTGTCCATCCAGCCCAACGCCGGCTCCCAGGGCGAGCTCGCCGGACTCCTCGCGGTGCGCGCGTACCACCGGGCCAACGGCGACGAACAGCGCACCGTCTGCCTGATCCCGTCCTCCGCGCACGGCACCAACGCCGCGAGCGCGGTGATGGCCGGGATGAAGGTCGTGGTGATCAAGACCGCCGACGACGGCGAGGTCGACATCGAGGACCTGCGCGCCCGGATCGAGCAGTACCGCGACGAGCTCTCCGTACTGATGATCACCTACCCGTCCACCCACGGTGTCTTCGAGGAGCACGTCGCCGACATCTGCGCCCGGGTCCACGAGGCCGGCGGTCAGGTGTACGTGGACGGCGCCAACCTCAACGCGCTGGTCGGGCTCGCCAAGCCGGGCAAGTTCGGCGGCGATGTCTCGCATCTGAACCTGCACAAGACCTTCTGCATCCCGCACGGCGGCGGCGGCCCCGGGGTCGGCCCGGTCGCGGTCCGGGAGCACCTCGCCCCGTATCTGCCGAACCACCCGCTCCAGCCGACCGCCGGACCGGAGACGGGCGTCGGTCCGATCTCCGCGGCTCCGTGGGGTTCCGCCGGCATCCTCCCGATCTCCTGGGCGTATGTCCGGCTGATGGGCGGCGCCGGTCTCAAGCGCGCCACCCAGGTCGCGGTGCTCGCCGCCAACTACATCGCCAAGCGGCTCGAACCGCACTTCCCGGTGCTGTACACCGGTCCGGCCGGTCTGGTCGCGCACGAGTGCATCGTCGACCTCCGTCCGCTCTCGAAGGCGACCGGGGTCAGCGTGGACGACATCGCCAAGCGGCTCATCGACTACGGCTTCCACGCTCCGACGATGTCCTTCCCGGTCGCGGGCACCCTGATGATCGAGCCCACCGAGAGTGAGGATCTGAGCGAGATCGACCGCTTCTGCGATGCGATGATCGCGATCCGGGCGGAGATCGAGAAGGTCGCCGCGGGTGAGTGGCCCGCCGAGGACAACCCGCTGCGGAACGCCCCGCACACCGCGGCCGCGCTCGGCGGCGAGTGGGACCACGCCTACAGCCGTGACGAGGCGGTCTTCCCGGCCGGAGTGAGCACCGCGGACAAGTACTGGCCGCCGGTGCGCCGTATCGACGGTGCCTTCGGCGACCGCAACCTCGTCTGCTCCTGCCCTCCGCTGGACGAGTACGACAACTGACGGTGACTCGCTGACGGATGCGCAATGCGTCGGGGCCGGTGCGGAGAGAATTCTCCGGGCCGGCCCCTCGTCGTGTGTCGTACTGCCTGTCGTGCCGCGCACCGCGGTGCGGTGTCCGTCGCGCCGTACCGGGGGCCGTGCCGCTCCGGTACGGAGTGGGGCGCTATGCGGCCGTCACGATCCGGCGCGGCCGGTGCGGCGCGATGATCTGCCCGTCCGGCAGGAGCTCGCCCGTGTCCTCGAAGAGCAGCACCCCATTGCACAGCAGGCTCCAGCCCTGCTCCGGGTGGTGCGCCACGAGGCGCGCGGCGTCCCGGTCGGCTGAGTCGGATGTCGGGCAGGCTGGCTGGTGCTGGCACATGGGCGGGTTCTTTCGCTCTGATGTGGTGAGTGTCCTGCGGCTCGATGAGGTGTTCATGGCCGCCCCCCGTATCTGTCGGTCCGAATCCCAGTGTTGCCCCACGGGCGATATTCCGCAGGGATTTCGCGGCAGCTCGTCTCACTGATTAATGACGTACCACCCAGCTGGATGGTTCACCGCCGATCCACCGTCCTTTCGGGTGGTTCCGCATGGCCGGTACGGGCTAGTCCCATCGGACGGCAGCGCGCCCCGTGACCGTCCGGTCACGGGGCGCGCTGCTTGCGGGTGAGGTCAGGCGGGGGTGCCCAGAAGGGGCGCGGGAGCGAGCCGGAGCGTCATCACCGGGAGCAGATCGGCGACCCGCTGCGGCCGGTGGGCGGCGATACCGGGCGGGGCGGGCGCGAGCGGTACGAGGATGTCGGCGGGGAGCGGAGTGCCGGACGAGGCGTCCGCGGTGATGTCCCCGTGCAGCCAGAGCGTGAGCATGTACAGCTCGGGGACGGAGAGCAGCCTCGGCTGGAAGCGGGTCTTCATCGACTCGGCCTGCCGCAGGGCCTGTTCGGTGGAGTGGAGGTAGGGGCCCTCGAAGAAGTGGGAGAAGGTCCAGCCGTCCGGGGTGAGCACGGTCTCGGCGGCGGCCACGTACCGCTCGCCGCCGCGGAGCAGGAAGCGCCAGCCGGTCAGCCGGGTGGCGGGCCCGGACTCGCTCGGGGCTATCCGGTCCAGGACATGGACCGGAAGAGGGGATTCGGGGCTCAGCGGTCCCTGGACGGACCGGAGGGCGGGGGTGTGGTTCGCACGGACGGCGGTGGGGGAGCCGAGTGCCATGTGGACGGTGCGCAGCGCCGGCGCGGGGGCAGGGAGGACATGCAGGGGCATGGGTGGGTCGCCTCTCACTCGCGAGACACGGTGAAGCGGGGGCAGGGGTGCGGACGTCGCTGTCAGCGGGTGGGGCCAGAGGGGGCTGGGATGGCCACCGAGCGCCAACTCTCTGCCTCTTTAGCCGAGTTTATACGACAGGCGTTCCCATGGTGTTTCGGCTAGCGTTCACGCATATTGCGTGCAAGGGGAGTTCAGGTCTTTTGGGCATGGGCGATCTGCCGGATTCCCGGGGAAATATCCTCAACGGCCTGGGAATTCTCCCCGGCGGCGGTAGGCCGGAACCCGACGGTGTTTTCCACCATACGCGGGCCTGCGTTAGCTGTGTGCTGCACTCTGCGATGCCCGGCTTGCCTTCAAGTGTGCCGCCGGTCACTCTCAACACCCTATCGGTCGCAGACTCTCCGCGCGGCGTTATGGATCAGCAAGTCTGGGCATTATCGTCCGTGACGCGAGCGACCAGAGCGCGCGGTGCCCACAGTCGAGGAGGGACCCTTCGATGGGGGAGAAGGTCGTGGCGGGCAGGTTCGCGCTGTCCGATCGCCAGCGTTACCGGCGAAAGCTCCAGCAGTGCCTGGCGGGACTGGCGCGACTGCTGGACGAGAAGAGGTTCGACCGCCCGAAGAATCTGATGGGCCTGGAGATCGAGTTGAATCTCGCGGGAGCGGACGGTCTGCCCCGGATGATGAATGCGGAAGTTCTCGAGCGGATCGCGAGTCATGATTTTCAGACCGAGCTCGGAATGTTCAACCTGGAAGTAAATATCGTTCCGCACCGGCTCGGCGGCCGGGTTCTGGACCAGTTGGCCGAGGAGCTGCGCGCCGGGCTCGGATATGCCGACCGGAAAGCGAACGAAGTGGGCGCCGGCATTGTCATGATCGGCATTCTGCCGACGCTCGTCCAGGACGATCTGGTCTCGGGGAATCTCTCGGACGCCGACCGGTATCTGATGCTCAATGAACAGATCCTGGCGGCGCGGGGCGAGGACTTCACCCTCGACATCGCCGGTGTGGAGCGGCTGACCTGCACCTCCGCCTCCATCGCGCCCGAGGCCGCCTGCACCTCGGTGCAGCTGCATCTCCAGGTGACACCGGCCCGGTTCGCCGATGTGTGGAACGCGGCGCAGGCCATCGCGGCGGTGCAGATCGCGGTCGGCGCCAATTCGCCGTTCCTCTTCGGCAAGGAGCTCTGGCGGGAGTCCCGGCCCCCGCTCTTCCAGCAGGCCACCGACACCCGGCCGCCCGAACTCCAGGCGCAGGGAGTGCGGCCCCGCACCTGGTTCGGCGAGCGCTGGGTGAGCTCCGCGTACGACCTCTTCGAGGAGAATCTGCGCTACTTCCCCCCGCTGCTGCCGATCTGCGCGGAGGAGGATCCGCTGCGGGTCGTCGACGAGGGCGGTGTGCCCGGACTGAAGGAGCTGGTGCTGCACAACGGCACGGTCTACCGGTGGAACCGCCCGGTGTACGGGGTCGCCGACGGCGTACCGCATCTGCGGGTGGAGAACCGGGTCCTGCCGGCCGGGCCCACGGTCACCGATGTGATCGCCAACGCCGCCTTCTTCTACGGGCTGGTGCGGGCGCTCGGTGACGAGTCCCGGCCGGTGTGGAGCCGGCTGCCGTTCGAGGCCGCCGCGGAGAACTTCGACACCGCGTGCCGCGACGGCATCGACGCGGAGCTCCACTGGCCCCGGCCGGGCCGGGCCGGCGGTGTCACCAGGGTTCCGGCCGTGAAGCTCGTACGGGACGAACTCCTGCCGCTGGCCGCGGCGGGGCTGGACGCCTGGAATGTCGATCCGGCCGACCGCGACCGGTATCTCGGGGTCATCGAGCAGCGCTGCAAGCGGCGGATGAACGGTGCCTCCTGGCAGGCGGACACCTACCACCGGGCCCTGGAGGCCGGACTGGAGCGCGAGGCCGCGCTCGCGGCGATGACCCGCAGGTACTCCGAACTGATGCTGGAGGGCGAGCCGGTGCACACCTGGCCGGTGGGCTTCCCCGGCCCCGGCGGGTGAGACGGGCCGGCGGGTGGGACGGGCCGGCGGGTGGGACGGGCCGGCGGGTGGGACTGCCCGTGGTGTGGAACTGCGTGTCGCGTGGGGCGGGCTGTCGGGTTCGGCGGGCGGCGGGACACCGTCGCTGTGCCGCGTGCGCACCGTGTCCGCGGCGTCGTCTCCGCCGCGGGGCGGCTGTTGCGGAGGGGGCGGGGCGGGCGCCGCGGCGCGCCTCCGCCGGACCCGCTGCCCGCCGCGCGGCCGTCATGGGGCAAGCTGTGACGACCCGTGCGGTGACGGCCCCCGCGGAGCCCGCGCAGGGTGAGCCGCGGCCGGTGGGCCGGCATCGGTGAACCGGGATCGCGGACCAGCGGGTGCCGCGTCCGGCTCAGGCGACGGGAGGAACCGGGGTCCGCGGGACCACTCGACTGGAGGCTTGTGTGCAGACGGAGGCGGGCCGCGTGGCCGAATCTCTGACCCCGGAGAGTGAGCCGCGAAGGATTCTGCGGTCCGAGATGCTGCTGGTGCTCGCCCTCTCGCTGGGGGCGAGTGCGGTATCGGCCCTGATCAGCTTTGTCGGTTCGGTGACCAAGCCCGGTGGGCTCAAGGAACAGGCCGCGACGCTGAACGGGTCGTACGCACCCGGCCGGCCCTGGCTCGATCTCGCCTGGCAGCTCTTCGGAATCACCACGGCACTGGTGCCGGTGCTGCTCGTCGCCCATCTGCTCACCCGAGAGGGCGCGGGCGGGCTGCGCGCGATGGGTTTCGACCGCGAGAGGCCCTGGTCCGATCTGGGGCGGGGCACCCTGATCGCGGCCGGTATCGGGAGCGCCGGGCTCGCCTTCTATCTGGCCGCGCGGGCCACCGGCTTCAATCTGACGGTGGTGCCCGAATCCCTGCCCGAGGTCTGGTGGAAATTCCCGGTACTGATCCTGTCTGCGATCCAGAACTCCGTCGTGGAGGAGGTGATCGTGGTCGGCTATCTGCTCCGCAGACTCGACCAGCTCGGCTGGTCACCCATGGCGGCGCTGGCCGCGAGCTCGCTGCTGCGCGGCTCGTACCACCTCTACCAGGGCATCGGCGGCTTCATCGGCAACATGGTCATGGGCGTGGTCTTCGTCCTCCTCTACCGGCGCTGGGGGCGGATCGGGCCGCTGGTGGTGGCGCATGCGCTGCTCGACATCGTGGCCTTCGCCGGCTACGCCCTGCTGGCCGGAAAGGTCGGCTGGCTGCCCACGGCGTGACGCCGGATTCACGGACGCTCCCGGGGCGGGCCCGCCCGCCCCGGGTCAGGGGGTGGCCAGCAGCTCCCCGTCGATGACGGTGACCGCCCGGCCCGTCAGCAGGGTGCGGTCGCCGCGCACCTCGGTACGGATCACTCCGGAGCGGCTGGACACCTGGAGCCCGGTGAGCTCGGTACGGCCGAGGCGGGCGGACCAGAAGGGCGCGAGAGAGGTGTGGGCGCGCCCGGTCACCGGGTCCTCGTCGATGCCGACACGGGGGAAGAAGCAACGCGAGACGAAGTCATGGCCCCGCGCGGGGTCCTCGGCCGCCGCGGTGACGAGAACGCCCTGGACGGAGTGCTCGTACAGACCCCGGATGTCCGGGGTCAGCCCGCGCACGGTCCGCTCGTCCGCGACCTCGGCGATGAGATCCCCGATGACCGGACCCGTGTCGTGCAGGGAGATCACCTCGGCGCCCAGCGCCTCGGCCAGCTCCCGGGAGACCTCGACGGGCCGGGACGGCACGGCGGGGAAGTCGAGAGTGATCGTGCCGTCCTCATTGCCGGCCGCGCCGAGGATGCCGGAGACGCCGGAGAACCGGACGGGGCCGTCCCAGGCGCCGGTGGTCCGCAGGACATGGGCCGTGGCCAGGGTGGCGTGACCGCACATGTCGACCTCGACGGTGGGGGTGAACCAGCGCAGGGCCCAGTCGGCCCCGCCGCCGGCCGGAAGACGGTGGGCGAACGCGGTCTCGGAGAGATTGACCTCGGCGGCGACCTGTTGCAGCCATGCGTCGCCGGGGAAGGAGCCGCCCTCCAGGAGGACGACTCCGGCGGGGTTGCCGGCGAAGGGCCGGTCGGCGAACGCGTCGACGATTCGAATACGCATACGACGACGGTAGTCATGTGCGAACCGGGCGGCCAAGGCCAATCGCACCGAACTGGCCTGGAATGAGACGCCGGTGACGAGCCCGGGCGGGCGGCTCGGCGGCTCTTCGCGTGGTGCCGGATCCGGTCCACCGAGAGGCCGCTCAGAGCTCCGGACCCCTGATCGCGGCGGCGGCGGACCGGGCCGCTCGCCCCGGGCGCGGTGGATCACGCGCAGTACGCGGCGTACTCGGCGGACCGCTCCGCGGGCGGGAATCCGTCGTCGCCCGCCTCCTTACGGATGAGCAGGCGCCGCGGGGCCGGCCGGCGCTCGTCCGAATCGCGCGATGCGAGTACGCCTTGGTCGCCTCCGGGCCGGCGCCGCAGCGGAGCCGGATGTCGATGGAGCGGCCGGCGTCCCACCCGGCCGCTTCGGCGCGCCGGATGAGCGGGACGTCATCGAGCGCGCCGGCATGGGAGCAACCGGACGCGGCAGAGCTTCATCGGAAGCGTGTCGCCGAGCCCCCGGCTCGCGCGTTCGAGCCGCGTCCGCTCGATCAGCGGCCCGCGCGTCCCGCCGGGACCGTGCTCATCGGGATACGGGCCGTGCCGCGGCGGCCACGTGTCCTCGTCGTCCACCGCTCGCTCCCCGGCACTCGTTCGGCAGTCCGCGGACCGGAGCCCACGGGGGCGGATTCCCGGCGCCGCGCACCCCGTCGCGATTCCGAAAATGCATGGCGATCCGCCACGGGTCGCGAGAAGGATGACCGGGGTGTCCAGCAGATGTGTCCCGGCTCGGACGAGGGTGGAGATGACCGACATCACGCGCGCGATCTCGGCTGCGACGGCGGTCGCCGCATCGCTCGGCCTGCCGGCCGACGGCGCGATCGTTCTCCACAGCTCGAACAGGCTGGCGCTGCGGCTGACCCCGTGTGACGTCCTGGCCCGGGTCGCCCCGGCGGGGCACGGTGCCGCGCGGTTCGAGGTCGAGCTCGCTCGGCGGCTCGCCCGGGCCGGATGCCCGACGGGCCTTCTGGAACCGCGCGTGGCCCCCCGTGTGTACACGCGCGACGGCTTCACGGTGACGCTGTGGACCTACTACGAGACCGTGGCACCGCACAGCTCACCGGCCGGCCGCGCCAAGGCGCTGGAGCGGCTGCATGCCGGCATGCGCGAGGTCGATGTGCCCTGCCCGCGGTTCACGGACCGCATCGCCGAGGCGGAAGAAGTCGTCGCCGACCCGGATCGCTCGCCGGAGCTCGCCGCGGAGGACCGCGCCTTCCTCGCCGGCGTGCTGGGAAGCCTGCGCCGGTCGATCGAGGACCGCGGCGCCCCGGAGCAACTGCTCCACGGCGAACCGCATCCGGGCAATGTCCTCGGCACGGAGCACGGCCCGTTGTTCATCGATCTCGAGACATGCTGCCGCGGACCCGTCGAGTTCGATCTCGCCCATGTCGCCGAGGCGGTCGCCGAACACTATCCGGACGTCGATCAAGGACTGTTGGACGAGTGCCGGCAGCTCGTTCTGGCGATGGTCGCCGCCTGGCGCTGGGAGGGGCGCGACCGGCTTCCGGACGGGAGGCGATTCGGGGTGGAGTGCCTGCGCTCACTGCGGGCGGGGCCTCCTTGGCCGGCACTCGACACGGTCACCGGGCGACTGGACGCCCGGTAGGAAACGCCGAGGGCCGCGCGGCCCGATTGCCGCCGCCCGGCGAGGCCCGGCAGGCGCTCCGGCCGCGTGTCCAACCGCCGGCCGGACAGGGCGCCGGTCGCCTCTGTCGTCGTTGAGGCAGGTCAAGCCACTCCCGCCCCGAGGCATTGCTCTGCGAGCTATTCCGATATATCGTTGACGTATCGCGACAGATCAA
Source organism: Streptomyces sp. CAU 1734 (assembly GCF_039888735.1). NCBI lineage: Bacteria > Bacillati > Actinomycetota > Actinomycetes > Kitasatosporales > Streptomycetaceae > Streptomyces > Streptomyces sp. CAU 1734. The sequence continues at coordinate 21,600 of NZ_JBDQQP010000015.1, forward strand.
CGATGAAAGGAGCGCGGCGATGCGTTCATCCGGATACGAGCATGAGCACGGCGGCCACTGCGGGCCCGGACATCAGGGTCGGGGTGGATTCGAGGGGCGCCGGGGTGCCTTCGGGCAGTTCGGGCCGCCCTTCGGCGGCGGACCCTTCGGGCCCGGTGGGCCCTTCGGCGGCGGGCGCGGGCGGGGTGGCGGCAGGGGAAGGGCGCGGCGCGGTGATGTGCGCGCGTCGATCCTGGCGCTCCTCAAGGACCGCCCGATGCACGGGTACGAAATGATCCAGGAGATCGCCGAGCGCAGCGGCGGAGCCTGGAAGCCCAGTCCGGGCTCGGTCTACCCCACCCTTCAGATGCTGGAGGACGAGGGGCTGATCGTCAGCGCGAGCGAGGGCGGCAAGAAGCTGTTCACGCTCACCGACGCCGGGCGCACCGAGGCCGGCGAGGGGCCGGACGCCCCCTGGGAAGAGGCCGGGCGCGGAGTCGACTGGGAGACGGTCAATGAGATCCGCCAGGCCGGCTGGGGGCTCATGGAAGCCTTCGGGCAGGTCTGGAAGACCGGCAGCAGCGAGCAGCGGACCAAGGCGGTCGAGGTCATCAACGAGGCGCGCAAGAAGCTCTATCTGATTCTCGCCGACGACGATCGCTGAGCGCCGGCCGGTGTGACCGCCGGCCGATGGGCCGGTGCTCCGGGGGTCCGTGCGACGGCACGGGCCCCCGTTCGTGCGCGCGCTCGGCCGGTCGGGCCGTCCGGCTTCCGCGGTGACTCCTCCGGGGCGGCCGGAACGCTCTGGGGGAAACCGGGGCGGGTGGCGTTTCGCCGGCCGTGGGTGGAGAGGTCGGTCACACCGGGCCCGGATCCTCGCGATACGGGCCACGGCGCCGACTTCGGGCCCGCGGCCACCCCTCGATGCCGGGTCACGGCGTCCCGGGACGTGGCCGTACCGGGGTGAACAGTCAGTGCTGATGAATGGTCAGATGTTCCCGGCCGGCCGGGATGTGCCGGATCTCGGCCAGGTCGAAGCTGTCGGACGCGCGCGGATGCGGTCCCTCGTCGTGGCAGTGGAAGGCGGACCAGAAGACATCGCCGAGGAGCGCGCCCGCCGGTGCGTGCACCCGGTAGGCGTACCTCCGTCCGTCGGTGGCGAGCAGAGTGACCATCCAGGACATGCCGGAAGGGACGCCTCCGGTGGCGGATCGGTTGCCCTGCGGGTGAGGGCGCGTATCTGTGAGCGGGTGTGTTCGGGGGCGCGGAGGGGTGTGCGCGGCGATGCGTGCGCCCCTTGGGGGAAAGTTCCTCCGATCTCATCCGCAAGGAGGAGAAAAAGACCTGGTTGCCCAACTTCGGTGGGATGCGGATATGCGACCGGGCGGGGACGCTTTCTCCGGACTCACCTGGTGGAGTGGGATATGTGCCGATCCATCATCCGGGGCAGCCGCGGCTGCCCGCCGCTGTCCGTGCCGATGCCGACACCGGCCTCACCGATGAGCTGTCCTCGGTGGTCGCGGGCGCGCGGCGCAGAGCGCTGCGCGACGGGGACCGGCAGTTGGACACCGCTCATCTGCTCCACTCGCTCATCGAGGCCGACCCCGAGGTACGGGCCGCGCTCGGGGAGGGTGCGCGCGTCGCGCGGGTGCTCGGCTATCTCGTACAGCGTTCCATCGGATACGGGCTGCGCTGGCAGGGTTCGGTGGAGGATTCCGGGGCCCTGCCGGCGGCCCGTGCCCTCGGCGCGCGGGCCGGTCCGGGCGCGGGGGCGCCGGGCTGGTCGCCGTCCGCCGCCGCCGCGATGGAGGGTGCGCGCGCCCGTGCCCGTGCCCGCGGCGAGGGCCGGGCGGCGGGTGTCGATCTGCTCGCCCGCCTCGCGATGGATCCCGGCTGCCGCGCGGTGGAGGTGCTGCGGCGCGCGGGAGTGGACACCGGGCAGCTCGGCGGCCGGATGGAGGTCGGCTGACCGGCCCCGGCGCGGCAGCGGCGCGGCCCTCTCCGTACCCGCGTCCCCGTGGGCTCAGTCGAGCCCGGCGGCCCGCCGGAGCGTCGCCCGGCCGCCGGCGGTGATCAGGCCCTCCGGCAGCATCGCCACCGCGCGCGCGTGGTCCGCGAACACGGCCCGGCACCCCTCGCGCTCGGGGTGATCGCTGTCGCTGCCGAGCCACAGGACCGCGATCTCGTCGTCGCCCCCGACCGGTTCGGCGGACTCGGCGAACTCGACCAGGCAGTCCAGCAGCCCGGATCTCCCGGGGAGCCGCTCGTCGCCCGCGAGACGGAGCAGAAAGGGCAGGACTTCCGGCACGGCCGCGTTCATCTCCGTGACGCTGTCGAACAGGGAGTTGACGAGGACGCGCTGGGCCTCGGACGCGGCGGTCCGATCCGCGAGAGCGCGCAGGATCACCGGGATCGCGGCGGGGCATCCGGGAAAGGCCGGCCAGCGGACGTTCTCACACCCGTGGAGGGCGGGATGTCCGGCGCCGGCATCGGCTGCCCGCGGGTACGCGCCGGTGAACCGCGCGATCGCCGCGTCCTTGGCGGCCCGATCCGTAGCGCACACCCGCATGCCCCCTCGCTCCGGTCGCCGGGAGCCCGGAGCTCCGCGCCCGTCGCACTCTGGCGCGACCGCGGTTCCGCGCGCAAGCCGAAGCGGTGAGGCGAAGCGGTGAGGCGGGATGTGTGTGCGCACGCCACCGGCACCGGCCCAAGTCCGCCGATCATGAGAATTGACATGCGTGAAAGGGTCGACGCTCCTGACTGCTCACTGTCATGATGTGCCGATGCAAGCTGCTCAGGGGAGAAGCGCCGGCCTGGGGATCGCCCTGGTCTCCGCGCTCGCGTTCGGTGGTTCAGGGGTCGCGGCCAAGCCGCTGATCGAGGCGGGACTCGACCCGCTCCATGTGGTGTGGCTGCGCGCGGCCGGTGCCGCGCTCTTCATGCTGCCCCTGGCATGGCGTCACCGGGATCTGGTGCGGCGCAAACCCGCCCTGCTCCTCGGCTTCGGGCTGCTCGCCGTCGCGGGTGTTCAGGCCTTCTACTTCGCCTCCATCTCCCGGATACCCGTCGGCGTCGCCCTGCTCGTCGAATACCTCGGCCCCGCGCTGGTCCTCGGCTGGATCCGGTTCGTGCAGCGCCGGCCGGTCACCCGGGCCGCCGCCGCCGGTGTCGTGCTCGCCGTCGGCGGGCTGGCCTGTGTGGTGGAGGTCTGGGCGGGGCTGAGCTTCGACATCCTCGGGCTGCTGCTCGCCCTGGGCGCGGCCTGCTGCCAGGCGTGCTACTTCATCCTCTCCGACCACGGCGGGGACAGCGAGGACCGCGCCGACCCGCTGGGTGTCATCGCGTACGGACTCCTCATCGGCGCCGCCGTGCTGACCGTGATCGCCCGGCCGTGGGGCATGGATTTCGGTCTGCTCGCCACCTCGGTCGAGATGGGCGGCACCGAGGTGGCGGCCTGGCTGCTGCTGGCCTGGGTGGTGCTGATCGCCACCGTGCTCGCCTACATCACCGGCGTCGTCTCGGTGCGCAGGCTCTCCCCGCAGGTGGCCGGGGTGGTGGCCTGTCTGGAGGCGGTCATCGCCACGGTGCTGGCCTGGGTGCTGCTGCGGGAGCATCTGTCGCTGCCGCAGATCGCCGGCGGGGCGCTGGTCCTGGCCGGTGCCTTCATCGCCCAGTCACGGCCGCCGGCTGCGGCGAAGCCCGCGGCCGTCCCGGTGGCCTCGGGCGGGCCGGTGATCGCCGTGCTGCCGCCCGCCGGACCGGCCGCCCCGGGCGGCGACGGCCCCACCGCGGCACCCGCGGGCTCCACCACCGCTCCCGAGGCGGAGTTGTCGGCGGATCGCACCGCGACCTAGGGTGACGCCATGCATGCGACTGTGCTTCCGCCTCCCGCCGTCTAGCGCGGGCGGCTCGCCGTTGACGAAGACCGGGCCCGGGGCTGTGCCCCCCGGGCGGTCCGTCGCTGCCCGCGTGACGGAGCAGACCGACTGTCCAGCCCGCTCTTCACCCGGAGACATCGCGTGCCGCATCGTTCCTCCCTGCCCGCCGCGGATTCCGCTTCCGCCGCCGCCCTGCCCGTTGTTCCCGCCCCGGATCCGGTGGCGCGGGGCCTGCTCCGTCTGATCGTCGCCGGGATCGCCTGGGGCACCGCGGGTGCCGCCGCCTCGCTGGTCTTCCGGATCAGCGATCTCGGCGCGCTCTCCCTCTCCTTCTGGCGCTGCGCCGGAGGGCTGCTGCTGCTCCTGGGAGCGCTCGCGGTACGGGTCCGGCGCGCCCGGACCCGTACCGCGGGGCGGGCCGGCGCCGCCGCCACCGCGGAGTCCCCGCGCCGCGGGCTGATCCGGATCCTGGGCACCGGGATCGGCCTGACCGTCTTCCAGAGCGCGTACTTCGCGGCCGTCGAGGCGACCGGCCTCGCGGTGGCCACGGTGGTGACCCTGGGCGCGGGCCCCGTCCTCATCGCCATCGGCGCGCTGCTCACCCTGGGGGAGCGGCTGGGGAGGGGCGGTGCCGCGGCCGTCGCCGGAGCCCTCGGCGGGCTGATGATCCTGGTCCTGGGCGGCGAGGGCGGCACGGTGCGCACCCCCGGGGTGCTGCTCGCGCTGCTCGCCGCCGCCGGTTACGCCGCGATCACCCTGCTCGCGCGCGGCTCGGCCCGGGCCGGTGTCACCGCCGACCCGCTCGTCACCACCGCGTGGGCCTTCGCCATCGGCGCGCTGGGACTGCTGCCGATGGCGCTCGCGGAGGGGCTGCTCCCGCACACCGATCAGCCGGTGCGGGTGATCTCGCTGCTGGTGTACGTGGCGGCGGTGCCGACGGCGCTGGCGTATGTCCTCTACTTCACGGGCGCGGCGGTGGTGCGCGCCGCGACCGTCTCGGTGGTCATGCTCCTGGAGCCGGTCAGCGCCGCGCTGATCGCGGTGACACTCCTCGGCGAGCGGCTGACCGCCGCCACGGTGCTCGGCACATCGGTGCTGCTCGCGGCCGTGGCGGGGCTGGCCCGGTCGGAGACGCGGAGGCCGCGCGTCTGAGACGGCGGCGCCGGGCCCTCACCAGGGCCCGGCGCCGTCCTCCCGTACCGGTCAGAGCGCGTGCACATACTCCGGCACCGCGATCGACGGCGCGAGATCGGGCGCCGGGACCGGGGTGCCGTACGAGGTCAGCAGCGGTACGACGCCGGTCCAGTACGGCAGGTCCAGATCCTCCGGCTCGTCGCTCGGCAGGCCGGTGCGGATCTTCGCCGAGACCTCCACGAGGTCGAGACGGAGCACCGCCGTGGCCGCCAGCTCGCGGGTGTTCGCCGGGCGGGAGTCCTTGGCCCGGCCCGGCACCACCGCCTCCACCAGCGCGTCGAGCGCGGCCGACTTCTCCTCGGGATCCCTCACCTGACGGGCGGTTCCGTGCATCATCACCGAGCGATAGTTGATCGAGTGGTGGAAGGCGGAGCGCGCCAGGACCAGCCCGTCGACATGGGTCACCGTCAGACAGACGTCCAGCCCCGGGGCTTCGGGCCCGGCGGTCATCCGGTACGGGCGGGAGCCGGTCGAGCCGTGGAGGTACACCCGGTCGCCGACCCTGGCGTAGAGCGTCGGCAGGACCACCGGAGCGCCGTCCCGGACAAAGCCGAGGTGGCACAGGTACGCCGCGTCGAGAATCGCATGCACCCGCGCGCGGTCATAGGAGGCGCGTTCCCGGGAACGGGTGGGGACGGTGCGTTCGGTCGGCTCGTAGGCGTCCGGCATTGCGCTCTCCATTGCACTAGTGCATACTTGTCTTTGTGCTAGGAGAGTATCGGATCATGGGGCGGCGCGCATCGGAGATCGCCGACAGTGTCGAACGCGGTGTCGGCACGGGTGAATTGGAGCCGGGACAGCTGCTGCCGCCCATGCGCGAGCTGGCGGAGCTGCTCGGCGTCAATCCGAACACCGTCGCCGCCGCCTACCGCACCCTGCGCGAGCGCGGGGTGATCGAGACCGCGGGGCGCCGGGGCAGCCGGGTCCGCGCCGCGCCCGCCAGCACCCCCCGGGGGTCCATCCGGGTCGAGGCGCCGCCCGGCGTACGGGATGTCAGCGCCGGTAATCCCGACCCCGCGCTGCTGCCCCCGCTCCATGAGGCCCTCGCCGCCGCGGCCGTCGCCAATGAGCTGCGGCCGGGGCTGTACGGACAGGAGCCGGTCGACGAGGAGTTCGGCCGGCTCGCCCGTGCCGCGCTCGACGCGGACGGTGTTCCCGGCGGTCCGGTCGCCGTCACCTCCGGTTCGCTGGACGCGATGGAACGGGTGCTCACCGCGCGGCTGCGGCCCGGTGACGCGGTCGCCGTCGAGGATCCGGGCTGGAGCGGGCTGCTGGACCTCGTACCGGCGCTCGGGCTGAAACCCGTTCCCGTACGGGTCGACGACGACGGTCCGCTCGACGGCGATGTGGAGGAGGCGCTCGCCGCCGGGGCGCGGGCGCTCGTCGTCACCAGTCGGGCGCAGAATCCGACCGGCGCGGTGATCGGCGCGGAGCGGGCGGCCCGGCTGCGGGCCGTGCTCGCCCGGTTCCCGCAGACCCTCCTCATCGAGGACGACCACGGCCACGGCATCGTGGAACAGCCCCTGCACTCCCTCGCCGGGACCACCGACAGCTGGGCCTTCGTCCGCTCGGCGGCCAAGGCGTACACCCCCGACCTCCGGGTCGCGCTGCTCACCGGCGACCCGGTCACCGTCGACCGTCTCACCGGGCGCCAGCGGCTCGGCCCCGGCTGGGTCAGCAGAATCCTCCAGCGGGCCGTCGTCCGGCTGTGGACCTCGGAGACCGTCGACCTCGCCGCCGTGGCGCGGTCGTACGGGGAGCGCCGCGACGCCCTCGTCCTGGCCCTCGCCGAGCGGGGGGTGGCGGCCCGCGGGCGGAGCGGGATGAATGTCTGGGTGCCGGTGCCCGACGAGACCGGTGCGGTGATGCGGATGCTCCAGGCCGGCTGGGCGGTCGCCCCGGGCGCGCGCTACCGGGTGGCCACCCCGCCCGGGATGCGGATCACCGTCTCCGGCCTGGCGATGGGCGATGTCGGGCCGATCGCGGACGCGGTGGCGGCGGCGGCCGGACCGGCCCCCGCCCGCAGCTACGGCTGAGCGTCCGGATCCGTCCGCCGTCGCGGAGCCCGGGGGCGCGCCGGCGGTACGGGCGGGGTGTACGGGGACCTGCGGCCGGGCGATCCGCTACGGCCGGGCTCCCGTCGCCGGCCGGGAAACCGGCTCCGCCTCGCCCTGCGCGACGATCCTCGGGGGTTCGGTGCGCGACCGCGCCCGGCTCTGCGCCAGCGCCGCCCCCGCCAGCACGATCAGCGCGCCCACCGGGGTGTTCCAGTTGAGCTCCTCGCCCAGCACCGCGACGCCCGCCGCCGTGGCGATGACCGGGATGAAGTACGTGACCATCGTGGCCGTCGTGGGCCCCACCTCCGCCACCAGCCCGTACTGGATCAGCAGCGCCAGCCCCGTGCCCAGCGCGCCGAGCGCGACCACCGCGAGCAGCGGCACGGCCGGGAAGGAGGCCGGCAGGGTGGTGAAGAGCGGGGTCACCAGGGCCAGCTGGACCGTGGCGAGCAGCAGTTGCGCGCCGGTCAGCGAGAGATTCGACTCCTTCGCCCCCGCCAGCGTGCGCCGCACGTAGATCCAGCCGATCGGATAGAAGAGCGCGGCCAGCAGAGCCATCGCCGTACCGCGGACATCGATGCCGTTGAAGCCCTGCCACGCGCCGAGCACCGTCAGCACCCCCAGGAATCCGAGGCCGAGGCCCGCGACCCTGCGCCGGGTCGGCCGGTCCTCGGAGAGCGCCACCATCGCCAGCGCCATGCCCCACAGCGGCGAGGTGGCGTTGCAGATGCCCGAGAGGGTGGACGGGATCAGCGGCCCGGCATAGGCGAAGAGCGAGAACGGTATGGCGTTGAGCAGCAGCGCCGCCACCGACAGATGCAGCCAGGTACGGGCTCCGCGCGGCAGCCGCTCCCGGCGCACCAGCAGGGCGACGGCCAGTACCGCCGTACCGAAGAACAGCCTGCCGAAGGTCACTTGAAAGGGCGCGAACCCGTCCGTGCCCACCTTGATGAGCAGAAAGCTGAAACCCCACACAAGGGAGAGGATCGCGAAGCGAATCCGCCAGTCGATCAGGGAGCGGCGGGGCGACGGCAGGGGAGCGGTGGTCATGGTGCTCAGCTTCACCCCCCTGATCTATTAGCACAAGTGAGACTTTGTTGTGAGCATCGATTAGCATCGCTTATATGTTGAATCTGGAGCGCCTGCGGACCCTGGACGCCCTCGCCCGGCACGGCTCGGTGAGCGGCGCGGCCGACGGGCTGCATGTCACCACTTCCGCCGTCTCCCAGCAGATGGCCAAGCTGGAGCGGGAGGTCGGCCAGCAACTGCTCGCGCGGTACGGGCGCGGGGTGCGGCTCACCGACGCCGGGCGGCTGCTGGCCGATCACGCGGCCCGGATCCTCTCCCAGGTGGAGCTCGCCCAGTCCGCCATCGAGGCACAGCGCGGACAGGTCGTCGGAGAGGTCCGGCTCGGGGCCTTCCCGACCGCCGCCCGCGGCCTCTTCCCGGCGGCCTTCGGCACGCTCCGCGCCGCCCATCCCGATCTGCGGGTGCGCTGCCGCGAGCTGGAGCCTGAGCAGGGGATCGAGGCGGTCATCCGCGGGGATCTCGATCTCGCCGTGGTGCTCGACTGGAGCAACAAACGGCTGCCGGTGCCCGGCGGACTCGCCCAGGCCCATCTCCTGGACGACGCCCCCGACGTCGCGATGCCCGCGGACCATCCGCTGGCCGGCCGCGCGGAGGCGGATCTGGCGGAGTTCGCGGAGGACGACTGGGTCTCCTGGCCGGAGGGCGAATTCTGTTACGAGTGGCTGATGTTCACCCTGCGCTCGCGGGGGATCGAGCCGAGGATCGCCCATCTGGCGGCCGAGCACCACACCCAGCTCGCGCTGATCGCCGCCGGCCTCGGGGTCTGTGTGACCCCGAGGCTCGGCCGGGGCCCGGTGCCGGAGGGGGTGGCGCTGGTGCCCGTACGGCCGCACATGCGGCGTCATGTGTACGCGGTGTGGCGCACCGACGCGGACCGGCGGCCCTCGATCCGGGCCGCGGTGGAGGCGCTGCGCGAGGCGGCCGGCTCCCCGGCGTAGCACCGCTCATGTGCCCGCGCCGCCCCGCCCGCCCCGCTCGGCGGGTGAGTCCGCGCGAGTCCCGGGAGGTGACGGTCTCCGGGGCCGGAACCGGGGACTGCCGCGATCCCGGCTGCGGCAGCCGCTGCTCACCGGGGTCTCGGCCCATGCCGCGATCCCCGGCGCCGTCCCCGGCGCGGTCGGCCTCGGATACGGCAACGGCGGCCGGGATGCCGTCGCGGGGGCGCCCGCGACGGTCCGTCACACACACACGCCCGGCGGTGGGGTACGGCACGGCCGGCCCGCTACCGGACGAGCCTGATCGAGTCGCCCTCGACCGTGATCGCGGCGGGCGGCAGGGGCGCGCTCGCGGGGCCGCCCGTCACGCTGCCGTCGTCGGCGTCGAAGGTGCTGTTGTGGCAGGGACAGGTGATGACATTGCCGGCGACGCCCCGGACCGCGCACCCCTGATGGGTGCACTTGGCGGAGAACGCCTTGAACCGGCCCGCCGCCGGCTGGGTGATCACCACATCCCCCACCACCTTGCCGCCGCCCTCGGGTATGTCCGCCACCTTGGCGATCTCCGCCCCGCCTCCTTCGTCTCCCCGGTCTCCCCGGTCGCCGTCGGCCGGCCCGCTGCCCGCCACCCGGTCGCCCGGCGTGCCGCCGCAGGCGGTGAGGGCGGCGGCCAGGCCCGCTCCTCCCGCCGCGGCCACGACTGCCCGGCGTCCGACGGCGAGGGACGCTTTCCGCGCTCCGGTCATGTGGTCGCTCCTTCTGTGCACGGTCCCGGCCGGCCCCGAGAGGCCGGAAGTACTCGAAGGTTGTTACGGACCGGAGCGGGAGAGGGTTCAGATTCTCAAGGATTCAAGGAAATTCTCAGGAAGGCGGCCGGGGGAACGGGTGCCGCGCGCGTTCCGCCATTGGTCTGGACAAGTGGCTTCCCGTCCCGCCTTCCGGCTCGCCTCGCGTCGTGCCTTCTCCCGCCCTCTGCCCGCTCTCTGCCCGCTCTCCATCCGTTTTCGGCCCGCCCGGAGCAGCGCTTTCATCCGCCCGCGCGGCCCGGCCCGGCGGATAATGTGGGAGCCATGCTCACTGAAGTCACGGCGACCCGCTACGTCACGCCCCTGCGTGAGGGCGGCTCGCTCCCGGGCATCGTCGAGGCCGACGATCTCGGTACCTATGTCATGAAATTCACCGGTGCGGGGCAGGGGCGGAAGACCCTGGTCGCCGAGGTCATCTGCGGCCGGCTCGGACTGCTGCTCGGACTGCGGGTGCCCGAACTGGTCTCCATCCAGCTCGATCCGGTGATCGGACTCGGTGAGCCGGATCAGGAAGTGCAGGAGCTGCTCAAGGCGAGCGGCGGGCTCAACCTCGGCATGGATTTCCTCCCCGGGTCGATCGGATTCGATCCGCTCGCCTATGAGGTGGACCCGGCCGAGGCGGGCCGGATCGTCTGGTTCGACGCCCTGATCAACAATGTCGACCGCTCCTGGCGGAACCCCAACATGCTGGTGTGGCACGGCGATCCCTGGCTCATCGACCACGGCGCCACCATGATCTGGCACCACAACTGGCCCGGGGCGGCGGCCTCCGCCGCCAAGTCGTACGACGCCTCCGATCATGTGCTCGCCCGCTTCCGGCCCGATGTCGCGGCGGCGGCGGCGGAGCTCGCGCCGCTGGTCACCGAGGAGCTGCTGACCGGTGTGGCCGCCGACGTACCCGATGAGTGGCTGGCGGGCGAGCCCGGCTTCGACAGCACGGACGCGGTGCGCCGGGCCTATGTGGAGGCGCTGCTGCCGCGCGCGGCGTCCATCCACACCCGGATCATCCTGGGGGAGCCCGGCGGACCCAGGCCCTCCAGGGCGCCCGGGTGGCTCACCGGCCGGCCGGACCGTCCCGCGGTTCGGGGAAACATCGCAGATGAAAAGGGTGCGAACGCATGAGCGAGCGCGAGGTCTTCGAGTACGCGCTGCTGCGGGTGGTGCCCCGGGTCGAGCGCGGTGAGTGCTTCAACGCCGGAGTGGTGGTCTACAGCCGGGCGCGGTCGTTCGTCGGGGCGCGGACCCTGCTGGACGAGAACAAGCTGAGGGTGCTGGATCCGGCGGCCGACACCGCCGGCGTACGGGCGGCGCTGCATGCGGTCGAACAGGTCTGCCGGGGCGGCGCGGAGGCCGGGCAGGCGTCCGGGGACGACGCGGGGCGCCGGTTCCGCTGGCTGATCGCACCCCGCTCGACCGTGGTCCAGCCGGGGCCGGTGCACACCGGGCTGACCGCGGACCCGCTCGCGGAGGTGGAGCGGCTGCTCGATCTGCTGGTGCGCTGAGGCGTGCCGATCGGAGCCCGGGCCGGACCTCTCCGGCCCGGGCTCCGCTGTCGGCGCGCCCGGTGACGGGCGGGGCGGAGCGGGCCGCCGGCGGGCGAGCGGCCCGTCTGCCGGGCGGGGGGCGCGACCCGGCGCACCCGGCGGGCCGTTGACACCGGGTGCCAGGGCTTCTAGCGTCTCGTCTGCCGAAGGTACTAAGCGGTCGCTCATCCGTTGGTGGCAGTCCGGCCGGGATGAACCGCACTCAAGGGCGAGGAGAACCAGCATGTCCACCACCGAGCAGCGCGTTGCCATCGTGACCGGCGCGGCACGCGGCATTGGCGCCGAGACCGCCGTGCGGCTCGCGGCCGAGGGCCGCGCCGTCGCCGTACTCGACCTCGACGAGGCGGCCTGCGAGGACACCGTGGAGCGGATCACCGCGGCCGGCGGCACCGCCCTCGCGGTCGGCTGCGACGTCTCCGAAAGCGACCGGGTGGAGGCCGCCGTGGCACGGGTGGCCGCCGAGCTCGGCCCCCCGGTGATCCTGGTGAACAACGCGGGTGTGCTCCGCGACAATCTGCTCTTCAAGATGAGCGAGTCCGACTGGGACACGGTCGTGAATGTGCACCTCAAGGGCGCTTTCCTGATGGCCAGGGCCTGCCAGAAGTACATGGTGGACGCCGGATTCGGGCGGATCGTCTCGCTCTCCTCGTCCTCCGCGCTCGGCAACCGGGGCCAGGCCAACTACGCCGCCGTCAAGGCCGGACTCCAGGGTTTCACCAAGACCCTCGCCAAGGAACTCGGCAAATTCGGCGTCACCGCCAACGCGGTCGCGCCCGGCTTCATCGTCACCGAGATGACGGCGCAGACCGCCGCCCGGGTCGGCATGGGCTTCGAGGACTTCCAGGCCGCGGCGGCGACCCAGATCCCCGTACAGCGCGTCGGCAGGCCCGAGGACGTCGCGAACGCGATCGCCTTCTTCGCCGGGGAGGGCGCGGGCTTTGTCTCCGGACAGGTGCTGTACGTGGCCGGCGGACCGCTCAACTGAAGCGGGGGGCGGGCGACATGAACCACGCGACGGCGGAACGGCCCGACAGCGGAAAGGTCGCGCTGATCACCGGTGCGAGCCGGGGAATCGGCTACGCGATCGCCGAGGCGCTGATCGCGCGGGGCGACCGGGTGTGCATCACGGGGCGGGGCGAGGCCGCGCTCGGCGAGGCGGTGGCGAGACTCGGCCCGGACCGCGCCGTCGCCGTCGCCGGCCGGGCCCATGACGAGGCCCATCAGGCGGCGGCGGTGGAACACGCCATGGAGACCTTCGGCCGCGTCGACTTCCTGGTGAACAACGCCGGCACGAACCCGGTCCGGGGGCCGCTGGCCGAACTGGATCTCCAGGTGGCCCGGAAGGTGTACGAGACGAATGTGATCTCGGCGCTCGGCTTCGCCCAGCAGACCTACCGGGCCTGGCAGAAGGAGAACGGCGGTGCGATGGTGAACATTGCCTCCGTCGCGGGGCTCGCTCCTTCGCCGTTCATCGGCGCATACGGAATGAGCAAGGCCGCCATGGTCAATCTGACCGTCCAGTTGGCCCATGAATTCGCTCCCCGAGTGCGAGTCAACGCGATCGCACCGGCAGTGGTCAAGACCAAATTCGCGGAGGCGCTGTACGAAGGCAGGGAGGCGGAGGCCGCGGCGGCGTACCCGCTGGCCCGGCTCGGAATGCCAAAGGACATCGGCGGTGCCGCCGCGTTTCTCACCTCGGATCAGTCGGATTGGATCACGGGGCAGACTCTCGTCGTCGATGGGGGTATCTTCCTCAACGCCGGAGTGCACTGACACGGACGTCGAAATCCACTGCTCGCATGAGCCATCAGTGCCCTGCCGGACCTTCAGGTTGACCCGGCAGGGCACTGCGGTATGGTCTGCCAACTCATGGTTTGAACGAGGAGCGTGCACGTGTTCCACCGAACCAGTCTGCGGGCCGCCGCCACGCTGACATCCATATCCCTGCTGTCGGGGTGCAGTCTGTTCTCCGACTCGGAAGCGGATGGCAACGGGAAGCTTTCCGTCGGCACCACCAGTGAGCCGACGACACTGGACCCGGCTGCCGCATGGGACGGTTCATGGGAGCTGTATCGGAATGTCTTCCAGACGCTGTTGAGTTTTCCCACGGGGAGTACCACCCCGAAGCCCGACGCGGCCCGCGCCTGCCGCTTCGTGGACAGCGCCAGCAAGGTCTTCGAGTGTGAACTCAAGCCCGGTCTGGTGTTCTCCAACGGGGAGGCGCTCGATGCCCGTGCGGTCAAGCACTCCATCGACCGGATCCGCAACATCGCCGTGAAGGGCGGCCCCAATGGGCTGCTGAACTCCCTCGGCAGTGTGGAGCTGGTGGGCGAACTCAAAGTGAAGTTCCACCTCAAGGCGTCCGACGCGACCTTCCCGTTCATCCTCGCGACGCCGGCCACCTCCCTCGTACCGCCCGGGGAGTACCCGGCCAACAAACTCCGCGAGGGCAACGAGCTCACCGGCTCGGGGCCGTATGTGCTGAAGTCCTACCGCAAGCGCGACAGATCCGAACTGGTCAGGAACGACAAGTACACGGGTTTCGCGAAGCGCAAGAACGCTGCCGTAACGATTCGGTATTTCCCCGATTCCAGTTCACTGGCGCGGGCGCTGAAGAAGAAGGACATCGACGCCACTTATCGCGGCCTCAGTGCCACGGACATCGTCGAGCTTCAGCAGAAGCGGGCGGACAGCGAACACATCCGCATCATCGAGACGGTCGGCATGGACGTCCGCTATCTGGTCTTCAACCCCAAGGACCCGAAGGCGGGCAAGCCCGCGGTGCGCCGGGCGGTCGCGCATCTCGTGGACCGGGACGCGCTGGTCTCCAAGGTCCACCACGGGACGGCGGAGCCGCTGTACTCCATGGTTCCGAAGGGCATCACCGGGCACACCACCGAATTCTTCGACCGCTACGGAGACCCGGACACCGCCAAGGCGAAGAGGGTCCTCGACAACGCGAACATCGAGACCCCGGTGAAGCTGGACTTCTGGTACCCCACCGACCGGTACGGATCGGCGGGCGGGGCGGAGTTCCGCGAACTCAAGCGCCAGCTGGAGGCCTCCGGGCTCTTCCGGATCACCGTGCAGGGCAAGTCGGACGCGGAATTCCAGGAGGGGTTCAAGAACGGAGACTTCCCGGTCTTCGGCTGGGGCTGGTTCCCCGACTTCCCCGACCCGGACAACTTCATCGCCCCGTTCGTCGGGCCGAACAACGCGCTCGCCATCCCCTATGACAGCCCCGAGATCACCAAGGACCTGCTGCCCGCGTCCCGCGCGGAGAGCGACCGCGGGGCTGTCGCGAAGGACTTCGAGCGGGCCCAGGAGATCATGGCCGAGGACGTCCTGATGCTGCCGCTGTCACAGGGCAAGATGTACGTCGCGGCCAACGACGACGTCGGCGGCGCCGAGCGCACCTTCGACCCGCAGACGATCATGCAGATGTGGGAGCTGTACCGGAAGGCCAGCTGGTAGCGGGATCCCTCGGGGTCCCGCGGGGTCCTGGAGGCGTTCGGCGGCCATTGTCAGTGGCTCCGGGTAGGTTCTGTGTCGGTAACTGATCACATTCCGGAGGTTCTTGACGTGACCGACACCGACATGCTGCCCGAGTCCTGGCGCGGCGTCCTCGGCGAGGAACTGGCACAGCCCTATTTCAAGGAGCTGACCGAGTTCGTCGAGGAGGAGCGGGCCAAGGGGCCGGTCTACCCGCCGCGCGAGGAGGTCTTCGCCGCCCTCGACGCCACGCCGTACGACCGGGTCAAGGTCCTCATCCTCGGCCAGGACCCCTACCACGGCGAGGGCCAGGGCCACGGGCTCTGCTTCTCGGTGCGGCCCGGCGTCAGGACCCCGCCGTCGCTGCGCAACATCTACAAGGAGATGCAGGCCGAGCTCGGCCTTCCCATCCCCGACAACGGCTATCTGATGCCCTGGGCGGAGCAGGGTGTCCTGCTGCTCAACGCGGTGCTGACGGTCCGGGCGGGCGAGGCCAATTCCCACAAGGGCAAGGGATGGGAGAAGGTCACCGACGCCGTCATCAGGGCGGTGGCCTCCCGGCCCGACCCGGCCGTCTTCGTGCTCTGGGGGAATTACGCGCAGAAGAAGCTGCCGCTGATCGACGAGTCCCGGCATGTGGTGGTGAAGGGGGCCCACCCCTCGCCGCTCTCGGCGAAGAAGTTCTTCGGCTCGCAGCCCTTCACGCAGATCAATGAGGCGGTCGCGGCCCAGGGGCACGAGCCGATCGACTGGCGCATTCCCGACCTGGGCTGACGCCCGCGCGGCGGCCGGGAGCGGCTCACCCGCCCCCGGCGCCGATGCGACAGGCTCGGGCAATTGCCCGAGCCTGTGCCGGTTTGGCGGTGAGGGCGGCTAGCGTCGTACCGCGCGTGGGCTTCCATGGCGGGCGGGCGTCCGCACGGCCCGGACCCCGCGTCATTCGCCGTACGGACGTGGGAGGCCGCAGTGACGGAGCAGCAGGAAGCGGCGGAGGACACCGTCATGACCCGGATCGGGCAGGCGCTGATGCTGCTTCACGGCGGGGACCGCGAAGAGGCGCGGAATCGGTTCGGCGCGCTCTGGGCGGAGATCGGGGAGACGGGCGAGGCGTTCCACCGCTGCACCCTCGCCCACTACATGGCCGACACCCAGGACGACCCCGGTGACGAGCTCGCCTGGGATCTGCGGGCGCTCGCCGCCGCGGAGGGTCCGGACGGCGGGCGGGGGACCGGCGCCGGGACATCGCCCGCGGTACGCGCGTTCTCCCCCTCGCTCCATCTCAGCCTGGCCGCCGACTATCTCAAGCTGCACCGCCCGGAGCCCGCCCGGATCCATCTCGACCGGGCCCGGGCGGCGATGGACTCCCTGGGTGAGGACGGCCGGGGCGACGGGATGCGCACGGCGGCGGCGCGGCTGGAGAGGCTGGAGCGGGCGCTGGGCGAGTGACCCCGAGCCCTCGTCCCGGAGTCCTCGCGCCATGGCGGCCCGCCGCCGGTCCCGCACGAGTCCGGTCCCGTAAGCGTCCGTGCGCGTACGAGTCCGGTCCCGTACCCCTTCGCCCGCGCCCGTCCCCGCCCGCTCAGCGGCCGCCCGCGCCGCCCTCGTAGACCTCTCGGGACGCCTTCCGGCAGAGGTTCGACTGCGGGCTCCCGGGCCGCCAGCCGCCGTACGCCTCGCTCAGCCCGCAGACATCGGGCGCGGCGGGGGTGATCCGGGGCAGTGGCAGCCGGGGCGGTTTCGCCCTGGCCCGGGGTGCCGGGGGAGCGGGGCGCACGGCGGGCCGCTCGGCGTTCCGGGGCGCCGGGGGTCTGTGCTCCCGGCCGGCCGCGGTCCGTTCCGGGGGAGCGCCGGCCGGGGCGGCGGAGGCCGGTCCGCCCGGGGGCGCGGTGAGCGCCTCCCGGCCCGGACCCTGTATCACCCGGGACTCGGATGCGGGTGCCGGGCGGCCGCCCGGGATCGCCGGGCCGGGCAGCGGCTCGACGGCCACACATCCCAGCAGGGTCAGTCCTGATACCGCCCAGACGGCCATACCGGCCACGGTCCTTGCGGTGGTTGTCGTTCGGTGCACGCGCGTCACTCTGATCCGTGCGGGGCCTGTTCATCGTCGGATGGGCGCACAAGGGCCCGGAAGGGTGAACTCCGGCCGGCCCGTTCCCGCGTCCGCCCCTGGCGGCTCAGTCTGTCGCGGCTTCCCCGGTCCGCGCGGTTCCCCCGCCCAATGTGCCCCATTCGTGTCTGACCGCGCGCTCGCCGAGCATCCCCCGGAGCAGCTCGGCGCATCCGGCGCGCAGGTGCGCGAGGCCGGGCCGGGCGGCGTGGTCCGCGCCCGCCGCGCAGCTGAACAGCAGGCCCTCGCACCAGGCGATCAGGGTGAGCGCGTGGCGTTCCGGCTCCGCCGAACCGGCCGCCGCCATGAGCTCGCGGAGCGGGCCGCGGAATCCGGCCGCCGCGGAGTCGTAGATCGCCCGGAGCTCTGGCCTGCGGGTCGCCTCCAGCGCCAGTTCGTACCGCGCCACGAGCAGGGCCGGCCGGGCCAGGAAGGTGTGCAGGGTGCCGGCCACCAGCTCCACCAGCCACTCGGCGCCGCCGGACGCTCCGGATCCCTCCCGGCGGGCCGCACCCGGCCACTCCTCCAGCGAGAGCAGGGCCGCCTCCCGCGCGGCCAGCCGCCGTACGGCCGCCTCCAGCAGCGCCTGGCGGGTGCGGAATCTGTTGGAGGTCGAGCCCTGGGGGAGTCCGGCCGCCTCGTCCACGGCGCGATGGGTGAGACCGCGCATACCGCGTTCGGCGAGGAGGCCGAGGGCGGTGTCGGCGATCAGTTCGGCCCGGCCGGCCGCGGGCGCGGTGGCCGAACGGGAGGCCCCCGCGCCCGGCGGGCGGGCGGCGGCCGGTTCGGGGCGGGGAGCGGGGTCGGTCATGCCCTCAGCCTACCGATCCTCACTACGGGTGTAGTACGCTCGATTTCACTACAGGTGTAGTGGACGGATCGAGGAGGAGACGTGCCCGGAACCCGTGCCATCGTCATCGGCAGTGGAATCGGCGGCCTGACCGCCGCCGTCGCCCTGCACCGCAACGGCCGGCGGGTCACCGTCCTGGAGCGCGCGGACTCCCTGGAGCCCGTCGGCGCCGGGATCGGTCTCGCCCCCAACGCCCAGCGCGCACTCGATGTCATCGGACTCGGCGACGAGATCCGCGGACTGGCCGCCTGGCAGGGCGACGGCGGCCTGTACACACCGGGCGGGCGCCGGCTCGTCCGGGTGAACAGCGGCGCCTTCGCCGAACGGTTCGGCGGCCCGCTGGTCCTGCTCCACCGGGCACAGCTCATCGAACGCCTCGCCGCCCGGCTCCCGGACGGAACCATCCGCACCGGCTGCCCCGCCGAAGTGACCGATCCAGGGGCCCCGGACGGCCGCCCGGCCAGGGTCGCCACCCCCGGGGGCGAGCTGGAGGCCGAGCTCGTCGTCGGAGCCGACGGCATCCACTCCGCCGTCCGCCGCGCCCTCTTCCCCGCCCATCCCGGCCCTTCCTACTGCGGATTCACCGCCTGGCGCACCGTCGTCCCGGCCCCCGCCGCGCCCTTCCGGCCGCACGAGACCTGGGGCCCGGGGATGATCTGGGGCAGCCAGCCCCTCAAGGACGGCCGGGTCTACGCCTATGCCGCGGCCCATCTGCCGGCCGGCGGGCACCTGGGCGACCCCGCCGCCGAGAAGGCGGAACTGCTCCGCCGCTTCGGCGGCTGGCACCACCCGATTCCCGCGATCCTCGCCGCCGCCGAACCGGAGCGGATCCTCCGCAATGACGTGCACCACCTCATCGACCCCCTCCCCGCCTTCCACCGGGGCCGCACCGCCCTCGTCGGCGACGCCGCCCATGCCATGGCCCCCAACCTCGGCCAGGGCGGCAACCAGGCCATCGAGGACGCCATCGTCCTCGCCCACCACACCGCCCCCGGCACCGATCTCGCCGGCGCCCTCGCCGCGTACAGCGCCGACCGGCTGCCCCGCACCACCGGCATCGTCCGCCGGGCCGCGCGGGTCGCCCGGGTCCAGTCGCTCCGCTCCGCGCCCGCCGCGGCCGTGCGCGCCGGCCTGCTGACCGCGGGCGCGGCTCTCGCCCCCGGAGCGGCCGTCCGGGCCTTCGACGGGATCGCCGACTGGCGTCCGCCCGTGCGCACGTATGCTGACCGGGCCCAGCAGGGCACATGATCGAATGCCCGGGAGGCAACCAGTGAAGGTCGGCTGCATCGGTCTCGGAGACATCGCGCAGAAGGCGTATCTGCCCGTGCTAGGCACGCTGCCCGGAGTCGAGCTCCATCTTCAGACGCGTACCCCGGCGACCCTGGACCGGGTCGCCGAAGCACACCGGATTCCGGCCGGGCAGCGGCACACCACTCTGGAGTCGCTGCTGGACCAGGAGCCGGACGCGGCCTTCGTGCACGCCCCGACCGAGGCCCACGCCGGGATCGTCACCGAGCTGCTCCGGGCCGGGGTCCCGACCTTCGTGGACAAGCCGCTCGCCTATGAGCTGGCCGACTCCGAGCGCCTGGTGAACCTCGCCGAATCCCGCTCCGTCGGCCTCGCGGTCGGCTTCAACCGCCGCCTCGCCCCCGGTTACGCCCAGTGCCTGGAGCACCCGCGCGAGCTCATCCTGATGCAGAAGAACCGTGTCGGGCTCCCCGGGGAACCCCGCGCCTTCATCCTCGACGACTTCATCCATGTCGTGGACACCCTGCGCTTCCTCGCCCCCGGCCCCATCGAGCACACCGACGTCCGGGCCGTGGTCCGCGAGGGTCTGCTGCACCAGGTGGTGCTCCAGCTCTCCGGCGACGGATTCACCGCCATCGGCGCGATGAACCGCAGAAGCGGCTCCACCGAGGAGATCCTGGAGGTCTCCGGGCAGGACACCAAGCGCGAGGTCCGCAACCTCGCGGAGGTCATCGACCACAAGGGCCAGCCGACGGTCCGCAGGCGCGGCGACTGGGTGCCGGTCGCCCGCCAGCGCGGCATCGAGCAGTCGGTGCTCAACTTCCTCGACGCGGTGCGCGCGGGCACCGTGCTCAGCGCGCGGGACGCCCTGCGGACACACGAACTCTGCGAGCGGGTGGTGCTGAGGGCACTGGAGCAGGCCGGCTGACCCCGGCTCAGGACGCGGACGCGGCGCGGCGCCGCACGAGGGCGCCCGCCGCCACCGCGCCCAGCAGGGCGAGCGCGCCGTACACCGGCCAGTCGCCGAAGCGGACGTACGGCGTCGTGCCGACGGCGAGCGGGACATCGAACACGGCCGCCGCCGAGCGGTCCGTGCCCAGCGGGCGGCCGATCCGGCCGCCGTCCGGACCGTGCACCGCGCTCACACCGGTGAGCGTGGCATGCACCACCGACCGTCCCGTCTCGGCCGCGCGCAGGGCCGCGAGGGACGCATGCTGCTCGGGCGCCCAGCTCCCCTGGAAGGACGAGGTCGCCGACTGCACCACCAGCAGCCGGGCGCCCTCGCGCACCAGATGCCGGCTCATGTCGGGGAAGGCCGACTCGAAGCAGACCAGCGGGCCGAACCGGAATCCGTCCGGCACCTCCATCAGCACCGGGCGGTCGCCGCGCAGCCGGTCCTCACCGGCCGCCCTGCCGACCGAGGTCGCCCAGCCCAGCAGATTCCGGGCCGGGATGTACTCGCCGAAGGGGACCAGCCGCATCTTGTCGTAGCGCGCCCCGGTCGGCCCGCGCGGACCCACCAGTACCGAACTCTTGAAGATCCCGCCGCCCCCGGCGGCATCCGTCCGCCGTGCGTCCACATTGACCAGCAGCTCCGCACCGGCCGTCCGGGAGAGCGCGGCCAGCCGCTCCGCCAGGTCCGGCCGCTCCCGCAGATCCGCGCCGACACTGCTCTCGCCCCAGACCACCAGATCGGCGCCCCGCCCGGCGAGCGCGCGGGTGAGTTCGGCCTCCCGCGCGAAACGGCGGTCGGCGCCCTCGATCACCCCCGGCTGGACGACCGCGATCCGGGCCCGGGACAGCTCGGCCGGCCGGGGCGCCCACAGCCAGACCGCCGACACGGCGAGCGCGCCGCCGGCCAGCGCGGCCAGGGCCGGCGTCCGGGCCGGGGGCACCGCGATCAGCACCACGACGGCGGTGTTCACCGCCACCACCAGCAGGCTCACCAGCCACACACCGCCCACGGATGCCAGCCGCAGCGCCGGCGGCACCTCCCACTGACTCGCCCCCAGCAGCCCCCACGGCCCGCCCAGCGCCTCCCAGGACCGCACCAGCTCGATCACCAGCCAGCCCGACGGAATCACCGCCACCGCCCGCAGGGCCCGCGCCGCCGGCGGCGCCCCGCCGAGCCGGGAGCGCACCAGCACACCCCAGGGCGCCCAGAGCAGCCCCAGCAGCGCCGCCACCACCACGATGAAGACATGGAGGCTGGGAATCAGCCAGTGATGCACCGCGACCACGAAGCCGATACCGCCGCACCAGCCCTCCATGGCCGCCCGCCGGGCCGTTGGCGCGGTCCGCACCAGCAGCAGCCACGGCACCAGCGCCACATACGCCCACCACCAGAGGGACGGCTCGGGGAAGGCGAGCGCCGGCAGCGCCCCGGCGCCGAGGGCGGCCAGGGACCGCCCGACGCCGCCGGTGAGCGGCCGGCGCGGCGGTGCGGGCGGGGCCCCGGGGGACTCCCCGTCCGCCGCCCGGCCGGCTGGAACCCGCACCCGCGCCTCCTCGCCCTGCCTCCGAAGGGACCTTCAGTGTGGGCGCGGAGCCGGCCCGTATCAACAGATCGATCTCCCCCGGGGGCCGCTCAGTCCCCGGCCGGCACCACGCCCGACCCCCGCCGCCAGCGCTCGTGCACCTCCACCCCGCTCAGCAGCCAGCCCTCCTCCGTACGCGCCGCGGTGAAGAGATACCTCCCGCCCGAGACGAAGTCGTCCCCCGACTCCGTCCGCATGGGACTCACATAGTCGGCCCGGAGTTCGGCGGTGCCGACCGGGTATCCGTCCGGTTCGGGGAGGCGTACCCGCCGGTTGACGATCAGATGCTGGCGTACGGGGAAGGCCGTCAGCGTCCGCTCCAGCCAGTCGGCCACCTCGGACGCGGGACCCTCCACACCGCCGGGACCGCGATAGTCCACGCGTCCGTCCGCGGTGAACAGGGCCCGGTAGGCGCCCCAGTCGGCGTCGTCCAGGGCCACCGCGTAACGGGAGACCAACTCATCGATGGCCAGCCGGTCCATCACTGCCGCGAGATCCACGCGCTGTGTCATCGGCTCAGTCTCGGTCAGCGGAGCCCCCAGGCCAAGAGCTGTGCAGGCCGATCACTCTCCGCCGGGGGCCCGGACCGCCCCCGGGCGGGCGCGGAGCGGCTCGCGGCGGGGCGGATGGCCGTACGCGGCGTACCGCCATCCGCGCCGCACGCCCCGCCCGTACTACTTCCTGACCGCCTTGAGCACGACGAACTTGGGATCGCTCGCCACGACCTCGCAGTCGCCGAAGAGCCGGCGCAGCCTCAGGTGGTAGCCGAGGTGCCGGTTGCCGACCACCCACAGCTCGCCCCCGGGAGCGAGGACCCGGTGCGCCCCGCCGAACATCCGGCGTGCCGTGCTGTCCGTGGTGGCCCGGTGCGAGTGGAACGGCGGATTGCAGAGCACCAGATCGGCCGAGCCGCCGGGCAGTCGCGACACCCCGTCGGCCACCAGGAACTCGGCCTCGCCCCCGCTGTTCTCGCGGTGGGTCGCCTCGGCGGAGGCGACGGCCGAGAACGACTCGTCGACGAAGGAAACCGCGGCGGCCGGGTTGGCCAGGGCCGCGGCCGTGCCCACCACACCATTGCCGCAGCCGAGATCGACCACCCGCACCGGTCCGCGGGTCCCGGGCAGGTGCTTCAGGAAGAATCTGGTGCCGATGTCGAGCCGGTCCGCGCAGAAGATGCCCGCGTGGTTGGTCACCGTCCGGCCGGACATCACCCCGATGCCGTCCGGGAGCGCGTACCGCAGCGGCCAGGGGCTGGGCCCGGCGCCGATCGCGGGATCCGGTGTGGCGAGGATCAGCCGGGCCTTCCGCACCGCCAGGGAGGTCCGGGTCGGCCCGATGATCCGTTCGAAGAGTCTCAGGGTGGAGGTGTGGATCTCGCTGACCATCCCCGTACCGACGACCACGGTGCCCTCGTGGAGGGCGGGCGCGAGCCGGTGCAGCTGGTCCTCCAGCAGCGCGAGGCTCTTCGGCACCCGGACGAGCAGGACATCGATCCGCTCGGGCGGGGTGTCCCGCGCGGAGAGCAGCCGTACGGCGCCGGCGTCGAGGCCGTTGCGCAGCAGATTGGCCCGGGTCGCCTCCCGGCCGAGGAAGGAGTCGCTGATCTGGACCGGGTGGAACGCGGCCAGGGAGGTGGCGAGTGCGCCCCACCGGTCACCGACGACGGCGACCGTTCCGGAGGGACGGGGTTCCGTCTCGCCGAGGTGCCGCAGCAGATATTCGTCGGCGGCGTCCCAGGCGCGGAGCGGATCGCGCGGATCGGCGGGGAAACGGGCGAGTGAGACCTCGCCCCATGACGTGCTCAAACGGTTCATCGTGCAGCCAGGCTAGCCGAGCCCGGCGCCCTCCGGCCGCCGCCCCTGCTCGGGGCGGTGCGGCCGTGCGCGAGGTGCGGTGAGATCCGTCGGACGGAATTCGCGGCCGGAAAGTGACGTGGGTCTCTCCGCCCGGCGGGAGGGTGTTCCCGGACCCGGGATCAGGCCGCGCGTTCGACGTTTCCGCCGCGCGCCAGCGCCGCCGCGGCCCACTTCAGTACGAGCGCCTCGTACTCCGGCCGCCGGTCCTCGGGCAGCTGCCCATCGGCCCACAGCTCGCGAATGCGTGCATTCAGCTCGGCGGCGGACAGGGCGGACAAAGAAGTCTCTGGCTCGCGTGGAAGGGGGGACATGCGAACAGATTACGGCCTCCTCGCACATGCGTCTGCCCTGTGCCGCGAGGTGTCAGTCACCCGATTCACCCGCATGCGGGCTCAGCGTGTCCGTTCCGACCAGGATGAACAGGGCGATTCCCAGGATCACGCGGTAGATGACGAACGGCATGAAGCTGCGGGTAGTGATGAAGCTCATGAACCAAGCGATCACCGCGTATCCAACAGCAAACGCGATGACCGTGGCGAAGATGGTGGGACCCCAGGACACATGGCCCTCACCCGCGTCCTTGAGCTCATACACGCCCGAGGCCAGGACCGCCGGAATGGCCAGCAGGAAGGAGTAACGGGCCGCCGCCTCACGGGTGTACCCCATCAGCAGCCCGCCGCTGATCGTCGCGCCGGACCGGGAGACACCGGGGATCAGCGCCATCGCCTGGCAGAAGCCGTAGATCAGGCCGTCCCGGACGCTCAGCTCCCGGAGCGTCTTGCGCCGCCGGACCGCGCGGTGTTTCCCGCCGGCCTCGTCGCGCGCCGCGAGGCGGTCGGCGACGCCGAGGACAACACCCATCACGATCAGGGTGGTTGCGATCAGCCGCAGATCCCGGAACGGTCCCTCGATCTGGTCCTTGAGGGTGATCCCGAGCACCCCGATCGGGATGGAGCCGACGATCACCAGCCAGCCCATCTGGGCGTCGTGGTCGCCGCGCATCGAGCGGTCGGTGAGCGAGCGGAACCACGCGGACACGATGCGCGCGATGTCCTCGCGGAAATAGATCAGCACCGCTGTCTCGGTGCCGATTTGAGTGATCGCGGTGAATGCCGCCCCCGGATCGTGCCAGCCGGCGAAAGCGGCGGTGAGCCGCAGATGCGCACTGGACGAGATGGGCAGGAACTCGGTGAGTCCCTGGACGATTCCGAGAATGAAGGATTCAAACCACGACATTGGAAAAGCACGCCACCCAAGAAAAGATTCCGTCAGACGGCGCGTGGCAATAATGGATCAGGCGCCCGTGAGATGGGCAGCGTAGCGTCCGGAGGTTACGATCCGCCGCCCTGCGGATGAAGGGTTTCCCGGGATCTCCTGTACGGACGGCCACCGGACCGGGTGAGCGCCCGGGCGCGGCGGGCGGGGTGCGGGAGCGGCGCGGCGCGTCCGTACGGGCCCTGTCCACGACACCGGCGCACCCCTTCAGGGCGCGCTGTCACCCGTCCGGGTGAGCGTGGCGGCGTCCGGCCCGGCGCGGGGTGCGGCGCGGACCGTCAATCGCCTTTCGGCGCATTGCCTTTCAGACTGTGGCGCTTGCGCCAGGCCACCACCGCGGCGACACATCCGGTGACCACGATGAATCCCATCGCCACCAGGAATGCCGGAGAGGTCGGTGACCCGGCTCGGGAACCCGCGACCACATAGGCGGCCGTGTTGGGAATCGAACCGATCGCGGTGGCCAGCAGAAAGGGTGTGTATCCCATGCGCGAGACAGCGGCACAGTAGTTGGCCGCGGCGAAGGGAATGCCGGGGAACAGCCGTATCGCGAGCATGGAACGGAATCCATGACTGCTCAGCTGGGAATCCGCCGCGCGGAGCACACGGCCCCGCAGCAGGGGGCGCAGCGCCTCCTGCCCCAGCAGCCGGCCGAGGGTGAAGGCGATACCCGCGCCCAGGACCGTGCCGGCCAGCGCGGCCACCAGACCGAACTGCGATCCGAAGAGCGCGCCCGCCGCGAGATTGAGGATCGGCCGCGGCACGAAGGCCGCGGTGCACACCCCGTACCCGGTGGCGTAGAGGATCACCGCCAGCGCGCCGCCGAGCTGAGCCGCGGGCCAGCCGTCGGAGAGCAGCCGCTGTGGCTCGTACAGCACCACCAGAGCGCCCGCCGCGGCCAGCATCAGCACCAGCAGCGACAGGCGTGACCACGGCGAGATCAGCACCTTGGTGCACCGGATGGCGAGTCCGGAGGACGGCCTGATGACGGGCTCGAACATTCGGGGAGACTAACCGACGACCATATGTGATCGCCGTAATGCCGGCGGCACGACGCGCTCGGGACCGGCTGGAAACCCGCTCGGCACGTTCCCGGAACGCTCCGGCGACCCGTACCGACCAGGGCGGATGCCGCAGCTGCCGGGGCCCGGCCGGGCCGGTGGAAAAAATCGCCCCGTACACGCCGGGGACCGCCGCCGGGCGGGACCGGCGCACCCTGCCGCGGTCAACTTCCGTGTGGGGAAAACCATTCGACGCGGGGCGCGCGGGTGGCGGATCATCATCCCCATGACCAGGCACGCCTTCCTCACAGCGCACTCCGCGGACGCGGACGCGCCGAAGGCCGCCGTCTTCTCCCCCGCGGATGACTCCGCCGCCGTCGCGGCTCTCCCCGCCGGCCTCGCACCGGCCGCCGAGAGCCGAGGCTGACCCTTCCCGGACCGTTCGGCGGGACCCCACAGGGGGAGGGTCGGCGGGGTCCAGGGGTCCTCATGAATCCGCACACCAGTGAATTCCGGGGAAGAGCCATGTCCAAAACCGCTTACGCACGCACCAAGCCGCATCTGAACATCGGCACCATGGGCCATGTCGACCACGGCAAGACCACCCTCACCGCCGCCATCACCAAGGTCCTCAGCGAGCGCGGCGGCGCCGCCTTCGTCCCCTTCGACCGCATCGACCGGGCCCCCGAGGAGGCCCGGCGCGGGATCACCATCAACATCGCCCATGTCGAGTACGAGACCGACACCCGCCACTACGCCCATGTCGACATGCCCGGCCATGCCGACTACGTCAAGAACATGGTCACCGGGGCCGCCCAGCTCGACGGGGCGATCCTCGTCGTCTCCGCGCTCGACGGCGTCATGCCGCAGACCGCGGAGCATGTGCTGCTGGCCCGTCAGGTCGGCGTCGACCACATCGTCGTCGCGCTGAACAAGGCCGACGCGGGGGACGGCGAACTGACCGACCTCGTGGAGCTGGAGGTCCGGGAGCTGCTCACCGCGCACGGGTACGGCGGTGACGCGGCGCCGGTCGTCCGGGTCTCCGGGCTGCGGGCGCTGGAGGGCGATCCCCGGTGGACCTCCGCCATCGAGGCCCTGCTCGACGCGGTGGACACCTATGTGCCCATGCCGGTCAGGTACACGGACGCGCCGTTCCTCCTCTCCGTGGAGAACGTCCTCACCATCACCGGACGCGGCACCGTCGTCACCGGCGCGGTCGAGCGGGGCACCCTGCGGGCCGGCGACCGGGTGGAGCTGCTCGGCGCGGAGTCCGGACCGCGCGTCACCACCGTCATCGGTCTGGAGACCTTCGGGAAGCCGATGGAGTCCGCCGAGGCCGGGGACAGCGTGGCGCTGCTGCTGCGCGGACTGCCGCGGGACGCGGTGCGCCGCGGGCATGTGGTGGCCGAGCCGGGGAGCATCACCCCGAGCAGGCGCTTCACCGCCCGGGTTTATGTCCTCTCGGCGGGGGAGGGCGGCCGTGCGACCCCGCTGGCCACCGGCTACCGGCCGCAGTTCTACATCCGTACGGCGGATGTCGTCGGCGGGGTCGACCTGGGCGGCACGCCCGTCGCGCGGCCCGGGGACACGGTCACCATGACCGTGGAGCTGGGCCGTGACACCCCGCTGGAGCCGGGCCTCGGCTTCGCCATCCGGGAGGGCGGCCGCACGATCGGCGCGGGGACGGTGACCACGCTCCTGTGACGCCCCCGTCCGGCCCGGGCCCGCCCCGGGCCGGACGGGGCCGGGGCAGGCCTCCGGGCCCGTACCCCTCCCGGTGAGGCCCCGGACCGCACCCCCGCGGCCCGCCGGTCCCCGTCCCGTACGACAATGGCCCCGTGGACGAGCCCGTACCCGTGACCCGGACCGTGGATCACGGCACCGCCAGGCTGCTGCCCGATGTCGACCGGGCCCGCGCCTGGCTGCTCACCGTGGACGGCGCGCCCCAGTCGTATGTGGATCTGGAGGCTCCGGCCCATCTGGAGTTCGAGTACGTCCGGCGGCTCGCCCATGTCATCGACTGCCACGACGGCGACGGCACCCCGCTCGACGTGCTCCATCTCGGCGGCGGCGCGTTCACCCTGCCCCGGTATGTGGCCGCCGTCCGGCCCGGATCCCGGCAGCAGGTCGTCGAGGCGGACAGTGGACTCATCGCCCTGATCCTGGAGAAGCTGCCGCTGCCCGCCGGCTCCGGTATCCGGGTTCACCCGGCGGACGCCCGCGCCTGGCTGGAGGCCGCCCCCGCGGACTCGGCCGATCTGATCGTCGGCGATGTCTTCGGCGGCACCCGCGTCCCCGCCCCGCTCACCTCCGTCGAGTACGCGCGGACCGTGCACCGGGTGCTCCGCCCGCACGGGGTCTACGCGGCCAATCTCGCGGACGGCGCCCCCTTCGGATTCCTCCGTTCCCAGCTCGCCAACTTCGGCTCGGTCTTCGGGGAACTCGCGCTGAT
Source organism: Streptomyces sp. CAU 1734 (assembly GCF_039888735.1). Classification (NCBI taxonomy): domain Bacteria; kingdom Bacillati; phylum Actinomycetota; class Actinomycetes; order Kitasatosporales; family Streptomycetaceae; genus Streptomyces; species Streptomyces sp. CAU 1734. The sequence continues at coordinate 49,900 of NZ_JBDQQP010000015.1, forward strand.
CGCCGAACCCGCCGTACTGCGCGGCCGGCGCTTCGGCAACGCGCTGCTGCTCGCCTCGCACCGCCCCGTGGACATCGCCGCGCTCACCCGCAGGCTCTCCGCCGACCCCTTCCCAGCCCGGGTCGAGCACGGCGCCCCGCTGAGGAGGTTCACCGGATCCGCCGCGCCCGTCGGCGACGCCGAGGCCCAGGGGTCACCCGAGCCGCCCGACGGCGCCTTCGGGATCGGCTGACGAACCGGGCCGCGCCCCGCTGACCCGCTTGGTGCGGTACCGCAGATTCCGTACGTCCGGTACGAGAAGGACCGCCGCGGTCACCAGGATCACCAGTGCCGAGCAGCCCCAGAGCGCCGTGTCCCGTCCGAGGAGATTCTCCGCGGGACCGGCGAGCGCGGTCGCCGCCGGGGCCATCGCCACCGAGCCGAACCAGTCGTAGGCCGAGACCCGCGACAGCATCTCCTCCGGGATCTCCTGGTGCAGCGCCGTCATCCAGGCCACCCCGAACACCTCGATGGCCGCGCCGCTCACCAGCATCACCAGGGCGAGCCCGGCGGTCGGCAGCGGAATCGCCAGCGCCGCCGACGGCGCGGCGAGCGGGAAGACGCAGAGCGTGCCGGCGAGCAGCAGCCGCCGGGGTTTCCAGCGCATCATCAGCACCGCCCCGAGCAGTGTGCCGATCCCGAAGGCGGCGAGCGCCAGCCCCCAGGGGGCGGCGCCGCCCAGTTCATCGCGGGCGACCAGCGGCCCGTACACCCCCTCGGCGGTGGCGACCACGGCGACGACCACGGAGAACTGCGCCACGATGGCGAGCAGCCAGGGTCTGCTCCGCACCTCCGCCCACCCCTCGCGCAGGTCGGAGAGGAGCCCGCCGCCCGGCTCGCGCGGCCGGACACCGCTCACATCGAGAAACGCCCGCAGGGCCCCGGCGACCGCGAACGCCGCGGCGTCGACCGCCAGTACCCAGCCGGGGCCCATCGCCGCGATCATGGCCCCGCCGAGCGCCGCGCCGCCGATGCCCGCGCCGTGGGTGGCCATCCGGAAGAGGGCGAAGGCGCGGGCCGCCTGGTCGCCGCCGACGCTGGAGAGGAGCATGCCCTCGGCGGCCGGGTTGAAGAACGCGTGCGCGGTGCCGCCGAGCGCGGTGAGCAGCATCATCTGCCACAGCCGGGGGTCACCGGCGAGCACCAGAACGGCGAACACCGCCTGGGACACGCAGTTGAGCGCATTGGCCGCGACCATCACCCGGTGGCGCGGCAGACGGTCCGCCACCGCACCGCCCACCAGCAGGAAGACCACGAGCGGGAGGGTGCGGGCGGCGGCCACCAGCCCCACGTCCCCGGCGTCGCCGCCGCTCTCGATCACCGCGAACGCCGCCGCGATCAGGGCCCCGTGGCTGCCCAGGTTGGTGACGACCGCGGAAGCGGTGAGAAGGGTGTAGTTGCGGCCCGCCCAGGCGGGGGAGTGGATCCGCCGGCGGCGTGAGCGTCCGCCGGGCGGGGCGGCTGCGGGATCGGTCACCTTCCGGACTGTCCCCCGGCCGGGGCGGGCCGCCAACCGGAATAATTCGCCCCCGCCCCCCGCCCCCCGGCCGACGGTGCCCGGAGCCGGCCGCGTCAGTCCGCCGGAGTGTCCGTCAGCCGCACCGTGTTCAGGATCTGCCGCACCGTTTTGTCCGGCACCTCGCCCTTGACGCCCTTGACCCCGTACAGAACCCAGGTGCGGAAATCACCCGTCCGGTCCTTGAAGGTGAAGGCGATGGACTTCCCGTCGGTGTGGCACTTCGACTTCTTCGTCACCCCGGCCGCGGTCGCCGTCGTCACACTGCCGGTGAGCCCCGAAGCGGTGGTGTACGGCTCGGGCTTGCCGAGCTTCACCTTCTCCTTCGGGTCCGACTGGGCGTACGCCCCCCAGACCCAGGTGCCCGCCTCATTGCGCGAGGCGCTCGCGGAGTCCTTGGCGCCCTGGCCGCCCTTGGTGCCGACGGTGGCCAGTCCCCAGGTCTCCTTCCGGCCGTCCTTGTCGGTGTCCGCCTCGCACCACCGCGACGTGAAGCGGGCCGGGGCGGACATGGTGACCAGGGGAGGCCCGGCCGGGTCCTTCTCGTTCTCCAGGAAGGTGGAGACCCCCGAGCCCACGATCTCCCAGGCCGGCGGGACGTCGAACCGGGTGCCGTGCCGGGGGTTGGTGACCACCTTCCAGCCCGCGATGGTCGGTTCGGCCTCCGCCGCGTTGCGCGGATTCCCCCCGGTCGGCGCCGGTGCGCCGGCCGGGGTGCTGGGCGCGGTCGCGGTTCCCGAGCCGCTTGCTCCGGTGCCCTTCCCGGTGTCGCGGGTGCCCTTGGCCCCGTCCTCCTCCCGCAGCACCACGGCTCCGGTGACCACGGCGGCGGCGATCACCGCCGTGGCGGCGGCGATGGCCACCACGGCGGTCTTCCGCCTCTCGTTCCCCGGCGGCGGCCCCCCGCCGGGTCCCGCCGCGGGCCCGCCCTGATGCGGCGGCACCGGGTACGCCGACACGGTCGGCTGCGAGTACGGGTTCGGCTGCGACCAGCCGGGCTGCTGCCCCGGCTGACGGCCCGTCTGCGACCAGTCGGGCTGCTGGTACGGGTTCGGCTGGTGATACCCCGGCTGCTGGTACGGGTTCTGCTGCGGATCCTGCTGCGGGTTATCGCCCCCGGGCGGCTGCTGTCCTGGCCACATGGCGAGTAACGATAGAGGGCCGGTGTCACAGCGGCCACGCCCGCCCCGTCCGGGAGGGCCGCGGCGGCGCCCGGGGGATGGCCAATAGTGCTACCGATGGGTAACATCGCGGCCATGAGCGCAGATCAGCAGAGCGTGGGCGCGATGCTCGCGGCAACCGTCCCGATGGCCAGGACCCTCAATCTGGAGTTCCTGGAGACCACCCCGGAGCGCGCCGTTCTGCGCCTGCCGGACCAGCCGGACTTCCACAACCATGTCGGCGGCCCGCATGCCGGGGCCATGTTCACCCTCGCCGAGTCCGCCAGCGGCGCCATCGTCCTCGCCGCCTTCGGCGACCAGCTGAACCGGGCCGTTCCCCTCGCGGTGAGTGCCGAGATCGGCTACCGGAAACTGGCGATGGGCGAGGTCACCGCCACCGCCACACTCGGCCGGCCGATCGGCGAGGTCGTCGCGGAGCTGGACGCGGGCGAGCGCCCGGAGTTCCCCGTGAACATCGCCATCCGGCGGGCGGACGGCGCGGTCACCGGCGAGATGACCATTGTCTGGACCCTGCGCCCCCACTCCTGACCGGCGCCTCGATAGGCTGCCCGGCGTGCGCCGCCGCGGCGCGCGCCGGAAGGAGAACGCGCGATGACGGCAGAGGCATGGATCGCGGGCGTCGGCGGCAGAAGCCCGGAGATCGCCCCGGGGGCCTTCACCGCTCCCACCGCCGTTGTCGTCGGTGAGGTCTCCCTCGCCGCCGGCGCCTCCGTCTGGTACCACGCCGTACTGCGCGGGGACTGCGGCCCCATCGTCATCGGCGCCGATTCCAACATCCAGGACAACTGCACCGTCCATGTCGACCCCGGCTTCCCGGTGACGGTCGGCGAGCGCGTCTCCGTCGGCCACAACGCCGTACTGCACGGCTGCACGGTGGAGGACGGCGCACTCATCGGCATGGGGGCCACGGTGCTCAACGGCGCCCATATCGGCGCCGGTTCACTCGTCGCCGCTCAGGCGCTCGTACCGCAGGGGATGCGGGTGCCGCCGGGTTCCCTGGTCGCGGGGGTGCCGGCGAAGGTCAGACGCGAGCTGACCGAGGAGGAGCGGGCCGGGATCACCCTCAACGCGACCATGTACCTGGAGCTGGCGAAGGCACATCGCGAGGCGGTGCCGGAGGACTGACCGGGACCGTCCGCCGGTGGTCGCCGGGCCCCGCCGGCTGCCGCCCGATGCCGTGCGCGAGGCCGGTCTCCCGCGCGGGAGGAGCGGCGCTCGCCGGCCGGCCGGCCGCGGGCCCGGGGGCGTCGGGCGCCAGCAGGAACTCCGCCGCCACCACACTGCCCACCGGCTCCCTGCGGGTGACCGTACGGCTCGCGAAGGCGTCGACCAGCCGCAGCCCCCGCCCGCACTCCGCATGCGCGTCCAGCGGCTCCCGGCGCGGCCCGGCGCGGTGCTTCCAGTGCCCGCCGTCCCGCACCTCGGCGGTCAGGACGTCGCCGTGCCTCTTGATGGCCAGCGCGACCCAGCTGCTGCCGCTGTGCAGCACCACATTGCCGACGAGCTCGGTCACGATCACCGAGAGTGCCTCGTCGCACTCGTCCCGCAGCCGCCACCGGCGGGCCACCGCCCGGGCGAAATGACGCAGCGCCCGAGTCGATTCCGGGGTGGCGGGCATCGCGCACTGGGCCAGCCCGGCGGTGGTGCCGTGCGGTACGGCGCCGTGCGGCACGGTGCCGGGGCGCGGAGGCTGAACGGACTTCTCTGATGCGATCACGTCGGACTCCTTCTGCCCAGGTGGACGGCCGGGCCGATGAGGCTACGCTCGCTGTCACCGGGTGCCCCGCGCAATTGGGGAGACCGAAGTACGGATACCCGAAGAAATGAACCGCCCGGAAACACCCGGCGACGTCCGGGGGAATCCGCCCGCACCCGGCGACCGCGAGGGGAGTGAACCGGTGACCGCACTCAGTGACGAGGGCTGGGAGCGATGGCTGCGCCAGACCGTCGGACATCCCACCCGCCGGCCCGCTCTGCTGCTGCTGGAGGGCAGCGCCGGTACGGGCAAGAGCCGCCGCCTCGATCAGCTCCTGGAGCGGTCGGCGGGCGGATCCCGGACCAGGGTGGTCCTGACCTTCACGGCCTCGGGCATGGAGTCGTCCGTCCTCCCGGACGAGCCCGGGCCGCCGGCCCCCGGGTCCGGCGGCCCGGCCGCCCCCGCCGACCGCCGTCCCGGCCCCGACCGCCGGGAGCCCGCCCCCGCCCGGCCGGAATCCGGCCCCGCGGCCGGGGACCCGCCGGACCTGGCCGGACTGCTGGATCCCGCGTCCGGCCGGCCCCTGCTGCTGATCGCCGACGATGTCCACCGGGCCGGCGAGGAGGGGCGCGAGCTCCTGAGCCGGCTGCTGGAGCGCCCGCCGGACGCGCTGGCGGCCGTCCTCGCCTACCGCCCCGAGGAGCTGCCCGCCCCCGGGCTCGTCCTGGGCCGCGCCGTCGCCTACCCCGCCCGTCTCTCCGCGGCCCGGATCCGTCTGGAACCCCTCGACGCCGACGGTGTGCGCCGCATGGTGGAGGAACGTCTCGGCGCCGAGCACTGCCCGCCCGCCCTCACCGCCCGGATCCATGAGCGCTCCGGCGGAATCCCCCAGGTCGTCGCCGATCTGGTCGCCCAGCTCGACGACGCCCACGGCACCGCCGGCATCCGCACCCCCGCGGAGCTCGACGCCACCGGTGTCCCGGTACGGGTCGCGGAACAGATCACCGCGCGCCTCGCCGCACTCCCCGGGGAGCACCACCCGGTCGCCTGCGCCGCCGCCGTGCTCGACGGCCCCGCCGGGGCCCGTGAGCTGTACGCCGTCGCCGGACTCGACCCGGAGGCCGGACGCGGCTCCCTGGTGGCGGCGCTGCGGCACTCCGTGCTCCTGGAGACCGGCACCGACCGCTACGGCTTCGTCCCGCCGGTCGCCGGCACCGCCGTGCGCGAGCTGACCCCCGGCCCGATCCGGCAGGAGATGCACCGCAGGGCCGCGGAGGTGCTGGTGCGCCGGGATCCCGTCGACTGGGCCCGGGTCGCCGGCCACCGCAGATACGGCGGCGGGCCGCGCGGCTGGCTCCGGGCCGTCGAACACGCGGCCCGGCAGACCGCCGCCGCCGGAGCCCACCAGACGGCGATCGGACTGCTGGAGGAGGCGCTCTCGCACCCCGCGGCCGACCGGGAGACCCGGGCCCGGCTCGCGGTGCTCCTCGCCCACAGCGCCGTCCTCGGCCTGCACACCGATCACACGGTGCGGGTGCTCCGCCAGATCCTCGACGAGCAGGCCCTCCCCGACGCCGCCCGCGGCCGTATCCGGCTCGATCTGGGCCTGGTCCTCTACAACCAGGCGGGCATGGGGCTGGAGGGCGTGGTCGAGCTGGAACAGGCCGTCGGCGAACTGACGGGCCGGCCCGCGCTCGCCGTCCGCGCGATGTCGGCGCTCGCCATGCCCGTCATGTCCTCCGTACCGCTGGAACGCAATCTGCACTGGCTCCGGGAGGCCCGCAAGGCGGCGGAGGAGAGCGACGACGGGGAGATCCGCGTCACCGCCGACGCCAACTGTGTCGCCATTCTGCTGGAGACCGGCGACCCGGCCGCCGGGGAGGCCCTGGACCGGCTGCGTGCCCAGGGCGACCGCCCCGGCCGGCTGCCCCATGTGGCGCGCGGGCTGATCAACGCCGCCGACGCCGCCGTCTGGCTCGGTGCCCTGCCGGGTGTCGGTGCCCTGGCGGGCGTCGACGATCTGCTGGAGGAGGGGCTGGACGCGGCGGCCCGGGCCGGCGCCTCCTATGTGGAACAGGACGGCCGGGGCACCGTACTGCTCCTCGACTGGATGACCGGCCACTGGGACGGTCTCGCCGCCCGGGCCCGCGCCTTTCTCGCCGAGGAGCGGATCATGCCGGGCCCGGCCGCCGACGCCCGGATCGTCCTCGGGCAGCTGGCCCTCGCACAGGGCGAGTGGCAGCAGATGGCCGCCTGGCTCTCCGGCGACGGCCGGCCACTGCCGCTGGGCTCCCCGCTGCCGCATGTCGCGGCGGCGGCCGGGGCGCTGGTGCGGACCGCGCTGGCCCGCGACGACACGGAAACGGCCGCCGCCGAGGCGGCCGCCGGCTGGGACCGGATCCGGGACAAGGGCGTCTGGGCCTGGGCGGCGGAGCTCGCGCCCTGGGCGGTGGAGGCCACCGCGCGGGCCGGCCGGCTCCCCGCCGCCCGGGCCATGACCGAGGAGTACGAGAAGGGGCTGGCCGGACTGGGCGAGGCCACCGCGCCATCGGCGGTCGCGGCGCTCGCCTGGTGCCGGGGCGTCCTGGCGGAGGCCGCCGGCGCGCCGGACGACGCGGTGGCCCACTACCGGGAAGCGGCCGGGCGGTACGCCGCGGTCTCCCGGCCCTACCCGGCGATCCTCACCACCGTGGCGGCCGGCACCTGCGCTCTGGAGGCCGCCCGTGAGGCGGGCGCGGAGTCCGGCGCCGCGGCCGAGTCCGCCGCCGCCGCCGATCTGACCGAGTGTGTCGAGCGGCTGACCGCGCTGGGGGCGGGCTGGGACGCCGCGCGGGTGCGCGCCGAGCTCCGCGTCCACCGCCCCACCGCCGGGCAGCGGCCCCGTGGCCGCCCGGGGTACGGGGACCAGCTCTCCCCGCGCGAGCAGGAGGTGGTCGACCTCGCCTCCGGGGGACTGACCAACCGGGAGATCGCCGCCACCCTCCATCTCTCCCCGCGCACCGTCGAGCAGCATGTCTCGCGGGCCCGTCGGAAGCTGGAGTCCCAGTCGGGGCAGCCGCTCAGCCGGCCGCGCGGCGGCCGGACCGGCTGAGCGCGCCGGGCCCCGCCCGTACACCCGGTGCCCGTCCTCGCCCCCGCTCCCGGGTACGGCCCGTGCGCCGCCGCCCCGTACCCGGGAGCCCGATGCGCACCCACTGGCGGGGGTGGTCAATGGCACGACCACGCAAATACGGCTGGAATTCGCCGTTGCCCCATCCGTCCCTCCTGTGAACCCCTGTCTCCACGCTGTCCGGAATTATCTGCGTATCCGGGGATCTGTCACTACGTGAACCTCCTGGGCACGCTCCGTTGCGAATAAATCAAAATCGGCCAAGAGCAGTCTGTCTCCGCAGGGGAATGATCACTACGTTGGGTCAGTCTTCAGTCACCGCAGAGGGAGCGAGCATGGCCACCACACAGCACGTCCCGGACATTCTGTCGCCGGAGTTCGCGGAGAACCCGTATCCGGCCTATCGAGCGATGCGGGAAAGTGCCCCCCTGATCTGGCACGAGGCCACCAACAGCTGGCTCATTTCGCGCTTTGAGGACGTCGAGCGCGCCTTCAAGGACAAGGACTCCGTCTTCACGACGGACAACTACGACTGGCAGGTCGAACCCGTACACGGCAAGACCATCCTTCAGCTCAGTGGCCGAGAACACTCGGTCCGCCGGGCTCTGGTCGCCCCCGCCTTCCGGGGCAGCGAGCTGCGGGACCGGATCCTTCCGGTCATCGAGCGCAACGCCCGCGAGCTGATCGACCCCATCCGCTCCGCGGGCGAGGCCGATCTGGTGGACGCCTTCGCGACCCGCTTCCCGGTCAATGTGATCGCCGACATGCTCGGGCTCGACAAGGCCGACCACGAGCGCTTCCACGGCTGGTACACCACCGTCATCGCCTTCCTCGGCAACCTCGCCGGGGACCCGGAGATCGCGGCGGCCGGCGACCGGACCCGGGTGGAGTTCGCCGAGTACATGTTCCCGATCATCCGGGAGCGCCGGGCGAACCCGGGCGACGATCTGCTCTCCGTGCTCTGCGCGGCCGAGGTCGACGGCGTGCGGATGAGCGACGAGGACATCAAGGCATTCTGCAGCCTGCTCCTCGCGGCCGGCGGCGAGACCACCGACAAGGCGATCGCCGGCATCTTCGCCAATCTGCTCACCCACCCGGAACAGCTCGCGGCCGTCCGGGAGGACCGCAGCCTGATCGACCGGGCCTTCGCCGAGACGCTGCGCTACACCCCGCCGGTCCACATGATCATGCGCCAGACGGCGGCCGATGTGACCCTCAGCGGCGGCACCATCCCCGCCGGCGCCACCGTCACCTGCCTGATAGGGGCGGCCAACCGGGACGCCGAGCGGTTCCACGAGCCCGACACCTTCAACATCTTCCGTGACGACCTGACCTCGGCCAACGCCTTCTCCGCCGCCGCCGACCATCTCGCCTTCGCCCTCGGGCGGCACTTCTGCGTCGGCGCGCTGCTCGCCCGTGCCGAGGTGGAGACCGGGGTCAACCAGCTCCTCGACGCCATGCCGGACATGCGGCTCGCCGATGGTTTCGTACCGTCCGAGCAGGGCGTCTTCACCCGGGGCCCGGCTTCCCTGCCGGTGCGGTTCACCCCCGCGTGAGCCCCGCCGCGGACCGGGCGGGCCGCGCCCGCCGGTGAGCGCGCGGCCCGGCCCCGCCCGGACGCGCGCTCACGGGGGCGCGCGTCCGGGTGACCGGGGTCATGGTGCGTGCGGGCACCGCCGCCCGGCCGCCGTCAGCGGACGGCCGGGGTGAAGCGCGCGGGCAGCGAGGTCAGCCCGCGCATCCAGATCGACGGCCGCCAGGTCAGCTCCTCCGGCTCCACCGCCAGCACCACGTCCGGCAGCCGCTCCAGCAGCGTCTCGACCGCGGTACGGGCGATGACATCGGCCAGCAGCGGTGCCGGATAGGGGCAGCGGTGCTCGCCGTTGCTGAAGGAGAGATGCGCCGAGTTCTCCGCCCCGATGTGGCCCTCGGGCCAGATCTGCGGATCGGTGTTGGCGGCGGCCAGCCCCAGCACCAGACAGTCCCCGGCCCGGATCTGCCGGCCGCCGAGCTGGGTGTCGCGCACCGCCCACCGGCCGATGAAGTTCTGGGTGGGGGTGTCCAGCCAGAGCACCTCGTTCAGCGCCTGCCCGACACTGAGCCGGCCGCCCGAGACATTGAGCGCGAAACGGTCGTCGGTGAGCAGCAGCCGCAGCGTGTTGCAGATCCAGTTGGCGGTCGGCTGCTGGGCGGCGGCGATCACCGAGATCAGGTCCTGGACGATCTCCTCGTCCGTGAGCCCGGCCGGATGGAGCAGCATCCGCGAGGTGACATCCGGCCCCGGCGCGGACCGCTTCTCCTTCACCAGCCGGTGAATGCGCTCACCCACCCGGATGTACGCGGCCACCGGGTCGTCGCCCTCGCCGGCGTCGAGCGTGATGCGCAGATCGCTCACCAGCTCCTCGGTGTCCTCGTTGCCGAGCGGCATACCGCACATCTGGACGGCGGCCCGCATCGGCAGGGCATGGGCGTACGCCGACATCAGCTCGGCCCGCCCGCTGCCCGCGAAGGCGTCGATCAGCCCGTGTGCGATCGCCCGGCTCCACTGCGCCAGCTCGAACTGATCGACCCCCTCCAGCGCCTGGGTGATCACCCCGGCGCGGCGCTGGTGCTCGGGGCCCTCGGTGAAGAGCACGGACGGCTGGTAGCCGACATAGGGCAGCAGCGGCCAGTCCTGCGGGATGTTCTCCCACTGGTTCCAGCGCCGGGAGTCCCGGGCGAAGAGCTCGTCGTGCCCGGTCACATAGGAGACCTCGGCGTATCCGAGGACCAGCCAGGCCGGAATGCCGCCGTCCAGCAGGATCGGTGCCACCGCGCCGTGGTCGCGGCGCATGTTCCGGTACAGCTCCGACGGGGTCTGCTGGTACTCCAGACCGCTGAGCGGGATGGCCCCGGCGTGGGCCGGGCACCCCGGTGGCGGCCCGGTCCGGCCGCGGGTGTCGGATCCGGTGGGGTCGGTCATGTGGTCATCTCCCGGGCCACGGCCAGTGCGTGGAGGTGGTCGACAAGGCTGATCAGGACATGCTTGCCGGAGGAACGGATCCGGGCGTCGCATTCGATCAGCGGGACATGCGGCGGCAGGGCGAGTGCCTGGCGTATCTCCTCCAGCGCGAAGGCGGCCGGGTCGCTGTCGAAGCGGTTGACCGCCACCACGAACGGAGTGCGGTGGTGCTCCAGCCGGTCGATGGCGTACCAGGAATCGCTCATCCGCCGGGTGTCGACCAGCACGACGGCGCCGAGGGTGCCGGAGAAGAGCCGGTCCCAGAGGAACCAGAAGCGCTCCTGCCCCGGGGCGCCGAAGAGATAGAGGACCATCTGGCTGTTGAGGCTGATCCGGCCGAAGTCGAAGGCCACCGTGGTGGTGGTCTTGGTGCTGGGGCCGGCCGGTTCGTCGACGCCGATGCCCGCCTGGGTCATCACCTCCTCGGTGTTGAGCGGACGGATCTCGCTCACCGAGCGCACCAGTGTGGTCTTGCCGACGCCGAAGCCGCCCACAATGACGATCTTCAGTCCGGTCTCGGCGGAGTCCACCAGCGGGGTGCGGGCGGGCAGTTCAGAGATTGCGGAGTCCAACGAGCACCTCCTCCAAGAGGGCGGAATCGGGCAGGCCGACGAGCGAGCGCGCCGCCCGGGGATGGCGGGCGGTGATGCGCCCCGTCGCCAGGAGATCGCCGAGCAGAATCCGCACCACCGTGATGGGCAGTTTCAGCTCCGCCGAGATTTCCACCACCGCTATGGGATGCCTGCACAGTTCGAGTATCCGGACCTGCTCCGACTGCATGCCCGGCGACGGTGCACACTCGCTGACGACCAGGGTCACCAGGTCGAACGATTCGTCGTCGACACGGCTGCGGCCCCCGGTCACGATGTAGAGCCGGTCGGGATCACCCATGTCGACGGGGCGGCGGATCATGACAGCCGCGTCTCCGGTGCCATGGCCCGGGGTTCCGCCCGCAGATGCTCACCGATCTGCTCGACCAGCTCGGTCATCTGGTGTCCCACGGCGCCCGGATCGGCGCCGTCCTCGGCCACCACCGCCAGATGGGCGCCGGAGCCGGCCTCGACGATGAAGAGCAGTCCGCCGTGGAACTCCGTCATGGAGTGCCGTACTCCGCCGCTGCCGTTGCCGAACTCGACCGAGGCGCCCTGGGCCAGTGCCTGGATGCCCGAGCAGATGGCGGCGAGCTGGTCGGCCTGGTCGAGCGTCAGATGCGGGGTCCAGCAGAGCTTCAGACCGTCGCGGGAGAGCACCAGCGCGTGCCGGGTGCCCGGGGTGCGGTCGAGGAGTCCTTCCAGTAGCCAGGTCAAGCTGTTGTCCGTTGTTTGAATGGGCTGCATGATTCCGCGTGGGCTGGTGCTGCCGGACGAACCGGGCACCGGCCCGTGCCTCCTGTCTCCCGTTTGCGTGTGTGGTGCCGTGTGCCGCGGTGCGCGGCGCACGGCCTGTGCGGGGCGGGGCGGCTCCCGGCCGCCCCGCTGCCCGGGGTCAGTTCCGGTGTGTCACTGCTCCGTGGATCCGGTGGATCGTTCCTCCCCGGCCCGGCGGCCGCGGTGGAAGGCACCGAACTGCGTTCCGGCGTTCCGTACCGGCCCGGGAGGCGCGGCGGGGGGCTGCTGCTGCGGCTCCGTGCGGCCCCGGTCGGCGGCGGCCATGGTGCGGCCCGGCGGCCGTACGGGCAGTCCGTTCTCCGTCGCCATCGCCGGCCGGGCGGCGCCGTTGGGCGACGCGCCGTTCTGTGCCGCGGCGGCCGGGCCGGGGGTGGCGAAAGGATCCGGCAGGGCGTAGGAGTCCAGCGCGGGTGCCGTGTTCTGCGCGGGTACGGAGCCCCGGACCGCCCGGCTGCCGCCCATCGGACGGTTGAGCGACTCGGGCGCGGTGCCCCGCGACTGGTGGATCAGCTGCGGCGGGAAGAGCACCACGACCCCCGTACCGCCCCGCGAGGACGGCCGGAAGCTGACACTCATGTGGTACTTGGCGGCGAGCAGGCCCACCACCACCAGTCCGAGCCGGGTGCTCTGGAGCTTGGCGAGGTCGTGGCCCCGGCCGGAGACCGCTTCCTCGGCGCGCCGCATCGCGGCGTCCGACATCTTCAGACCGCTGTCCTCGATGGTCACCACCAGCCCGGCGGTGCGCTCCTCGACATAGACATGCACCTCGTCGATGGGCGGCGAGAAGTTCGCCGCGTTGTCCATCAGTTCGGCCAGCAGATGCATCACGCCCTCGGCCGCGTAACCGGTGACGGCCGCCGTGCTGGAGGAGTGCAGCCGCACCCGCTGGTAGGCGGCGATCCGGCCGACCGCGCCGCGCAGGATGCTCTCCATGACGATGGGCTTGTTCCACGCCCGGCTCGCCCGGCCGCCCATCAGCAGCGCCAGCCGGTCGGTCAGCAGACCGAGCTGCGAGGTGTTGTGGTCGAGCTTGAGGAGATCCCCGAACACCTCTTCGCCGTGACGATCCTGCATGTCCCGGAGATCGGCCAGCATGCTCACGGCCTTGGCCTGAACCCGGCTCAGCACCTTGGCGCCGGCGCCCTGGGCCGCCGCCGCGCGCCGCTCACTGAAGGCGACCTCGCGGACGATCGAGTCGAGGATCACCCGCAGGCGCGGGTCGGACGGATGTTCCAGCTCGGCGAGAGCGGTGTCGGCCGAAGCCCCTTCGCGCAGCCGGGTGATGGCGGCGGGCAGGGTCACCGTGGTGAGCCGGTCCAGGTCGTCGGCGGCCTGGGCCAGTCGGCGCACGGCGGCGACGCTGTCGGCGCCGGAGGTCTCGGCGCGGTGCTCGCTCGCCGCGACCTCGGCGGCGAAGAACTGGACCACCCGCCGCAGCTGGGGGTCGGACGGCGGCTGGGTGCCGGTGAGGACGGTGTCGGCGCCCTCGCCGTCCCGGAGCCGCTTCACGACCTGGGGGAGGGTGATGTTCACCAGATGCGCGCATTCCGCGCCGCTCTGGGCCGAGTGTGCCTGGAGCGCGCGCAGTTCACTGTGCGCACCCGCCGCGGCTGTGTGCAGCCGCCGGGAGTTGAGCACGGCGGCCACGACGGTGAGCGTCACCCAGGCCCAGGCGACCGCGACGGTGACCGCCACCCAGGAGCGGGCCGCCTCCGGGGCCGTGGCGATCACCGCACCACCGGCCGCCCCGCCCGCCACGACCGCGACCAGCGGAATGGCGAGCGGCAGTGGCCGCGGGGTTCGTATCCTGCGCGGTTTGGGGGCGACTGGCACAGACATCGGTCCCTCGCTGCTTGAGTCCGGGGGGAATCCGGCGGGAAATCAGGAAAAATACATGGGCAATCAGGGGAAAATCCAGGTGGAGCAGCCGGGCCGGCGGATCGCTGCCGGTCGACACATGAGCGGACGCTGGAAGTTGACGGTGATCTTCCACAAACATGTGTGGCTCATGCTAATCACGCACCGCAGCCGTGAACCCCGCTCCGAGCCCACAGTCCACGGAACGGTGGACTTAGTCCCGAAGTCACTGCCTGGTGCCGGTGATCGTGATAAGCGGCCAATTCCTCAGGATCCTTCGAGAATCCGCCCGGAAGCGCATGGATCCCCCGGCGAGACGCGCCCGGAGCCTCTGAGGGACCCGGTTCGTGAGGTATCCACCGTGATCTCCGTGACGAATGGGGCGGATGAGGTTGCGCAACGGCTCCTGTGAACGTCGGTTTCAAGCCATCTTGGCTCGGTTGGATGCCTGAAGGTGCGGCCATGGGGTGGGGGAGTCGGGTGGGAGATGTGAGGGGTGCCCGCCGATGTGGCGGTCCGGTGGGGTGATGGGGGATCGGGTGGCGGGACGCGCGGATGCGGGGGCAGCGGTTCGGAGGCGGGCGTGCGGATGCGGGGGGCAGCGGTTCGGTGGCGGGCGTACGGATGCGGGGGTCAGCGATTCGGGAGGCGGGCGCGCGGAGGCGAGCGGTTCGGGGCGCGGGTGCACGGGGTGAGCGGCGCGGGGGCGGGTGATACGGGAACGGGCGGCACGGGACACGCGGCGCACGGCGGCCGGGGGTGCGGGCCGGGCGGCGCGGGGTGCCGGGCCCGGCATGGGGTGAACATCACAGCGGGCGGCCGTGAACCGCGCGGGCGGCGCCGACTACCGTGAACGGGTGCCGGAAGACAGCAACACGTTCTCGTCCCCCGCCGTCTGGTGGCGGAGGACGCTCCACCGGGCGGTCCACCGCGGCTGGCGCTGGGTGCAGCGGGCCGGCGCGGTCACGTCCGAGCATCCCGGACGGCTCCGCTTCCGGCGGCTGGGGCCCGGCACCCGGCTGGCCTTCCCCCAGGGCACGGTCTTCGGGGAGCCGTGGATAGAGCTCGGCGACCACTGCATCATCGGCGAGCAGGTCACCCTCACCGCGGGCATGATGCCCGGCCTCGATCTCGGCCCGGACCCGATACTCACCCTCGGCGACGGTGTGGTGCTGGGGCGCGGCAGCCATGTCATCGCCGACACCCGGGTGGTCATCGGCTCCAACACCTACTGCGGCCCGTATGTCTACATCACCTCGACCAACCACAGCTATGACGACCCCGGGCAGCCGGTCGGCAAGCAGTGGCCGCGCACCGACCCGGTGACGATCGGGCCCGGCTGCTGGCTCGGCACCGGCGCCGTGGTGCTCCCCGGCGCCCGGCTCGGCCGCAATGTGGTCGTCGCCGCCGGTGCGGTGGTCCGGGGAGAGGTCCCCGACCACTCGGTGGTGGCGGGCGCCCCGGCCCGGGTGGTGCGCAGCTGGGACCCGGTGCGCGGCTGGCAGCCCCCGATCCGCACCCCCGCGCCCGTACCCCTGCCGGACGGCATCACCCCCGAGCAGCTCGCCGCCCTGGCCGAGCTGGACGAACGCGGCTGACCGGGGCGGGCCGGGAACGGACCGGGACCGCGGCCCCGGCCCCGGCCGGATCGCCGGTCAGCGGGCCGCGAGCATCACCGCCCCGACCAGGGCCAGGCTCGCGCCGGTGGCCTGGACCACCTTCAGCCGCTCCCTGAGCAGCAGCAGCGCGGCCAGCGCGGTCACCACCGGATAGAGATTGGCCAGTACGGCGGCGACCGTGACGGGGCCGTTCTGGGCCGCGATCGAGTAGGTGCCGTTGGCCGCGACATCCGCCATGCCCACGAACGCGAGAGCGGGAAGGGCCGCGAGGACCACCCGCATCCCGCCCTTCTCCGGCAGCGCCCGCCCGCCGCGCCGGACCGAGACGTACAGCGCCGCCCCGCCGACCGTGACATTGGTGATCCGCTGGACGAAGAGGGCGAGGAAGAGACCGGTGAGGGTGGTGGACGCCTCGGCGATCAGCGCCATCACCGCGCCGAAGCCGAAGGCCGCGGTCAGTGTCAGCATGATCGCCTGCCGCTGCACGGGCGCACCGCGCAGCTCCGGGCCGCCCGCGAGCACGATGCCGGCCACGGCGACGGCGATTCCGGCGACCTGGAGCACTCCGGGCCGCTCGCCGAGAACCAGCCCGACCCCGACCGGCACCGCGACACCCACCGATCCGAGCGGTGAGACCACACCCATCGGCCCGAGCGCCAGCGCCTTGTAGAAGCAGAGCATCGCCACCGGTCCGACGACGCCCGCGCCGACCGCGTACCAGAGCTGCGAGCCGGCTTCCTGCCATGCCTGAGTCGAGACGACGATCACGCCGAGGACGACCACGGCGAGAATCTGCGAGGCCACCACCACGGTGAGGGCGGGCAGCCGCCGGGTCAGCAGTCCGCCGCCGAAGTCGGCCAGACCCCAGAGCAGGGCCGTGGCCAGGGCGAACAGTACAGTCATGAAAGGACCTCGCAGTACAGTGCAGTGGACCGTCGGTGCACCACACCGTAGTTCAAAATATTCTACTCTGTCATTCAATAAAATGGACGGACGGGCCCGTGGACCTTGATCAGCTGACCCAGTCGCTCGCCCGGAACGTCAAGCGCTGGCGGTCCGAGCGGGGGTTCACGCTCGATGCTCTCGCGGCCCGCTCGGGGGTCAGCCGAGGCATGATCATTCAGATTGAGCAGGCGCGGACCAACCCGAGCGTCGGCACGACGGTCAAGCTCGCCGACGCCCTCGGAGTCAGCATCACCACCCTGCTCGACCACGAACAGGGCGCCACGGTGCGCCTCATACCCCCCGAACAGACCGTCCGCATGTGGTCCACCCCCGACGGCAGCGTCGCCCGGCTGCTGATCGGCACCGAGCAGCGCGGCCCGCTGGAACTGTGGAGCTGGCGGCTCACCCCCGGCGGCGGCAGCCGCTCCGACGCCCACCCCGAGGGCACGGTCGAGCTGATCCATGTCACCGCGGGCGAGCTGACCCTGATCGTGGACGATGTGCCCCACCCGGTGCCCGCGGGCAGCTCCGCCACCTTCGAGGCGCATGTCCCGCATGCCTACCGCAACGACGGCGCCGAGACGGTGGAGCTGATGATGGCGGTCTCCGTGCCTCCCGCGCGATGACCCGCCCCCGCTCTCCCCGTACCGCCTCCGGGACGCTCATCCGCCCGGTGCGCGACCGCTGTTAGCGTGTCCGGCATGCGCGCTCCCATCGGATCCTTCGACAACGCCCTCCCGGCGGTGGACCGTCTCGATCTGCTGCCCCCGTCCGTCGCCGAGGCGATTCGCGGCTGGCACGACGGCCTCTCCGCCGACCCGCCGCTCCATGTCGACACCGACCCCGGGATCGCCGACACCGCCGCCTTCGTGGCACACCACGGGGCCGATCTGCTGGAGCGGTCGGTCAACTGCGTGGTGGTGGCCGGCAAGCGCGGTGGTGAGTCCACCCTCGCCGCCTGTGTGGTGCCCTCCCGCACCCGGGTGGACGTCAATGGCGTGGTCCGCCGGCAACTCGGCGCCCGCAAGGCGTCCTTCGCCCCGATGGAGACCGCCACCGGCGAGACCGGGATGGAGTACGGCGGGATCACCCCCATCGGACTGCCCGGCTCCTGGCCGCTGCTGGTCGACTCGGCCGTCGTCGACCTCCCGTGGGTGCTCATCGGGAGCGGGCTGCGGCGCGGAAAGCTGATCGTGCCCGGCAAGGCCCTCGCCGCCCTGCCGGGTGCCGTGATCCTGGACGGCCTCGGGGTGTAGGACACCCCGCCGCGTCAGCCCAGGGCGGGTATCTCGATGGCGGGGCAGCGGTCCATCACCATGTCGAGCCCGGCGGCCCGGGTCCGCTCCCAAGCCTTCTCGTCGATCACCCCGAGCTGGAACCAGACCGCCTTCGCCCCGATCGCCACCGCCTCGTCCGCCACCCGCCCGGCGAGATCGGCATTGACGAAGACATCCACCACATCCACCGGGAAGGGGATGTCGGCCAGCGTGGCGTACCCCCGCTCGCCGTGGACCGTCCCGGCCCTGGGGTGCACCGGCACGATCCGCTTGCCGAACCGCTGGAGCACCCGGGCCACGCCGTACGCGGCCCGCGCCTGATTCTCCGAGAGGCCCACCACCGCCCAGGTGTCACCGGTCGAGGTCAGAATTCTCCGGATGGTCTCCGCGTCCCCGTAGTCATCCGCCGCCGCCGGTCCGGCGTTCACTGTCTCCGCGTTCACTGCCCTGGCGTCCATGCAACGGACAACGGGCGACCCGCGCGGAGCATTCCCTTCCGGCCGCCGCATACGCTGGTGGGATGCAGGACCAGTACCGCACCGTCGCCCGTGAGGGTGTGCACGAGACCGAGATCGGCCGATCGCGGTTCATCTGCGCGCTCGCCCCCGCCGCGACCGAGGCCGAGGCCCAGCGCTTCGTCGACCGCATCCGCAGGGAGCATCCGACCGCCACCCACAACTGCTTCGCCTATGTGGTCGGAGCCGACGCCTCCGTGCAGAAGGCGAGCGACGACGGCGAACCGGGCGGCACGGCCGGTGTGCCCATGCTCCAGATGCTGATGCGCCGCGAGATCCGCTACGCCGCGGCCGTCGTCACCCGCTACTACGGCGGGGTGAAACTCGGAGCCGGCGGACTGATCCGGGCGTACGGGGGAGTCGTCGGCGAGGCCCTGGACGAGATCGGCACCCTCACCCGGCGCCGCTTCCGGCTCGCCACCGTCACGGTCGACCACCAGCGGGCGGGCAGGCTGGAGAACGATCTGCGCGCGACCGGCCGCGCGGTGCGCGAGGTGCGGTACGCGGAGGCGGTCACGATCGGGATCGGGCTGCCGGACGCGGAGGTCGACGCCTTCCGCCGCTGGCTGGCCGACGCCACGGCGGGGACGGCCGGCTTCGAGCTCGGCGGCGAGGCGTACGGCGACGCCTGACCCCGGCCTCCCTGTCGCCCGGCCCGCTTTCTTCCGCCCGGCCCGGCCCGCGGTTCCGCCGCGGCCGGGCCCGCCTTCCCCACGGCCCGTTCCGGCGGCCGGCCCCCGCGGCCGGCTCAGCGGCCGGGGAGCACGGCGATGCCCAGCGGCCGTTCCCCGCCCGGCAGCCGGCGGGTGGCCCCGCTCTCCAGATCGGCCGCGGTGACGCCGTTCCAGTACCCGTCACGGGTGAAGCCGCCGCTCACATACGCCGTCCGCCCGTCCGGCGAGACCGCCACATCCTCATGAGGACCCTCGAGCGGAATGATCCGCTCCGAGCCGTCCCCGCGGCGGACGGTCAGGGACGCCCCCTCCCGCGCCGACCCGACCGGCCCGGTGCCGACGACCAGCAGGGTGCCGTCCGGAGCGAGAGCGGCACCGTGCTGATGGGTGCGGGCCGTCATCCGCTCGACCGTCACCCGCCCGGTCCGCGGATCGAGCACGGCCAGCCGCTCCCCCTGGAAGGGCAGCAGCAGCCGCCCGTCCGCCCGTACGGCCGTGTAGTGCGGCTTCAGCCAGGAGCCCAGCCCGCCCTCCGTGCCGTAGGGGGCGACCTCCATCGTCCGCGCGGCGAGAGTGTCCGTCCGCACGGCGGTCACATCGAAGGAGTCGTGGTTGGTGGCGTACACCTCGCGGCCGTCCCGGGAGACATCCACGTCGAAGGGCCGCAGACCGGTCGGTACGGTGTCGGTCACCTCGCGCGACGCGGTGTCGATCACCTCCAGCGCCCCCGGCCCGCCGGGAACGTTCACCCCGACATAGAGCCGCTTCCCGTCGGGCGCCAGCGCGATTCCCATCCCGCCGCCCCGGTACTCCCCGTCCGTCACGGGCCCCGTGCCGGTGCGGTACGGAATGCGGTCCAGCCGCCGCCGGGTCTCGGTGTCGACCACCGCCACCCCCTCCGCCGTGGCGACCCAGGCCCGGCCGTCGGCGCCGACCGCGAGCCCGTACGGGGCCGTGCCGACCCGGACGGAGGCGAAGGGACCGCGCTCGGGGTGGAGGAAGGTGACCGTGTCGCCGCCGAAATCCGCCACCAGCAGCGTGCCCGCCGGGGTGGCCCGGCCCGGGGCGCGGTCCGCGGGGGCGGCGGGGGACGCCGGTGACCCGCCGCCGGACTCCGCCGCCGGTGAACCGGAGGACGGCTCCCGGCCGTCGCCGCCGCCCGGGGCGCAGCCGAGGAGTATCGCCGCGAGAAGGGCGGAGACCACCGCCGGCCCCGGCCGCCGTACCAACGCGCAGACGCGCCCGCCGGCGCGCTCACCGGGGCCGGTGTTCTCCGCCGGCCGGTCATGGGCGGTGTGCAAGGCTGCCTCCAGCGGGGACGGTGGTACGGGTGTTCCGGTCGGGAACCGTTCCCCTCCATCCTCCGCTCCCGCCGGCTCCCGGCCGTCCGCGCACCGGCCGCCGTCACCGAGCCCGTCGGACGACCCCGGCATCGTCCGATCGGACGACCCTCCGCCGGGCGGTGTGCGGTACGGGGAGAGTCCGGCGGCACCCGGTCCGCGTTCCGCCCGCGCCCTGCCCGCATCCTGCCCGCATCCTGTTCGCGCCGGTCCGCGTCCGGTCCGCGTCCGGTCCGCGCCGGGGAAATACGAGGTCCGTGGGGAGTGCGCGCCCCATCGGCGCTAGCGTGGTCACTGCTGATGACGGGGCCCGTGCGGGACGGGCGCCGCACCCCAGGGGCGGAGAACGGGAAACATGCAGGTCGGAGCCGTTTCGTGAAATTTCTGCACACTTCGGACTGGCATCTCGGCCGCTCTCTCCACCGGGTGAGTCTGCTCGAAGCGCAGGCCGCCTTCCTCGATCACCTCGTGGAGACCGCGCGCACCCGGAGCGTGGACGCCGTGCTCGTGGCCGGGGACGTCTACGACCGGGCCGTCCCGCCGCTCGGCGCGGTGATGCTCTTCGACCGCGCGCTGCACCGGCTCGCCGCCGAGGGCATACCCACAGTGATGATCTCCGGCAACCACGACTCGGCGCGCCGCCTCGGTGTCGCCGCCGGGCTGATAGAGCGCGCCGGGGTCCACCTCCGTACCGACCCCGCTGGCTGCGCCACCCCCGTACTCCTCTCCGACGAGCACGGCGAGGTCGCCTTCTACGGCCTGCCCTATCTCGAACCGTCGCTGGTGAAGGACGAGTTCGGGACCGAGAGGGCGAACCACGAGGCGGTCATCCGCGCGGCCATGAACCGGGTGCGGGCCGATCTCGCGACCAGGCCCGCCGGGACCCGCTCCGTCGTGCTCGCCCATGCCTTCGTCGCCGGGGGACGGGAGAGCGACAGCGAGCGCGACATCACGGTCGGCGGAGTCGCCTCCGTGCCCTCGGACGTCTTCCACGGCGTCGACTACACCGCCCTCGGCCATCTGCACGGCAGCCAGACCATCACCGAGCGGGTGCGCTACTCCGGCTCGCCGCTCGCCTACTCCTTCTCCGAGGCCGGCCGGCGCAAGACGATGTGGCTGATCGAGCTCGGACCCGGCGGCGAGATCACCGCGGAGCGGGTCGACTGCCCCGTGCCGCGCCCGCTCGCCCGGCTGCGCGGCCGGCTCGCCGAACTCCTCGACGATCCGGCGCTCGACCGTCACGAGGATTCGTTCGTCGAGGCCACCCTCACGGACCCGGCCCGGCCCACCGAGGCGATGCCCCGGCTCGCGGCCCGGTTCCCGCACACGCTCAGCCTGGTCTTCGACCCCGAGCGCACCGGACCGGAGCAGCAGCTCTCCTACGCCGAGCGGCTGAGGGACCGCGGCGACCAGCAGATCGCCGAGGACTTCATCGCCCATGTGCGCGGCGGCAACGGCCCCGACGAGGGCGAACGGGCCGTCCTGCGGGACGCCTTCGAGGCGGTGCGGGTGGGCGAGGCGGCCCGGGAGAGCGCCGGCCCGCGCGACCCGGCCGGCGCGGGTACGGCCCCGGCGGGCAAGCGCGGGGTGACCGCATGAGGCTGCACCGGCTGGCCGTCACCGCCTTCGGGCCCTTCGGCGCCGCCCAGGAGATCGACTTCGACACCCTGGCCGCCGACGGCATCTTCCTGCTCCACGGACCGACCGGCGCCGGCAAGACCTCCGTGCTCGACGCCGTCTGCTTCGCCCTCTACGGGGCGGTCCCCGGCGCCCGGCAGAGCCCCGGCGCCTCGCTGCGCAGCGATCACGCCGAGCCCGGCACCGTCACCGAGGTGCTGCTCGAACTGACCGTGGCCGGACGGCGGCTGGAGATCCGGCGGCAGCCCGCCCAGCCGCGCCCCAAGAAGCGGGGAACCGGCTTCATCAACGAACGCGCCAACTCCTGGCTCCGCGAATACGACCCGGCGGCCGGCGGCTGGCGGGCGCTGAGCAAGTCCCACCAGGAGATCGGCGAGGAGATCGCCCAGCTCATCGGCATGAGCCGGGACCAGTTCTGCCAGGTGGTCCTGTTGCCCCAGGGCGACTTCGCCCGCTTTCTGCGCGCCGACGCCGAAGCCCGCGGCAAGCTCCTCGGCCGGCTCTTCGACACCCGGAGTTTCGCGGCGGTCGAGGAGTGCCTCGCCGAGTGGCGGCGCAAGGCGGAGGGGCGCGTACGGGCCGGGGACGAACAGCTCCTCGCCGGCCTGCACCGGATGGACGAGGCGGCGGGCCCGGCCGGGGCCGATCTGCCGCCGCCCCGGCATGCCCCGGGTGAGCCCGGACTCGCCTCCGGCGTACTGGAGTGGGCTGCCGTGGCCCGCTCCCGCGCGCGGGAGCTCCGGGACATCGCCGAGTCGGCGCTCTCGGCGGCGGAGAGCCGCCAGTTCGCCGCGCGGACCGCGCTCGACGGCGTACGGGAGCGCGAACGGCTCCAGTCGCGGTACGCGGACGCCCGCCGCCGGTACGACGAGACGGAGCCGCGCCGGGCCGGGACCGAGGAGCTGGTGGCCCGGCTGGAGCGGGCCCGCAAGGCCGACCGGGTCTCGCCCGCGCTCCGGCTGAGGGACGAGGCCGCCGAGGAGCACCGCACCGCGACCGCCGGTCATGAGCGCGTCAGGGCCGGGCTGCCGCGCGATCTGCTGGACGCCGGCGCGGAGCAGCTGACCGAGCTGGCCCGCCGCGCCCGGCAGGATCTCGGTGGTCTGGACGCCGCCCGCCGGGCCGAGCGGCGCGGTGCGGAGATCACCCGCGAACGGGCCGAACTGGACCGGCAGGCCCGCGCGGACGACGACATCCTCCGGGACGCGGCGGGCTGGCTCGCCGGGTGGGACGACCTCCGCCGCGAGCACCGGGAACGCGTCACGGAGACCCGGGACGCGGCCACCCTCGCCGAACAGCTCGCCGGCCGTGTGGAGCCGGCCCGCCGGCGGCTGCGCGCCGCCCGGGAGCGCGACGGGCTCCTCGCCCGCCGGGCCGGGACGAGGGAACGGCTGGTGGAGGCGGCCGGCCGGTCGCTCGCCGCCCGGGAGTCCTGGCTCGATCTCAAGGAACGCCGGCTGCTCGGCATGGCGGCCGAACTCGCCGCCTCCCTCACGCCCGGCACACCCTGCGCGGTCTGCGGCTCCGCCGAGCACCCGGCTCCGGCGCCCGTCACCGGGGGGCGGGTGACCCCGGCCGAGGAGGAGTCGGCGTACCAGGAGTACACGGCGCTGGACACGGCGCGGGCGGCGGCCGAGAGCGAACTGGCGGTGGCTGAGGAGGCCCTGGCGACCGCGCGGGCCGAGGCCCGCGACACCGGCTCCGGTTCCTCCGGCTCCGGTTCGTCCGGTTCCGGCAGTTCCGGTTCCGGCGGTGCGGGCGGCGGCGGCGACGGTGCCGATGACCCCGCCGACCCCTCCGTCACCGAGCTCACCGAGGCCCTCGAACGCCTGGAGCGCGAGCACCGCGAGGCCCGTCTGCTGGCCTCGGGCGCCCATGCCGCCCGTGAGGCGCTCGACCGGGCGGAGCGGGAACACGGCGAGCGGACCGACGCCCGGCACCAGGTCGAGCAGCGCGCCGCCGCGCGCACCTCGCTCCAGGAGGCGCTCGACGCCGAACAGAGCTCACTCCTGGCGGAACTCGCCGCCCTCCACGGCTCCGCCGGCCCGGGCACGCGCACGGCGACCGTCGCCGAACGCGCCGCCGAACTGGAGCTGAGACTCCGTCTCCTGGAGGAGGCCGCCGAGGCCGTCCGAACGGCGGAGCTCACGGCACAGCGGCTGAAGGAGGCCGACGACCGGCTCGCCGACGCCGCCTTCAGGGCGGGTTTCGACACCCCGGAAGCCGCCGCCGGCGCGCGCCTCGGCGACGGGGAACAGAGCGGCCTCCAGCGCCGGATCGACGCCTGGCGGACCGAGTCCGCCACAGTCGCCGAACTGCTCGCCGAGGACGACGCCCGCGCCGCCGCCGCGCTCCCGCCCGCCGACACCGCCTCGGCGCGCGCCGCCCACGACACCGCCGAACGCACCCTGCGCGCGGCCCTCTCGGCGAGGGACGCCGCCCGCGACCGGTGCACCGCGCTCGCCCGGCTCTCCGAACGCGCCGCCGCCGAGGTCCGTGAGCTGGGCCCGCGCCGCGCCGAGTACACCAGGATCGCCCGGCTCGCCGCGCTCACCGCCGGCACCTCCGCCGACAACGAGCGCCGGATGCGCCTGGAGTCGTATGTCCTCGCCGCCCGCCTCGAACAGGTCGCGGCGGCGGCCACCGTACGGCTTCAGCGGATGTCGTCCGGCCGCTACACCCTGGTCCACTCGGACGCCCGCGCCGGCGGCAAGCGGGCCGGGCTCGGTCTGCATGTGGTCGACTCCTGGACCGGCAGCGAACGCGACACCTCGACGCTCTCCGGCGGCGAGACCTTCTTCGCCTCGCTCGCCCTGGCGCTCGGCCTCGCCGATGTGGTCACCGAGGAGGCCGGGGGCGTACGGCTGGACACCCTCTTCATCGACGAGGGCTTCGGAAGCCTGGACGAGCAGACCCTGGACGAGGTGCTCGACGTGCTCGACTCGCTGCGCGAGCGGGACCGCAGCGTCGGCATCGTCAGCCATGTCGCGGATCTGCGCCGCCGGATCCCCACCCGGCTCGAGGTGGTCAAGGCGCGCCACGGCTCGGAGGTGTTCATCCGCAGCGCCCCGCTCAGCGGCTGACCGCGCGGCGGGGCAGGGGAGAGGAGTAGACGACACTGGTGGTCACTGAGCCGAGCGCGCCGATCCGGCCGGTGACCTCCTCCAGATGGCGCATCGACCGGGTGGCGACCTTCAGTACGAAGCAGTCGTCCCCGGTCACATGGTGGGCCTCCAGGATCTCGGGCGTCGTCTCCAGCAGATCGTGGAACGGCTTGTAATTGCCGTTCGGATAGCGCAGCCGGACAAAGGCCAGGACGGACAGCCCCAGCCTCTCCCCGTCCACGACGGCCGTGTATCCGGTGATCACGCCCGCCTCCTCCAGCCGTCGCACCCGCTCGGTCACGGCACTCGCCGACATGGCGACCGTCCTGGCCAGCTCGGTGAAACTCGCCCGGCCGTCGCTCTGGAGGGCGTCGAGAATGCGCCAGTCGGT
The DNA here is from genome assembly GCF_039888735.1 of Streptomyces sp. CAU 1734. Classification (NCBI taxonomy): domain Bacteria; kingdom Bacillati; phylum Actinomycetota; class Actinomycetes; order Kitasatosporales; family Streptomycetaceae; genus Streptomyces; species Streptomyces sp. CAU 1734. The sequence continues at coordinate 75,190 of NZ_JBDQQP010000015.1, forward strand.
GGCGTCCGGTGAATAATCGGTCATGGAGCCAGCAAACCGGGGATTCCCCGGCTGATCAAGGAAAGCCCCGGGGAATCCCTCTTCAGGCTCCGGGCGGGCCGCCATAGATTTTCCACCATGACAGCGACGACAGCGCGTCCCCTGAACGCCGTACTCCGTGTCCCGCCGGCGCCGCCCGCCGAAGCCGCCGCCCACTTCGCGGCCTCCCTCGCCTTCCACACGGATGTCTCCGATGTCGCCGCGGCCTTCGCGGACGGCGGCGATCCCGGCTTCGTCCTGCTCGACACCCGTTCGGCCGACGCCTGGGAGCAGGGGCACATTCCCGGCGCTCTCCATCTGCCGACCGCGCTGATCCCGGGACGGGCGGCTGAGCTCCTCGACCCGGCGATCCCGGTGGTCACCCACTGCTGGGGGCCCGGCTGCAACGGCGCCACCCGGGCGGCGCTGGCCCTCGCGCTGCTCGGTTACGGCGTGAAGGAGATGCTCGGCGGCTACGAGTACTGGGTACGGGAGGGATTCGCCCGGCGGACCCCGGACGGAATCGTCCACTCCGGCCCCGACCCGCTGACGGCGCCGCTTGGCACGGACGACTGCGGCTGCTGAGCGGCGCGGCGGCTTGGCCGAGCGACGGCCCGGCTGAGAGCGGCGCGGCGGCTTAATCGGGTGACAGGGTGGCGCCGGATCCCCGACGATCGGGATCCATGCCCAAGATCCCGAATCCTTCACCCGAGTCCCTGCGCCGCGATCCTCTTCCGCTGCGCGACCGCACCGCCCTGGTCACCGGGGCCGGCCGGCGGGGCGGCATCGGATACGCGGCTGCCCGCCGGCTCGCCGCGTACGGTGCGAGCGTCTATCTGCACCACCATGTTCCGCATGACGAGTCCCAGCCCTGGGGCGCGGACCCCGGAGGCCCCGGGGCGGTGGCCGATGGGGTGCGCGCGGCCCTCGGGGATCCCGCGGCACGGGTCTTCCACGGCCCCGGTGATCTCTCCGGCGCGGACGCCCCGGCCGAGCTCATCGCCCGCGCCGCCGAGGCGCTCGGCGGCCGGATCGACATCCTGATCGCCAATCACGCGCTGAGCGGCCGGGACGGCACCCTGCTCGACATCGACGCGGAGATGCTGGACGCCCACTGGGCCGTCGACACCCGCTCGGTGATCCTGCTGGTGCGGGCGTACACCCGGCTGCGGGCCGGTCTGCCGCCGCGCACCCCGGGCGGGCGGGTCGTGATGATGACCTCGGGCCAGGACATCGCCGGCGGAATGCCGGGCGAACTGGCCTACGCGCTCGCCAAGGGGGCGCTCGCCTCGGTCACCCGTTCGCTGTCGACCACGCTGGCCGAGCTGGCCGTGACGGTGAACACCGTCAACCCGGGGCCCGTGGACACGGATTACCTGGACGGCGCGGCCTATCAGGAGGTCGCCGAACGCTTCCCGGCCGGGCGCTGGGGGATGCCCGACGACCCCGCCCGGCTGATCGCCTGGCTGGCGACGGACGAGGCGCAGTGGATCACCGGCCAGGTCATCTCCTCGGAGGGCGGCTTCCGCCGCTGACCGCCGGCCCCGCTCCCGCGGATCCCGCGCGGGTCCGCCGTGCCGGGGGCCGGGGGATTGCGGGTACGGGAGGGGGCGCGGGCCGTCCGGCCCGCGCCCCGCCGCGCTCCTGCGGTGTCCCGCACAGTCGGCAGCCCGGGCGCGGGAGATGTCCGTACCGGCGGCGATCCGGTCCGAACTGATCCGGTCCGGTCACCCCGGCGGTGTCACAGCTTCGAGAGCTCGTCCACCAGGTCGTCCAGTCCCAGCGAGCCCTGGGAGAGGGCCGCCATGTGCCACGCCTTGGCGTCGAACGCGTCGCCGTGCGCCCGGCGCGCGTTCTCCCGGCCCAGCAGCCAGGCCCGCTCGCCGAGCTTGTAGCCGATGGCCTGCGCGGGCATCGCCAGATAGCGGGTCAGCTCGCTCTCCACGAAGTCCGCGGGACGCCCGCTGTGGTTGCCGAAGAACTCCTGCGCCAGCTCCGGGGTCCAGCGCTCGCCCGGGTGGAAGGGCGAGTCGGCCGGGATCTCCAGCTCCAGATGCATGCCGATGTCGATGATCACCCGGCAGGCGCGCATCATCTGGGCGTCCAGATAGCCGAGCCGGCGCTCGGGATCGGGCAGGAAACCCAGTTCGTCCATGAGCCGTTCGGCATAGAGCGCCCAGCCCTCCAGATTGGCACTGACCCCGCCGATCGTGGCCTGGTACCGGGAGAGCTGATCGGCGACATGGACCCACTGCGCCAGCTGGAGATGGTGGCCGGGCACACCCTCGTGATACCAGGTCGACACCAGGTCGTACTCCGGGAAACGCGTGGCACCCATGGTCGGCAGCCAGGTCTGCCCGGGACGGGAGAAGTCCTCCGAGGGGCTGGTGTAGTACGGCGCCGCGGCGCTGCCCGGGGGAGCGATCCGGGACTCGACCCGCCGCACCCGCTCGGCGAGTTCGAAGTGCGTGCCGTCCAGCGCCTCGATCGCCTCGTCCATCAGCTTCTGGAGCCACTCGCGGACCTCGTCCACGCCCTCGATGTGACGTCCGTGCTCGTCCAGATGGGCCAGCGCCTCCCAGGGGCCCGCGCCCGGCAGGATCTTCTCCGCCTCGGCGCGCATCTCGGCGAGCAGCCGGTGGTACTCGGACCAGCCGTAGGCGTACGCCTCGTCCAGATCGAGATCGGTGCCGTTGAAATAGCGGGCCCAGCGGGCGTACCGCTCCCGGCCCACGGTGTCCGGCGCGTCGGCGACGGCCGGGGCGTAGACATCCCGCATCCAGTCACGGAGCACCACCAGCGCTTCGGTGGCGGTGCCCGCCGCCGCGTCCAGGTCGGCGCGCAGGGCGTCGGGGCCGTCGGCCGCGAACTCCCCGAACCAGCCGCTGCCGGTGCCGATCCACTCGGTGAGCTGGCCGACAAAGGTACGGGTGGCCCGGGGGCCGCCGAGGAGCTTCCGCTCCAGGCCCAGCTCCAGCGAGGTCCGGTAGCCCTCCAGCGCGTCGGGCACGGCGCGGAGCCGCTGTGCGATGGCCGCCCAGTCCTCCTCGGTCCGTGCCGGGGTGACGGTGAAGATCTCCCGCACACTGTGCACGGGGGAGTGGAGATTGCTCACCAGCCGCAGCTCCTCGTCGGCCTCGTGGACCGCGATCTCGGCCGTCAGGCGTTCCCTCAGCAGACGGCCGCACCGCCGCTCCGCGTCGCTGTCCGCGCCGGGCAGCGACTCCGCCGCGTCGAGCAGGGCGAGCGTCCGCCGGGAGAGCTCGGCGCGTGCCGCACTGCCCGAGGGCGAGTAGTCGGGCAGAAAAGCGGAGCTCTCCTTTGTTCCGAGATAGGTTCCGGCGATCGGGTCGAGTTCGATGAGGGCGTCGACATAGGCGTCGGCGACCTCACGGGGCAGCGCGGTGCTGGGGGTAACTGACATGCACATATCCTCGTACGAGTGGGGCCCCCGCGTCACCCTGGTTCCGCCCGTGGCGTCCGGAGAAACGCACCAGATTCCGGATACTGACTGGATATCGGCTTGTGAGCGGGTGCTGCCAACTGATCGGGCAGTCAGTTTCCGCCACTGTCCGCACCGCGGCGCACCACTCCGGCGCGTACCGGCCCCCTGCCCGCCGGGCCGGTGTCCCGGGCGGCGGCGGGCTGTTCCCGGGATGCCGGGGGAAGCAGCGGGCCGCACTCCCACTGCTGGAAGATCAACCGGGTCTCCACCCGGGCGACCTCGCGGCGCGAGGTGAACTCGTCCACGACCAGCCGTTGCAGGTCGGCGGTGTCCGCGACGGCCACATGGACCAGATAGTCGTCCGGGCCGGTGAGATGGAAGAGCGCCCGGGACTCGGGCAGGGCCCGTATCCGCTCCACGAACTCACCGATCAGATCCCTGCGGTGGGGGCGCACCTGCACGGAGAGCAGCGCCTCGATATGTCTCCCCAGCCGGGCGGGGTCCAGCGCCAGCCGATGGCCGAGTATCACTCCCGATCGCCGCAGCCGGGTGACGCGGTCGAGACAGGTGGACGGGGCGACTCCCGTCTCGGCGGCCAGATCGCGATAGGTCATCCGGGCGTCGTTCTGCAGAAGGCGAAGAATCGTGAGGTCCACCGGGTCGAGAGCGATGGATTCGGTCATTGGCCGAACGTAACACGGGAAGATGTAGCTACCACCGGGTAGCGGTTCACCCTGCGGGCATGGAGAACGCAGCTTTCGCCGAGCCCGTACCCCGGGCCCTGGCCACCGAAGCGGTCCACGCCGGACGTGACGACCTCGCCCGGCTCGGTCTGCATGCAGCACCCCTGGATCTGTCCACGACCTACCCCTCCCACGACGCCGCCGCCGAGGCCGCGCGGATCGACGCCTTCGCCGCCACCGGTGCCCTCCCTGACGGCCCGCCCGTGTACGCCAGGCTCGACAACCCCACCACGGCCCGGTTCGAAACCGCGCTCGCCCGGCTCGAAGGCGCCGAGAGCGCGGTGGCCTTCGCCAGCGGGATGGCCGCGCTCACCGCCGTACTCCTGGCCCGGGCGAGCAGCGGACTCCGTCATGTCGTCGCCGTCCGGCCGCTGTACGGGTGCAGCGACCATCTGCTCTCCGCCGGACTGCTGGGCACCGAGGTGACCTGGACCGACCCCGCCGGGGTCGCCTCCGCGATCCGCCCCGACACGGGCCTGGTCATGGTCGAGACCCCGGCCAATCCGACGCTCGCGGAGATCGACATCGCCGCGGTCCGCCACTCCTGCGGCTCGGTACCCCTCCTGGTCGACAACACCTTCGCCACGCCCGTGCTCCAGCGGCCCCTGGAACTCGGCGCCCGGATCGTGCTGCACAGCGCCACCAAGTATCTGGGCGGACACGGTGATGTGATGGGCGGAGTGGTCGCCTGCGACGAGGAGTTCGCCGGCGCCCTGCGGCAGGTCCGCTTCGCCACCGGCGGAGTACTTCATCCGCTCGCCGGCTATCTGCTGCTGCGCGGCCTCTCCACCCTCCCGGTACGGGTCCGGGCGGCATCCGCCTCGGCGGCCGAACTCGCCCGGCGGCTGGCCGCCGATCCCCGGATCGCGCGGGTGCACTATCCGCGTATCGGAGGTGCGATGGTCTCCTTCGAGGTCCGCGGCGATCCGCACCGGGTCATCGCCGGGGTGCGGCTGATCACCCCCGCGGTGAGCCTCGGCAGTGTGGACACCCTCATCCAGCACCCGGCCTCCATCAGCCACCGGATCGTGGCCGAATCGGACCGGCGCGAGGCCGGTGTCGGCGACCGGCTGCTCCGGCTCTCGGTCGGCCTGGAGGATGTCGACGACCTCTGGGCCGATCTGAGCGGAGCCCTCGCGGCCGGCCCGGAGCGCGGTACGGCGCCGATCGCCCACCGCCCCGCCCCGGCCCACTCCGCCTGACCGCCCCGGCCCGCCCCGCCAGGCTCAGGCCGCCCCGCCCGGCCAGGGCGGGGTACTGCGGTCACGCTGGACTGGCCGACCGTGCTGAGGCCGGCCAGTCCCGCCCCGTCCCGCTCCGATGCCGAGTCCGGTGCGCGCCGGTCAGCGGTCAGCGGCCATCGGCCGCTTCCGCCCGTGAAGCCCGGCCTCCGGCGCCCCGCACCCGGCGGGGCGATGGGCGCCGGGCGCCGGTCAGGAACGCGCACCCGGCCCCGCGGCCGGATCCGGTACCGCCCACCGGTCCGGACGTGCCCGCCGGGCGTCATCCGCCTTGCCCGCCCCGTCCGTCCCGGTGCCGTCCAGCCGGGCGGTGATCACCAGGGTGCCCTCCTCCAGCTGATAACCGAGCGGGAGCCCCAGGCCGCGCATCGCCGCGACCATGCCGGTGTTGGACGACTGGGTCACCGCGTACACACTCCGGCAGCCGGTCTCCCCGGCCATCGCGACCAGCCGGCCGAGCAGTTCGGAGCCGATGCCCCGGCGCTGCCAGGCGTCCTCGACGATCAGCGCCACCTCGGTCTCATCCCCGTCCCAGAGGAGATGGCCGAGGCCGACCAGCCGGCCCGAGGCCGTTCGTACCGCGAGAGTGCGGCCGAACCGGGGGCTCAGCAGATGGTCGAGATAGCGGTGGGCGTCCCCGACCGGGCCGTGGTACCGCAGCCGCAGTGTCTGCTCGGAGCACCGCTGGTGCATGGCCTCGGCCGCCTCGATGTCACGCCGGTCGGCCCGGCGCACCGTGATCTCATTGCCCTCGGGCAGGGTGAGCACCTCGCGGACATGCGGCACCCGGGGGCCGAGCCGGGCATCGAGCTCGACCAGCGCGCGCACCCGGGCGAACTCCGTCGGAGTGAAGGGGAGATGCGCCCGCTCCACGGTGAGCGTGCCCCCGCTCGGATCGCGCAGCCGCATCACGGTCTCCTCCAGTGCCCCCTCCACGGGCGGGAGATCCCCGGCCGGCCGGCCCGTGGGGGAGACGGCCGGGCGCGAGTGGATGGTGCACCGCCCGAGAAGCTGCCGGATCGCGAGCGGCAGCTCGGCGGCGTCCAAGGCGGTGCGGGTGGCGAGCTGGAGCACCCGGGCCGGGGTGTCGACGAGGTCATGGGCGTCGGCGCGCTCGATCCAGGTGCGGGTGCCGCCCGCGGCGGAGACCGCCCCGGTCAGCCGCTCGGCCCGCACCGGCACCGGGGCGCGCAGCAGGAACTCGTCCACCGTGCCCTCGGCAAGTGGGTGCGTCTGGAGGGTGAGGATGTCGACCCGGAGCCCGGCGAGCGCCGCGCACAGGGCGGCCAGGCTCCCCGGTGTGTCCCGCACGGTGGTGCGCATCCGCCAGAGCGCGGTCTCCCGGGGATGCCCGGACCGCTCCCCGCCGTCGTCGGCGGCTCCCTCGGCGGTGCCGGACCCGTCATCGCCACCGGACCCGGGCGCGGACCCGCCGGGGCCCGGCCCGGGTACCGTCCCGGGCCGGGCATCCGCACCGCCGGCACCGGTACCACTGGTCCCGGCATCCGGTGGAGGGGAATGGCTGTGCCGCCGCGCCCACCAGGTGTGGAAGACGGCGGTGCCCAGCAGGGCCGCCGCCGAGACCATGAGCAGCCAGGGCCCATCGGGCCCATGGCCGACCAGCTTGGCGATGGTGTCCGCCACCGCCACAGCGGTGAACACCGCTGCCAGTTCGACGAGATCCCGCCGCCAGTGATGGGGCCGGCGGGTCTGCTTCGGGGTCATCACATCGGTCATGGCAGCACTCTCGCCGAACCGTGTTGCGTGATCACAAACGGATTGTGACCGATGAGTTAAGCATAAAGATGTCACTTTTCTCACCATTTTCAGTGCTCTGTACCGTGGTGTTCAGGGCCGCACCGCTCTGAGCAGCCGTGCCGCCTGGGTGACGGTCTGGGAGGAGCCGCCGCGCGCGGCCAGCTCCGCGAGCCCGGGTATTCGCTCCCCGGCCCCCGCCACCGGAGCCGTCCGCACCGCCGGCCCGCAGCGCTCGGCGCAGTCGGCGGCCACCGCCAGCACCCCGCCGAGCCCCGCCGGTGCCGGCCGGGTGGCGAGCAGCACCGGCAGCGCCGCGGCCAGCACCGACCAGACGGTCACCTGCGCCCCGGTCTCCGCGCCGGTGCGCAGCGCGTCCGTGAACCGGTTGAGCTTCACCTCGCGATGCCGGATCAGCTTTGCCGCGCCCTCGCCGAGCCGTATCGGATCCAGCTGTCCCCGGGCGGCCAGCACCAGCATCGCGTCCACCACCGCGAGGCGATCCTCCGCACGGTCGGCGTTCATACCGGCGGCCAGGGCGCGATGGAGCGCGGGCCCGGCGGCCTCGCCGGGGGCACCCGCCTCGGCCAGAACCGGCAGACAGCCGGCGGTTTCGCGGCAGTCGCTTCCGCTGCCGTTCCGCCGGGGTGTCATCCAGTGCGCCAGCGCCTCCCGGTGGTGCGGGAACACGACGGCCCACTGCGGTTGCCAGTATCCGCAGTAGTGGGAGCAGCGCCGGCCGGGATCCGTCGCCCCGAGCCAGCGGAACGCCTTGGGGAAGTCCCGCTGCGCTCCCATGAGGATCCGGGCCTCCCGCACCAGCCGCCGGGTGATCGTGCCGCGCTGCCGGGACCGCTTCCGCCCTGCCTCGCGGGCATCCCCGGCCTCACCGGTCCCGGAGGGTTCGCCGGCCGGCTCTTCCTCCCGTGCCGGCTCCTCCCCGGACGGTGCCGCCCCGCTCTCCTCGTCCGGGTCGTCCGGGAGGAGACCGGGCATCTCCGGACCCTCGCCGGTGAGCCAGGCGGCGAGCCGGCCGCCCTCCTCGCTGCCGATCGCCGCCGCGGCCACCGCGGCGGCACCGGAGGCATCAGGTGCCACCCGCAGCAGCGCCTGAGTGAAATCGGCCGGTCTCGGAGCGATTCCCAGCCGGTGGTACTCCGCCAGCCGCTCCACCAGCACGCCCGCGTCGAGCACCCCCGACTCCAGGGTCGGTGTGGCCAGCAGAAAAGGCAGCGGAGCGATCCGGGCGCGGTGAGCCGCCTCCCACAAGCGGGCCCGCTCAACACTCCTGAGCCCGGAGTGCGGGCAGATATTCGCGGAGACCGAGTGCTTGTCGGCCTGCCGCAGGGTCTCCACCGGTACGAGACCGAGAAGAGCGGCCACCACGATCTCCACGCCGTCCGGGCTCCGGTCGTAGGTGATCCAGGGCCGATCCGACCGGTTCAGCCACCAGGCACCCGCCAGTGCCTCGCGCAGAGCACCGGCCAGCTCCGTCGGCGCACGGTGGTGCCACCGGACCAGACCGTCCAGCGTCCGCTCGAACAGCGCGGGCCGCCGCGCCCCGCCGGTCAGCACCAGCAGATCCTCGACCAGCTCCGCCACCGACTCCGCCGCCGGGGCGAGCTCGCGCGGCGCCGTGACCACCGGCAGGATCTCCTCGTACTCCCCGGCCTCCTCCGCCGGCAGCAGAGCGCCGAAGACCTCGGCGGCCCCGGCGCGCAGCCCGGGGCTCAACTGCCCCGCCGCGGCGGCCAGCTCCGCCCGCACCTCCTCACCCACCGCCGGGAGATACCGCGCCGCCAGCTTCAGCGCCCGCTCCTGAATTCCCGTGTCCGGATGGCCGAAGGCATCCGCCACGGCCGGAAGCAGCACACCCACGGCCTCCGCGCCGCCGGCCCCGGCCCTCGCATGGACCCGCAACACCTTCCCCAGCAGCGACAGCTGGGCCCGCACCAGCTTCTTCTCGGTCCGGAAGAGCACCGCGCCCGAGACCTCCGCCAGGGTCCCGGCCGGCAGCTCGCCCCGCTCGGCGAGCCGGATGAGCACCTCCTGGGCATGACCGGCCACCGGCGCCGCGCCGTCGGCGGCCATGCCGACCCAGTCCGCGGTCCTCGCCCGCTCCTCCTCCGGAGTCGGCGCGAACCGCCGCAGCAGCGTCAGAAAGACCCGCAGATCGCCCGGCCGCCCCCCGCGCAGCAGCCGGGAGACACAGCCGTCCACCAACACCGCCCGCTCCACCACGCCATGACCGGGAAGCCCGGCCAGCACCGAGGGCCACTGCGCCGGGTCATCGGGATCCATCAGCCAGGCCAGCTCACCGGCGGACTCCGGGGCCTCGAACAGCCGCGGCACGAGCACGGCCGCCTGCGGGTCCAGGTGCAGCTCCCTGAGATCCTTGCGGGCACGGGAAACCGTACGCGCCCAGCCCTGCACATAGCCGTCGGTGGTGGGCACTTCACAGCCGGAGAGCTCCACCAGCTCCCGGATCAGCGAGTAGTCCTCCGCGGCGGTGGACCGGCGGGCGGCGAGCCGGTGGGCGACATCGGCGAGCCACCGGGGCTCCCGCCCGGCGAGCACCTCCAGGAGCGGGCCATGCGCCATGTGCCTGCCGGTCCGCAGCCCCTGGGCGCCGATCCACCCGGCCGCCGCCGCCGCGCCGGTGTGGCACCCGGCCCCGGCGACCAGCAGCGCCGAGCGAATCCCGATCTGCTCCCGCCACCGGTCCCAGCCCCAGTCACGGAGCTCCGCACGCACCGTCTTCAGCTCCGCGAGCGCCGCCTTGCGGTCCGCCGGCGACAACTCCTCCAGCAGCCCGGGAATCTCCTTCGCCGCACCCCGCCGCACGGCATCGATCATCTTCTTCACCGGACACCCCCGGTGTGCGCCGAGCCGGCCGCCGCTCCCGCGGTCGCCCCGCGCCGGACCATCCGGAACGCGAGAGCGTGCTTGCACGGCCCGCGCCGTCCCTGATGATCCGCCCACCACGCGCAGGTACAGCGCAACATCCCGCCGGCCTCCCGCACCCGGTAGGTGCGCTCACCCGACACCACCGACGCCGACTCCCCGCTCACGGTCACCGCTCCGGCCGCCACCAGGGCGCGGGCCGAGACCAGCCGCGGATTGTGCCGCTCCGCACGGTCCGCGTCATAGGGCAGCTCCCGGTGGAAATAGGCCGCGTCCGCCACGTCATAGCCGACCCTGCCGGCGGTGCCCAGCCGCACCAGGGCTGCCCGAACCCGCTCGGCCGGCAGCCCCGACCGCTCCGCCAGCTCCGCCGGATCGATCCTCGGCTCCCAGGCGAGCAGTACCGAGATCAGCTCGGCGTCCCGCACCGCCTCGTCGGTCGCCAGTGCCTCCAGCACCCCGCCCTCGCCCGAGAAGCCGCGCGCCGTGCCCGGCGAAAGGGTCAGGGTGAGCCGCATTCCGGGCAGTGCCACCTCCCAGGCCGCGGCGGTCGCCGCCCCGGGGACCCCGGCGGGGCCGTACACCCGCAGCGCGGTGGCATGGCGCAGCACCCGCTGGAGCGCGGTCAGCCGCTCCGGGCCGGGCAGGCAGATCGCCCCGGCCGCCGGCCGGGTGGTCGGCCGCAGGGTCCGCCCGGCGGGCACCACCCAGCGCACCTCACGCGACGCCCCGCCGGTGGACCTCGGCAGCGAGCGCAGAAAGCGCACCGCCTCGCCCGCCGGCAGCTCCGCCCGCAGATCGAATCCCGCCGTGGCGACCTGCGCCTCGGCGAAGCCGCGCAGCCAGCGCTCCGGCAGCGGCACCTTCTTCTCCACCACCGGCCCGTCCAGCGTGGTCACGGCCATCTCCTGCGGCCCCACCCGCAGATGCAGCGGGCTCTGCCCGGTCAGCCGGGAAAGCGCCTCCCGCAGCGGATTGTTGACATCCACATTGGTGGTGCCATGGCCGGTGTCCGCACCGCCCAGCCCCTCCCGCAGCACATCCAGCCGGGCGTACACCCCACAGCAGCCGGAGAACGACTCGAACCGCAGCCGGTCGCCATTGCCCGTCACCACCGGATCCAGCAGCGCGCGCCGATTGGGGTCGAAATACCGGGCACCCGCCACATCGGCCACCGCCAGCAGGCCGCGGGCCGCCGCGCCGGGTGATGCGAGAAACCCCGAGAAGAACGTCGGATGGGCCTCCGCCCCGGCGGGGGTGAGCCCGCCGGAAGTCTCCAGGCCGAGCAGGCCGCCGTCTCCCGCGGAGGAGAGAACGGACGGCCGGGTGTAGGCGAGCGCCTGCATGGATCGCGTCATGGAAGGGACCGTAGATCCCGGCACTGACAATCGGACCGGTCAACCGGCCGCCCAGCCCCGGCCGTTCACCTCCCGGTCCCGGCAGCGACGCCCCCAACACCCTCCCACCTGCGCGTTTGTCACCCCGACGAGCACCTTGGCGACTTCTCGCCACAGCGCCGGGTCACGCCCGGGGCCGGCTCAGCGGCTGCCCGCCGCCCGCGCCAGCAGCCGTACGCCCCGTGCGATGTCGGACGGCGCGAGATGGGCGTACCCGATGACCAGCCGCACCCCCGGCTCCTCCACCGGCACCGTCAGATGGGCGGAGAGCGCCCGCACCGCCACCCCGGCCCGGTCCGCGCACTCCAGCAGCCGCGACTCCGGCCCGTACCGCTCGGGCAGCCGCGCGATGATGTGCAGACCTGCGGCGATTCCGCTGACCTCGGTCCCCGGGAGATGCTCGCCGAGCGCCCGCACCAGCGCGTCGCGCCGCTCCCGGTAGGCACGCTGGCAGCGCCGCAGCTGACGGTCGTAGCCGCCCCGGGCGATGAAATCCGCCAGCAGCGCCTGATCGAGCGCCGGATTGCCCAGATCCATGGTCCGCTTCCGCTCGACCACCTCGTCCATCAGCCGCGGCGGGACCAGCAGCCAGCCGAGCCGCAGGCCCGGTGCCAGGGATTTGCTCACCGAACCGCTGTAGGCCACCCGGTCCGGATCCAGCCCCTGGAGCGCGCCCACCGGAGCCCTGTCGTACCGGAAGTCACCGTCGTAGTCGTCCTCGAAGATCACCCCGTCGACCGCCCGCGCCCAGTCCAGCAACTCCACCCGGCGCTGCGCGGAGTAGGCGATTCCGGAGGGGAACTGATGGGCCGGGGTCGTCATCACCGCGCGCACCCCGGACCGGCGCAGCGGCTCCATCGCCAGCCCGCCGCCGTCGAGCGGCAGCGGCACCATTCCCATGCCCGCGGCGGTGAAGACCGGCCCGTGCCCGGGGCTGCCCGGATCCTCCACCCCGATCGCCCGCACACCGTGACCGTGCAGGACGAGCCCGAGCACGGTGGTCGCCTGGGTGACACCCGAACACACCACCAGACACTCGGGATCGGCCACCACACCCCGGCGCCGGGTGAGCAGCTCCGCCAGCGCGGTGCGGAGTTCGGGGAGCCCGCGCGGATCGGGGTAGCCCAGTGCCTGATGGGGCAGGCGGGCCAGTACGGACTTCTGCGCCGCGACCCACGCGGCCCGCGGAAAGAGCGAGAGGTCAGGGGTTCCCGGCCGGAAGTCCACCCGCACGCCGGGAGCGCGCGGCGCGAGATCCCGCGTGGCCCGCACCCCGGCGCGCGCCGCCTCCCCGACCCAGGTGCCCGAGCCCCGGCCGCTGCGGAGATAGCCCTCGGCGGTGAGCTGCTCGTACGCCTCGGTCACCAGGCCGCGCGAGACCCCGAGGTCGGCCGCGAGCTCGCGGCTGGACGGCAGCCGGGTGCCGGCGGCGAGGCGCCCCGAGCGGACCGCGTCCCGCAGCGCCGACTGAAGCGCCCGGCCGCGCTGCCGGGCCGGCGCGCCGGCGGCGGGCAGCAGCAGTTCCCAGGCGGCGCTCCAGGAACCCGCGTCTCCCGGACCGGCCGGAGTACTCCCCTCCGCGCCCGGACCGGCCGGAGCGTTCCCCTCCGTGCCCGGACCGGCCGGAGTGCTCCCTTCCACGTCTCCCGGGAAGCCCGGTGCAGCCGTCGATGCCGAAGAAGTGGTCCCCGATGCAGTCATGGAAGTGGACCTTAAAGGGGACCGCCCCGATCCCTAGCGTCGGACCCATGAACCACCGGAGGAATCCCCTGGACCCCGACGCCATGCGCGGGGTGCTGCTCGTCGTCTTCGCCTACTCCCTCGTCGGAGCGTCCTTCACCGCCAACAGCCTGCTCGGCGACTACCCGTACGCGGGCGGGCAGGCCGTACGGTACGCACTCGCCTTCCTGCTGCTGCTCCCCCTGCTCGGCGGCCGGGCTGCGATCGCTCCGGTACGCGCCCTGACCCGCCGCCAGTGGGGACGGATCGCCCTGCTCGCCGGGGTCGGCATGGTCGGCTTCAACCTGGCGATCCTGGCCGCCGAACGGACATCGGAACCCGCTGTTCCGGGGGTGTTCGTCGGCTGCGCGCCCGTGATCGTCGCCGTCCTCGTCCCCCTCATGGACAGCCGCCGCCCCACCAGGCCCGTCCTGTACGGAGCCCTTCTCGTCGCCGCCGGGGCCTTCACCGTCCAGGGCTGGGGGCGCACCGACACGGCCGGGGTCCTCTGGTCGGTGGCCGCCCTCCTCGGCGAGGTCGGATTCGCCGTGCTCGCCGCACCGGTGCTGCGCCCGCTCGGCCCCCGGCTGCTGACCGCCTGCGTCTGCGGTGTCGCCGCCGTCGAGGCGGCGGTCATCGGAGTCGTCCTGGACGGATCCGGCTTCGTCCGGATGCCCGACGCGACCGAGACGGGGGCGCTGCTCTGGCAGGCCGGCGTGGTCACCGTCATCGGCTTCGTCACCTGGTACATGGGCATCCAGCGGATCGGCACCGAGCGCGCGACCCTCTTCACCGGCTTCATCCCGCTCGTCGCGGCGCTCACCGCGCCGCTCGTCGGCGCGGGCTCGTTCGGCGCCGCCCAGGCGGCCGGCGGTGTGCTGGTGGGTGCCGGGGCGGCGCTCGGTTCCGGACTCCTCGGCCGTGCGGGACCGTCCCGCGGGTCAGCCGCGGCTGCCGTCCAGGATGACCCGGGCGACCAGGGCCGGATCGTCGTTCATCGGAACGTGCCCGCAGCCGGGCAGCCTGACCAGGCGGGCGCCGGGAATCGCCCGCTTGGCCCGGACGCCCTGCCGGCGCAGCAGCAGCCGGTCGCGGCTGCCCCAGGCGATGGTGACCGGAACATCCCCCATGTCATGGGTGAACAGGACATCCCGCCCGGCGGTGAGCGTCTGGCGAAAGCCCGTGGCCGTGCGGAGCGCGAGGGTCTCGGCGACGACCGAATCGGGTGAGCGCCGTCCGGGCCTGGCGTAGATGGAGCTGGTCAGCGCCGCCCGCCCGGCGGCCGTCCGGGAGAGCCGCTCTATCAGCGGCACCGGTATGGACCGGGCCCCGGTCTGCATCGCCCGCAGCGCGCCGAAGGCGTAGCGGCGCTCCCGCTCATTCCAGAAGCCGGCGGGGGAGAGCGCGGTGACGGACCGCGCGAGACCGCTCCGCCCCAGTTCCAGGGCGAGCAGCCCGCCGAGGGAGTTGCCCGCGACATGCGGGCGCTCCATCCCCAGCGCGCGGCAGAACCCGCCGAGTACGGAGCCGACGGACTCCAGGTCGTACGGCACACCGTCGGGCAGCGGCGACGATATTCCGAATCCGGGCAGATCCATGGCCGTGACATCCCGCTCGGTGGCGAGAATGTCGATCACCGGCCCCCATGCCTGCCAATGGTGGCCTATGCCGTGAAGGAGCAGCAGGGGCTCTCCCGCGCCAATCCTTTTGTAGGAGACGGAGACCGTTCGGGCGCCCTGAGGAGACCCGATGGAGAATGAAATGTCCGCGACCATGGTTATTGCTCCTTCGTGTCGCCCCAGCGCAACCCTTGTAGACGGGCTGTCAGTAACAATTACCGCCGGGTAGATTTCAGTTCAAGAGGGCGGCCGTGACATCCGGCGCACCGACCGCGACATCCGGCCGGTAGACATATGACGCGGCGGCGCCGCCTGGACAGGACGCCCCCATTTCCGTTGGGATGGGCGGGTGGCGACCGACACCTCGACCGCCGTTCTCGAAGTGCGACCCGAGCCCTTCGAAGAAGCGCGGATCGATGTCCTCGAAGCGCGCCGGACCTCAGGGTCCGGTGCGTGTTTCCGGCTGCCCGGCCGCGTCACCGGCGCTGTGGCCGCCGGCCGGAGGAGCCGGCCGGGACGGCCCGGCGGGGAAGAGACGAGCGGAGCGCCCGACCGCTCCGCTCGGGCCGGCGGCCACTTCGGCGCCCGACCGCCGAAGCGGATCCGGCCGGCGCGCGGCGCCCGTACTCCCTCTCCCCGTGTCCCCTCCTTTGTGTGGAGGGGGTCCCTTGTGCGGAGCGGCACCGGACGGCTCGCGCGGAGCGGCCCCGGGCGCGGCCCCGGGGTGTGCGCAATGGCCGCCACTCGCTGCCGACATGCTCGGGCCAACCCCACTGAGCAGGCATTTTCCACCGGAGTCGGCACTATTGCCGTCATCCAACCCGCCGCCGACGCGGCAACGACCCCGGCACCGGCGCCGGCGGTCACCACGGCCACGACAGCGGAGAGGGTGGCGGCGACCGCCGAGCCCCCGCGGGTCGTACGGCCTCCACTGACACCACGGAACACACTGCCCCCGCGAAGCCCACAGACCCCGATGGGCGCGGGCGGTACCCGGTGCATCACTCCCGCCGCCGCGAAAGAGCGGATTCCGGACGCGGATTCGATCGCCGGGATGAACCGCTGTCCTGGATCACTCGTCCTCTTCAGCGGAATGCCGTGCATCGTTGCTCGGCAGAGGAAAACGGACGGACATATTCAGTGTGTCTACATCGTGCGCAATCCTGACAAAGACACTGCGGCGGCACTCATGTGAAGCCCCTCTCTGCACGTCAGAGCCCTGTCCGAAAAAGCATGGACCGAGCGCGACGCGGGTTTCACTGGGGTGCTAACACCCTGTGAACGCTTGCCTCGTTCCATCGACTTCGCAGGGTGACGAACGCAGTATTGGTCTTGACCAAGTCGCCGCGCCGTCCTATGGTCGGCAGAGATAGTGCAGGAACCTTTAATAAACAAGGGCGCGGAAAAGCCGCCGCTGACACGGCGAATGCGGAGGATCAGGGTGGGGACCACGCAGCTGGAAGCAGTGCCGGAACCGAAGTACTGGCACCTCAAGACAGTGATCGGCGAAGCGCTCGACTCGGACTTCGCGGTGGGGGAGATCCTGCCGAACGAGCGGGATCTCGCGGCACGCTTCGGCGTCGCCCGCGCGACGCTCCGCCAAGCTCTCGAACAGCTCGAACTCGAAGGCAGGCTCCAGCGCCGCAGGGGCGTCGGCACCACCGTCGCGCCACCGCGCATGGGGGTGGACGTCTCCACCGGCCGGCAGGTCTGGCCGGGCGATGCCCAGGACGCCTGGCAGTCGTACGAAGGCGCCAGGGCGGTGCCGCCGGCTTCCGTCGCCCGGATGCTCGGGACCGACCCCGACGAGGAGACCTACACGCTGCGCAGGCTGCGGGTCAGCCACGGGCAGCCGGTCGCGGCCGAACTGCTCTACGTACCGGCCCAGTCCGTGCCCGACATCTCGGCCATAGACGCACCGTCCGGCCCGGCCAGGGCCCGCAATGTCCTGCGTGAGCTGCAGCGACTCGAACTGGACGGCCAGGACCGCGCGGTCGAGCTGGGTTCGGCGCGGGCGGACGACGCCCGGGAGCTGGACCGGCTCCCCGGCGCACCGGTGCTCGTCGTCACCACCCGGTACTTCTCCCGGGGCAGGACCGCGGCCGTGACCGTGGCCACCTACCGGGCGGACACCTGCCGGCTCACCTTCGGGGACTCCGGCGACGTACAGATCAGCCACCACGGCGAGGAGCGCCGCGCTTCCTGAGCGCGTGCCGCTTCCCGTCCCAGCGTGCCGGGAACCGATCAAGAGCGGATCGTGGGGGCGATCCGGATCGGTCCCGGCTCTGCCGTGCCCGGGGCATCCGTACCGCATCAGCGGTGGGGAGCGCGCCCGGGCTCGTCCGGTTCCGGAATCCGCAGGGGCCGGCCGCCGCGGAGCCGGCCGCGCCCGGCGGTCTCGGCCGTCCCGGCCGGTGCGCGCGTTCCCCGTCCGTACGCCCCCGTCCGTATCCCCCGGCGGGCCGCGCTCCGGCGCCCCGGAGTTCCCCCGGCGCCCGGGCCGACCGCCGTACCGTCGTCATTCCGCCTACGGAGCGTATTCGGCCAAGGCGTGACTTTGGTCACTCAGCGTGTGCCGGATGCGGCGGCAACTCGCCCGCGAACAACCGTCATTCGCGCGCGGCCGGCGAACCACCGGCCGCCGGCCCACCCGGTCTCCCGTCCGGAAGGCATCCCCGGCCCCGGCGACCCGTGCGCGGCGCCCGCTCGCGTGCCTCTCCCGTACCCCCGCCGGGCACCGCGTTCCCTCCGAGGGGCAGGGGGACGCCCCCACTCACTCACCCAGCCCGATCCGGAGGAAGGATCCCGGGCCGTCTCCTGCGGATCCTGCCGGCCCGGCATGCTCCGGCACGCACACCCCCTGGGCCCGGCGGCACGGATGGTGCCCCACGCCGCGTCGGTATCGGCCGCCGGCGCTCCGCGTGGACTCCGTCCTCCGCCTCGCGACCGCACGCACCGGACCCTCCGCCTGCGCCCGAAGGGCACGCGAGCCCCGGCAGGATCCGTAAGAAACGGCTTAGCGCCGGGCCGTGACCGTGCCCTCCACCGCGAACAGCTCCTCCTCGACATGGTCGAGTGCCAGCCGGAGCGCACCCGTCGCCACAGCCGCCTCCCGCAGCAGCGACAGCGCCACTCGCGGCGGCCGCAGACAGTACCGCGAGAGCTCGTCCCGCAGCGGATCGAGCACCCCGTCCAGACCGGCCGCCCAGCCGCCGATCACCACCAGCTCCGGATCGAGCGCCAGCACCAGCGCCGCCACATCGTGCACCAGACGCTGGATGAAACGTTCCACCGCCGCCTGCGCCCGGGTGTCCCCCTGCTTGGCGAGCGTGAAGACATTCGCCACCGCATGCTCGTCGAGCGGGTGCAGCGGCTCGTCCGTGGTCGACAGCAGGGTCTCCGGCGAGACCTCGCGCCCCAGCAGATGGAGCGCCCCGATCTCGCCGGCCGCGCCGCCGAACCCCCGGTGCAGCCGGCCGCCGATCAGCGAACCCGCCCCCGGGCTCAGCCCCGCCAGGACGAACACCATGTCGTCGCAGTCCCGCCCCGAGCCCTTCCAGTGCTCGGCGACCGCCGCCGCGTTGGCGTCGTTCTCCACCAGCACCGGACAGCGGAAGGAGCGCTGCAGCCGCTGGCCGAGCGGCAGTCCGGTCCAGCCGGGCAGCGCCGTGCCCAGGCGTACGGTTCCGTCCGCCTCCACGATCCCCGGGGACCCCACGCCCACCGCCCGCAGATTGGTGCGGGAGACCCCGGACCGCCGCAGCACATCCGCGATCACCAGCCGCACCCGCTCCAGCCGGTCGTCCGCCGACGCGGACTCCGAGACCTCGCGGGAACCGGCTCCGATGATCCGCCCGTCCAGGCCCGACAGCAGCGCGGCGACCCGGTGCGGGCCGATCTCCACGCCCAGGAGATGTCCTGCCTCGACCCGGAAGCGGAAGCGCCGCGCGGGTCTGCCCTGGCGACGGGCCTCGCCCTCCTCGGGTACGGACTCGCTCACGAGCCCGGCCTCGATGAGCCCCTCGATCACGCCCTCGACGGTCGGCCGGGACAGGCCCGTGAGCCGGGTGAGATCCGTGAGAGTCGGAGAGCCAGCGCCCCGCAGGGCATGGAGTACCACCGCGGAGTTGATCCGCCGCAGCAGCGACGGATCCCCGCCGGTCAGCCGCCCCACCATGTTTCCTTCCAGCCCTCACTCGCGCAGTTCGGGCTTGTGTGTCTGCCGGATCGTACTCGTTGGCCGATCGCTGTGCACGATCGGTGCGCGCAGTGCCGCGACCGTGATCCGATCTCTCCCGGAACGGGCGGGATGGCCGTCGTGGCACCCCGGGCGCGGATTGTCCGGAGGCCGCCGGGCGGCCCGGCCGGCCCTGCCGTGCCCGGCGCAACCGGACGCCCCGGACCCTTCCGAGGGATCAGTCGGCCACCGGTGGAGCGGGGGGCGGGCCGGACTCCTCCGCCGCCGCCCGCAGCCGGCCGAACTCCTCCGCCATCGACTCCAGTGTCCAGTGCGCGTTCAGCCCGCTCGGGTTGGGCAGGACCCAGATCCGCGTCCCGCCGATCCGCCGCTCCTGCGGCCCGACCACCGCCGCGCGCTCCCCGAAGGCCGTGCGGTACGCGGTGATCCCTACCACGGCCAGCAGGCGCGGCCGCACCGCGGCCACCTTGGCCCGCAGCAGCCGGCCGCCCTCGCGCAGTTCATCGCCGCCGAGCTCGTCGGCGCGTGCCGTGGCCCGCGCCACCACATTGGTGATGCCGAGCCCCAGGGCCGGCAGTTCATCCTGCTCGGAGGGCTTCAGCTGCCGTCCGGTGAACCCCGACCGGTGCAGAACCGGCCAGAACCGGTTGCCCGGCCGGGCGAAATGATGACCGGTGGCCGCCGACAGCAGCCCGGGGTTGATCCCGCAGAACAGGACGGTGAGATCATCCGCGATCACATCCGCCACCAGCCGGCCGCGGGCCGCCGCCAACTCCTCCGCCTTCATGCCGCACCCCTTGTCACGTCATTTCACCGAAGCGGGTCCGCACGGGCACAACGCCCGCGCGGACCCGCCCCGGATGGTGCCCCTGGATCAGAGAATCGAGCCGGGGGTGTAACCGGCGGCCTCCGGGTGCCGCTTGACGATCTCCTCGATGCGCCCGGCCACCACGGCGACCTGATCCGCCGCCGCACCCGTGAAGGACAGCTTGTCCGCCATCAGCGCGTCCAGCTCCGCGCGGTCCAGCGGAATCCGCTCATCCGCCGCCAGCTTGTCCAGCAGCTCATTGCGCTCCGCGCCCTGCTCGCGCATCGCCAGCGCCGAGGCCACCGCGTTCTCCTTGATCGCCTCGTGCGCGACCTCCCGGCCGACCCCGGCCCGCACCGCGCCCATCAGGACCTTGGTGGTGGCGAGGAAGGGCAGATAGCGGTCGAGCTCCCGGGCGATCACGGCGGGGAAGGCGCCGAACTCGTCCAGCACGGTCAGGAAGGTCTCCAGCAGCCCGTCCAGCGCGAAGAACGCGTCCGGCAGCGCCACCCGGCGTACCACCGAACAGGACACATCGCCCTCGTTCCACTGGTCGCCCGCCAGCTCCCCGGTCATCGAGGCGTAGCCGCGCAGAATGACCATCAGGCCGTTGACCCGCTCGCAGGAACGCGTGTTCATCTTGTGCGGCATCGCGGATGAGCCGACCTGGCCGGGCTTGAAGCCCTCGGTGACCAGCTCGTGCCCGGCCATCAGCCGGATCGTCTTGGCGAGCGAGGAGGGCGCCGCGGCCAGCTGCACCAGCGCGGAGACCACGTCGTAGTCGAGCGACCGGGGGTAGACCTGGCCGACCGAGGTGAACGCCTGGGCGAAGCCCAGATGTCCGGCGATCCGCTCCTCCAGCTCGGCGAGCTTGGCGGCGTCGCCGCCCAGCAGATCGAGCATGTCCTGCGCCGTGCCGACCGGGCCCTTGATGCCGCGCAGCGGGTAGCGGCCCAGCAGCTCCTCCAGCCGTCCGTACGCCACCAGCAGCTCATCGGCGGTGGTCGCGAACCGCTTGCCCAGGGTGGTCGCCTGCGCCGCCACATTGTGCGAGCGCCCGGCCAGCACCAGCTCGGCGTACTCGGCGGAGAGCCTGCCGAGGCGGGCGAGCACCGCGACCGTGCGGTCGCGCACCAGCTCCAGCGAGAGCCGGATCTGGAGCTGCTCCACATTCTCGGTGAGATCGCGCGAGGTCATGCCCTTGTGGACCTGCTCATGGCCCGCGAGTGCGTTGAACTCCTCGATCCGGGCCTTCACATCGTGGCGGGTGATCTTCTCCCGCTCGGCGATCGACGCGAGATCGACCTGGTCGAGGACCCGCTCATAGTCGGCGAGGGCGGCTTCCGGCACCTCGACACCGAGATCCTTCTGTGCGCGCAGCACCGCGAGCCAGAGCCTGCGCTCCAGCTTCACCTTCTGTTCGGGGGACCAGAGGGCCGCCAGCTCCGCCGAGGCGTAGCGGCCGGCCAGGACATTGGGGATGCGAGGCTTCGCAGACACAGCAGTCACGTGTATGTACTCTATAGGCCCTTTATTCAGGCCGACGCCGTGGTTCCGTTTGTAGGTTGGCACGAAGACGGCGCGGCTCAGGGCCCGGGCGGGTGATACGGGAGCAGTTCGGCGCGTTTGGCCGCCCGGCCGTCGCCGGAGGAGCGGCCGGTGAGGCGGCGTCCGATCCACGGGCCCAGATGGCGGCGGGCGAAGCGCAGATCGTCCGCGCGGCGCGCGGTCCAGCCCGGCGGGAGGGACGGCGGCAGCGGAGCCCGCCAGTCCGCCTCGGCCGGGAAGCCGAGCCCCTGCCAGACCGCCTCGGCGACCCGCCGGTGCCCCTCCGGGGCGAGGTGGAGCCGGTCGGCGTCCCAGAGCCGGGGGTCGCCGAGCGCGCCGGAGCCGTACAGATCGATCACCAGCGCGCCGTGCCGGGCGGCCAGGACGTCGATGTGCGCGAAGAGCTCCTCCATGCGCGGACGGAACCGCTCCATGACCGGGCCCGTGCGGCCGGGGCTGTGCATCAGCACCAGCCGCCGGCAGGACGGGGCCAGGATCTCCACGGCCTCCTCCAGCCGGGCCCGCACCCTGCCCATGTCGCAGCCCGGCCGCAGGGTGTCGTTGAGCCCGCCGACGAGGGTCACGAGATCGGCGCGCATCGCCGCCGCGGGGGGTGCCTGATCGGCGGCGATCTGGCCGATGAGCTTGCCGCGCACGGCGAGGTTCGCGTAGCGGAAACCGGGGGTGAGGGCGGCGAGGCGGGACGCGAGGAGGTCCGCCCAGCCCCGGTGGGAACCGTCGGGGAGCAGGTCCGACATGCCTTCGGTGAAGGAGTCGCCCACCGCGACGAAGCTGGTGTAGTGAGGGTGGTTCTGCATGGCGGAGTGATTTTACCGGGCGGGGTGGGGTCGGGTGTGGCGGCGCGTCCCCTCGGCGGGTGGCCCCAGTGGGGGCCTTTTCCCCTCCCCGCCCCTTCCCGAAACCGGGGCTCCGCCCCGGACCCCGCGCTCCGGCCTGCGAGGACCGCGCGCCCGGACCCTGCACCGGGCCGCGCCCCGCGCCGGGCTCCGCACTCGGACGCACGCCGTCCTGCGCCCCGGACCCCGTGCCTTGGCCGGCGCCTGGCTGTGCCGGGGGACCCACACTCTGGTGTGTGCCGGGCTTCGTGCCGGACCTGTGCCGGATCTTTCCCGCGGCTCCGCCCGGTACCGGTGTTCTGAAACGCCCTCTTCTGTGCCCCGGACCCCGCGCCCTGGGTCGCGTCCAGCCGTGCCCGGGAGCCCGCACCCCGACGCAGGCGGGGCTCCGCCCGGGACCCGGGCCCGGACCCGTGCCGGGCTTCGTGCCCGGGGCCATGCCGGGCTGAACCCCGGACCCCTCACCCGACAGCTGCCCCCAGCGGGGCCGGGGTTCCCGGCCGGCGGGCAGAGGCGCGCCATTCAAGCCCCGCCGGCGATTGAGGCGCGGGGTGCGGGGCGGAGCCCCGCGAAGGCGCGGTGACCTGCGGACCCGGGTTCCGGCAAGTTCCCCGCCCGCCGGTTCCACCTCCAGGGCCGGAGTGCCCTCGGCGCCGGACGCGGATCCGTGCCCCTGACGGATCCGTGCCCCGGACAGGCCCGCACCCCGGACGCGCACCCGGACCCCTCACGCCCGGCGGCCCGGGCCCCGGAGAGGGGACCCGGGCCGTCGGGCGGCTCGGCAGGGCCAGGGGTCAGCCGTGGCGGCCGACCAGCTCGCGCAGGACGTCCTCCATCGTGACCAGGCCCTCCGGCGAGCCGTCCTCGTCGAGGACGGCCGCCAGGTGGGTGCGGCTGCGGCGCATCGCCGTCAGTACGTCGTCCAGCGGGGTCGCCGCCCGTACCCGGGCGATCGGCCGCAGCGCGGTCACCGGGAAGGCGACATCGCGCGGAGCGGCGTCCAGCGCGTCCTTCACATGGAGATAGCCGGCGATGTTGCGGCCCGAGTCGATCACCGGGAAGCGGGAGAATCCGGACTGGGCCGACAACTGCTCCAGCTGCTCCGGAGTCGTTCCGACCCGCGCGTACACCACCTGCTCGACCGGCATCACCACATCGCTGACCGGGCGGCGGCCCAGTTCCAGCGCGTCGCGCAGCCGCTCCGCCGAACGGTCGTCGAGCAGTCCGGCGTCACCGGCGTCCCGCACCATCCGGGCCAGCTCGTCGTCCGAGAACGTCGCCGCGACCTCGTCCTTGGCCTCCACCCGCAGCAGCCTCAGCAGCACATTGGCGAAGGCGTTGATGGTGAAGATCACCGGACGGAGCGCCCGCGCGATCGCCACCAGCGGCGGGCCGAGGATCAGCGCGGTACGCGTCGGCTCGGCCAGAGCGATGTTCTTCGGGACCATCTCGCCCAGGAGCATGTGCAGATAGGTCGCCAGGGCCAGCGCGATCACGAACGAGATCGGATGGATGGCGCCCTCGGGCACGCCCAGCGAGTGGAACGCGGGCTCCAGGAGATGGGCGATCGCGGGCTCCGCGACGATGCCGAGGATCAGGGTGCACAGGGTGATGCCGAGCTGTGCCGCCGCCAGCAGCGCCGACACGTGCTCCAGTCCCCAGAGCACACTGCGCGCCCGCCGGTTCCCGGCCTCCGCCTCCGGTTCGATCTGACTGCGCCGTACGGAGATCAGCGCGAATTCGGCGCCCACGAAGAAGGCGTTGACCACCAGGGTCAGAAAGCCGATCAGAAGCTGGATCGCGATCATCGTCCGGCCTCCTCGGGTCCGGTGGCCCCGGCCGTTTCGCCGTCGGCATCGGTCCCGGCCGGGGCGACGGGCGCATGCATCAGCACGCGCGCCGCCCGGCGGCCGGAGGCGTCCACGACATCGAGCCGCCAGCCCTCCAGATCGATCCGGTCACCCTCGGCCGGGATGCGTCCCAGCTCGGTGGCGACCAGACCGGCCAGGGTCTCGTACGGCCCCTCGGGCACCCGCAGGCCGACCTGCTCCAGCTGGTCGGTGCGGGCGGCGCCGTCCGCCGACCACAGGGAGCGGCCGTCCGCGTCCTGCCCGGCGTCGGCGAGATCCGGCGTCTCGTGCGGGTCGTGTTCGTCCCGCACCTCGCCGACGACCTCCTCGACGATGTCCTCCATCGTGACCACACCGGCCGTGCCGCCGTACTCGTCGATGACCACGGCCATCGTCGAGCGGCCGGCGAGCCGGTCCAGCAGCCGGTCCACGGTCAGCGACTCGGGGACCAGCAGCGGCTCGCGCAGCACCTCGGCCACGCTGCGCCGGGGGCGGAGCTCCGCCGGAAGCGCCAGCACGTCCTTGATGTGCGCGATACCGACCACCGTGTCGAGATTGCCCCGGTAGACCGGGAAACGGGAGAGCCCGGTGGCCCGGGTGGCGTTGGCGACGTCCTCGGCCGTGGCCTGGAGGTCCAGCGCGGTGACCTGAACACGCGGAGTCATCACATTCTCCGCGGTCAGCTCGGCCAGATTCAGCGTACGGACGAACAGCTCGGCCGTGTCCGCCTCCAGCGCGCCCTCCTTGGCGGAGTGCCGGGCGAGGGCCACCAGCTCCTGCGGGCTGCGCGCGGAGGCGAGCTCCTCGGTCGGCTCCATGCCGAGCCGCCGCAGAATCCGGTTGGCCGTGTTGTTGAGATGGCTGATCAGCGGCTTGAAAGCCGCGGTGAAGAACCGCTGTGCCGGTGCCACGACCTTCGACACGACGAGCGGCTGGGAGATCGCCCAGTTCTTCGGGACCAGCTCACCGACGACCATCAGGACGACGGTGGAGAGCGCGGTGCCCAGCACGAGGGCGAGCGAGGAGGAGACGGACGGGGAGATGCCGAGGTCCTCCAGCGGCCCTCGGATGAGCTTGGAGATCGAGGGCTCGGAGAGCATGCCGACGATCAGATTGGTGACGGTGATGCCCAGCTGCGCGCCGGAGAGCTGGAAGGTGAGCCCGCGCACCGCCTTGAGGGCACTCACCGCGCCGCGCTCGCCGCGCTCGACGGCTCGTTCGAGATCACTGCGCTGGACGGTGGTGAGAGAGAACTCCGCCGCGACGAAAACACCGCACAGGAGTGAGAGGAGCAGCGCCACGAACAAGAGGAGTACTTCGGTCATCGGGTCACCTCCGTCCCATGGTCGTGCAGGGGCGGGAGGAACGCGCGATGTCTGCTACTGGGAGGCTCGTCCATGGACGGACGCTCACACCTTTCGTACGGAGGCCGATGATCCTCCCCATAGTAAAGGACCGGCAAAGTCCTGCTGCGGGGAGGCCGCACCAGACTATCCAGCGTGCTCCGCTCTCCGGTGACCGGCGGTGCCGTCCGGGGCGGCGTAGGGCTTCACCCAGCGCCGCCAGTGATCCTCGCGGTGGTACCCGGCGGCCTCCCACGCCCGCTGCGCGAGCTCATTGACCTCCAGCACCATCGCATCGCCGCGTCGCCCGCCCAGAGCACGAAACCGCAGCTCAGCGGCTTGAAGCAGGGCCGCTCCGATGCCCTGGCGGCGAGTGGCCGGCAGTACCGCGAGCCGGTAGAGAGAACACCGCCAGCCGTCGTAACCGGCGATGACGGAGCCGACGATCCGGCCGTCGGACTCGGCCAGAATCAGCGCCTCGGGATCACGGGCGATCAGCCTGGTCACCCCCTCCACGTCATCGGTGATGGAGGTGCCCTCCGCCGCCTCCTTCCAGAAGGCGAGAACGGCCCCGGCCTCAGCGGCCCCTGCGGTGCGTATGCGTGCATCGGTCATGGTCCGAGCCAACCATGTGGCGGACCGGGCACGCAGCCGACTTTCCGGCGTACGGACCCGGGTGCGGCGGGGCTCCCGGCACCCTCCGCCGTCACACTCCGGCGAGCGGCCGGCGGGCCGTCCCCGGGACCGACGGCGAGGCCGGTGCGGGCGGACCGTGCCCGGTCACCCGCAGCCGCCGGCACGGCCCGGCCGCCGGCGCCCGCGGGGTGCGCTCCGGCTCGATCGCGACCACCCCGGAGACGGCGGACGGGTAGTGCGCGAAGTTCGGACCGCGGCCGGCGCCGATCTCGATCACCCGCCCGGAGAGCCCCGCCGGCAGCTCCGCCCGGTACTCCGCGATTCCCGCACCGGTCTCTCGGCGGCGTCGCTCAGCCGGACGTGGAACCGGGCGAACAGCGGATGGCGAACGGTGTCGCGGGCCAGGGCGGTACGGCGCGAGAACATCGCCGCCTTCTCCGGGCGGCGGGTGCGTCCCCTCCCGGGTGCCGTACGCGGCTCTCTTCTCAGCCCGCCGGGGCTCCGTCCCCGGGGGAGACGAAGCAGAACTCGTTCCCCTCCGGGTCCAGCAGCACCTGGAACCGCCCCTGCTCATCGGCGACCACCCCGCCCTGCCGTACGGCACCGAGGAGGACGGCCGCGTCCGCCGCCGCCACGAGGTCGCCCGCGTCCAGATCGAGATGGACCCGGTTCTTGGCGGTCTTCCCCTCGGGAACGCGCTGAAAGGCGATCCGGATCCCCTCCGGCGGGTCCACATACGACCATCCGGGGCCCCGGTCGACCGGGTCGCCCCCCAGGATTCCGGCCCAGAACCGGGCCAGCGGAGCGGGGTCGTGGCAGTCGAAGACGATCTCGTCGATCCGTGCGCGCATCCGGTCAGCGTACGGAGGAATCCGCCCCGAGCGCGGCCGCGGTGAACGCCCCGGCGTCCCACACCCCGCCCAGCGGGGGAGCGAACCACCCCGGCGCACGATCGCGGAAGTCCGCCGGGGCCAGCCGCCCGGCGCCCTCGGGCACGGCGCCGAGCAGCGGCGCGCCCGCCGCCCCGGGCAGATCGGCCGTATTGCACCGGGCGGCCAGATCGGGCTCGGCCGGCCAGCTCCCGACGACCACCCCGAGCTGCTCCAGCCCGCGCGCCCGCAGGGCCTCACCGGTGAGCGCGGCGGAGTTGAGGGTGCCGAGACCGGCCGGGGCGACCACGAGCACCGGCGCGCCGAGCAGCCGGGCCGCGTCGGCGAGGGTGCCGCCGGCCTCGTCGAAGCGGACCAGCAGCCCGCCCGCACCCTCCACCAGCACCAGGTCGTACTCCCCGGCCAGCTCCCGGGCGGCGCCGGCGATGGCCTCGGGCCGCACTCCGGCGGCCCCGGCCCGCCGGGCCGCCGTGGCGGGCGCGAGCGGTTCGGGGAAACGGGCCAGTTCCCGTCCGTACACCTCGCCGCCGAGCCGGGCCACCTCCGCCAGATCACCGTCCGCACCGGCGCCGACCCCGGTCTGCGCCGGCTTGAGCACGGCGACCCGCCGCCCGGCGGCGCGGGCGAGGGCGGCCAGCCCCGCGGTGACGATGGTCTTGCCGATCTCGGTACCGGTGCCGGAGACGACGATGACGGACATGGTGCGCTGCTGCCTTTCGACGGTGACCGGGGAGCCTGTCCCCTCCTTTGTGCCCTGCTTCCGTGTGCCGCGTTCCGCCGCGCGGGCGGACGGGCGGAACTCAGCCCGCGCGCGCCGCCGCGCACACCCCCTCGCACACCCGCGCCAGATCCTCGTCCTCCATCACATAGGGCGGCATCACATAGACGAGATCCCGGAACGGCCGCAGCCACACCCCGGCCCGCACCGCCGCCTCCGTGGCCGCCGCCACATCGACCCGGTGGTCCAGCTGCACCACCCCGATGCCGCCCAGCACCCGTACATCGGCGACCCCCGGTATCCCCTCGGCCGCCGCGAGCCCCGTGCGCAGGCCCGACTCCAGGCGTTTGATCTCGCGGGCCCAGTCCTGCCCGAGCAGCAGCCCGATCGAGGCGTTCGCCGCGGCGGCGGCCAGCGGATTGCCCATGAAGGTCGGCCCGTGCGCCAGCACCGGGACCTCGCCCCGGGAGATGCCGTCCGCCACCCCGGAGGTGCAGAGGGTGGCGGCCATCGTCAGATAGCCGCCGGTCAGCGCCTTGCCCAGACAGAGGACATCGGGGGAGACCCCGGCGTGTTCCGAGGCGAAGAGTGTGCCGGTGCGCCCGAAGCCCGTCGCGATCTCGTCGAACACCAGCAGCACACCGTGCTCGTCACAGGCTTCCCGCAGCACCCGCAGATACCCGGGGGAGTGGAAGCGCATGCCGCCGGCGCCCTGCACCACCGGCTCCACGATCACCGCCGCCAGCTCCCGCGCATGCCGGCCGATCAGCTCCCGCAGATGATCCGCGTACGGCTCCTCGAAACCGGCCGGCGGCGCGTCCGCGAAGATCTGCCGCGGCAGCACCCCCGACCAGAGCTGATGCATCCCGCCGTCCGGATCGCACACCGCCATCGGCTGCCAGGTGTCCCCGTGATAGCCGCCGCGCCAGGTCAGCAGCCGCTGTTTGGCCGGCCGCCCGAGGGAACGCCAGTACTGGAGGCACATCTTGACCGCCACCTCGACCGAGACCGAGCCCGAGTCGCTGAGGAAGACATGCCGCAGCGGCGCGGGGGTGATCTCCACCAGAGTGGCCGCCAGCCGGACGGCGGGCTCATGGGTCAGCCCCCCGAACATCACATGGCTCATCCGGTCGAGCTGGCCGCGGACCGCCTCATTGAGCACCGGGTGGTTGTAGCCGTGGATCGCCGACCACCAGGACGACATGCCGTCGATCAGCTCCCGCCGGCCGTGCACGGGTCCGGCCGTCCGGAGCCGTACGCCGGAGGCCGATTCCACCACCAGCGGATCGGCCCGGCCGGGCATCGGGCCGTACGGATGCCAGACATGGGCCCGGTCCAGCGCGATCAGCTCGGCCGGGGAGAGCGGCTCAGGCATTGGGCGCGATATCCGTGCCCGCGCCGCGCCGGCGCACCGTCACCAGATCGGTCCGCGCACCGGGCACGGAGGCTTCCGGGGCGCCGGTGCCCGGACCGGCCCCGGCATCGGACGCGGCCCCGGCGGCCGGCTCCGTCGCGCAGCCGCCCGCCTCACCGGCCGGGCTCGCGCCGCCGCAGACCGAACCGCAGCCGCCCGCGCGGTGCTCGGGCAGTGTTGTCGTGCCCGCGCCCTCCACCTCGAAGCCCGCGTCCGCGATCATGTCCAGATCCGCCTGGCCCGCCTGGCCCTCACTGGTCAGATAGTCCCCGAGGAAGATGGAGTTCACCAGGTGGAGTGCCAGCGGCTGCATCGACCGCAGATGCACCTCGCGCCCGCCCGCCAGCCGCACCTCCACATCCGGGCAGACGAACCGCACCATCGCCAGCACCCGCAGACAGCGCTGCGGGGTGAGGTTCCACTCCTTGGCCAGCGGAGTGCCCTCGAAGGGGATCAGGAAATTCACCGGCACCGAGTCCGGGTCCAGCCCGCGCAGCGCGAAGACCACATCGACCAGGTCCTCGTCCTTCTCGCCCATGCCCGCGATCAGCCCCGAACAGGCCGAGAGCCCGGCCGCCTGGGCCTGCTGGACCGTTTCCACCCGGTCCGCATAGGTATGGGTGGTGGTGATGTCGCCGTATGTCCCCTCGGAGGTATTGAGGTTGTGGTTGTACGCGTCCGCCCCGGCGTCCCGCAGCCGCTGCGCCTGGCCCTCCGAGAGCAGCCCCAGACAGGCGCAGACCTCCACCCCCTCGTTCTGCTCCTTGATGGCCTCGATGGTCTGCGAGACCCGGTCCACATCACGGTCGGTCGGCCCCCGGCCACTGGCCACCAGACAGACCCGCTTCGCCCCGCCAGCCACCCCCGCGGCGGCCGCCCGGGAGGCGTCGTCCGGCTTCAGCCAGGTGTACTTGAGGATCTCCGCCTTCGACCCGAGCCGCTGGGAGCAGTAGGAGCAGTCCTCCGGGCAGAGCCCCGACTTCAGATTGACGAGATAGTTGAGTTTCACCCGCCGCCCGAACCACTGACGGCGTACCCTCCCCGCCGCCGCCACCACATCGAGCAGCTCGTCGTCGGAGGTCGCCAGCACGGCGAGCGCCTCTTCACGGGTCGGCAGCTCGCGCCGCAGCCCTTTCTCCACCAGCGTGTTCAGCAGGTCCATGGCGCCGATCCTGGCCTACCGCGCACGCCCCGCGAAAGGCGGAACCCCACAACAGACGGCTCTCCACGGTGTGCGTATGACCACATTCGCCAGGGGAGCCGCCGCGGTTATGGTCTGTGAGCTGCCTACAAAACGGCCGGCGAGCTCATCGGCGGAACAGGCCCCCGATCACCCCCGACGGACGCACCGGAGGACCGAAGGACCATGCCCCAGGACCCCTTCGGCTGGATCGACGACGAGGCCGCCCGCCGGGACCGCGCCGGTCTGGTGCGCACGCTCAGGCCCCGGCCCGCCGACTCCGGCCTGCTCGACCTCGCCGGGAACGACTACCTCGGCCTCACCCGCCACCCGGAGATCACCGCCGCCGCCGCGGCCGCCGCCCGGCGCTGGGGAGCGGGGGCCACCGGCTCCCGGCTGGTCACCGGCAGCACCGCGCTCCACGCCGAACTCGAAGCCGCGCTCGCCGGCTTCTGCGGCTTCGAGGCGGCGCTCGTCCTCTCCTCCGGCTACGCGGCCAACCTCGCCGCGCTCACCGCGCTGACCGGACGCGACTCCCTGATCGTCTCCGACGCCGCCAACCACGCCTCCATCGTGGACGGCTGCCGGCTCTCGCGCGCCGAGACCGAGATCGTGCCGCACACCGACACCGAGGCGGTCCGCAAGACCCTCGGCGCCCACCCGGGGCGGCGCGCGCTCACCGTCACCGACGCGGTCTTCTCGGTGGACGGCGACGCGGCACCCCTGCCCGAGCTGGCGGAGATCTGCCGGGACCACGGCGCCGCGCTGCTGGTGGACGACGCCCACGGGCTGGGTGTCCTCGGCGCCGGCGGCCGGGGCGCGACGAACGCCGCCGGTATCGCCGGCCGGCCCGGGGTGATCGCGACCCTCACCCTCTCCAAGGCCCTGGGCAGCCAGGGCGGGGCGGTGCTGGGACCGGCCCGGGTGATCACCCATCTCGTGAACACCGCCCGCACCTTCATCTTCGACACGGGACTCGCCCCGGCCGCCGCGGGTGCCGCGCTGGCCGCCCTGCGGCTGCTGGAACGCGAACCCGCGCTCGCCGCGCGGGTCCGCACCGCCGCCGCGGCGCTGCACGGCGGTCTGACCGCGGCCGGGCTGACGGCCGCCCGGCCGGACGCCGCGGTGGTCTCCGTCCGGGCCCCGTCGGCGGGGGAGGCCCTGGTCTGGGCCGCCGACTGCCGTGCCGCCGGGCTGGGCGTCGGCTGTTTCCGGCCACCGTCGGTACCGGACGGCATCTCACGGCTCCGGCTCACCGCCCGCGCCGATCTGACCGGCTCGGAGATCGCCCGCGCGATCGAGACGGTCAGGGCGACCGCGCCGCCCGGCGCGATCGGCTGACACCCGGCACACAGGCACCCAGCCACCCGGCGCCCGGCGTGGTCGGCCGACACCCGGCACACAGCCACCCGGCGTGGTCGGCCGACACCCGGCACACAGCCACCCGACCTCCGCGCCGGCCGGGGGATCAGCCCGTACCCTCCCGCTCCACCGCGCTCAGGAACCGGTCCCACGCGGGCGCCGAGAAGCGCAGCGCCCGGCGGGACACGTCCTTGGAGTCCCGTACGGCGAGGGTCGAGTCGGCCAGCCGGGCCGCCTCGACACAGTTGTTCATCGCGGCGCTGTGACTGCTCCGCCGCCACCGCGCGCGCTGGTGCGAGGGGAAGGGGAACAGACGGTCGTCGGACATGGAACCTCCCTAACCGCCGTCCACGAGTCCGGCGATGAGATCCAAGGATTCGGCCGGTGACAGCGCCCGTGCCCGCATCCTGGTGAAGGCCGCGGCGTACACCGCGAGATCACCTGCCCGTTCGCGGTGGAGGCTACTCGTGAGG
The DNA here is from genome assembly GCF_039888735.1 of Streptomyces sp. CAU 1734. NCBI lineage: Bacteria > Bacillati > Actinomycetota > Actinomycetes > Kitasatosporales > Streptomycetaceae > Streptomyces > Streptomyces sp. CAU 1734. The sequence continues at coordinate 107,308 of NZ_JBDQQP010000015.1, forward strand.
TGGTCGAGAACGACCACATCCAGATCGGAAGTCTTCGAGAAAGAGAAGATAACGAAAGGTCCGGCGAGTCCCGCATAGCCACCCGCGGAAAACGGCATGACTTGAATCCGTACCCGCGGAAGGTCCGCCGCCACCGTCAGCGCCCGCAGCTGCTCCCGCATCACCCGGGGGCCGCCGACCTCGCGCCGCAGCACCGCCTCGTCCAGGATCACACTCAGCCGGAGCGGATTCCCCGGCCGGCTCAGCACCCGCTGCCGGGCGATCCGCACCTCCACCAGCGCGCGGACGGTCTCCGCGGGCAGATCCTCCAGGGTCGCCAGGGTCACCGCGCGGGCGTACTCCGGCGTCTGGAGCAGTCCCGGCACCACCGAGGTCTCCAGTGTGCGCGCGGCGCTCGCCTGTGCCTCCAGGCCGATGAAATCGCGGTACTCGGGCGGGAGCAGCCCGCGATAGGCATGCCACCAGCCGCCGCCCGTGGTGTCGGCGGCACCCGCCAGGGCCTCCAGCAGCGCGCGGAGGCCCGGATCGGTGACGTCGTACAGATCGAGCAGCAGCCGCACATCGGCGGCGCGCACACCGCTGTGCCCCGTCTCGATCCGGCTGACTTTCGACTGGTGCCAGCCCGCCAGCTCCGCCGCGCCGCGACTGGTGAGCCGTGCGGCCAGGCGCAGCCGGCGGAGTTCCCCGCCCAGTCTGCGGCGGCGCACCTCGGGGCCGTGATGACGCATGGGGCTCCCTTCCGTCATCTCGTCTGTTCGGTCTGCCCGCGATCAAAATGCGCTTGTGTGCCCAAAAACGGTCTCACGTCGTAGAGTTCACCGCTTTGAGCGACAGATATATGCACATCTTGGTGGATCGCCACCTGTGGCGGGGCATGGAGTGGCAGTCTGGCGCTCAGCGAAAGCCGTGGCCGTCCGCGTAATTCCCCGCTTCGAGTTCGGAGCCCGGCCGCGGTGGGAAAGGGTTGGCGTCGCCATGGCAGACCTTCAGGAAGCCTCCGTCACTCTGCCGAGCGATCCCGCCTCGGTCTCCGCGGCACGGAGATTCGTCACCGATGTGATTCGCGAGTGGGGTCTGCCGGACGGGAGCGAAGCCGTTGACACGATCCGGCTGATCATTTCGGAGCTGACCACCAATGCGGTGCAGCACACTTTCGGCCAGTCGCCGACCTTCACCGTCGAACTGACCCTGGAGCGGGACGACGAGCTGCGCATCGGGGTGACCGACAGCCATCCGCGATGGCCTCAGCGGCTGCCCGCCGCGGTGCGCCAGGACAACGGCCGCGGGGTGGCGATCGTACGGAGCCTCACCGCCGAGTACGGCGGCAGGCTCTCGGTCTCGCCCACCCCGGAGGGCGGCAAGACCGTCTGGATCGTGCTGCCGTGGGCCGCCCCGCACGATCGCTGAGACGGCCGGGGGCACGGAATCCGGGACCGCCCCGGGACAACAGGCGACAGGCTCCCGGACGGTCCGGTACACGGAGGAAAGGGCCCGCGCCGGTGAGGGCGGGCCCATGACCCGGCCGGCGCCGTGCGCATGGCCGCGCGCGGCACCTCCCGCGCCGGCCGCCGGGGCTCATCCGGCGGCGGGCACGGGCGGTGGTGACGGCTCGGGTGCCCGCTCATGGCGGGGCGGAGCCGGCTCACCGGTGGTTCAGGGATGCTCACCGGTGATTCGAGCGGTACTGGCGGTACTGAATGGTTCGGAACTCCCGGCGACCGGTCCGTGAGCGGTGGGGACCGCGCTCACGGCCGGCGGGGCGGTGTTCTCCCCGTGCGCCGGCGTGCGGCGAGCCGGTCCGGCGCCGGACCTGGCTCGTACGCGCCCATCGGATTCAGTGGCCGGCCGTCACCGGACCCGGCCGTACTTGACGCTCTTGGTCCAGATCTTGTCCAGCTTCACCCAGGAGCCCCGCTTGGGCGAGTGCCAGACCTTCCCCTTCCCGGCGTAGATCCCGACGTGGTAGACGGAACCACCGGAGTGGAAGAAGACCAGGTCTCCAGCCTTGCGCGAGGACTTGGAGACGCGATTGGTCTTGTTGAACTGCTGCTGTGCGGTACGCGGGAGCTTCTTGCCCGCCTTCTTGAAGGCGTACAGCGTCAACCCGGAGCAGTCGAAGCGGGAGGGCCCTGCGGCGCCGTACTTGTACGGCGAACCCTTCTTCGACGCCGCCACCTTCAGCGCCTTGCCCGCGTGGGACGACGCGGCGTGGGCCTCGGACGTGCCGCCCGGCACAAGGAACGATCCACCGAGGGCGGCAAGGGTGAGGGCCGATACGGCCCCCGCCCGGCTCATCAGAAACGGGACGGTGTTCTGCGCACTCATGCGCGACCCTTCGTCAGCCGCCTGTGAAGGATGACCTGTCGGGTTCGGGCGGACGAAGGTGCCCGGCCGCATGACGCGGCTTCACCCCGAGGGACTTCCGGACCTTCCGGCATGCCCCGTACTGCTTGGGTCCTCCACTCCTGCCGAAGCACTTCTGTCGACCAGTCATCCGGAGCGGCGGCAGGATTCGGCGTCCGCCCGGACCGCCCCGCCGAGGTGACGGGGGCTTGTCGTCCCAGGGATCTTGACCCACGACGTGCCGGATTTCCGAGCTGAAACGGCGATATGTGAGTTTTAACACCATTGCTCTGTTCAGGTGGACATGCCCCTCACGGAGTCCGGCCATCGACACCTGACCATGCCCGTACCAGCACCGGAATACGGCTCTCCGGAAGATCGAACATCATGATGCGCAACTCGACCGTAGTCGCCAGCCTGGTGGTGCGTACATCAAACGGACTAGCTTTCCTGGTACTCGAACGGCGGTTGACAGGCCCTGGCCCGAACCGCCGGAATGCCCTGCGAGGGGGTGCGGCGACCCGCCGGGCGCCGGCCGGGCCTCTCGGCCGGCCGCGGGGCGGCGGAGGCGGCCCGGCTCGGGAGGGCGGATCCCCCGAGGTGGGCGCGGACTTGCGCGGCGGGGGTCCCGGGTGCGGTGCCGCCGGCGGTGCCGACGCCGTCCGGGCCGGGTGCGGATGGGCCGACGGGGTGCCGGAACGGTCCTTCACACCCCTCTGTCGGATCGATCACATCTGCTCCGAGGCCGGTGATATCACCCCCGGGCACGGCCTCACGGGGTCCGGAGGCGGCCGTCCTCCCGAAGCGCGGGCCGGTGCCGCGCGCCGGGGGAGCACGGCAGCGGACTCCGGCCGGCGTTCCCCGGCGGATGAGCACCGGAGCCGCGCCGGGGCGATCCCGCCCGAGCCGTTCCGCCGGAGCGCGCCGCCGGACCGCGCGGGCATCCGGCCACCCCGTGCGGGCATCCGGCCACCCCGCGCCGCGCCGCCCGCGCCGGACCGCGCGGCAACCGCTCCCTCCCGGGCCGGTGTTCGCCCGCCGCGGTCCGCGTCCGCCCGCCGGTGGGCGAACCTGGCCGAAAGGGGATGGCTGGTTGTGCTCATGTCCACCCCCTCCCGGGTATGCACCGCTCAGCGGTACTTCACGCTCCGGCTATCGGTTCGGTAAAGAAACATTCGTTCGATCTGTTGCCGATGGCCCCCTGGGCGCAAGGATCACCCGAGAACTCGGCGGGACGGTGAAGATCCCGGCGGGACAGCGAGGAAGAGGGGTACTCCGTGAAACGCACAGCGGTGCTCGGTTCGGCCGGCACTCTGATAGCGGGCACACTCATCGCGGGCGCGGTGGCGGCGCCGTCCGCCAGTGCCGACGCAGGGCGCGGCAGTTCCGTACAGACCGGTCAGAGCAGCTGGTCCGAGGAGCGCGGGGTGCGGATCGCCGCGGAGCGGGCCGCCGCGAAGGGCATCGCCTGGGCCGACTGTCCCGCCGACTGGTCGCTGCCCAAGCCCATCCAGTGCGGCACGGTCACCGTGCCGCTGGACTACGCGCACCCGGACGGCCGGCAGATCACCGTCGCCGTGGACCGGATCGGCAACACCGGCACCAAGGAGGAGCGCCAGGGCGCTCTCCTCTACAACCCCGGCGGCCCCGGCGGCTCGGGTCTGCGCTTCCCGGTCCGGGTCACCAGCAAGAACCCCCTCTGGGCGAAGACGGCCAAGGCGTACGACTTCGTGGGCTTCGACCCGCGCGGTGTCGGCCGCTCCACCCCGATCTCCTGTGTCGACCCGCAGGAGTTCGTCAAGGCCCCCAAGGCCGACCCGGTCCCCGACAGCGAGGCCGACAAGCTCGCCCAGCGCAAGCTCGCCGCCGAGTACGCGGCCGGCTGCGCCGAGCGCAGCGGCTGGATGCTGCCGCACATGACCACTCCGAACACCGCACGCGACCTCGATGTGATCCGGGCCGCCCTCGGCGAGAAGAAGCTCAACTTCATCGGTGTCTCCTACGGCACCTACCTGGGAGCCGTGTACGGGACCCTCTTCCCGGGCCATGTCCGCCGGATGGTCATGGACAGCGTGGTCAACCCGTCCAAGCAGAAGATCTGGTACGAGGCCAACCTCGACCAGGACGTCGCCTTCCAGATGCGCTGGGAGGACTGGACCACCTGGATCGCCAAGAACGACGCCGTCTACCGCCTCGGTGACACCCGGGACAAGGTCGAGGCACAGTGGCTGAAGCTCCGTGCCGCCGCCAAGGAGTCGCCGCTCGGCGGGGTCGTCGGCCCGGCGGAGCTGATCAGCTTCTTCCAGGGCGCGCCCTACTACGACTCCGCCTGGGCGCCCACCGCCCGGATCTGGAGCAAGTACGCGGCCGGTGACACCCAGCCGCTCATCGACGCCGCCTCCCCGGACCTCTCCGACACGGCCGGCAACATCCGCTCCGAGAACAGCAACGCCGTCTACACGGCCGTGGAGTGCGCGGATGCCAAGTGGCCCACCAAGTGGCAGCGCTGGGACCGGGACAACACCCGGCTCCACCGTGACTACCCCTTCATGACCTGGGCGAATGCCTGGATGAACCTTCCCTGTGCCACCTGGCCCGGCAAGCAGCACACCCCGGTCAACGTGAAGACCGGCAAGGGTCTGCCGGGCGTGCTGATCGTGCAGGCCGCCCGCGACGCGGCCACCCCGGTCGGCGGCGCCCATGAGCTCCAGAAGCGGTTCAAGGGCTCGCGCCTGATCCTGGAGAAGGACGCCGGCTCGCACGGTGTGACCGGGCTGACCAACCCCTGTGTCAATCAGCGGGTGGACGCCTACCTCCTCGACGGCACTCTGGACAGCGCCAATGTGACCTGCGACCCGCACGCGGCCCCGAAGCCGTAGCGGGTCCGCCACAGACCGGCGGGGCGGTGCGGCGCGCACCGCCCGCACCACCCCGCCCCCACGGCACCGCCTCTCCACGCCGATGGGCGCGATCCGGCCGGTCCGGATCGCGCCCATTCGTGTTCCGGACCTCAACATCCCCTTGTTTTCGTTCAGTTCCGGCCACCGAAGCCATCGAAAGCGTTTGCCTTTCGCCCACCGCGTCGTTATGGTCATCCGGTCCTGTTGTCTCCGATTGAGGTGGACGTTGCGTATCTGAGGTCTGCGATCACCGCGCCGTACGGCCCTTCGCCGTACGCCAGTCATGTGTCAGCGGCTCTTCACGCCGCCCATGGCTCAGCGCAGTTGCGACCTCGGTGCATGAGATCCGTCCCCGGTCCATCGGACCGCCGGACCATCCCGTTCTTCTCTCTCCCGGTCGCCGTGTGGTGCTCGCTCACGAAGCCCCCCATCCGCCGCGCCTGCGACTGCGAGAAAACATCATGGCGACACCCACCGCGCCCACCGCCGCCCTCACCTGCTCCGCGCTGTCCTTCCAGTGGCCGGACGACACCTCCGTCTTCGACGGACTCTCCCTCACCATCGGCCGGGGCCGCACCGGCCTCGTCGGTACCAATGGCACCGGGAAATCCACCCTGCTGCGCCTGCTGTCCGGCTCACTGCGTCCCACCCGGGGGTCGGTGACCGTCAGCGGCAGCCTCGCCCATCTGCCGCAGAACATCACCCTGGACACCACACTCCGCGTCGACGACGCCCTGGGGATCGCCGAGCGCCGCCGTGCCGTGCGCGCCATCGAGGCCGGGGACGTGAGCGAGGAGCACTTCGACACCGTCGGCGACGACTGGGATGTCGAGGAGCGGGCGCTGGCCACCCTCGGCTCACTCGGACTCGGCGGAATCGGACTGGACCGTACGGTGGGCCAGCTGTCCGGCGGCGAGACCGTGCTGCTGCGCCTCGCCGCGCTGCTGCTGGAGCGCCCCGATGTACTGCTGCTGGACGAGCCCACCAACAACCTGGACCGCTTCGCCCGCCGCAGGCTGTACGAGGCCGTCGACTCCTGGCGCTCCGGAGTGCTGGTCGTCGTCAGCCACGATCGTGAACTGCTGGAACGCGTGGACCGCATCGCCGAACTGCGCTCCGGATCCGTGAGCTGGTACGGCGGTGGCTGGTCCGCCTATACGGAGGACCTCGCCACGGAGCAGGAGGCCGCCGGCCGGACCCTGCGCGCCGCCGAGGCGGATGTGCGCAGGCAGAAGCGCGAACTGGAGGAGGCGCGGGTCAAGCTGGCCCGCCGCCAGAAGCAGAGCAAGAAGCTCGACGCCCAGCGGCGAGCCCCGCGGATCGTCGCCGGTGAGAAGAAGAGGTCCGCACAGGAATCGGCGGGCAGGCTCCGGGGTCTCCACGAGGACCGGCTCCACGAGGCCCGCGAACGGCGGGAGGAGGCGGAGAGCGCGATCCGCGACGACGCGGAGATCCGGGTGAGCCTGCCCCACACCGCCGTGCCCGCCGGGCGCACCGTTCTCACCCTCGACGAGCTCAGGCCCCGGTACGGCAGGCTGGCCGAGGGCAGCCTCCGGGTCCACGGACCCGAGCGGATCGCCCTGGTCGGCCGGAACGGCGCGGGCAAGACCACCCTGCTCCGCACCCTCACCGGGGAACTCGCGCCGCTCTCCGGCGAGGCGAGGACACATGTCCCCCTGCGGTTTCTGCCGCAGCGCCTGGATGTGCTGGACGACGGGCTGAGCGTCGCGGCCAATGTGGCCCGGCTGGCGCCCGGGGTCACGGAGAACCACATCCGCGCCCAGCTCGCCCGCTTCCTTTTCAAGGGAGCCCGCGCGGACCAGTCGGCAGGCACTCTCTCCGGCGGGGAACGCTTCCGGGCCGCGCTGGCCGCGATGATGCTCGCGGCTCCGGCCCCCCAGCTGCTGATGCTGGACGAGCCGACCAACAATCTCGACATCGCCAGTGTGCGGCAGCTGACCACCGCGCTGGAGGCCTACGAGGGCGCGCTGCTGATCGCCAGTCATGACCTTCTCTTCCTGGAGTCGGTCGGCATCACCCGCTGGCTGCTCCTGGGGGAGGACCTGCGGGAGTCCACCGCCGACGAGGTGCGCGATCTCCTCGAAGCGCCGGAGCCCGTGTGAGCCCCGCCGAGCCCGGCCGAGCTGTCCGCTGTACGCCGTTCGACGTTCGACGTTCGACGTTCGACGTTCGACGCAGAGCCTTATCACCGAGGAATCGAATGATTTCGGGCGGGTCCCGATGCTATCCGGTCAGTTCGTCCGTCCGGGGCATCCGATTTCGGGATCAGGGAGCGCATTCGATCATGGGCGGCCGGAGTGTACCCGGCGGTAGGCCGGAGAAACATGAGAATCGAAAGCTCTGCACGGCAATCACATGTCAGTGAACTCAAACCTGGACACAACGAGACGTTTTCCATATATTTGCATAATGAACGGAAACTCTTCTCTAATGCGCTATACGGCAGGATTGGTTTTACCTTGCCAGCGTTTTCCAGGGTGATCTACGCTAATTATCCGTGGATTTGAGCACAGGCCGTTCGGTGGCGGATCAGCTCCGATTGGCGGCAGATCAGTGCGCATGTGTGCGGGGTGCTCAGCCCATTGTCGAATCGATTTGCGAAGCGATATGGGTTGCTCTGAACCATTCCCGAGAAAACCGACCCGGTGCCCCGGGTGTTCACGCCCTCCGGAGTGGTGAGGGGAATGTGCACCGAAGGTGAAGTGTGTGTACGGATCGAAAATTTCCGCACCTTACTCGATGATCGAGAGGGAAAGCGTGACAGGGAAGAATGGACAATGTGTGACCGGGTCCGCCGCCGGAGCGGTCGAGAACTGTGATCCGAGGGCCGCCCGGAACCGGGGCCGGAAGCTGCGGGACGGAGTATTCGTCACCCGGGTCGGCCTGAGCATTCCGGCCGCGGTGAATTACGACACCTGGGAGCAGGCCGGACGGCACATCGCCCGGGTCGTCGACTCGTCGGCGTGGTGTCTCGGCGACTGGATCATCTACGGCCAGTCGCGGTACACCGACCGCTACCGCAGGGCGGTCGAGGCCGCCGGGCTCGACTACCAGACCATCCGCAACTATGCCTGGGTGGCGCGGCGCTTCGACCTCTCCCGCAGACGAGAGGCGCTCAGCTTCCAGCACCACGCCGAAGTGGCCGCACTCCCGCCGGGACAGCAGGACTACTGGCTCGACCGGGCGGAACAGCACGACTGGTCGCGCAACGAACTGCGGCGCAATGTCCGCGGCGGACGGCAGAAGAAGACCGCCGTGAGCCGGGAGACGGGTGTGCTCCCGCGTATCGCCCCCGCGGCGGAACGCGTGGAGCGCTGGCGGATCGCGGCCGAACGGTCCGGGAGCACGCTGGAGGAGTGGATCTGTGCCCGGCTCGATTCCGCGGCGTCCCTGGCACTGACGGCACACCACGCGGACACCGGTGTGGAGGTCTGACCCCGCCCCGGTGAGCCGCCCCCCGAATCGGACCGGGGCCGGCGGGCGCGCCGGTGCGCACACCCCCGCGGGGAGGCCCCGGGACACGCCGGCCCCGTCATCCCCCTTCAACCCGTGAGCAGAGTGGAGAAGCCCATGCGCTACGGCGTGGCGATCCTGCCCGAGCACAACTGGCCCCGGGCGAGAGAGCTGTGGCGGCGCGTCGAAGCGCTCGGCTTCGACCACGCCTGGACCTATGACCATCTCGCCTGGCGGTGGCTGGGCGACCGGCCCTGGTTCGGTGCCGTGCCGACCCTCGCCGCCGCCGCCACGGTCACCTCCCGGATCGGCCTCGGCACACTGGTCGCCAACATCCGGCTGCGGGACCCGGTCGTGTTCGCCAAGGAAATCATGACCATCGACTCCCTCTCGAACGGCCGGGTTCTGTGCGGAGTCGGATCCGGCGGCCCCGACCGCGATGTGCTGCGGGACGAGGAGCTGACACCCTCCCAGTGGGCCGACCGGTACGCGGAGTTCGTCGAGGTGACCGACGCGGTGCTGCGCCAGGAGCCGATCACCTTCGACGGCGACTACTACCGATGTCATGACACCGTGCTGTGGCCGGGCTGCGTACAGACCCCCCGGGTCCCGCTCTGTGTCGCGGCGGCCGGTCCGCGCGGTGTGCGGCTCGCCGCCCGGTTCGCCGACAACTGGGTGACCATGGGGGCGCCGGGTCGATTCGACGAAGCGCCCTGGGCCGCGTCCCTACCCCTCGTCAAGAGTCAGGTGGCGGCCCTGGAACGCGCCTGTGACGAGGCCGGCCGGGATCCGGCCGCAGTGCGCCGGATGCTGGTCGCGGCCCCCTCCATCGGCGGTGTGCTCGACTCCGCCGACTCCTTCCATGAGGCCGCCGGCGCCTTCGGGGACGCGGGGATCACCGATTTCATCGTCCACTGGCCCCGCCCGGACTTTCCCTACCGGGGCAGTCCCGCCGTGCTGGAGGCCGTCGCCGAGACCCTGCCGGCCGCCGGGGAGAGGACATGACCATGGTCCGGTTCGACATGGTCAACATGTTCGCCGACCAGCCCTTCTCGGGCAGCAGACTGGCCGTCGTACCCGAGGCGGACGGCCTGCCCTCCGCGTATCTGCACACCCTGGCCGCGGAGATCGGCACCCCGGAGACCGTGTTCGTCCTCCCGCCCGAGGCCGCCGGCGCCGATTACCGGGTACGGGTCTTCACCCCGGCCGGGGAGACCCCCTTCGGCGGCCACTCGGCACTCGGCACCGCGGTGACCATGGTCCGGCTCGGCCTGGTGGAGCCCGGCACCGTCGTCCAGCAGTGCGGATCCCGGCTCACCCCGGTCACCGCGGGACCGGGCGGCGGGACCGTCGCCGCGGCGGGCCCGGTCGAGGCCCGTGAACCCGATCTCGCCCTGCTGACGGCGGCGGCGGGGATCGCCCCGGCGGCGGTGGTCGACGCGCCGGTCCGCACGGCGGGGTTCGGGCCGGCCTTCCACTATCTCCCGGTCCGCCCGGGGGCGGTGGAGGGCGCCCGGCCCGACCTGGCGCTGATGGACGAACACGGTCTGCCCGATGTCATGGTCTTCTCCTGGGACCCCGCGGCGAGGGTTGCCACCGCCCGTGTCTTCGCGCCCGGTTACGGCATGCCGGAGGACCCGGCCTGTGCCTCGAACGCCCTCGGACTCGGTGAATGGCTGGTCGCCGCCGGCCGGCTGCCCGAGGTGGACGGCACCCACGAGTACGTCATCGCCCAGGGAGCGGGCGGCCCGCGCGGCGCCGTGGTCACCTGCACCGTCACCGTGGAAGCGGGCCGGGTGGCCCGCGCCTCGGCCGGCGGCCGGGTGATCCCCGTGGCCCGGGGCGAGATCTGCGCCGGGCCGCCCGGCGGCGCGCGGGCCGACCGCGCCGGCACCGCGCCCGGCGCCCGCTGAAAGGGAGCCGGCGGGGGCACGGGAGAAGCGGATCACGCCTCTCCCGGCCCCGTCCTCTCCTCGGCGAGCGCCGGTTCAGGCGGATTTCGAGACCGTGCCGGACGGGATTCCGACACGCCCGTACCGGCACGCCGGCCGGCCTGTCACCGGCCGGATGAATTACTTCTTCATGGAGCGCACTCATGGACCATCGGTATGGCGGCCGGCAAGAGCTCGGCCAGAATTTCTTGGTTGATCCTCAGGTCATTCACACGGTACGCCGAGCCGTTGAGCGGACCGAGGGACCGATCGTCGATCTCGGTGCCGGGGACGGCGCGCTGACCGCTCCGCTCAGTCAATTGGGGAGAGCTGTCAATGCCGTGGAGATCGACCCCCGGCGGGCGCGGCGGCTCTCCGGACGCGTCGCGGAGAATGTGGATGTCGTCAACGAGGATCTCCTCCGCTACCGGTTCCCTCCGGTGCCGCACACCATCGTCGGCAACATTCCCTTCCACATCACCACGGCCGCACTGCGCCGCATTCTCGCCACTCCGAAATGGCATTCCGCCGTGCTGGTGGTGCAGTGGGAAGTGGCCCGCCGCCGCGCGGGTATCGGGGGCGGCTCACTGCTCACCGCGGCCTCCTGGCCGTGGTTCGATTTCCGGGTGCTTCAGCGGGTGCCGCGGCACGCCTTCCGGCCGGTTCCCTCGGTCGACGGCGGCATCCTGGTCATCAGCCGCCGGACGCGGCCCCTGGTCGAGGAGCGCGGGGCGTACCAGGACTTCGTCAAGCAGGTGTTCACCGGGCGTGGCCACGGTCTGCGGGAGATCCTCCACCGCACCGGGCGCATCGGCGGCCCCGAACTGACCGCCTGGCTGAGGGCCCACCGGGTCTCCCCGCGCGCCCTGCCCAAGGACCTCACCGCGGAGGAGTGGGCCATGCTGTGGTCGGCGGTACGCGGCCGGGCGCCCCGGCCGCGCCAGGGGAGTGCCGTGCCGCCGGCCGCCCACCGGGCCCGTGCCCGGAGCGGCCGAAGCCGCCGCTGAGCACCGCCGGCGCGACGGCACGGCCCACCCGGCACCGCGCCGCCCGCCGCACCGGCGCATGCCGGCCTCATCCGCGGCCCGTCCCGGCCGGCGTTCGCCGGATCCCCGGTGAACCCGGCGCGCACCGGGCGCGGGTGGGAACGCCGGCCGGGACAGCGGTACGTGCCGCCTCCCCGGCGGTCACCGGACCGCCGCCGGCCGCGCGGCGCGGCTCACCCGGATCCGCGCCGGCGCTCCGGTACGGCCCCGCGTCACCGGCGCCCCGCTCACCGCCCCGGCCGCGGGGTCAGATCGTAGAAGCACATCCGGGGCCCCGCCCCCGGCCTGGTGTGGACCCGGCGGCACTCCAGCGAGCTCTTCTCGAAGACGGAGAACCACTCACCGCGGGCACGGGGCAGCCCCTGCCCGCTCAGCACATGGACGAGGAAGAAGTCATCGTCGTTCTCCCGCCCGTCGTATCGCAGCTCCGGCTCACCGACCAGCAGGATCCTCTGGTGCGGAAACAGCTCCGCGTACTCGTTGAGCAGATCGACCACGGCCTGCTCGCCGTGGCGGAAGTGCTCGTGCAGCGCGCTCATCACACAGAGCCCGTCCGCCTCGTAACAGATCTCGGGCCAGTCGGCGGGGGAGAAGGCGTCGCCGACCACGAACTCCACCCGGTCGGCGACGCCTTGGCGGCGCGCCAGTTCCCGGGCGACGGTGATCGCGTCCGGATCGATGTCGAGCCCGATGCCGGTGAGCTCCGGATCGCGCAGACAGGCGTCCACGACGAGCTGCCCGCCCCCGCATCCGATGTCCAGGATCCGCCGGGCGCCCCGGCCGCGCATCGCCTCGACGACGACCGGGGTGTGGAAGAAGGAGAAGAGGGTGGCGCAGTGCAGTCCGAGCCGGCCGCCGTCGCGCGCCACATCGGAGCCGTACGAGGCCCGGCCCGTCAGCAGATCGCCGATCCTCGTGGTCACGGGGCCGTACGCCCCCACATAGACACCGAGCCGCGCCAGCGACACATCGGAGGTGAGGTCCTCGCCGAGCCGGGTCAGCAGGTAGTCGCCGCCCTGCCGCTCCAGCACCCCCCGGCTGACCAGATACCGCAGAAAACCCTCGGCGATTCCGGCGTCCAGCCCTTCGAGCAGCCCGTCCGCCGCGGCGCGCGGGCCATTGCGGATCCGGTCGAGCAGCGGTGTGCCGGCCAGTGCGTTCAGGGCGTGGCAGACATGCATCGAGCTGATCATGTCCGGCAGGCCGGAGAGGGTGAAAGCCTGCCACCCCCGGCGCTGTTCCGTGTCTTCGAGTTCGATGATTTCGGGACTTTGCAGAACGGGTTTCATGAAACCTCAGTCCGTCCGGTGGTCTGTTGGCTGTCGATGTCCCGCCCGCCTGCCGGGGACCGGCCGCGGTACATGGCGGCGGAAGCGGGTCTGTCCCGCTGGCGAGACGCGGTGAAATCCTCCTCCAACCACGGTAGTTCCGCCCGTTCGGATAGTCGAGAACGCTCTTGGAGATGGTCATCCGGTAAGGCTCCGGGTATCTTTCAACTTCGCCGTTCCATTCGGTGACAATGCGTCGGGAAAATGATTCCATGAATCGATGCCGGGCTCCTTGAATTACTGGGAACCGGCGGGTGAACGCGTTCACCGGGGGAGTGGCGGGAAAAGGACGGCCGGCGCGTCCTCCCGGGTTCTTGTGCGTCGTCTACAGGGGAGCGGGCATGTACGCCAACGGGATACAGCAAGCGGGCCTGGCCCGCCTGGGCTCCGGGATCAGGGCGCTCGAAGCGGAGGCCGCACGGCTGCGCGCCTGGCTGGCGGAGGCCGGTCCGGCCCAGTGGACCGGGCCCACGAGATGCTCCGAATGGAATGTCCATGACGTCGTCGCTCATTTGGCGAGCGGCGAACTCTACAACCAGGCATGTCTGCGCGATGACATCGATTCACTCGGCGAATGGGCCGACGACGAGGAATACAACGTCGGGCAGGTGGCCCTGCGCGGAAAGCACACCCATGCCGAGGTGTTCGCCGAGTGGGACGAGAGGCACCGCGATGTGGTGAGCGCCTGGAGCGGTATGGATCCGGGTGAACCGCTCGTCACGAGCTGGGGTCCGTACGCGGTCGGTCTTCAGGCGTGGCACATCGCCTCCGAATACGCCACGCACTCCGACGACATCGGTGTTCCCGTACCGCCCGGGGCGGCTGCCGCAAGACTCGGCTGGCGCTTCTCCTTCTCCCGCTATGCCATTGAGGAATGCGACATCGGAATCTCCACCGAAATGCTGGGTGAGGACGAGCTGATCGTCCGTGACGGCCGGACGGAACTGACGATGGACAGAGAGCAATTCGTCGCCGGAGTCAGTTCCCGGCTGTCACCGGAATCCATGACCGGCGACCCGCTCGGACAGGAGCTGATCCGGCGGATGAAGGTACTGGTGGGGCCATGAGGAGGACCGTGGAAGCGGCTGCGGGACAGTCGCGGACCCTCGCCCTCGTCTGGCTCATGATCGAGGGCGCCCAGGTCTTCACCGGCGGCGTGGCCCGCTATGTGGAGAACCTCCTCGACGAGCAGGACGCCCTCCGCGACCGCCTCGCCGAGCAGGGCTGGACGGCCCATTTCCTGCTCGCCGAGCCCTGCTACCACCCGGGCGCGCCGGGCTACGACGAGGGGCGCCGGCAGCGGGTGAGCGACCGGCTCGCGGCTCGCGGCGGCCGGGCCGTACGGCTCATCAGCGACAGTGACGGCTCGGAGGGATGGGGCGGCGAGGAGTTCTTCCACGCCCTCTCCGCCGCCGGCGCCCAACTCGTCCTGGACACCGCCGAACGGTATGACGCCGTCATCGCCGTCTCCGGCACCAGTGCCTTCGCCCGCCTGCCCGGCATGGTGCAGCGCCAGGCGGGCGACCTCGCCCGGAAGGTGCACCATGTGCACACCTTCGGACTCGCCACCCATGACACCGCCCGGGTGCCCCCGCCCGCCGAGATCGCCGCGGACGCCGATGTCGCCTTCTGGGCCCGGCAAAGCGACCGGGTGAGCCTCGGTTTCATCTCCGAGTACACCGCCGACCTCTACGCCCGGGTGTACGCCGTCCCCCGGGAATCCCTGCTCCCCAACCGCAGCGCGATCCCGCTTCGCGACCCCCGGTTCGCCGTGCTGTCCGGCGCCGAGACCGAGCGCCGGCTCGCCGCCCTCGGAGTGCCGGAGCACGGCGAACTCCTGGTCATGTGGGGACGGAACAGCGCCCCCGGACTCGACAAGGGCTACCACCTCCTCATCGAGGCGGCCCGGGATCTCTCCGGTGTCGTCCCCGTGATCGCCACCCGGCTCCCGGACCGGGGGCTGCGGGAGCTCGCCGGCCGGCTCGGTGTGCCCGCCGTGCTCCTCGACGGTCTGGCGTTCCCGGACATCTCCGCGCTCCTCCAGTCCCCCCGTACCCTCGCGGCGGCCTTCCTCGGGGAGGCCGAACCGGGGGCGGTCTCCCCGATGGAGGCGATGTGGACGGCCCGGGAGTCCGGCGCCCTGGCGATCGTCGCGGACACCGGCAATCTGCCCGAGGTGGTGGGCGGCGGCACGGCCGGGATCATCACCGAGCGCACCGCGGCGGGTGTCGCCGGGGGCGTCCGCCGGCTGCGGGCCCTCGGACAGGACGAGCGCCGCAGGATGCGCGGGGCAGCCGCCGGAAGAATCCGCGAGCACTACGACTTCGCCGTCACCATCGCCGAACTCACCGACGCCGCGGCCGGCCGGCTGGCGGGCCCCTCATGAGCGCCCGCCGGCGGACCCGGACGGGGAGCCTGAGATTCGCGCGCTCCGCCGTCACCAGCCATGTGGAGCGCGATCACACCGAGGGCGGCGCGGCCGGCCCCGGACCGTGCGCACCGCCGGACGCCGGCGCGGACCGGATCGCCCTCTTCTCCGCACTGCGGGACGCCGCCCCCGGCGGCCAGGGACTCCACGGCCGGATCGAGGACGTGCACGGAACCACGACCGCGGACGGCCCGGCGGGCGGCGGACGCACCGGCTCGCTCTCCCGCCGCACGGTCCTGGTCACCTCGGCGTCCGGCGGCCACACGCGCACCCGGGCCGAAATACTCCCGCACGGCCGGGCCGACCCCGCAGCGCACGCGGCCGCCGCCGCCCGCCTCGTACCGGAGACCGAGGACCTTCCCCCGTACACCGGGGCCCCGCCGTCCCTGGTGCTCTTCGAGCCGATGGCCTTCGCCGAACTGATCGCGGAGTTCGCCGCGGTGGCGATGGCCGCGCACGGCCCCGGGGACACCGCCCGTGTCCGCCGGGACTGGGCGGGGACCCGGGTCGCCCGCCCCGGCCTCACCGTCACCGACGACCCGGCCGCGCTGGGCGGCTGGTCCCTGGACACCGAGGGCACGCCCGCCGCCCCGCTGACACTGGTGGAGGACGGCGTCATCGTGGGCTGCGCCCTCGACCGCGCCTGCGCGCGGGCCATGGGGCGGGCACCGACCGGACACGCCTCCCGCGAGGTGCCGGGGCTGACCGCGTACCCGGCCAATCTGGTCATCGGCGTACCGCCGGCCCCGGACCCTGCCGGTCCCCTGCTGCGCGTCGAGCGGGTGCACTACGTCAGCGTCGTGGACGCGGCCGGCGGCACCCTCACCGCCGCCACCCGGGACTTCACCACCGTCGTCGAATCCGGCCGGGCGGTCGCCACCGTGCCCTCCATCCGCTTCACCGTCCGGATTCCCCACCTGCTCCTCGGCATCGCCGGCGGCCTCGGCCCCGCCCGAACCGTCCCGGTCAGCTGGGGCGGCTGCGCGGTCCGGTCACCGGCCGTACTGGTGGCGGATCTGCCGCTGCCGTCCCCCAACACCCTCAGAGCGGAGTGAAGCCGTGAAGATTTTCCTCGACACCCCCGATCTGTCCGCAGTGGAAGAGTGGCTGCCGCACGGAATCATCGACGGTGTCACCACCAACCCCACCCTCCTCAAGAAGTCGCGGATCGAGGACTGGACGAGTGCCGTCGGGGCCCTTGCCCGCCGGATCGGGCCCCGGGATCTCTCCGTCCAGGTCAGCGGCGGCTGTCATGACGAAATGGTGGAACAGGCCCGGACGCTGGCCGCCCGCGCGGAGAACATCGTCATCAAGGTCCCGGTCATCTCACCCGAGGGCCGGCCCAACCTCGATGTGATGACCACCCTCGGATCATCCGGCATACCGGTCAACGCGACGGCCTGTCTCTCGACCGGGCAGGCCCTCGCGGCGGCCAAGGCCGGCGCCCGCTACGCCAGCCTGCTCTGGGGCCGGGTGGGCGACGAGGGCGGCTCCCCCGAATGTCTCGTCACCGACATCGCCGCCCTGCTGCGCCGGCACCACTTCCCGACCCAGCTGCTGATCGGCAGCATCAGGGCACCCGCCGACATCACCCGGGCCCTCAACGCCGGCGCGGACGTGGTGACCGTGCCCCCGCCGATGCTGGCCCGCTGGCTCGACCACCGCTACTCCCGCGCCACGGTCCGTGAATTCCAGCTCGACGCCGGGGTGAAGGACGAGTGACCGCCTACGTTCCCTTCGCCGAACCCTCCTTCGGCCGGGCCGAGGAAGAGGCGGTGCTCCGCGTCGTCCGCAGCGGCTGGGTCTCCACGGGCATCGAGGCGCGCGCGTTCGAGGAGGAGTTCGCCGGCTATGTCGGCACCGCGCACGCCGTCGCCCTCAACTCCTGTACCGCGGCGCTCCATGTGGCGCTGCGGGCGTACGGAATCGGGCCGGGCGACGAGGTCATCGTGCCCACCATGACCTTCACCGCCACCGCCGCGGCCGTGGTGCACGCCGGGGCGACCCCGGTGCTCGCCGATGTCGTGCCCGACCATCTCACCCTCGACCCCGACCAGGTGAAGAGCCTGCTCACCACCAGGACGAGGGCGATCGTGCCGGTCCACTACGGCGGCCGGATGGCCCTCCTCGGCCCCCTGCGGGAGATCTGCGCCGCACACGGTCTCCGCCTCATCGAGGACGCCGCGCACACCCTGCCCGCGCGGGACGGCGCCGATGCCGCCGGCCGGGTGGGCGACGCCTCGGCCTTCTCCTTCTTCGCCACCAAACCCATCACCACCGCCGAAGGGGGGATGCTCTGCACCGACGACCCCCGGATCGCCGACGAGGCACGCCGATGGAGCCTGCACGGCCTGAGCAGGGGCGCGGTCAACCGCTACCGCCCGGGACACCCGGCCGCCTATGACGTGGACCGGCCGGGCTTCAAATACAACATGTCCGACCTGGCGGCGGCGCTCGGACGGGCCCAGCTCGCCGGAGCGGACCGGCTGCACGCCCGCAGGACCGCGATCGCCGAGGTCTACCTCCGCGAACTGGCCGGGCTCGAACGCCTTGAGCTGCCGCCACCGGACACCGCGGCCAACCGGAGCTCCTGGTACCTCTTCCCGGTCCGGCTGCGCGCCGCCGGGGCCGTCCGGCGCGAGGCGTTCCGCCGCAGGCTGCACACGCTCGGGGTCGGAACCAGTGTGCACTTCGAGCCGCTGCACCGCTTCAGCTGGTACCGCGACCACGCGGTACGGGCGGGGCAGACCTTCCCGGTCGCCGATCGGATCGCCGACACGCTGATCTCGCTGCCGGTCTTCCCGGCGATGGACGAGGCGGCGGTCGCCCGGGTGGTGGCCGCGGTCCGCCGGGCACACGACGAGCCGGACCCGTCCCGCGACGGTACGAGGGGGTGAGCGTCCGACATGGTCCTTTCCACCGGTCTCCCGCCGCTCGTCGTGCTCGCCGGCGGCCTCGGCCTGCGCATGGGGAAGTACACCGGGAAGCTGGCGAAGGCCCTGCTCCCGGTGGGCGGCGAGCCCTTTCTCGTCACCGTCCTGCGCGGCTACCGGGCCGCCGGAATCACCGAGGCCGTCCTCTGCTCCGGACACCGCGCCGAGCAGCTCCAGGACGCGATCGGCGACGGATCCGCCCTCGGCCTGCGGGTGACCCACAGCGTGGAGCCGGAACCCCTCGGCCCGATCGGGGCGCTGCGCCACGCCCGGCCGGTACTCCCCGGCTCCTATCTGCTGACCTACTGCGATGTGGTGCCCACCATCGATGTGCGCGCCTTCGCCGCCGCCGCGCGGTCGAGCGGCCGGCCCATGGTCATGGCGGTGGGCCGGGCGCCCGCCCCCGCCGAGGCCAATGTGCTCCTCGACGGCGCGCGGGTGACCGCCTACGCCAAGGATCCGCCGCCCCCGGGCGCGGTCGCCTGCGACCGCGGACTCCTCGCGATGGAACGCGATCTGCTCACCCGCCACCCCGGCACCACCGAATCCGTTTTCTACGGGTCCCTCGCCCGCCGCGGAGAGCTCGGCGCCTTCTGGACCGACGCACCGGCCGCGGACATCGGGACGGCGCACCGCTACGAGCGGCACCTGCGAACGGGGGAGAAATGACCGACATCACGGCCCCCCTGCGGCTCTCCCTGGCCGGCGGCGGCTCGGACCTGCCCGAACACTACGAACGCCATGGATGCAGACTTCTCGCCGTCGCCCTGACCGCCCGCGTCAGGGTCCGCGCCGAACGGATCCCCTCCGGTGTGACCGTCCGCGCCTTCGGCCGGACGACCCGGGCCGAGCACCCGGAGCTGCTCGCCGATCCCCTGATCCGCGCCGCACTGGGCCACTTGAGCCCGGTGAACCGCTCGGGCCCGGCCACGGGAATCCGCCTCACCATCGAATCCGATGTGGCGCCCGGCAGCGGACTCGGCGGATCGGGCGCCTTCCTGGTCGCGCTGGTCACCGCGGTCTCGGGCCTGTACGGCGGTCCGCTGGACCCCTCCGCCGCCGCCCGGACCGCCTTCCTCGTCGAACGCGGGCTCTGCGGCCGTCCGGTGGGCCAGCAGGACCACTGGACCGCGGCCCGCGGCGGCGCCGTTGAACTGCGCATCACCCCGGACGGGGTGGCGGACGCCCGCCCCGACACCGAACTGCGCCGGGCCGTCGACGCCCTGCTGGACCGGCAACTGCTGCTGCTGCGCACCCCGATCACCCGGGCGGCCGACCGGCCCCTCGCCGCCCAGGCCGGAGCGGTACGCGGCGGTTCCGCGCTCTCCCGCATCCAGAATCTGGTCGATGAGTTCCGCGCCGCGCTGATCGCGGCCGACATCGCCCGCGTCGGCGCGCTGCTGCACGAGCACTGGACCGCCAAGCGGTCCATCACCCCCGCTGTGAGCAATGACCGGATCGACCGCTGGTACGAGCTGATCCGCGGCCACGGGGCGTACGGTGCCAAGCTCGTCGGCGCGGGCGGCGGCGGTCATCTGCTGGTCGCCACGGAGGCGTCGAACGCGGACCGGCTGACGGCCGCGATGGCCGCCGAGGGGCTCACCCGGGTGGCGATCGGCACCGATCCCCGGGGAGTCAGGATCACCGGCAGCGCGGGATCCGGCCCGGACGGCACGGGAGCGGACCGTACGGCCCCGGCGTCCGCGGGAGCGGTCCGCGCGGGGCCGGACCGGAATGGCCCAACGCGTACCGGAGCGGGCTCCGAGGGCCCGGACGGGAACGGCCCAACGCGTACCGGAAGGGGCTCCGAGGCCCCGCACCGTGTCGGGGAAGCCGCCACCCGGAGGACATCCGGCATCGCCGGCGTCCGGGGAGCCGCGGCCTCCCGGGGACGGGAGGACAGGTGATACACCGTATCGGGGTCATCGGCACCGGACTCCAGGCCGGCCGGCGCGCCCGCGCCCTGGCCGGGGCCGCGGACGCGCGACTCGTCTCGGTCGCCGGGGCGACCCCCGGCGCCGCGGCCGCCTTCGCCGCCGAGCACGGCATCCGGGCACACCCCGACTGGCGCGCCCTGGTCGCCGATGACGGCCTCGACGCGGTCATGGTCTGTGTGCCGCCGCATCTCCACGCGGAGATGGCCGTCGCCGCCCTGCGCGCCGGCCGGCATGTGCTCTGCGAGAAGCCGCTCGCCCGCACCTCCGCCGAGGCGGACGAGATGTGCCGGGTCGCCCGCGCGACCGGCCGGGTCCTCGCCTGCGGCTTCAACCACCGCCACCATCCGGCCCTCGCCGAACTCGGCGGACTGATCGGCTCCGGCGTGCTCGGCCGCCCGATCTGGGCGCGGGCCGCCTACGGCATCGGGGGCCGCGCGGGATACGAGGACGAATGGCGCGCCGACCCCCGCCAGGTGTCCGGCGGACAGCTGATGGAACAGGGCATCCACGTCATCGATCTGTTCCGCGGCTGGTTCGGCGAGGTCGCCGCCGTCACCGGATGCCGCGGCGGCGGGGTCTGGCCCATCGCGCCGCTGGAGGAGAACGCCATGGCTCTGCTCCGCCACGAGAACGGGGTGATGGCCACGCTCCACTCCTCGCTCACCCAGTGGGTGAATCTCTTCCGCGTCGAGGTGGGCGGCGACGAAGGCGTCGCCGAGGTGCGCGGGCTCGCCGGCTCCTACGGACCACAGGTACTGGAGGTGTGGCCCCGCACGGACGGGCCCTTCACCGCCACCCGCCGCGAATTCCGGGCGGGCGACCGGTCCTGGGCCGGTGAGTGGGACGCGTTCGGCGCGCTGCTGCGGTCCGGCTCGGCCGGCCGGGCGTCCGCCGAGGACGGAGCCGCCGCGATCCGGGTCGTGGAAGCCGTCTACGCGGCGGCCGACCGGCCCGGTTGGGAGAAACCATGAACGCAACCGGAGAGAACATGAACCTTCCCGCAGGAGAGCCCCGCGCGGGGCACCGGCCGGCGCGCGACACCCTGGACGACGAGGTGCTCGCCCTGATCCGGCCGGCCGCCCCGGACGGCGGAGCCGAACTCCGCCCGGACACCCCACTGTTCAGCTCGGGCCTGCTCGACAGTCTGGCGCTGGAGGAGATCCACGCCGCCATCGAGGAGCGATGGGCCCCCATCCCCCCGACGGAACTGACCCGGGCCAATCTCGACACCCCGGCGGCCATCGCCGCGATGGTGACCCGCATCACCCGTGAGGAGACTTCCATGACCGTGATGAGGCAGCTCGTCTCCGAGGCCGGCCGACTGGTCGACGACCTCGTGATGGACGACATCGAACGCGCGGCGGGCCTGCTCTTCGAGAGCTGGCGGACCGGCGGCACCATCCTCTCCTGCGGCAACGGCGGCTCCGCCTCCACCGCCTCGCACTTCGCCGCCGATCTGGCCAAACTCACCATCGTCCCCGGTCTGCCGCGCATCCGGACCCTCTGTCTCAACGACAACGCCTCCGCCTTCTCCGCCTGGACCAACGACGAGGGCTTCGCCACGGTCTACGAGGAACAGGCCCGGCCCTGGCTGGACTCCGCCTCGGTCCTGGTGCTCTTCTCGGTGCACGGCGGAGCGCGCGGCGGCGAGGTGTCGGCCAATCTGCCCGCCGTGGCCCGGCTGGCGAAGGAGCGCGGGGCCGCGGTGATCGCGGTGACGGGATTCGACGGCGGAGCCGCCGGCGACCTCGCCGACGCGCACATCAACATCCCCCACCACACCGAACCGGTGGCCACCCCGCTGGTGGAGTCCCTCCACGTACTGGTGCACCACGCGCTCTGCGTCGGCGTCCGCTCGCTGATCCTGGAGAAGGCCGCATGAGGCGCCGCTGGTGTGTGACCGGCGGTGCCGGATTCATCGGCAGCCACTTCGTGGAACGGCTCCTCGCCGACGAGGACACCGCCGAGGTCGTCGCCTACGACAACCTCAGCAACACCACCACCCGGTGGATCGAACCCCTGCTGACCGATCCCCGGCTGAGCTTCGTCCACGCCGACATCCTCGACACCGGACGGCTGGCCGGCGAACTGACCGGCTGGTCCGCCGCGGACGTTGTCGTCCATCTGGCCTCCAGCGT
This sequence comes from Streptomyces sp. CAU 1734, assembly GCF_039888735.1. Lineage (NCBI taxonomy): Bacteria > Bacillati > Actinomycetota > Actinomycetes > Kitasatosporales > Streptomycetaceae > Streptomyces > Streptomyces sp. CAU 1734. The sequence goes on from NZ_JBDQQP010000015.1 coordinate 129,766, forward strand.
CGACATGCGCCGGGGCTACCACGACCGCGGTCTCGATCTGCGCCAGTGCGCGGACGGCACCCTCTCCGTCCTCAACGCGATGAGGGAGACCGGCCCCCGCACGGTGCTCTTCGCCTCCAGCTCCACCGTCTACGGCGACCCGCTCGTGCTGCCGACCCCCGAGAGCGCCGGCCCGTATGCCCCCATCTCGATGTACGGAGCCGGCAAGCTCGCCGCCGAGGCGCTGCTGAGCGCCTTCTGCCATCTCGACGGATTCACCGCCCACGCCTTCCGGTTCGGCAATGTGGTGGGCGCCCGGATGAACCACGGGGTCATTCACGACTTCATCGAGAAGCTCGGCGACCGGGAGGACCGGCTCCACATCCTCGGCGACGGCCGCCAGCGCAAGAACTACTTCCTCGTCGAGGAGTGCGTGGACGGCATCCTCACCGCCTCCGGCCTGCTGGGGGAGGGATTCCATGTACTGAACCTCGGCAACGCGGGCACCGTGTCGGTCGACGAGATCGCCGCGGTCGTCATCGAGGAGATGGGCCTCACCGGGGTGAAACAGGTCCACGAGGGCGGTACCCGGGGCTGGCCGGGGGACGTTCCCGTCGTCGAGTACGACCTGGCGAGACTGCACGCACTGGGCTGGAGCGCGCGCACCGACTGCCTCTCCGCCGTCCGGATCTGCGCCCGGCGGCTGCTGGCCGAACGCGGATGGCGGCGCCCGTGAACCCACCGGCACCGACCGCCGCGGTCTGCGGACTCTGGCATCTCGGTTCGACCGCCGCCGCCGGCCTGCTCACCGACGGCTTCCGGGTCGTGGCCCACGACCCGCTGCCGGAGCTGCGCGCCTCGGCCCCGGCGGGGATCGCGCCCACCGGTGAACCCGGCGTCGGCCCGGCGCTGCTGGCCGGCGCCGCGGAGGGGCGGCTGCGGATCGCGGACACCCTCGCCGAGTGGGCCGGCCACGGCCTGTGCCTGCTGGCGTACGACAGTGCGGTGGACGCGGCCGGCGGGGTGGACGACCCCCGGCTGCCCGCCGCGGTCACCGCCTTCGCCCGGTACGCGCCCGCCGGCGCCGTCCTGGTGGTGCTGAGCCAGGTGCCCGCGCGCACCCACACCGGCTGGCGCCGGACCCTGCTCGCCGGGCGGCCCGACACCGCGCTCGTCCATGTGCCGGAGAACCTCAGCCTCGGCACGGCGCTGGAGAACTTCCGCTCACCGCCCCGGCTGGTGGTGGGCGCCGAGGACCGCGCGGCGGCGGAGCGCGCCGCCGCGCTCTTCCCCCGCGCCACACCGGAGTTCACCGGCCTGACCGAGGCCGAGCTGGTCAAGCACGCCACCAACGCCTATCTGGGGATGTGCGTGTCCTTCGCCAATGAGCTGGGCTGGATCGCCGCCCGCCTCGGCGCCGATCCGAGAGTGGTCATGCGGCTGCTCAAGGCCGACCGCAGAGTCTCGGACCGGGCGCCCCTCATGCCGGGAACCGCCTTCTCCGGGGCCACCCTGCGCCGGGACCTCGTCGCGCTCGGACGGCTGGGGGAGGAGTACGGCCGTCCCGAGCTCTTCGACACCGTCCTCACCCTCAACGACCGCCATGCCGGCTTCCCCCTCGAACTCCTCCGGGCGGAGCTGGGCCCGCTGCGGACCCGCCGGATCGCGGTGGCCGGACTCACCTACAAACCGGGAACGGCCACCCTGCGGGACTCCCTGCCGCTGCGGCTGGTCCGGACCCTGGTGGCGGAGGGTGCCGCGGTGTCGGTGTACGACCCGGTCGCCGAACCCCTGCCGGCCGACGCGGCGGTGCGCCGGGAGGCCACCCTGGACGCCGCCGTGCGGGGCGCGGACGCCCTGGTGGCGGCCACCGCGCTGCCGGAACTGCGCGACACCCGGTGGGCGGAGCTGGATCCGGTGAACCCGCTGGTGGTGGACGGCTGCGGGGTCCTCGATCCGGAGACCCTGTCCGCCGCCGGATGGCGGTGTCTGGGGCTGCACCCCGACCGGCCGGAGCACCCCGCCGGGAGCCCGGCCCGGTGAGCCCGCTCCCCTGCCGGGCGCGGCGGGCGGTGTCAGTGCGGGCCGCCCGCCGGCCGCTCCCGGTGGGCGGCCAGGACGAACTCCACGGCCTCCGCGAGCGAACCCGCCCGCCCGTACGGTGCGTCCGGCCGCCGCTCCGCGTAACCCCGGTCGATCCAGACCGCGGCGCACCCCGCGCGGTGCGCCGCGCCGATGTCCCGCCAGCGGTCACCGATGACGGCGCTGCGGGAGAGATCGGCGCCGCAGTGCCGGGCCGCCCGCCGGATCAGACCCGGCGCCGGTTTCCGGCACCCGCATGCGTCGGCATCGTCATGGAAGCAGGTGAAGAAGAGGTCCGGCGGGATGCCCAGGAGCTGACCCGTCCGTTCATTGATGCCGTGCACGGATTCCGCGGTCACCGAATTCCGGGCCACATCCGGCTGATTGGTGACCACCGCGAGGGCGAATCCCGCCGCGCGCAGTGCACGGACGCCGGCCAGGGCATCGGCGTCGAGCCGGACATCCGCTCGGGTGCGCGGCGGATACGGCCTGCCGTGCCGGACGGACGACTCGATGAGCACGCCGTCCCGGTCGAAGAAGACCGCGGGAATCATTGCGGACACGACGAGCCCTCCCGTTCTCGGAAACGCTTTCCCGGACACACCGGCCCCGGCCACCTCTCACCAGCGTACCCACTGAATTCATGAAACAGGATGGGAAGATGACGGAGAAAGAAGATTACGCGAGCTACGGTGAGAAATTCGCTGATGTCTACGACGAATGGCCGGGAGACGCGGGCCCGCCGCCGGACGCCGACAGCGCGGCACGCTTTCTCGCCCGGCTGGCCGAGGGCCGTCCGCTACTGGAACTCGGCGTCGGTACGGGCCGGGTCGCCGTCCCCCTCGCGGCGCTGGGCGCCGAGGTCCACGGGGTGGACAGCTCACCGCGCATGCTGGAGGTCCTGCACCGCAAGAGCGACGCCAAAGTGCGCACCCATCAACAGGACTTCGGCCGGCTCGACCTCGGGGACAGCCGTTTCGGAGTCGTCTTCGCCGTGTTCAACACGCTTTTCTGTCTGCTCACCCAGGAGGAGCAGATCGACTGTCTGCGATCCGCCGCCCGGCATCTGGAGCCGGGCGGTCTGCTCGTACTGCAATGCCTCAACCCGGGGCACCTCCCCGCAGGAAATGACATCGGAGTGGTGGAGCTGGAGAAAGCGGCCGTGCATCTGGATGTCACCAAACACGACCCCGTCGCACAGACCGTCACCGCCCATCACATCGTGATGGGCGAGACCGGAACACGATTCTTCCCCTATACCCTGCGCTATTCCCATCCGGCCGAACTCGATGTGATGGCGAGGGTGGCAGGACTCGCACTGCGCAGCCGCTGCGCCGATTTCGAGAGCGGTGTTTTCACCGCGGCGAGCCGCTACCATGTCTCGGTCTATTCCCGGGCGAACGATGGATAGCGCGCAGACGCTCGCCGGGGTCGCGTTCCGGGCCGCCCGCCGCGGCGGCGCCGCCCACACCGTGGTGCACTTCGACACCACGGCACAGGAGATCACCGGGGCGGACACGGCGGCCGGGACCCGTCACACCCGGCACGAACACCGGGAGATCGGCGTCCGGGTCCACCGGGACGGCGCCATCGGTGTCGCCCACGGCACCGTGTCCGGCCGGCGGGGCATCGCCGATCTGGCCGAGCGGGCCTGTCTGCTGGCCCGGCGCCCGCCCGGCGGCCCGGCCGCGCCCCCGCCCCGCCGGCCCGCGCCGCCCGCCGTGCGCACCTACCGGACCCCCGTCGTCATCGACCCGGCGGACGTCCCCGCGGCGGTGCGCCAAGAGCTCGCCCGCGAGGCGGTGTCCCGCGCCGTCGCGGTGTCCGGCTGTGACCGGGCGGAGGCCGAGATCTCCGCGAGGCTGCGCCGTACCCGGCTGCTCACCAGCGACGGCGGCGACCTCACCAAGGAGTCCGCGGAGACCGGCGGCTGGGTCCGCGCCACCGCCGACGGCCCCTCCGGTCCGGGGGTGCGCAGTTACCCGGAGCGGACCGGACGGCATGCCTGCGCCGGCTGGGAGCACATACTGGCGCTCGGTCTCCCCGAGGGAGCCGTCCGGGCCGCCGGCGAGGCCGTGCTCCTCTCCCGCGCGCGCCCCTGCCCGGAGGGCACCGGCCCCGTGGTCATCGACTCCGGCCAGCTCGCCCTCCAGCTCCATGAATCCGTCGGCCACCCACTGGAGGAGGACCGGATCCTGGGCTGGGAGACCGATTACGCCGGCGGCTCCTTCGTCACCGCCGGCGACATCGGGCGGCTCGCCTACGGCTCCGCGCATGTTTCGGTCGTCGCCGATCCGACCGGCACCGGAGTGGGCGCCATGCCGTGGGACGACGAGGGCACACCCGCCCGCCCCGCGCCGCTGATCGACCGGGGCACCCTGGTGGGCCTGTTGAGCAGCGAGTCCGTGGCGGCCGTCTCGGGCCGCCCGGTCACCGCCGCCGGCGCCAGGTCCGAGGGCGCAGCGCTCCCCCTCGTCCGCATGACCAATGTCAATCTCCTGCCGGGCTCCGGCTCCCGGCGGGATCTGCTCGCCGAGCTCGGCAGCGGAATCCTGCTCTGCGGCAACCACTCCTTCTCCATCGACGCACTGCGCGAGGAGTTCCACTTCACCTGCGAGCTGGCCTGGCGCATCCGCGGCGGAGAACCCGTGGAACCCCTGCGCAACCCCCGCTACCAGGGGCGGACGCTGGACTTCTGGCGTTCCTGCGAGCGGGTGGCCGGGCCGGAGGAGTGGGCCATGCACAGCGTCACCTTCTGCATGAAGGGACAGCCCGTCCAAGTGGCGCGGGTCGGCCACGGAGCCTCCCCGGCGCTCTTCTCCGCCGTCCGCCACGGCTCCTTCCGCCCCTGACCGCCCATCCCCCGGCACCGGAACCCGACCCCCGAGCGAAAGAGGAGTACACCATGAGGCCCTACCGCCTCTGGAACCGGACCACCGCACAGGTGAGCCCGCCCCCGCTGGTCTGGAAAGCCCTGCAACTGGTGCGCGGCGCCTCGGTGGCCGATGTCGGCTGCGGCCCGGGCACATACGGATATCTGCTGCGAACCGGGTGGGGACACACCGAGAGCTGGCTCGAGCAGGGCATCACCACCCCCGGCCGTCTGTACGGCATGGACAATTCCGCCCGCGCCGCCGCGCCGGCCCGACGCCACCGGATCTACGACCGGCTGGACATCTGCCCCGCCACCGCCCTCGTCCTCGGCGACCGCGCGGTGGACACCGCCCTCTGCACCGAGACCGTCGAACACCTCTACCCCGCCGATGTGGTGCCCGCCGTGCGCGAACTGGCCAGGATCGCCGCCCAGCGGGTCGTCATCACCACCCCGGCCCCCGAGCTCATCGTCGACCACGCCTTTCTGCTCCAGGAGATCGCGGAGGCCCGCGAGGACGGCGACCCGATGCCCCGGGAGGAGTACGAGGTGCTCGAATCCGCCCTCCACAAGTCCTGGCTCAGCTCCGAACGGATGGCCGCGGCGGGGTTCGAGACCGCCGGCGAGGTGATCTGCGGCTCGCGGATCTACCACGCCGACCCCGGGAAGATCGACGCCGAGGCGCTGGGGGAGGTGCCCGGAACGGCGCGCCCGGCCGGCCCCGGCGCCGATGACGGCCCCGGCGGCGACCACCGGGCGCGCTATGTGGCACTGCTGGAATCCGTCCGGGAGATGGCGGAGGCCGTGCCCGGACTCGCCCGGGGAGCGGGACGGTGACCGCCGCGGTACGGGGGCCCTTCGCCGGCTCCCCCCGGACGGCCACCGACGACCGCGCGCTGATCCGCCGCACCGCCGTCGACACCCTGCGTCCCTTCGACGACCCGACCGCCGACTGGATGCTGGACCGGGTCCGGCGGGATCTGCCGCTCTATCTGCTCCATGTGGCCGACCACGGGGAGGCGGTTCCGCCGGGACTCCGCGAGGCCCTGCACGCACAGGACGCACAGCCCTGCGACGGACTCGTCTTCTCCCAGTACGGGCTCCCGGAGCTCCGCCGGCGTCTGGCGGAGTGGCTGCCCCGGGACGAGGAGTGGGCCGCGATCTCCGATCCCCTGGTCAGTGTGACCTGGTCCGGCACCGGCGCGGCCGTCTTCGATGTGCTGCGGATGCTCAAGGCCGCCAGGCCGGAGCCGTCCGCCGTACTGCTGCCCCGCCCCGGCTGGGGATACGAGGTGTCGGTGCGCGACACCGGCCACCGGCCCATCGGATACGAGGTGCCCGCCGAGTCACCGCTCGGGCCGGAGCCCGCCCATCTCCGGGAGGCGGTGGACCGCTGCCGCCGGGAGGGCCTGGCCATCGCCGGGATCCTGGTCAACCCCCAGCACAACCCCTGGGGAGGCAACTGGACTCCCGAATTCCTGGCCGCCGTCGCCGACCTCGCCGAGGCGGAGCGGGCCCCCGTCGTCGTCGACAACGCCTTCTACGGGCTGACCACCGGCGATGTCCGCCCCACCAGCGCGGTCCGGCTGCTGGACCGGCTCATCGGCCGGGAGCTGCTGATCTCGGTGCGGAGCCTGAGCAAACAGTTCGCCTGCAGCGGATGGGCGCTCGGTGTGATGGCCGGGAGCCCCGGACTGGTCACCGCCTACTCCGGCCGGTGGCGGTGTCTGCGGGAGCCCACCGCCAACTTCCGCGCGCAGGCGGCGATGGCGTCCTGGCTGGCCGGGCCGGAACCGGCCCGCTTCACCGCGCGCCGCAAGCGGGAGGCGACCCGCCACGCCGGCCTGCTCCGTACCGCCCTGGGTGACGCCGGGCTGCCCGGGGACGCGGTGCTCCATCACGGCGGAGCCCCCTTCGCCCTGCTCCGCCCGCCGGCCGGAACAGCGGTGTCCGAGGTGCGGGAGCGCGTCGTCGGCGAATCCGGGGTGCTGCTGGGGGTGGAGCGGGACGCCGGCGGGCGGGAGTGGTTCAAGATCTGGCTCGGCCGCGACAGCCAGATCTTCGAACCGGCGCTGCGGGCACTCGGCCCGGCCGCGGCGCGCCTGTGGTCCCCGGAATGAGATCCGGCACCGAGATCCGGCACCCCCGACCGAGAGCGAGGAAACAGCACATGACCCTGCGCATGCTCACCGTGCATGCCCACCCTGACGACGAGGCGTCGCGCGGCGCCGCCACGGTCGCCCGCTACACCGCGGAAGGCGTCCGCGCCGTCCTGGTCACCTGTACCGACGGCGGCGCCGGAGCGGTGCTCAACCCGGCGGCCGGCGACTCCTTCACCCCACAGGAGTTCATCCGGACCCGCGCGGCCGAACTGGAGGCCAGCGCCCGCGGGCTCGGCTACGCCGCCACCCACACGCTCGGCTATCGCGACTCCGGCACGGACGGCACCGCCGGCGGCGACCGGGCCTTCATCCGGGTCCCACTGGACGAGGCCGCGGCCGGGCTCGCCCGGCTGATCGAGCAGGAGCGGCCCCACACCGTCGTGGGCTACGGCACCAACCACACCCGCGACCCGCACCCCGACCACATCCGGGTGAACGAGGTGCTGACCCGCGCCGTCGAACTGCTCGACCACCCGCCCGTCGTCCACCACATCGCCTTCTCCCGGCGCCGGCACCTGGCCCTGCACGATGCCTGCGTACGGCGCGGAGTGCCCAGCCCCTACGAGGGCGGGCTGAACCATCCGCCGAGCGCCTTCGACGACGACCGGATCACCACCCTCGTCGAGGTCGGCCGCGACGCCATCACCCGCAGGCTCGACGCGCTGCGCAGCCATGTCACCCAGATCCCGCCGGATTCCGGGTGGTTCGCCCTGACACCGGAGGAACTCCTGGAGGCATTCCCCCACGAGGAGTACATCCGCGTCGGCCCGCCGTCGCCGGACCCGGCGGGCCGCCACGATCTCTTCGCCGGCGCCGTCACATGAACACCCCCGCGAGCGGTGCCCGCCGGTCGTGGCTACACCACCCCGGCCAGCGCCCGCGCGCCCGCCGCGTCCGCCCGGCCCGCCGATTCGAGATCCCGGCGGAGGGCGTCGAAGTGCTCCGGCCGGAGCGTCCGGTAGAAGCGCTGGGCACTCCGCCAGGCACGGTGCCACGCCGGTGCGGGGAGCTCACCGTGCCCGTCCGGCGGGCCGAGCCGGCGGGTCAGCCGGTGGGTCCCGGCCCGTGTGTACGCGGTGAAGGCCAGCTCGTCCGCCAGCGCCAGGAAGAGATGTCTGCCGATCGCGAGATCGATCCGCTGCTCATCGCTCGGCCCGTCGGTGCCCGCGAGCTCGCAGAGATGGGTCCAGCCGCGCAGCCGCTCCACCAGCTCCCCGACCGCCGCCTCCCCGTCGGTCCACCGCAGTGTGCCGGCCGGGGTGTCGAGCCGGCCCCCGCCGCCGGCGAGGTACTCCCGCACGCTCTCACCCAGCCGGCACAGGGCGAGTTCGTCCAGTGCCTCCCGCCGGTCCGGCTCCAGGGCGAGATGGAGACTGAGCACCCGGCCCGCGATGTTGTGCGGATCGGGGTCCGGATAGGCGGCCCGCAGCAGCTCCTCCTCGGACATCGGATAGCGGCCGGCCCACCAGCTGTGCCCCTCGGCGAGCTGCCAGACCCCGGCCGCGTCCACCCCGTCGGGGGCCACGGTGTGCGGAAGCAGCCCCGGCCCGGCCGACTTCAGCCACGGGCAGCCGCGGTCCTCCAGGAAGAGCAGTGTCCCGCCGACGGTGAGATCGTGCCGCAGCGTCTCCGGCAGCTCCCCGCGCGTCACCCGGCGGTCGACGACCCGGCCCCCGGTGATCCGGGCCAGCGCGGCGGGCCAGCCCTCTCCGTGCGCGCCGAAGGAGAGATGGGTGCGGTCCAGCAGCGGCTGCGGAATCTCCCCCGGTTCGCGGACGAAGGTGCGCAGGGCCCACTGGGAGCCGGTCACCTGCCGGGGAAAGTCCACACCCACCCGCTTCGCCACATGGGCCGCACAGCCGATCTCGCAGTGCGGCGCGTGTTCCGGAAGATCCACCGATTGGGGCGATTCGATCATGTCCATGTCCTCCTTACGACTCTCGGCGCTCCTGGCCGGGGCCGCCGCGACCGGGCCGGCGACGCCCGCGCTGACGGGCGGCCCGGACGGCCGGGTCACCCACGCCGAACTGGCCGCCCTGGCGGGCCGGGTGCAGTCCGGACTCCGTGAACTGGGGGTGCGCGAGGGCGACCGGGTGATGCTGCTCACCGCGCGCACCGGCGCCCGGCCGGTCGCCGCGATGCATGCGATCCTGGCCGCCGGCGCGGTGTACGTACCGCTCGATCCGGCCTCGCCGCCCGCCCGGTGGGCCGCGGTCGCCCGGGTCTGCTCGCCCGCCGCGGTGGTGGGCGACCGGGAACTCCTCGACCTCTTCGCCCGCGCCGTACCGCTGCCGCGCCGCCTGGCGCTCACCCCCGGTCCGGCGCCCGCCGGCGGCCCGGACCCCGGGCGGCTGGAGTGGGACGACCTCGCCCCGGCGGAACTCACTCCCGTCGCGGCCGACGGCCGGCGGATCGCCTATCTCCTTCCCACCTCCGGCTCCACCGGTGTCCCCAAGTGCGTCGCACACACGGGTGAGGGTGCTCTGGCGTTTCTCACCTGGATGAACGCGGAACTCGGGCTCCGTCCCACCGATGTATTCGCCTGCCACGCGCCACTGCACTTCGATGTGGCCGTCGCCACCCTGCTCGGCTCCGCGCTGGCGGGCGCCGCCGCGGCACCGGTCCCGCGCGAGCTCTCCGGCTTCGGCGCCGAACTCGCCGAGTGGATAGCGGAACGCGGGATCACCGTCTGGCTCTCGGTCCCCTATCCGCTCGCCCGGCTCTCGGCCCTGGAGCCGGTACGGGCCCGGGAACGGCTGGCCTCCCTGCGCACCGTCGTCTTCGCCGGGGACGTCTTCCCCCATCAGCGGCTCGCCGCCCTGATGGCCCGCGCGCCGCTCGCCCGGTTCATCAACTTCTACGGACCCACCGAGACCAATGGCTGCACCTTCGAGGTCGTCACCGAGCCGCCCACCGGACCGGTCCCCATCGGCAGGGCCGCGGGCCCCGCCGCATGCTGGGTCGAGGACGGCGGGAAGCGGGTCGAGACCGTGGGGGCCGAGGGCGAACTCGTGGTGGCGGGCCCCGCGGTGGCCGCGGGCTACTGGGGTGCACCCGAGCGGGACGGCTCGCGGTTCCGCTTCGGCGCCTCCTACCCCGGGGGCCGTGCGTACGCCACCGGTGACCGGGTCCGCGTCCTCCCCGGCCGCCGGTACGCCTTCCTGGGCCGGACCGACAACATGATCAAGATGCGCGGGCAGCGCTTCGAACTGGAGGAGGTGGAGAGCGTCCTGCGCCGCCACCCCGGGGTCGCGGAGTGCTGTGTGGTCAAGGTCGATGTCCGTGATGACTACTCCCGGCTGACGGCCGTCGTGGTCGCTACAGGTACAGGTATGGATGTCGGTACGAGTACGAGTACGAGTGCGGGTACAGGGACGGGTACGAGTACGGGGACGGGTACGGGTACGGAAGAGGCGGCGGGCGCGGGCGCGCTGCGCGATCACTGCCGGGCGCGGCTCCCCTCCTGGGCGGTGCCGCACCGTTTCGTGGCCGTGCCCGCCCTCCCGCTGGGGTCCACCGGCAAGGTGGACCGCCGCAGGGTCGAGAGGGAACTCCGCGCCGGCCGCGCATGAGCCCGCCGCCCGGCCGGCCGTCCCCCGGGATCCGCGGGAAGGCCGGCCGGGCCGGTTCACCCCAACGACGCGACCGCGGTCCCGCAGAGCTCCGACAGTTCCGGAAGCAGATTCCGCTTGCACCGGGCCACGGATGGATCCCGCAGAGCGTCCGACTCCTCGTGGGAGCTGGAGGCGTACCCCGGGTAGAGCCCGTTCGCCAGCAGATCCAGCCGGATGGCGTGCAGCCGCCGGGCCAGCTGGGTGACCACCAACTCCTGCGCGAGCGGCGCCCGCACGGTGAGAAAGACGCAGTCGTACAGCGACGACAGCAGGTCGCGGTGGAGGAAGCGCTGCCCCTCGTGCTCGGCGGTGCGCTGGAGCAGCGAGACACCGGACGGCACCAGCTTCGCCGCGATCCCCTCGTGGACACGCTGGTTCAGCCGGCACTCCTCGCGCAGCGAGGCGGTCCGGTCGTCGAGCCCGGCCGGTATCCGGCCCCGGAGCAGTGAGCGGACCGGATGGAAATCCTGGGCCCAGGAACCGCTGAGATGCCGGTGCTGGAGTGCCAGACTCGGCCGTATCAGCCGGTTGTACACCTCGCGCGGACAGGAACTGGTGTAGAGCAGCATCAGTGAGTAGCCGCGCACATACCGGCGGGCCCGCTCGGCCGCCCGTGCGTCCGGCCCGGCGCCGCCCGCCTGCTCCGCGCCGCGCGCCGCGGCGGCCAGCAACCGCCAGAGCACAAAGGTCACCTGATGCCCGGTGATCCAGCGGAACCAGAAGAGCCGGTCGACGCCGAGCGGGTCTCGCGGATCCACGGTGATCTCCGGGGGGACACCGGCGGGGTGGAACTCCGGCGGCCGGGAGCGCCACTCCCGGAGCGCCGGCGCGGAGTCCGGACGCGGAACCCGGTCCGCCGCCGGCGGGGCCGGCGGCAGGGTGAGCGGCTCCAGTCCGTATGGATAGCCCCCGTACTCCCACTCGCCGCTGTCCGGCAGCGACAGATGTCCGGGACGGATCTCCAGTGAACTCATCGCGGATCACCCGGTACATGGGTGAACTCGAACTCCAGCCCGTTCGGGTCGAGGGCGTAGAACGACTGCACGCCCTCCTTGTCGGTGTCGATCTCCGTCGCCCGTTCCGGCACCGCGAAGCTCCAGCGGCCCGAGGCGTACAGCTCCAGCCAGCGCGACCGCCACCGCGCCAGCTCCTCGGCGTTCGCGACCCGGAAACACACATGCTGGAACTGACCGGCCGCCGCGGGGGGCCGTCCGGCTTCGCCCGGACGGAGACTGAAGTGGTGGAACCGGACGTCGCCGCGGACGAGTTCGACCAGCCGCTCGATGCCGGGCAGCCGGGAACGCGTCAGCTCGGAGAATTCGTCGAGAGTCCAGGACACGGTGCAGCCGAAGAATTCCCGATACCAGCCGACCGAGTTCTCCAGATCGGCGGTCTGGACACCGACATGGTGCACCGTGATCGCGGACAACGCTTCTCTCTGCCTCACAGGGCCTCCCTCGGAGTGACCGGTTGAGTGGTCCGGCGACCTGCCGGATTCCCGCCGTCCCGCTGTTTCGTGCCGCTGTTGCGCTTCCGTGCCGGGTGCCGCCGCCCGCCTCAGCCGCATATCGCGTACGGCCGCCGGCCGCGCGGACTGGCGGCGGCCCGGACGAAGCCGTGCGGGCCGTACCCGGTGGCACAGACCCGCCCCAGCGTCCAGGCGGGCACCGGCTCCACCTCATGGCCCCGGCGCCGGAGCTCCGCCGCGGTCGCCGGGTCGCAGTTGTCCTCCACCACCAGGACGCCCGGCCGGGAGAGACGCGGAGTGAAGGACGCCGGTATCTGATCGGTGTGGAAGGCGAGTGTCTCGGTCGCCGCCTGGAGATCGAGGCCGAAGTCGGCGACGGCGAGGAAGAACTGGAGCGTCCACTGGTCCTGCCGGTCCCCGCCCGGGGTGCCGAAGGCGGCGAAGGGCTCGCCCTCCCGCTGGACGACCGTGGGGCTGAGCGTGGTCCGCGGGCGCTTGCCCGGCGCGAGGGAGTTCGGATGGCCCCCGGCCAGATGCATGGTCTGTCCCCGGGTGCCCAGCGCGAAGCCGAGCCCGGCCATGGCGGGGGAGCTCTTCAGCCAGCCGCCGCTCGGGGTCGCGGCGACCGTGTTGCCGCGGCGGTCGGTCACCGTCACACAGCAGGTGTCGCCCTTGGCCTCGGTCGCCCGGAGCACGGTCGGCAGCCCGTTCCGCAGCTGGGTCATCCACTCCGCGCCGGGGTTCGTCTCCGGCTCCGTCCCGGGCGGCGACAGCGGTATCCACGGGGTCCGCCCGCCGGGTGCCCCGGGGCGCAGCGTCCGGTCCGCCGCGGGGCCGACCAGGGCCCGCCGCCGGCCGGAGTACTCCGCGCCGAGCAGCGCGGGCAGGGGCACCTCACCGAAATCCGGGTCGCCGTACCACGCCTCCCGGTCGGCGAAGGCGAGCTTGGCGCACTCCACCACCGTATGGAGGAAGTCGGCGCTGCCGGCGCCCATACCGGCGAGATCGAAGCCCTCCAGCAGGGCGAGCTGCTGAAGGAACACCGGCCCCTGGGACCAGGGGCCCGGCTTGTACACCCGGTGTCCCCGGTAGTCGAGACTCACCGCCTTCTCCACCGACGGCTGCCACCCGGCGAGATCGTCGGCGGTCAGCAGCGCCCGGTGCCGGCGTCCCGTCGCGTCCAGCACCGCACCACCCGCGAGGAATTCCGCGATCTCCTCGGCGACAAATCCCCGGTAGAAGGCATCGTGTGCCGCCGCTATCTGGGTTTCCCGATTCGCCGATGCGGACTCGGCCTCCTTGATGATGCGCCGGTAGGTGTGGGCGAGCGCGGGATTACGGAAACGGGAACCCGCCTTCGGCGCCCGTCCGTCCGGAAGCCACACCTCTGCCGACCCCTTCCACTCCGCGCGGAACAGCGGGGCGAGAATTTCCACGGCGAGTGCCGTTTCCGGCAGCAGTGGATATCCGTGCTCCGCATACTCGATCGCGGGTCCGAGGACATCGGCCACACGCAGGGTGCCGAATTCGGCGAGCAGCCGCAGCCAGCCGCCGAATGCCCCCGGTACACAGGCGGGCAGCAGCCCGGACCCGGGAATGTGTGTCAGTCCCAGAGCGGCGAAGACCTCCGGTGCCGCCCGGCCGGGCATGGGCCCCTGGCCGCAGATCGCGTCGGCGGACTCGGCACCGGCGCGGAGCGCGACGATGGAGACATCGCCGCCGGGGCCGTTGAAGTGGGGTTCCACGACCTGGAGAACAAATCCGGCCGCGGCGGCGGCGTCGAAAGCGTTTCCTCCGCTCTCCAGTATTCTCATGCCCGCATTGGACGCCAGCCAATGCGTGGAGGAAACAGCGCCAATTGTTCCGGTGAGCTCTGGCTTTGACGGAAGCATGTGTCCACCACCGTAACTTTGTTGTCAGGAGGGCTCGCGGCTGTCAGCCAGAGTAGACCCGGGTGAACGCCTTTGTGGATGGCCCGGGTTGTGAACGGCCGCATTGCACGGCTCCCCTGTTTCCCCACCGGTCTCGCCGGCGAGACAGGCAATCGGCTTCCTCCGGTGTCAAGGCCGGCCGGGAAACACCGGAGCAATATGGCATTGCCCCGGCGGAGAATCGGGAATTCCCATGCCGGTGCCCGGAACGGCCGCGGGGCCCGTATCCGGCCGGAACGGCGTCGGACACGGACCCCGCGGGGCGCGAGGGCGCGGGGCTCAGTCCTGCCGGCGCCCGGGGGCCTCGGCGGCGGTGCGGTCCGCGGACATCGCCGGTACGGCGATGATCGCGGCGATCAGACCGGCCGCGGCGAGCCCGTAGGCGACCGTGTAGGGGTCGATGCTGTCGCCGAGGTGCGGGGAGAAGCCGATCCCGATGTAGAGGGCGATACCGCCGGCCCCGCCGAGCTGGTCGGCGCAGCGCTGGACGCCCGAGGCCATCCCCGCGTCCGCCTCCGTGACCCCGTGCAGCGCGGCGTTCTGGAGCGCGACGAGGCCGATCCCCATACCGCAGGCGAGCAGCACCATGCCCGGAACGATCCCGGTGAGGAGCGATCCGTCCTCCGGGAGCAGCGCGAAGCAGGCGATACCGAGCGCCGCGACCGTCATCCCGATCACCGCGGTACGGGTGAGCCCGGCGCGCTCGATGATGCGGGGCACCACCGTGGAGATCAGGATCAGGCTGATCGCCAGCGGCAGGAAGGTGACCCCGGCCGCGATCGGCGAGAGCCCCCGGGTCTCCTGGAGATGGATGGTCAGCAGGAAGAACGAGGTCGACAGTCCGGCACTGAGGAGGATCGTGGCACCGTTCGCGACCATCCGGACCCGGTTGGCGAAGAAGGACAGGGGAACCAGCGGCCGGCTCGCCCGCCGCTCCACGGCGACGAAGGCCAGTGCGCACAGCACCGCCGCCACCAGGGCACCGATCGCGAGGGGGAGCCGGGGCTCCCCCTCGCCCAGCTCGATGACTCCGAAGATCAGCAGCAGCGGCGCGGCCGTGATCAGCAGGGTGCCCGGGAGGTCGAGCGCGGTGCGCTCGGTGACCGTGTCCCGCTCGACCAGCAGCAGGATCGCGCCGAGCACCAGGGCGATGACCGGAATGTTGATGAGGAAGATCCAGCGCCAGTGGAAGAACTCCGTGATGACCCCGGAGAGCAGAAAGCCGAGCACCAGCCCGGAGCTCGCCACCGTCGCCCAGACACTCAGCGCCTTCGACCGCGAGACGGTCTCCGGGAAGAGCAGGGCGAGGAGTGACATCGCCGCGGGCAGGGCCAGGGCTTCCCCGGCTCCCTGGGCGAACCTGGCCAGGATCAGCAGTTCCAGCGAGGGGGCGAGACCGGCGGCCAGCGACGCCAGACCGAAGAGCAGCGCGCCGAGCAGCAGGGTCCGGCGGCGGCCGAAGAGATCGGCGATGCGCCCGCCCACCATGAGCAGCCCGCCGCCGACGACGGTGTAGCCGGTCACCACCCAGGTGAGCTGCCGGGTGTCGACATCGAAATCGCTCCGGATCGCGGGGAGGGCGATGTTCACCACGGTGACATCGACGACGATCAGGAACTGGAGCAGGGCCAGGAAGACCAGGGTGACCCAGCGGGAGCGGGACGAGCTGCCGGCTTTGGGCGCTCGCACGGTTCGCGCGAAGAGAGGCATGACGAAGGGACTCCGATTTCCAAGGAGCTTGCACAGGGAGAGAAGGCACGCTTCGCGACCAGCCGGACACCGACCGCCGCGACGGCGGACGTGCTGCTGGTCGCCCTTGGAAATCTCTAAATCCCGCTCATGGCACCAATGTAGCAGCCACGTAAGGCTGTTGCGGGGGAGAACGGGCCCGAGCGCGCGCCGCCGTGCCCGTCTCCCCGCACTGCGCCGGATGGGGGACGGGGACGGAGGGCGGGCCGCTCGGATCACGTGAGGTGACCACACGGTCACCCTGTGTGCGGGTTGCGCCATGTGGTGGACGGGCGGTGGGTCCCGTACGCGCCGGTGCGCCGGCGGTCAGTCGCCGCGGGCCGCGACCACCCCGATCGTCACCAGGCCGAGGACCACCCAGCCGAACCAGAGCCAGCCGTTGCTGCCGAGGGCCGCCGTGTACGCGGTCACGACCACCAGAGTCGAGACCGTGAGCACCCCCATGGTTTTCGACGATCCGGACATGCGCGCCCTCCCAGGACGACCCCTCGGACTCCGAAGGTCATCGTCACCCGGCCGACCGGGTTCGCGCTACCGCCCGGGGGCCGTCCGGCGGCCGGACTTCCCCGCGGCTCCCGTACCGCTCCGGCCCGGCGCCCGCCCCGCTATCGGCCGCGCGCGTTCAGGGAGGCCAGATAGGCGTTGTACGCCTCCAGCTCCTTGTCACCGTCCCGGTCGGCGGCCCGGTCGGTCCGGCGGGCCCGGCGCTCCTCGGAGCGGTACCACTGGAAGACCAGGGCGATCAGCACGAGCACCGACGGGATCTCGCTGAACGCCCAGGCGATGCCGCCCGCCGCATGCTGATCCGTGAGGGCGTCGATCCCCAGCGACGCCGGCGGATTCGCGTAGGTCGTCACCAGCGGCTCGCTGCCCATCATCAGCGCGATGCCGAAGAAGGCGTGGAACGGCATGCCCGCGAAGAGCTCCAGCATCCGCATCACATACCCCGGCCGGTGCGGCCCCGGGTCCACACCCATGATCGGCCAGAAGAAGACCAGACCGGTGGCGAGGAAGTGCACCATCATCGCGATGTGCCCCGGCCGGGACTCCATCAGGAAGTCGAAGAGCGGGGTGAAGTAGAGCGCGTACAGGCTCGCGATGAAGAGCGGAATGGTGAACGCCGGGTGGGTCACGATCTTCAGATAGCGGCTGTGCAGCAGCGCCAGCAGCAGCTCGCGCGGCCCCTTCGCGCCCCGGCGGGCGGCCACCGGCAGCGCGCGCAGGGTCAGGGTCACCGGCGCGCCCAGCAGCAGCAGGATGGGGGAGACCATGCTGATGATCATGTGCTGCACCATGTGCACGCTGAACATCACCATGCCGTACTCATTGAGCCCGGTGCAGGTGGCCAGGATGACCGTCAGCACACCGGTCACGAAGAACAGCGTGCGGCCGATCTGCCAGCTGTCACCGCGGGCGCGCAGCCGCAGCACACCCCAGCCGTACAGCGCCAGCGCCAGCAGACAGCCGGTCAGGAAGAACGGGTCCGCCGAGAACTCCAGCCCCCGCTCCAGCGTGAACGGCGGCAGATCCATCGATGTGCCGTGCCCGCTGTGATCCATCCGCCGGCTCCTGATTCGTACGGGGTTGTCCGCTTGCCTGGAACAGACTAGAACCGCCCCCGGACGCGCTCGCGACCGGGGGCGGTTCTCGGGACAGTGCGCTCAGAGCACGCAGTCGGCCTCGGCGTACCGCTCGTCCGGGACGGTCTTCAGCGTCTCCACGGCCTTCCCCAGCGGCACCATGGTGATCTCGGTGCCCCGCAGCGAGGTGAGCATCCCGAATTCGCCCCGGTGCGCCGCCTCCACCGCATGCCAGCCGAAACGGGTGGCGAGAACTCTGTCGTACGCCGTCGGGGTCCCACCGCGCTGCACATGGCCCAGGATCACCGGACGGGCCTCCTTGCCCAGGCGGTGCTCCAGTTCGATGGAGAGCTGCCGGGCCACGCCCGCGAACCGCTCGTGGCCGTAGATGTCCTTGCCGCCCTCGTCCCAGTGCATCGAGCCCTCGCGCGGCTTGGCGCCCTCGGCGACCACCACGATGGCGAACCGCTTGCCCGCCTCGAAGCGGGCTCCGACGCGGCGGGTCAGCTCCTCGATGTCGAAGGGGCGCTCGGGCACCACGATGGCGTGGGCCCCGGCCGCCATTCCGGAGTGCAGCGCGATCCAGCCGGTGTGCCGGCCCATGACCTCGACGATCAGTACCCGCTGATGCGATTCGGCGGTGGTCTTCAGCCGGTCCAGGGCCTCCGTCGCCACGCCCACCGCGGTGTCGAAGCCGAAGGTCACATCGGTCGCCGAGATGTCGTTGTCGATGGTCTTCGGCACACCGACGATCGGCAGTCCGCCCTCGGAGAGCAGATGGGCCGCCTTGAGGGTGCCCTCGCCGCCGATCGGGATGATCGCGTCGAGCCCCAGATCGGCCACATGGCCCCTGGCCCGCTCCACCCCGTCGCGCAGATGTTCCGGGCGGACCCGGGAGGAGCCGAGAATGGTGCCGCCGCGGGCGAGGATGCCGCCCACCGCGTCCAGGTCGAGCTTGCGGTAGTCGCACTCCAGCAGGCCCCGCCATCCGTCGTGGAAGCCGATGACCTCGTCACCGTGGTCGACGACGGCGCGGTGCACGACCGAGCGGATGACGGCGTTCAGGCCGGGGCAGTCGCCGCCGGAAGTGAGCACACCAATGCGCATAGCCCGAGATAACCTTTGCAACGTGGGCCGGATCCCGGACCACGTCGTCCGGTTGGATCCCGCCACCCTACCGGCGCAGAGTGGCGGGAACCGAATGAGGCGTCCGCCTGATGGGACGCCCCGCCGGTCAGGCGGGCTGGGTCGCGGCGCTGATCCGCTCGTTGCGGAGCGCCTCGTACCAGTGGTCGTCCGTCGGCGGCAGCGCGTTCACATCGAGCGCCAGCTTCAGCAGCAGATCCGCGATCTGCGGATTGCGGGCCATCACCGGACCGTGCATATAGGTGCCGAAGACGGTGTCGTTGTACGCGCCCTCGGTGCCGTCGCCGGTCCCGTTGCCCCGGCCGATGACCGTGCGGGCGAAGGGGCGGGCGGTGGGGCCGAGGTGGGTGATGCCCTGGTGGTTCTCGAAACCGGTCAGCTGGGGGAGACCGAACCGCGGGTCGATGTCGGCGAGCACATCGCCGACGCACCGCTCGCCCTCGCCCCGGGTGGAGACCACGTCGATCAGCCCGAGGCCGGGCTCGCGCTCACCGAGGTCGTTGATGAACTCATGGCCCAGGATCTGGTAGCCGGCGCAGACCGAGAAGATGATCGCGCCGTTCTCGGCGGCCCGGGAGAGCCCGCCGTCGCGGCGGAGCCGCTCGGCCGCCAGCCGCTGGGGCCGGTCCTCGCCGCCGCCGATCAGATAGATGTCACCGGAGGTGGGGATCGGCTGGTCGCTCCGCACGTCGACACGCTGCACATCGAGACGGCGCTGCCGGGCCCGGCGCTCCACGACCAGGGCGTTGCCCTGGTCACCGTAGGTGCTGAGCAGGTCCGGGTAGACCCACACCAGCCGCAGGCTGCTGTTCATGCTGGTAAGTCCTTACGTCCTGTGGTCCGCGGATCAGTTGCCGACGCGGCGGCGCACGTCCTGGAAGGCCGTGTAGTTGGCGATCAGCTCGATCCTTCCGGGCGGCGCCATCCCCACCGCCTCGTCCACCGTGTCGCAGACCCGGAAGTTCAGACCCGCGACCTCCAGGCGCACGGCCAGGTCGAGCCGCCGGTCGCCGATCACCATGATCGGGTGGCCGGCCAGCCGGGTGTAGTCGACATCCCACAGCCAGGAGGTGTCGGTGCCGTCCGCGCCGCGGGCGTTGACCGACAGGATCACCGGGGTCGGCGGCGGGTCGATCAGCGAGAAGGTCTCCAGCCAGCCGGCCGGGTTCTTCGCCAGCAGCAGCCGCAGATCACGCTCCATGAAGCTGACCACGTCATAGCGTCCGGCGACCGCCTGTACGGAGTACATGCGCTCCAGCGCCACCTGCGGCGGCACACCGAAGCAGGCCGCGACGGCGGCGGAGGTGGCGGCGTTCGCCTTGTTCGCGCGGCCCGGCAGCTGGAGCCGGATCGGCCAGGCGGAACCGTGCGGGTCGAGTACGTAGTCGCCGTTGAGCACCCAGCTCGGGGCGGGGCGGCGGAAGCCGCACTCGCCGCAGAACCAGTCGTCGCCGGGCCGCTGCATCACACCGCCGCAGGACGGGCAGGACCAGGCGTCGTCCTTCCACTCCTGGCCCGCCGCGACCCAGACCACATTCGGCGACGAGGAGGCCGCCCACACGATCAGCGGGTCGTCCGCGTTGGCGATGACGATCGCCTTCGAACCGGCGAGACCCTCCCGCCACTTCTCGGCGAGCATCCGGGTCTCCGCGGCACGGTCGAGCTGGTCGCGGGAGAGGTTGAGCAGTGCGATCGCCTTCGGGGTGACATCGCGGGCCACTCCGGCGAGGTACTTCTCGTCCACCTCGATCACACCGAATTTGGATTCCGAGCCGCCGGCGAGCGCCGATGTGATACCGGCGGGCATGTTGGCGCCCAGCGCGTTGGACACCACCGGGCCGGCGGCGCGCAGCGCCTCCGCGATCAGCCTGGTCGTGGTCGTCTTGCCGTTGGTGGCCGACACGAGGACGACGTCCAGGTGTTGCGCCAGCCGCCCGAGCAGATCGGGGTCGAGCTTGAGCGCGACCCGGCCGCCGATCACCGAACCGCTGCCGCGTCCGGCGGCACGCGAGACCGCGGCCGCGGCTCTGCCCGCCGTCACGGCGAGCTTGGCACGCGGCGTCAGTGGCTCCGAGTTGCCTGACATCGTCCTTGATCCTCCTTGCATCGGTCGGCCCAAGCCTATCCACGTCCGGCCCGCCTCCCCTACCTCGGCACCGAGTGAGCGGACCGGGACACGGCGGAACGTACGCTTGCGCCCATGCGAAACCGGATTGTTCCCGGCAGTTCCGGACGCGTGCGGCCCATGAGGCTGCTCGGCGATCCGGTGCTGCACACCCCCTGTGAGAGTGTCACCGACTTCGGTCCGCCGCTGGCGGAACTCATCGAGGACATGTTCGCCACGATGTACGCGGCGCAGGGTGTGGGGCTCGCGGCGAATCAGGTCGGAGTGGGGCTGCGGGTCTTCGTCTGGGACTGCCCGGACGACGACGACATCCGCCGGCTCGGCCATGTCGTCAACCCCCGGCTGGTGGAGGCCGACGGACTGGTGCTGCGCGGGCCGGAGGGCTGTCTGTCGCTGCCGGGCCTGGAGGCGGGGACGGAGCGGTTCGACCGGGCGGTGGTGGAAGGGGTCCGGTCGGACGGAACGCCGCTTCGGGTGGAGGGGACGGGGTTCTTCGCGCGCTGCCTTCAGCACGAGTGCGATCACCTGGAGGGGCGGGTGTATCCGGACCGGCTGGCGGGGTGGCGGCGGGCGAGGGTGCTGAGACGGGCGCGGAGGGCGCGCTGGGCGGGGTAGCGGGGGTGCCGGGGTGCCGCCCGTGGTGCGGGCCGCCTGCCGGGGCGCTGCCCCGGACCCCGCTCCTCAATCGCCGGAGGGGCTGATTCTCGCGGGTCCTGTTTCCCGTGTGCGGGAGGGGTGGCTGTCGAGCCGCCCGCTCCTCAGTCGACGGAGGAGCTGATTCTCCCGGGTCCTGTTTCCCGGTGCGGGTCCCGCACGCTGTCAGAAGCCCGGGCCGCCGGCGCGGTCCGGGAAGGCGGCGAGACGGCCCCAGAGGAGGTCGGCGAGGCTGCGGACCAGTTCGGGGCGGGAGCAGGGGCGTTCGCCGAGCCACCAATCGCCGGCGGCGTGCATCATGCCGACGATGCCGTGGCCCCAGACGCGGGCGAGCTGTTCGCCGCCCGGGCCGAGGTCGACGCGGTCGTGGATCACCTTCGCCAGCTCCTCGCCGAGGCGCCGCAGCAGCGGGGCCGAGTGGCGGCCGACGTCGAAGCCGGGTTCGGCCGCGCCGGGGCCCGGCGGGGTCTCCGCGGGGTGCATCAGGAAGCGGTAGACCTGGGGGCGTGTCTCGATCGCGGCGAGATAGGTGTCCAGGGTCGCCTCGATCCGCTCGCGGCGCTCCGCGGGGGCGTCCAGCGCCGCCCGCAGGGAGTTGAGCAGCGCGTCGGTGTGGCGTTTGGCGAGCGCCCGGTAGAGACCGCCCTTGTCGCCGAAGTGGCGGTAGAGGATCGGCTTGGTGATCCCGGCCTCCGCCGCGATGGCGTTCATCGAGGCATGCGGGCCCTCACGGAGCACCACCCGGTCCGCCGCCTCCAGCAGTTCGCGGCGGCGCTGGTCGGCCGGCCGATCGTGATCGGAGGACTGTCGTGTGGTCTCCATGCTGGTGGCTCCCCGCCCGTCGATGTGCTTGACGCCTGCGCAAAGTAACACTTCACCGGGGCCGCCCGGGTATCCGGCGGGGATTGGTTGACATGCTCCACCACCCGGCAACAGACTCCCGTTACCGCAAGTAACGCGCGATCAACACCGGTGCAGTGGAGGGGACATGGCGGAGTTCTCCTGTGAGCTCAACGAGGAACAGCGGCAGGTCCGCGACTGGCTGCACGGCTTCGCCGCCGAGGTGATGCGCCCGGCCGCCGCGGAGTGGGACGAACGCGAGGAGACTCCCTGGCCGGTCATCCGGGAGGCGGCCAGGATCGGCATCTACTCACTCGACTTCCAGGCCGCGCAGTTCTTCGACCCCACCGGTCTCGGCATACCCATGACCATGGAGGAACTCTTCTGGGGCGACGCCGGAATCGGACTCTCCATCGCCGGCACCGGCCTCGCGGCCGTCGGGGTGCTCGCGAACGGCACCGAGGAGCAGATCGGCACCTGGGTTCCCCAGATGTACGGCGACGCGCAGGACGTCAGGGTCGCGGCCTTCTGCTCGTCGGAGCCGGACGCGGGGTCCGACGTGGGGGCCATGCGCACCCGTGCCGTACACGATCCGGTCACCGGCGAGTGGGTCCTCGACGGCACCAAGACCTGGGCGACCAACGGCGGCATCGCCCATGTCCATGTGGTCGTCGCCGTGGTCGACCCCGCCCTCGGCTCCCGGGGACACGCCTCCTTCATCGTGCCGCCCGGCACACCCGGTCTCTCCCAGGGGCAGAAGTTCAGGAAACACGGGATCAGGGCCTCGCACACCGCCGAGGTGGTGCTCGACGGCGTCCGCGTACCGGGGGAGTGCCTGCTCGGCGGGAAGGAGCGGCTCGACGAACGCCTCGCCCGGGCCCGGGAGAGCGCCGCGGGCGGGCGCGCCGGCGCCGGGGCGGGCAATGCCGCCATGGCCACCTTCGAGGCGTCGCGCCCGGCCGTCGGCGCCATGGCCGTCGGCACCGCGCGGGCCGCGTACGAGGTCGCCCTCGACTACGCCCGGACCCGCACCCAGTTCGGCCGCCCCGTCATCGACAACCAGGGCATCGCCTTCCAGCTCGCCGATATGCGCACCCGGATCGACGCCGCCCGGCTGCTGGTGTGGCGGGCCTCCTGGATGGCGGCGACGGGCAAGCCGTTCACCTCCGCCGAGGGATCGATGTCGAAGCTGTACGCGAGCGAGACCGCCCGGCAGGTCACCGCGCAGGCCGTGCAGATCCTCGGCGGCAACGGCTTCACCCGGGAGTACCCGGTCGAGCGCATGCACCGGGACAGCGCCGTCTACACCATCTTCGAGGGCACCAGCGAGATCCAGCGGCTGGTGATCGCCCGCGCCCTCTCCGGGATGCCCATCCGGTGACCGGCACCGTCCGGCCGGGCCCGCCCAAGGGCCCGGCCGGCCGGCCGGAAACGGTTCACCAGGGTCAGTGCGAGCGCGGCTCCGACGGGCGCAGAGCAGGGCCTCGATCGCCGAGACCAGCTCCGGCGCCTCCGGCTCCGTGCGCGGCCGGAGCCGGGCCACGATCTCGCCCTCCCGGTTGATCAGGAACTTCTCGAAGTTCCACTGGACGTCCCCGGCGGCGCCCTCGCCGTCCTCCGCGGCCGTCAGCTCGCCGTAGAGCGGATGCCGCCCCGGACCGTTCACCTCCGCCTTCTCCAGCAGCGGGAAGGTCACTCCGTAGGTCGCCGAGCAGAAGGTGCCGATCTCCTCCGCGGTCCCCGGCTCCTGGCCCGCGAACTGGTTGCACGGTACGCCGATGACGGTCAGGCCCCGCTCGCCGAACTGCTGCTGGAGCCGCTCCAGACCCGCGTACTGCGGTGTCAGACCGCACTGCGAGGCGACATTCACCACCAGCAGGGCCCGGCCCCGCCAGTCGGCGAGCGAGGTCGGCTCCCCGCCGAGGGTGCGCAGCGGGATGTCGTACAGAGTGGTCAATTCGATCTCCTCGTGTGAAGACGGTGTACGGGGTCAGCCGCCGAGCGGGCGGAACAGACCTTCCTGCACCACCGATACCAGCAGCTCGCCCTCGCGGTTGTAGATCCGGCCGCGCGCGAGACCCCGCCCGCCGGTCGAGACCGGCGACTCCTGGTCGTACAGGAACCACTCGTCCGCGCGGAAGGGGCGGTGGAACCACATCGCGTGATCCAGCGACGCCATGTCGAAACCGCGCTGTCCCCAGAGCGGTTCCACCGGGATCCGCACCGCGTCGAGCAGGGTCATGTCGCTGGCGTAGGTCAGCGCGCAGGTGTGCACCAGCGGATCGTCACCGAGCGGGCCCACCGCGCGCATCCAGACCGCGCTGCGGGGGTCCGACTCCTTCTCCTTGATCTCCTCCGGCGTCCAGCGCAGCCGCTCGGTGTAGCGGATGTCGAACGGCTGGCGCCGGGCCATCCGCTCCAGCGCCTCGGGGAGCGCTCCCAGATGCTCCCGGATCTCGTCGGCGACCGTGGGCAGGGTCTCCGGGTCCGGGAAGTCCAGCCGGGGCGGCAGCTGATGCTCGATGCCGCCCTCCTCCGGCCGGTGGAAGGAGGCGGTCAGATTGAAGATCGTCTTGCCCCGCTGGACCGCCGTCACCCGGCGGGTGGTGAAGGACCTGCCGTCCCTCACCCGCTCCACCTGGTAGACGATCGGCACCCCGGGGATCCCGGGCCGCAGGAAGTACGCGTGCAGGGAGTGCACCGGGCGCTCCCCGTCGGTGGTGCGGCCGGCGGCCACCAGGGCCTGCCCGGCCACCTGGCCGCCGAAGACCCGTTGCAGGGATTCGTTCGGACTGAGGCCGCGGAAGATGTTGACCTCGATCCGCTCCAGGTCCAGCAGATCGACCAGGCGCTCGGCCGGGTTCGTCATCGTGCGCTCTCCTGTGTTCGTCCTCGGGTGATGCCGTACGGGGCCGGTCTCAGAGCCGGCCCACCGAGGTCACGCGGAGCACCGCGCGGCCCTCCTCGTCGGAGGCGGCCAGATCCACCTCCGCGCTGATGCCCCAGTCGTGGTCGTCGTTCGGGTCCGCGAAGATCTGCCGCACCCGCCACAGACCGTGCGGCGCGTCCTCCTCGATGAGCAGCAGCTTCGGTCCGCGCGCGTCCGGGCCGGTCCCCAGATCGTCGTACTCGTCCCAGTACCCGTCCATCGCCTCGCCCCAGGCGTCCGCGTCCCACCCGGACTCCGCGTCGAGCTCGCCCAGCTCGTACACCTTGTCCAGCGCGGCCAGCTCCACCCGGCGGAACATGGCGTTGCGCACCAGGACCCGGAACGCCCGCGCGTTCGCCGTGACCGGCCTGACCTGGTCCGCCTTCTCCTGGGCCTGCTCCGCGGTCTCCACCTCGGGGTTGGCCAGCTGCTCCCACTCGTCCAGCAGGCTGGAGTCGACCTGGCGCACCAGCTCGCCGAGCCAGGCGATCAGATCCTGGAGATCCTCCGACTTGAGGTCATCCGGAATGGTGTGCTCCAGCGCCTTGTACGCGCTCGCCAGATAGCGCAGCACAATGCCCTCGGTCCGGGCCAGCTCGTAGAACGAGGTGAACTCGGTGAAGGTCAGCGCCCGCTCGTACATGTCCCGGATGACCGACTTCGGCGAGACCGGGTGGTCGCCGACCCACGGGTGACTGGTGCGGTAGAGGCCGTACGCATGCCAGAGCAGCTCCTCCAGCGGCTTGGGGTACGTCACCTCCTGGAGCCGTTCCATCCGCTCCTCGTACTCGATCCCGTCCGCCTTCATCAGCGCCACCGCCTCGCCGCGCGCCTTGTTCTGCTGGGCCGCGAGGATCTGGCGCGGGTCGTCCAGGGTCGACTCCACCACCGAGACCATGTCCAGGGCGTACGAGGGGGACTCGGGATCCAGCAGCTCGAAGGAGGCCAGCGCGAAGGTGGAGAGGGGCTGGTTGAGCGCGAAGTCCTGCTGGAGATCGACGGTGAGCCGGACGATACGGCCCTGGGCGTCCGGCTCCGGCAGCCGTTCCACCACACCGCCGTCCAGCAGCGAGCGATAGATCGCGATGGCGCGGCGGATGTGCCGCAGCTGGTTCCGGCGCGGCTCGTGGTTGTCCTCCAGCAGCCTGCGCATCGCGTCGAAGGCGTTCCCGGGCCGGGCGATCACCGAGAGCAGCATGGTGTGAGTGACCCGGAAACGCGAGGTCAGCGGCTCGGGATCGGAGCCGATGAGCTTGTCGAAAGTCCCGTCCGACCAGGCGACAAAGCCCTCCGGGGCCTTCTTGCGGACGACCTTGCGCCGCTTCTTCGGATCGTCGCCCGCCTTGGCCAGCGCCTTCTCGTTGTCGATCACATGCTCGGGCGCCTGTGCCGCCACCAGGCCGGCCGTGTCGAAACCGGCCCGCCCGGCGCGGCCCGCGATCTGATGGAACTCACGGGCCCGCAGGGTGCGCACCCGGGTGCCGTCGTATTTGGTGAGCGCGGTGAACAGAACCGTACGAATCGGCACATTGACCCCGACGCCCAGGGTGTCCGTACCGCAGATCACCTTGAGCAGCCCGGCCTGCGCCAGCTTCTCCACCAGCCGCCGGTACTTCGGCAGCATGCCGGCGTGGTGCACCCCGATGCCGTGCCGCACATAGCGCGAGAGGTTCTGGCCGAACTTGGTGGTGAAGCGGAAGCTGCCGATCAGCTCGGCGATCCGGTCCTTCTCCTCCCGGGTGCACATATTGATGCTCATCAGCGACTGCGCCCGCTCCACGGCCGCGGCCTGGGTGAAGTGCACGATGTAGACCGGGGCCTGCCGGGTCTCCAGCAGCTCGGTCAGCGTCTCGGTGATCGGGGTCCGGCGGTACTCGTAGCTGAGCGGCACCGGGCGGGTCGCCGAGCGCACCACGGCGGTGGGGCGGCCGGTGCGGCGGGTCAGATCGGTCTCGAAGCGGGAGACGTCGCCCAGCGTCGCCGACATCAGGATGAACTGCGCCTGCGGCAGTTCGAGAATCGGGATCTGCCAGGCCCAGCCGCGGTCCGGCTCGGCGTAGAAGTGGAACTCGTCCATCACGACCTGGCCGATGTCGGCGTCCTTGCCGTCCCGCAGCGCGATGGAGGCCAGCACCTCGGCGGTGCAGCAGATCACCGGCGCGTCCGCGTTCACCGACGCGTCACCGGTCAGCATGCCGACATTCTCGGTGCCGAAGAGCTTGCAGAGATCGAAGAACTTCTCCGAGACCAGCGCCTTGATCGGCGCGGTGTAGAAGGTGACCTCGTCCCGGGCCAGTGCGGCGAAGTGCGCACCGGCCGCGACCAGGCTCTTTCCGGATCCGGTGGGGGTGGACAGAATCACGTTCGCCCCGGAGACCACCTCGATCAGCGCCTCTTCCTGCGCCGGATAGAGCGCGATGCCCTGTCCCTCCGCCCAGGAGGAGAAGCCCTCGAAAAGGGCATCGGGGTCGGCATTCGGCGGCAGCTGATCGATAAGGGTCACGCCCCCATCTTGCCTGTCCGGACCCCCGATGCGGGAACCGCCCGGCGGCGGGAAGATCACGAACGATACGCTCATCAGTCAACTGGGCTCGAACGCGCGCACCAACTCGGCTGCACCGCGCGAGCGGTGGCCGCCCACTGCGGCGGCGGAAACACGGGGGCGGGAAAGAACATGATGGGACCGGCACACTCACTGTCCGGGGCGGCCGCCTGGCTGGGGGTGGGCGCGGCGACCGACGCGGCCGGGCACCCCATGCCCTGGCCGGTCCTGGTGGTCGGAGCGCTGATCTGCGCGGGTGCGGCGCTCGCGCCCGATCTGGACCACAAGGCGGCGACGATATCGCGGGCCTTCGGACCGGTCTCGCGCCTTCTCTGCGAGATCGTCGACAAACTGTCCTACGCGGTCTACACGGCGACGAAGAAGCCCGGCGACACCCGCCGCACCGGCGGGCACCGCACCCTCACCCACACCTGGGTCTGGGCCGTGATGATCGGCGGCGGCGCCTCGGCGCTGGCTGTCACCGGCGGCCGGTGGGCCGTTCTCGCGATCCTCTTCGTCCATCTGGTGCTCGCCGTCGAGGGGCTGCTCTGGCGGGCCGCCCGGGTCTCCAGCGATGTACTGGTCTGGCTGCTCGGGGCGACCAGCGCCTGGATCCTGGCGGGTGTGCTGAACCAGCCGGGCAACGGCTCCGACTGGCTCTTCACCGCCCCCGGCCAGGAGTACCTCTGGCTCGGCCTGCCGATCGTCCTCGGCGCCCTCGTGCACGACATCGGGGACGCGCTGACCGTCTCCGGCTGCCCCGTGCTCTGGCCGATCCCCATCGGCAACAAGCGCTGGTACGCGCTCGGCCCCCCGAAGGCGATCCGCTTCCGGGCGGGGAGCTGGGTGGAGCTGAAGGTGCTGATGCCGGTCTTCATGCTGCTCGGGGGAGTGGGCGGGGCGGCCGCGCTCAATGTGATCTGAGACGGCGCCCAAGGGGATCCGAGAGGGAGCTGAACAGGATCCGAGACGGCGCTCAAGAAGGTGATCCGGGGCGCCCCACGACATGGCACGGGCCCGGGACGGCGACCGCCGTCCCGGGCCCGTGCCGGATCTCCCTAGCCGTGCCAGGAGCGCCAGAGCGCGGCATACGCCCCGCCCGCCGTCACCAGCTCGTCATGGCTGCCCAGCTCGCTGATCCGGCCCTCCTCCACCACCGCGATCACATCGGCGTCGTGCGCGGTGTGCAGCCGGTGCGCTATCGCCACCACGGTGCGCCCCTCCAGTACGCGGGAGAGCGAGCGCTCCAGATCGCGGGCCGCGCGGGGGTCCAGCAGCGAGGTCGCCTCGTCCAGGATCAGGGTGTGCGGGTCGGCCAGCACCAGCCGGGCCAGTGCCAGCTGCTGGGCGTGGGCCGGGCTGACCGGCAGGCCGCCCGAGCCGACCTCGGTGTCCAGGCCGTCCTCCAGGCCCCGGACCCAATCCGACGCGTCCACCGCGCCCAGCGCCTCCCACAGCTCGGTGTCCGTGGCACCGGTCCTGGCCAGCAGCAGATTGTCGCGGAGCGAGCCCACGAAGACATGGTGCTCCTGATTGACCAGGGCGACATGGCGCCGCACCCCCTCGGCGGTCATCCGGGAGAGCTCGGCGTCCCCCAGGGCGACCCTGCCGGTGCGCGGGGCGTAGATCCCCGCCAGCAGCCGGCCCAGGGTGGACTTCCCGGCCCCGGACGGGCCGACCAGCGCCATCCGGGTGCCCGGCTCGACATCCAGGGAGACCTTGTGGAGGACGTCCACGCCCTCCTGATAGCCGAACCGGACATCCTCCGCCCGCACATCGCGGCCGTCCGGGCGGATACCGCCGTCGCCCGCCTCCGGCTCGATCTCCCGGATGCCGACCAGCCGGGCCAGCGACACCTGGGCGATCTGGAGCTCGTCGTACCACCGCAGCACGATGCTGACCGGGTCCACCAGCATCTGGGCCAGCAGCGCGCCCGTGGTCAGCTGGCCGATGTCCATCCAGCCGCGCAGCACACACCAGCCGCCGATCAGCAGCACCGAGACCAGCACCGTCACATGGGTCAGGCTGATCACCGGGATGAAGACCGAGCGGAGGAAGAGCGTGTACCGCTCCCAGGACGTCCACTCCCGGATCCGGCGGTCGGAGAGCGCCACCCGGCGCGCGCCGAGGCGGTGCGCCTCCACGGTGCGGCCGGCGTCCACCGACTCGGCGAGCGCCGAGGCCACCCCGCCGGCCCCCGCCGCCTCCGAGCGGTACGCGCCGGGCGCCCGGCGGAAGTACCAGCGGCAGGTGACGATCAGCAGCGGCGCGGCGATCACCACGGCGAGCGCCAGCGGCGGCGCGGTGACGGTGAGGCCCGCGATCAGCAGCCCCGCCCACACCACACCGATCGCGAGCTGGGGTACCGCCTCGCGCATGGCGTTGGAGAGCCGGTCGATGTCGGTGGTGATCCGGGAGAGCAGATCACCGGTGCCGGCGCGCTCCAGCACCCCCGGGGGCAGCCGGACCGCCCGGACGAGGAAGTCCTCGCGCAGATCGGCCAGCATCTCCTCGCCGAGGACGGTGCCGCTCAGGGTCATCAGTCCGACGAAGACGCTCTGCACGAGCAGGGCGAGGGCGAACAGCGTCACGGTCCGCCCCAGCTGGAGCTCCTGCGCCCCGCCGGTCAGCCGCTGGACCACATCGCCCAGCAGCACCGGGCCCACCATCGAGGCGATCACGGCGACGGCGTTCACCGTGACCAGGGTCGCGAAGGCGCGCCGCCGCCTGCGCAGCATCTGCCGCAGATAGCTCCGTACCGTGGCACCGCCCGCGACGGGCAGCGTGGCCGCCGACTCGGGTGCCGCCGGGTCGAACTCCGGTGGGGTCACCCGGAACATTCCCCCTCCTCTCCCGCGCTTCACGCGGAGTTCTCGCCGTGCTCGGGCGCGGCCGGGGGCCGCTGGGACGGTGCGCCGCCGGTCTCGCGGGTCACCACGGCCCGGTACCGCGCGTCGGTGCGGACCAGATCGCGGTGGGCGCCCACGGCGGCGACCTTGTCGCCGGTGACCAGGACCACCTGGTCCGCCGCGTCCAGCAGCAGGGGCGAGGTGGCGAAGACCACGGTGGTCCGGTCCGCGCGCAGCCGCTTGAGGCCCTGCGCCATACCGGATTCGGTGTGCGAGTCGACGGCCGATGTCGGCTCGTCGAGTATCAGTACCTCGGGGTCGCAGACCAGCGAGCGGGCGAGCGCGAGGCGCTGGCGCTGGCCGCCGGAGAGCGACCGGCCGCGCTCGGTCAGCCGGGTCGCCATCGGGTCGCCGCCGGCGGCCGGGAACGCGCGCGCCAGCGCGCCGAGGACGTCGTCGCAGCGGGCCGCCTCCAGTGCCTGGGCGGCCGAGACCTTGCCGGACGACGGTATGTCGAAGAGCTCCTCAAGGGTGCCGGAGAGCAGTACCGGCTCCTTGTCCTGGACCAGTACGGCGGTGCGCGCCCCGTCCAGCGAGAGCTCGTCCAGCGGGACGCCGCCGAGCAGTACGGAGGCGGGGGCGTCGCCCGGTCCGGCCGGTGCGTGGCCGCCCAGCCGCTCGGCCAGCGCGCCCGCCGTGTCGGGGTCGCCGCAGACCACGGCGGTGAGCCGGCCGGCGGGCGCCAGGATGCCGGTGACCGGGTCGTACAGATCCCCGCCGGGCCGGCCGTGGGGCGCCTTGGCCCCGGTGTCGGGGCGGCGCAGCGCGAGCACCCGGACCAGCCGCCGGGCGGAGGGCTTGGAGTAGGAGTACGCCATGGTGATCTCGGCGATGCTGCGCAGCGGGTGCGCGGTGAGCAGCACCGAGCTGTAGACGGTGATCAGTTCGGCGGGCGCGATCGCCCCGTCGAGCGCGAGCTTGGCGCCGTACCCCACCACGATCAGCATCAGCAGACCCGGCAGGATCACCTGGATCGACGAGATGACCGACCACATCCGGGCGGTGTGCACGGCGGCGCCGCGCACCTCCTGGGAGGCGGCCCGGTAGCGGCCGAGGAAGAGCTCCTCGCCGCCGATGCCGCGCAGCACCCGCAGCCCCGCGACGGTGTCGGCGGCGAGCTCGGTGGCGTAGCCGGCCTTCTCGCGCTGGGTGTCGGCACGCCGGGTGGTCACCGGCAGCAGGGGCAGCGCGGAGACGGCGAGGACCGGCACCGCGATGGCGATGACGGTGCCGAGGGCGGGCTGGTAGAGCACCAGACCGGTGCAGATGGCGATCAGGGCGATCACGGCGGCGGTGAACCGCGAGAGCGCCTCGACGAACCAGCCGACCTTCTCCACATCGGCGGAGGAGACGGCCACCAGCTCACCGGCGGCCACCCGGCGGGTCAGGGTCGAGCCCAGCTCCGCCGTGCGCCGGGCGAGCAGCTGCTGGAGGCGGATGGCGGCGGTGATCCAGTTGGTCATGGTCGCCCGGTGCAGCATCACATCACCGAGGGCCACACACGCCCCGGTGAGGGCGACCAGGCCGGCCGCGTACAGCAGCCGGGACTCCGAGCCGTCCACCACGGCCTGGACGGTGAGGCCCACACCGATGGGGAGGGCGGCCACCGAGAGCTGGTTCACCAGCCCCCAGAACAGCGAATTGAGCTGGCCGCCGACCTGGTGGCGGCCGAGCCAGAGCAGCAGTCGTGGACCGGACCGGATGTCGGGATCGCCTGGATCGAGATTCGGAAGGTCGCGAATTTGCATGACGTCCCAGCACGTGTCGAGGGTGGCGCAAAGGGCCAAGATTCGTCGCTGCCGGTCCGTTTCCGCAATTCGCTTTCGGGTGGGATGAGTGGAACGCGCCAGGCGGTATCGCCAATTCCGGTGCGCTCAGGGCGTGTTGTGCGGGCCCCGGCACGGGGCCCGCACAGATTTTCTCACTCCGAAGGTTTGACTGAATCCATACCTGTTCGAGCGCGCTTCCACTCCCCTCGGGTGAAGTCCGGTATGGGCAATTGCATACTCTTCGCCCTGATTGAGGCGTGGCTCAGAGGCACCGGCGCGGTCCAGGTGGCCGCGTCATAGACGTCGAAGTCGGGGACGAGTCCCAGCCGCATGCACTGAATCAGCCGGAAGATCATGATGTAGTCCATGCCGCCGTGGCCGCCCGGCGGATTGGCATGCTCCTTCCACAGCCAGTGGTCCCACTCGGTGTACCGGGCGAAGCTGCCCCACTGGTGGTTGGTGTGATCGGGCTCCACATAGATCCGCGCCGGATAGTCCTCGAAGACCCCTTTGGTCCCGCCGAGGCTGTTGATCCGGCTGTACGGGTGCGGCGTCGACACATCGTGTTCCAGCCGGATGATCCGGCCCTTCGCGGTCCGGAGCATGCTGATGGTCCGGTCACTGCTGATGTACGACTCCTTCCAGCTCGGGTCGCCCGCCGGCATGTGCGCCTCGCGGTACTCGGCGAGGCCGAGCGCCGGGGTGCCGAAGCTCGCGATGCTCACCACCCGGTCGCCCCGGTTCACGTCCATGTAGTTGGCGACCGGACCGAAGCCGTGGTTGGGATAGAGATCCCCGCGCAGCCGGGTGTGCCACTGCCGCCGCCAGGGCCCCTCGTAGTAGTCCGGCGAGAACATCAGCTCGCGCAGATCGTGGTTGTACGCCCCGGCCCCGTGCAGCAGCTCGCCGAAGATCCCGGCGTGCGCCATCCGCAGCACCCGCATCTCGTTCCGGCCGTAACAGCAGTTCTCCAGCTGCATGCAGTGCCGCCGGGTCCGCTCGGAGAGATCCACCAGCGCCCAGAGCTCCTCCAGCCGCATGGCGACCGGACACTCCACCCCCACGTGCTTGCCCGCCAGCATGGCGGCCCGAGCCATCGCGAAATGGGTCTCCCAGGGCGTCGCCACATAGACGAGGTCCAGATCGCCGCGCTCGCAGAGGTTCTCGTAGTCGTCCTCGTCCTTGACGTACAGGGCGGGCGAGGGCTGTCCGGCGGCCACCACCTTGGCCGCGGCCCGCTCGGCCTTCTCCCGCACCGGGTCGCACAGGGCGGTCACCCGGACCCCGGGAAGCGCCAGAAAGAGATCGATCATGCTGCCGCCGCGGTTTCCGAGGCCGATGATCCCGACCCGTACCGTGCCGCGGCCCTCGAAGGGCACCCCGGCCATCGTGCGGCCCCTGCGCGGGGGCGTGGCGGCCTCCGCCGCCCCGGCCGCCTCCGCGGCGGTGTCCGGGGCGCCGGCGGCGGCCGTGCCCGTACCGAGGGCGCCGAACGCGAGTCCGGCACCCGCCACACCCGCCGAGGTCCGCAGGACCGAACGGCGGCTCGGCGCGCCGCCGGCCCCTTCGGCGGGGCCGCCTGCGGTGGGTTCGCCGTCCTCGGACGGAAGAGATGTTGCTGCGTCGTTCATCGAGCCTCCACGAGAGCTGATGGTGCGCGGCCGACCGGCTCGGTCTCGCGATCTCCCGCTCGCGATCTCCCGGTCTCGTGAAGGACCATCCCCGCTGGGACGCCTGGTGCGCAAGAGATCCATTTGGACTCTCGCACATCAACTCATGGACTCTTGGGCGTGGTTGACAAACCCTCCCGGCACCGCTGTGAACAGGGGAACAGCCGTGCTCGGCCGGCCCGCGCGCGGACGCGGAAGCGCCCGGTATCAGCCGTCCGGGGGCGGACGGCGACACCGGGCGGCGGCCCGCGGGCTCAGGCGACGGACGCCGGAGTCTTCTCGCGGGGGGCGGGATCCGCCTCGGCCGCGGGATGCCCGGACACCTCCGGTGCCCGGCCCGGGGAGATCTTCCGGTGCAGTCTGCGCAGCGGGCCGGGGGCCCACCAGTTCGCGGCCCCGAGCAGCGCCATCAGCGACGGCACCAGCAGCGCCCGGACGATGGTGGCGTCGATCAGCACGGCGAAGGCCGCGCCCAGCCCCAGCTCCTGGATGAACACCAGCCGGGAGAGGGCCAGCGCGCCCACCGGCACACAGAACAGCACCGCCGCCGAGGTCACGATCGAGCCGGTGCGGGAGAGCCCGTGCGCCACCGCCTCGCGCTCGTTCATCCCCTGTGCCCGCGCCTCCTTGATCCGGCTGAGCAGGAACACGTTGTAGTCCGTGGAGAGACCGAAGGCGAGGGCGAAGACCAGGACCGGTGTGGTGGCCTCCAGTCCCGCCTCGGCCGAGAAGCCCAGATTGCCGTACTGGAAGACCCAGACCAGGAAGCCGAACGCGGCACTGGTCGACAGGAGATTCATCACCAGCGCCATCAGCGGCAGCACGATCGCGCCGGAGAAGGCGAAGAGCAGCAGCAGGGTGACACCGGCGAGAATGCCGCCGGCCAGCGGCAGACTGTCACCGATGCTCTCGCGCTGGGCGAGGAAGTCCGCCGTCACACCGGTGTACTGGGCGGTGTACGGGGCCGACAGCTCCCGCACCCGCTCCGCCGCCTCCATGGCCGCGTCGTCCAGCGGATTGCCGGTCAGCACGGCGTCGATCTCCCAGTGGTTCCCGTTCAGCTCGAACGGATCGCCCACCGCCTCGACACCGGGAACATCCTTGATCCGCTCCACATAGTCGGCCAGCCGCACCGCGTCCGGCTCGCCGTCCGTGCCGAGCACGATTTGCAGCGGCGCGGTGGCCGGCTCGGCGAACTCCTTGTCCAGGACGGTCGCCACCTGCCCGGCACTGGTCTCCTGCGGCAGCATCGACGGCTCCACGCCGGTGAACCGGACCCCGGCCAGCGGCGAGGCGATCAGCAGCAGCAGCGCCGTGGCGACCACCGCGAAGAACGCCGGACGGCGCATCACCGCGGAGGCCATCCGGTGCCAGCGGCCCTCGGTGGCCTGCGCGCCGCCCGCCGAGCGCTGCCAGCGGCGCGGGGCGAGGGAGTTGATCCGGTGCCCGAGCACCGCGAGGATCGCGGGCAGCCCCACCAGGGCGAAGAGGGCCGCCGAGATCACGGTGATCACACCGGCGACGCCCATGGAGCGCAGATAGGGGTGCGGGAAGGCGGTCAGCGCGGCAAGGGCGGCGGCCACCGTCAGCGCGCTGAAGAGCACCGTGCGCCCGGCCGTCGCGACCGTGTGGCGCACCGCGGCGCCCGCGTTCTCCCGGAGCGTCAGCTCCTCCCGGAAGCGCGAGACGATCAGCAGGCCGAAGTCGATGGAGAGCCCGAGCCCGAGCGCGAAGGCCAGGCTCATCGCCCCGGCCGAGACCGTCATGAAGTCGGTGGTGAGCCGGAGCCCGGCCATCGTCAGCAGCAGCGAGACAAAGCCGCCCAGCAGCGGGACGAACGCGGCCACCAGGCCCCGGAAGACCAGGAAGAGCACCACCAGGATGATCGGCGCGGCGATCATCTCCGCCCGGGTCACGTCCTCGTCGGAGATCTGGGCCACCTGCACATGGCCGGGCGTGGCCCCGCCGAGCAGCGTGGAGTCCCGCAGCACCGGGTCCTCGGCGATGGCCTTCTGAAGGGCCTCCTCCGCCTCGACGCTCTCCCGGTCCTTCAGGGAGCGCACGGCTCCGACCACGACCGAGCTGCGCCCGCCGCGGGAGATCAGCGCGGTCCCGGCGGGGGAGGAGTAGTCGAACACCTCCTTGACCTCGGGGCGGGAGCGCAGCAGCTCACCGGCCGCGGCCACCGCCTCCGGCGCGGGGGCGCCCGCCTTCAGCGGGTCCTCGGTGCGCACCAGCAGCACATACCCCTGCTGCGGATCGATCCCGGTCGCCTCGGCGATCGTCTCGCGGGCCGCGACATTGCCGCCGCCCGGGTCGTCGTAGTCCGACAGCCCATTGGTGAGTTTCTCCGACACACCGCCGCCATAGGCCGTGGCCAGCACGGTGACCACGAGGGCCAATAACAGAACGGCGATCCGCCGGCGGTGGAGGGCCGAGCCCAGAGCGGAGAACATGGCTTCCTTCCTTCTCCCGGAACGCTCCCGGAGGGGGCGGACACGGAGGAGGGTGGGGACAAGGGGGACGGTGCGCCCGGTACGGATCCGCGCGGTGCGGTGCGCATACGGCGCGCTCAGCGTTCATGGTCGGCCAAGGCGCTGTAGTCCGGCTGAAGCGGCCGGGAGGCGACCGTGCGGGGGAGCCTTGGGCGCCGCTTGAGCGCGGCGGGGGCGCGGGCGCGCGGGGAGGGGCCGGCCGGTAGCGTCGGCGTACGGGGCCGGGGCGGGGCCGGACACGGCTGTCCGGCGGCGGGGCCGGCGCCCGGACGGACCCCGCGGCGCCCGCACCGGTCCGCATCCCGGACGGACCCCGCACCGTCCGCATTCCCGGCGGACCCGGCACCGTCCGCACCATCCGCATCCCGAACGGACCCGAACGGACCCGGACGGACCCGGCACCGTCCGCACCGCCCGCATCCCGAACGGACCCGGCGGCGCCCGCACCGCCCGCATCGTCCGCATCCCGGAAGGACCACTCATGCGCCTCGTCTCCTCCGCCGTGCACATCTCCGCCGACCCCGACCGGGTCTGGTCCGTGCTCACCGACTTCGACCGGTTCCACGAGTGGAACCCCTTTCTCGTCCACGCGTCCGGCCGGCCCGAACCGGGCACCCGGCTCGGGCTGCGCCTCCGGCTGCCCGGCACCGGCAAGGAGATGGCCTTCACCCCCACCGTGCTGGCCTGCGAGCCCGGACGGCTGCTGCGCTGGCGCGGGCGGTTCGGGGTGCCCGGCGTCTTCGACGGGGTGCACACCTTCGAGCTGAGCCCCCGGGACGGCGGCACCCATGTCCGGCAGACCGAACGGTTCAGCGGAGTGCTGGTGCCCTTCGCCGGTTCGGTCCTCAACGCCTCGGAGCAGGGCTTCAAGGACCTCACCGACGCGCTCAAGGCCCGGGTCGAGAACGCGCCCGCCGGGCTCCGGCACACGGATCGCCCCACCGGTCCGCCGGACGCGCACCGCCTGCAAGGGCAGCTTTAGCCGCCGCGCCGACGATCGGCCGAACCATGACTCCGCTGGAGAGGCAGCAAACGATGACAGCAGAGCTGACCGCACAGGTGTGCGTGGTCGGGGGCGGGCCGGCCGGGCTGACGCTCGCCATGGAGCTGGCCAAACGCTCCGTGTCGGTGGTGGTACTGGAACAGAGCGGGCACTTCAACCGGTCCTTCCGCGGCGAGTCGGTCTCCCCCGACTCGGTGTGGCTCCTCGACCAACTCGGTCTCCTCGGCCGGCTCGAGGGCTCCTACGCGCAGATGCACCACATGGAGATCATCGATTCCGGCAGCACGGTGATGCGCACGGACTTCTCCGACTTCCGTTATCCGCACCCCTATCCGGTGGAGCTGCCGCAGCCCGCGCTGCTCTCCGCCCTCGCCGAGGCCGGGAGCGAGTACCCCGGCTTCACCCTGCGCCAGGGCGCCACCGCGGTCGGACTCCTCCGGGAACACGGCGAGAGCGGCCCGGTCACGGGGGTGCGCGCCCGCACCCCGGAGGGCGAGGTCCGGGTCCGGGCCGCGCTGACCGTCGCCGCCGACGGGCGGTTCAGCAAGGTCCGCGAGATGTCGCGGCTGCCGTACGAGAAGCTGCCGCTGGACCGCGACGTGATCTGGCTGCGGCTGCCCTTCCCGGCCGAGTGGGACGCCAACACCTACCGCATCCGCATCCGCGGCGGTGAGCACGGCCTGTTCATCCCCACCCACCCCGACAGCGTCCGGGTCGGCCTCAACATCCCCAAGGGCGGTCTGCGCGATCTCCGCGCCCAGGGCCTCGGCGCCCTCCACCAGCGCCTCGACCGGCTCGCCCCCGAGCTCTCCGGCGCCGTGCGCGAGGTGGTCACCAGCTGGTCGGAGACGTCCATGCTGGACATCTTCACCACCGTGGTGCCCAAGTGGTCCACCCCCGGTCTCGTCCTGATGGGCGACGCCGCGCACACCCTGACCCCGATTCTCGGACAGGGCGTGAACCACGCCATCATCGACGCGGTCACCCTGGCACCACTGGTGCGGGACGCCTTCGCGGCCGGCGGCGGGAGCGCCCAACTCCAGCGCGCCGCCGACGAGTTCCAGAGCACTCGCGAGGAGGCGGTACGTCTCTCCCGGGGCCTCCAGCTCCGCCAGGAGAAGCTCTTCGCGCTCGACGGCCGGATCGGCGGCGCCTTCCGCCGCTCGCTGTACCGGGGGGTCAGCGCCAGCCACGCGCTTCAGGAGCGGGTGCTGGCCCGCGCCTACTTCCAGGTCCAGAAGCCCGGTCCGATCGTGGCCCGGAAGATCACCGAACGGCCGACCACGGTCTGAACCGCCGCGCCGGCACCCCGGAAAGGCCAACTGCCCGGGTCCCCTCCTCAGGGGACCCGGGCAGTGGCACGGAGGGAACGGAACACATCACCAGGTGACGGGCAGACCGCTGAGCGCGTGCACCATCATGCCGGTGGTCATCCGCAGGTCGTTGACATCCTTGGCGAGCGCGAGCCGGGGGAAGCGCCGGAACAGCGTGCCGAGCGCGATCTGGAGCTCGGCCCGGGCGAGCGCGGCCCCGAGGCAGAAGTGCGCGCCGTGGCCGAAGGCCAGATGGGACGAGGCGGTGGGCCGGGACGGGTCGAAGGCCCCGGTGTCCGCACCGAACTTGGCGGTGTCCTGGTTGGCCGAGCAGACCGCCGCGATCACCCCGCTGCCGCGCGGGATCGTGGTGTCCGCGATCTCCACGTCCTCCAGCGTGATGCGGAACGGGCCGCCGTCGCCGATGGGATTGAGCCGCAGCAGCTCCTCCACCACCTGGTCGATCGACTCCGGCCGCTCCCGCAGCGCCGCCAGGTGCTCGGGGTGGCGGAGCAGGGTCAGCACACAGGTGCCGATCATGGAGACGGTGGTCTCGTGGCCGGCGACCAGAATGGTGATGCCCATGGTGATGAGCTCCAGCTCGCTGAGCCGGCTGCCGTCCTCGTCGTGCACCGAGACCAGGGCGCTCATCAGATCGTCGGAGGGCTCCTCGCGCTTGCGCTGAATCAGTTCGGCGAGGTACTGCACCATCGACATCCGCTGCTCCATCACCTCCTCGGGGGTGTGCGAGGTGAGCGAGACAAAGGCGTCGGACCAGCCGCGGAAGCGGTCCCGGTCCTCGAACGGAACCCCCAGCAGTTCGCAGATCACCATCACCGGCAGGGGGAAGGCGAAGACCGGGTTGAGATCGACCGGCGGGGCGAGCTGTTCCATCCGGTCCAGCAGCTCATCGGTCATCTGCTGGATCCGGGGGCGGAGATTGTGCACCCGGCGGGCGGTGAATTCGCGCGAGACCAGCTTGCGCAGCCGGGTGTGCTCGGGCGGGTCCATGGTGAACAGGCTTCCGCCCATGGGCGGGGCGGCGGTGAGCCGGGGCGCGCCCTCCTCCAGCATCGCCGCCCGGCTGAACCGCAGATCGGCCAGGACGGTGCGCACATCGTCGTAACGGCTCACCACGAAGCCCGGGTCGCCGCTGGGCAGCCGGACCCTGGCCACGGGGCACTCGCCGCGCAGCTTCTCGTAGACCGGCGGGATCTGGACCGCGGAGGGGCGCGGGAAGGGGTAGTCCAGCTCGGTTTCGGTCGCGGTGCCGACCCCGATCCCACTTCCGATTCCGGACCCTGCGCCGGAGTCGAGGTCGGTTCCGGTGTCGATTTCGGCCGCGGGCGCTGAGGCGGTGTCCATCGTGTGGCCTCCATGGGGGCACTGGTATTCGGTGGGGCTTCGCACTGTCAGGCGAGGTTCCCAGCGGGTGCTTGCGCACCGATAAAGGGCGGCTGAACCGGCCGGCGGTGCGGGAGAGCGCGGCAGGCCCGCGGCTCCGGGAGGAGGGGGCCGCGGGCCTGCCGGTGGTGCGGAGAGGGCTCGGTCGGGACCGGGTGCGGCGCACACGGGTACGGGGTGCGGCGCACGGGCCCGGGAGTACGGCGTGCCGGCGCGCGGGTACGTGTACGGGGTACGCGCCGCCGGTCAGCGCAGGGTGCCGTCGGGGGCGCGGAGTCCGCCCCGGCCCGCCGCCCGCAACAGCGCGATGGAGGTGAGCCAGGACATGCCGAAGGTGAAGGGTGCCGCGATGTCCTCCGGCCGGTTCCCGAGGAAGGTGAAGACGATCATGATGGCGAGGGGGATCAGGGGGCGGTTCAGCAGATTGTGCGGCGGGACCGCACCGCCGGGGATCCGGCCGGGGGCGCTCCGGCCGCCCAGCCCCGTGAGCCGGGCGAGCTCGGGCAGCGCGGCACCGAGCAGGGCGGCGGGGATCACCCAGCCCTGATGTTTCACCACCTCGAAGACGTCCCAGATCAGCAGCAGCGCGCCCAGCACTCCCCAGGCGAAACGCGTCCCGGTGGAGGCCGGGCTCTTCGGGGCCCGGGTGGTTTCGGTGATCACTCTGGATCTCTCCTCGGTGTCGAGGCGTGCGGCCGGGAGGCGGGCCGTCCCGGCCCTGGAACACAAACGGTCGAACCATGGAGTATCCGGCAGCGCACTGGAGCGGTACTGAAGCCGCGGGCGGTACGGGCCGGGGCGCTCCGGCGCGCCGGCCCGGCCCCGTACCCGTCCCGCCCGCGCGCACCCGGCCCGCACCGCCCCGCCGGAGGGTCATCCCAGCGGACGGCCGGACGGCTCCCACTCCGGTGCGTCCAGCACCTCCACCACCGCACAGGTGCAGGTGAAGCCCGAGCCGCCGCCGACCAGCAGCACCCGGTCCCCGGGGGCGAGCTCGCGCCGCTCCACCAGGTCGTTGAAACCGGCGATCTGGTCACCGGCGCCGAGATGGCCGACCCGGCGGGAGAACTCCCAGTTCGACTTCTCCACCCCGATGCCCAGCAGTTGCGGAAGCTGCCACTCCAGCCGGCCCCGGCCGCTCGACAGCGCCACCACCCGGGCGAGCCCGTCCTTCTCGACACCCGCGTCGGCCAGCACCGTGTCCACCACACCGGTCACCACCGCGGCGACCCGCTCGGTGGCCTCCCGGACACTGCCCCGGGAGCGGATGTAGTGCCCGACCCGGCCCAGCAGATCGAGCGGCCCGCCCGAGGGCAGCGGCTCGAACCCGGGGCCGCGCACCACCGCCTCAAGGGAGTTGTCCGAACCGGTGGCGGTGGAGAGCAGCCGGGCGAAACCGCCCCGCGCGGAGAGCAGCAGCGCGGTCGCGCCGTCCCCGTACACGAATCCGGGCTCGCTGCTCCAGCGCCGGACCAGCGGCGCGCCGAATCGGTCCGCCGTGGTCACCATCGCCGCCCCGGCTCCCGGCCGTGCGGCGACCTGGCGGGCGGCGACCTCCAGCGCGCCGAGGCCGCCGTTGCACTCCTGGTCGAAGCCGAAGGCGGGAATGTTCCCGCCCAGGGCGTGGCCCGCCACATAGGACGCGGCCGGCCACATCTCCACACCCTGGAACCAGATACCGCTGTGGATCAGCAGATCGATGTCCGCCACATCCAGCCCCGACCGCTTCAGCGCGGCCGTCGCGGCGTGGACCGCCATGTCCGGCGGGGCCATGGACTCATCGGCGACCGAGACGGACTCGATCTCGTCCGCCGCGGCCTGCTCCGGGTCATAGCGGCCGGACTCCACCGCGCCCCGGGCCGACTCGGGTTCGCCGAGCCACGCTCCGGTTCCCGCGACATACACGCCTTCCCAGCGCATGAGGTCTCCTCTCCCTGTTCAGCGGCCGGTTCAGGCCGGGCCGACGGTCTGTTCCCGCAGCGCCGAGACCACTTGCCACAGCGAGGCGGGGGTGGCGAAGGTGGCGGCCACCAGATCGCTGTCGGGGATGCCGATGCCGTACTCCGCCTCCACCCGCACCAGCACCTCCACCATGGCGAGTGAATCCAGCCCGGCGGCCTTCAGACTGCTGTCCGGGCGGAGCGGGCCCTTCGCGGAGAGCCGGGGCAGTACCTCGTGGAGCAGCGACTCGTACGCCCGGTCCCAGGGCGCCTCCCCGGCCGGCGCGTCCGCCTCCGCTGTGGTGGTCCGGGTCATGGCGGTGATCTCCTCCGTACGGGATTCGGTCAGGGGCTCCACGCTCCGGCGGCGCAGCGCCACCCGGGTGACGGAGACGATCTCCCCGCCGTCCAGCAGCACTTCGGCCGGCGCGGGGTGGCCGAGGAAGCCGAGCAGACTCGCCGAGAGGCCGTAGGCGCCCACATTGGGGAAGGAGAGCAGATCCCCCGAGCGCACCCCCGGCAGCGCGGCGGACCGCGCCAGCACATCGGCCGGGGTGCAGAGCGGCCCCGCGAGGGTGACCGTCTCCGGCCACACCTCCGCCTCCGCGTCCGGACCCTGTGCGTCGGTTCCGGTGCCCGATTCGACCGGCTGGGCGGAGAGCGGCAGCAGCCGTCCGAGCCCCGAGAGCCCGCCCAGATGGTTGATGCCGGAGTCGAGGACCGCGTAGTCGGTGCCCCTGCTGTGCTTCACATCGGTGACGGTGGTGATCAGCCGACCGCTGTCGCCCACCAGATACCGCCCGGACTCGAAGGCGATCACCGGCTCGCCGCTCCGCCAGCCCGGCAGATGCTCGTCGAGCACCGCGGTCAGCGCCGTCCGCAGCCCCCGGTAGACCGGGCGCTCACCGGGTGTGGCGTACGGGGCCGCGAAACCCCCGCCCAGATCGAGCAGGTGAAGCGGGATGCCGAGGTCGTCCCGGAGCTCGGCGGCCGTGCGGATGCTCTGCGCCAGCTCCGCGCGGAGTCCCTCCTCGTCCCGGGCATTGGTGAGCGGGAAGAAGTGCATCCCGACGATCCGGGTGCCCTGGGCCAGCAGCCGGGCCCGCTCCGTGCGCAGTCCGTCCAGATCGAAGCCGAACTGCGAGGGGCCGCCGGTCATCCGCAGCCCGGCCTGTCCCGGCGCGCCCGCGGCGTTGATCCGCAGCACACAGTCGGCGGTCACCCCCTGCGCGGCGGCGGCGGCCCCGATCCGCTCCAGATCGCCGAACGACTCGGCGGAGAAGGTGCGCATCCCGGCCGTGATCGCCTCGTTCAGCTCGGCGGCGACCTTGCCCGGCCCGGAGTACATCAGTTCCGCCGCCGGATGGCCCGCGTCCAGCGCCGCCGCGAGCTCGCCGCGCGAGGTGACCTCGGCCCGCGCCCCGCCCCGGCGCAATTCGGCCACCAGGCCCGGATGCGGATTGGCCTTGAGCGAGTAGTAGATGCGGCACGGCTGGGGGAGCGCCGCCCGCAGATCCTCCAGCGAGGCCCGGACCCGGGCCAGATCGTAGATGTAGAGCGGGCTGCCCCAGCGTTCCACCAGCCGCCGCTCGGTGAGCTCCCTGTCAGTCGCCATCGATGCCCTCCACGAGCCGCCTGCGCAGCTCCTTGCGGTCCGTCTTGCCATTGGGGGTGAGCGGGAGGGCGGCCAGCACCTGGCAGAGATCCGGCACCTTCGCGGCCTCCAGCCGCTCGCCGAGCCGGGCCAGCACCTGCTCGGCGCCGAGCGCGCGGCCCTCGCCGACCACGAAGAGCACCATGTCCCGGTCCTCCTCGGGGACGAGCAGAGCCGCCTCCCGCACGCCGTCGATGTCCAGCGCGGCGGCCTCGATCTCCACCGAACTCATCCGCGAGCCGCGCCGCTTGAAGAGATCGTCCCGGCGGCCCTGGAAGTAGACGTGTCCGTCCGCGTCCAGCCAGCCGTAGTCGCCGGTGTGCAGGGTCACCACCCCGGTCCGCGGGTCGGGCCGGAAGCGGAGCGCCGTCGGCTCCGGCGCCCGCCAGTAG
Organism: Streptomyces sp. CAU 1734; assembly: GCF_039888735.1. Lineage (NCBI taxonomy): Bacteria > Bacillati > Actinomycetota > Actinomycetes > Kitasatosporales > Streptomycetaceae > Streptomyces > Streptomyces sp. CAU 1734. Next base: position 173,988 of record NZ_JBDQQP010000015.1, read on the forward strand.
CCCGCCATCACATGCGGGCCCCGCACCACCAGTTCACCGATCTCCATCGGCGGCACCGGCCGGCCGTCGTCGCCGACGGCGAGCACCTCGGTACCCGGCAGCGCGGGCCCGACCGATCCCGGGCGGGCCAGATCGCCGTCCGGCTCCAGGATGGTGATCCGCTTGCACTCGGTGGTCCCGTACATCGGGGCCACCGCCGCTCCGGGGAACGCCTCCCGCAGCGCCGCGATCAGCGGTGCGTTCAGCGCGGCCCCGGTGTTGGTGAAGAGCCGGATCCGGGTCGGCCGGCGGTCCCGGGAGCTCAGCTTGACCAGCAGCTCGCCGAGCGAGGGCACCAGCGGGACCACCGTCGCCCCGTGGTCGCGGGCGAAGCCCAGCAGCCGGGCGTGGTCGGCGGGCCCGGAGAGCAGCAGCTCGGCACCGGCCAGCGCGGAGAGCAGGATCTGATAGAGGCCGTAGTCGAAGGAGAGCGGCACGGCGGTCAGGACCACGTCGTCCGGGGTGTAGTTCAGCCGGGCCGCTATCGCCCGCGCGGCAAAGGCCACCGGCCCGTGCGGGCAGGCCACCCCCTTCGGCGCGGCGGTGCTCCCGGAGGTGTAGATCAGCAGCGCCAGCCGGTCGGCCGGCACCTCGTTCTCGGTGCGCGCCTCCGGAGCGGCCGGACCGGACAGATCCAGCTCGCCCACCACGGCGACCGGGGTCCCCGACGGCCACACCAGCCCGTCGGCGCCGCCCCGCTCGCCGTCCTCCACCACGACCAGCGAGGGCTCGGAGTCGGCGATCACCGCCTGGAGGTGGAAGGCCCGCATCCCCGGATTGATCGGCACCAGCACGGCACCGCGCCGCCAGGTCCCGTACAGCACCGCGGTGAACTCCCGCACACTGCCGACCCGGGCGAGCACCCGGTCGCCGGGCCGGATGCCATGGGCGTCCAGCACCCGGCCGAAGGAGTCGGCCGCGGCGTCGAGTTCGGCGTAGCTCCATACCCCATACCGGTCGCGGACGGCCGGCGAGTCCGGGCACCGGGCCACCGCGTCGCCGAGAATCGCCTCGGCCGCGTTGGTGACGCGCGGCGCCGACGCGGTGCCCACCGCGTTGTCGATCAGCGCGCCCGCGGGGTGGGTCTCCAGTACGGTCGCGGTCACGGCCGCACCTCCTGTCCGGGCGCGAACCCGGCGGCGGGGGAGGACCACTCCGGTGTCGCGGTGATCTCCAGGACGGCGGCGGACGCGGTGCCGGGGCCCGCCGAGAGCATCAGCACCCGGTCACCGGGGCGCAGCGAGCCCTTCTCGGCGAGATCGTTGAGCGCCGCGAACTGGTCGCCGGCGCCCAGATGTCCGGCGCGCCGGCCGAACTCCCAGGTGGTGCGCTCGGCGGGCACCCCGAGCAGCTGCTCGGCCTGCCACTGCATCTTGCTGCGCCCGCCGGTCGGGATGACCGCCCAGGCGAGGTCGGAGCGCTCGGTCCCGGCCTCGGCCAGCGCGTCGTCCACGGCCCCGACCACCATCGCGATCAGCCGCTCGGTCGCCTCGCGGATATTGCCCTGGGCGCGCATGTAGTGGGCGAACCTGGCCGCGTGGTCATACGGCTCCTGAGTGGGCAGCGGGGTCGGTCCCGCGCCCCGGGCCAGCGCCTCCATCCGGTTGTCGGAGCGGATCGCGGTGGACAGCACCCGGGCGAATCCGCCCTGGTTGGAGAGGACCAGCGCGGTGCCGCCGTCGCCGTAGACCAGACCGGCCTCGGCGCTCCAGCGGTGGATCAGCGGCGGTGCGAACCGGTCCGCGGTGGTGATGACGGCGGCGGCCTCGCCGCTCTCGCCGGCCAGATGGCGGGCGGCGAGATCCAGCGAGCTGATCGCCGCGGCGCACTCCTGCTTGACCTCGAACGCCGGAACGCCGGTGTGCACGGCGTGATCGGCGATGTAGGAGGCGACCGGCCACATGGTCTGGCCCTGGAACCAGACGTAGTTGTGCAGCAGCAGCCGTACGGTGGCGGGGTCCAGCCCCGACCGCTTGAGCGCGGTGGTGGCCGCGTGGACGGCCATGTCGGGCGGCGCGACCTCGTCGTCGGCCACTGCCACGGAGAGCAGGCCGTCGGCCTCGTACTGCTCCGGGTCGTACTCACCCGCCTCCACGGCGGCGCGGGCGGAGACCGGCTCGGGGAGCCAGGCACCCGTCCCCGCGACGTAAACGCTTTCCCAGCGCATGGTTCTCCCATCGTCGGTGGGCTCTCCCGGTGATACGGACCCGGCCGCACATCCTGCGCACGGCCGCGCCCCGGGATCCGCCCTCGCGGGGATCGTCCGCCGAACTGCTTTGGCCGGGCTAAAAGCGCGGCCCGCGTGCGTCCCCGCAAGCCCCCGGAACGCCAGGAGCCCGCGCCGCCGCCCGGCCGCGCGGGGCGGCCGGACGGTGTGCGCGGGCTCGGTGGGAGGGCGGGGCGGTCAGCCGGACCGGGGCGGTGCGGCCGGAGCGCCCGCCGTGACCGGGTCCCCCGGCTCCACCGGGTCCGCGGCCGGCTTCCCGCCGCCCGCCGCCGCCACCGCCGCGGGCGGCACCAGCGAGCGGGCCGCCAGCAGCACGATCAGCACCAGCACCAGCGGCACACACATCGCCACCCGGTACGACACCGCCGCGCCCACCGCGCCGACCAGCGGCGGACCGATGAGGAACCCCACGTAGTTGAAGAGATTGATCCGCGCCACGGCGGTGTCCGGCGCCCCCGGCAGCGCATGCGCGCCCACCGCGAAGACCTGCGGAATGATCACAGAGAGCCCGCCGCCGAGAATCGCGAACCCGAACACCGCTGCCCACGGGCCCGGGGCGGCGGCGATCACGGTGAATCCGAGCGCGGCGAGCAGCGCACCCGCCCGCATGACCGCCGCCGCGCCCCAGCGCTGCACCCAGCGGTCGCCGAACCCCCGCCCGATCAGGGTGGTCAGCATGTAGAGGCTGTACGGAACCGTCGCCATCGCCGCGGAGCTGTTCAGCGTGTCCTCAAGGAACTTGGCACTCCAGTTGGTCGCCGTGGAGTCGGCGACCACCGCCACGGCCAGCACCAGGCAGAGCGGCAGCAGCGGCTTCCAGGGCTCCTTGCGCCCCTCGCTCCGGGCCGCGGCGGTCCTCGCGGCGGGGGCGGGAGCCAGGGGTGTTCCGCCCAGCCGGGCACCGGCGGCCAGCGAGAAGGGCAGCAGCAGCGCGATCCCGCCCGCGTAGAGCGCGAAGAGCGAGAAGTCCCAGTGCGCGCCCGCCCAGGCGAGCGAGGCGCCCAGGATGCCGCCGAGGCTGGAGGCACCGTGGAAGCGGAGCATGATGCTCTTCCCGTACCCGCGCTGGATCGCCACACCGGTCATGTTCATGGTGGCTTCCATCGCCCCGGTCAGCAGCCCGAAGACCGCCAGGCTGATCCCGAGCTGCCACATGGTGTCGCCGGCGCCCACCCCGACGAGGGACAGGAAGATCACCGGCTGGATCACGCGCACCACGGTGTACGGGGGAATCCGGCGCACGATCCGGGAGGCGGCCAGACTGCCGGCTCCGGCGAGGATCGGCACCGCCGCCAGGAACATCGGGAGCTGGGCGTCGCTGAGACGGTACTGGTCCTGGGTCGCCGGAATACGGGTGACCAGCAGCGCGAAGGCCACCCCGTGGACGAGGAAGACCAGCAGCAGCGCGGAGCGCGCCCGTCGCAGCGGTACCGGGATCTCCATGGCAACCCCCATCGGTCGGTCATCACCTCCCCGGACGGGGACGAATTCGGCGCGAGCGTAGGAAGGGGGGCTGAAGCACCGCTGAAGCCGGCCGGGGCTCCGGCGGGAGCGCGCCGGACACGCGCCGCCGGCCACAAGCACCCCTTCAGCGGGCCCCCGGAGGCTGGCGGGGCCCAGCGTGTCCCGGAACGACGGAGGACCGACCCATGCACAGCACCGGTACGGACGGCGCCGACACCGCGGATCCCCGCCGCTGGTGGATTCTCTGCGTGCTCTCCCTCGCGCTGTTCGCCATCGTTCTCAACAACGGCCTGCTCAATGTGGCGATCCCCGAGATGATGCGCAGCCTCGACGCGGACATCAGCGAACTCCAGTTCATCGTCGACAGCTACGCGCTGGCGCTGGCCGGGGCGCTGCTCACCGCGGGCACCCTCTCCGACCGTTACGGGCACAAGCTCGCCACGCTCACCGGTACCGCCGTCTTCGGCGCGGGCTCCCTGGTCGGCATGGCGGCGGACGGATCGGGCCAGGTGATCGCGGCCCGTGCCCTGATGGGCCTCGGCGCCGCCTTCATCATGCCCGGCACTCTCGCCGTCCTGGTCCATGTCTTCCCGCCGGGGGAGCGCGCCAAGGCGATCGGGGTGTGGAGCGGGGCCTCGGCGCTGGGTGTCGCGGCCGGGCCGGTGGTCGGCGGCTCCCTGGTCGGGCACTTCTGGTGGGGGTCGATCTTCCTGGTGAATCTGGTGCCGGTGGCCGTCGTGCTGATCGCCGGATGGCTGCTGCTCCCCGAATCGGCCGCGCGCGCTCCGCGCCGGGCCGATCCGGTGGGCGCGCTGCTCGGCACGGCCGCGATGGTGGGGCTGGTCTTCGCCACCATCTCCGTGTCGAAGCACGGCTGGACCTCCGCCCGGCCGGTCACCGGATTCGCCGTCGCCGTCGCGGCGGGCATCGCCTTCGTGCTGTGGGAGCGGAGCCACCCGAGCCCGATGGTGGACTTCGCGCTGCTGCGGCGGGCTCCGTTCATCGGCGCGAGTGTGAGCATTCTGCTGCTGATGTTCGGCCTGGCGGGCACCTTGTTCGTGCTCACCCAGCGGTTGCAGTTCGCCCTCGGCTACGGGGCGCTGCGCGCGGGACTCGCCGTGATGCCGGTGGCCTTCGCGGTGCTGCTGGGCACCCTGATGTGCTCCGCGCTGGTGCGCCGGGTCGGCCCCGGCGGGAGTGTGGCCATCGGCCTCGGTATCGGGGCGGCCGGCATTCTCACCGTCGGCCAGGTCGGCAGCGGCTATCCGCCGGTACTGGCCGGACTCCTCCTCGCGGGGATCGGCTTCGGCCTGGCGATGGGGCCGACCACGGATGTGGTGATGTCCCTGGTGCCGCCGGAGCGTTCGGGTGCCACCGGCTCGCTGGACATGACCATGCAGGAGCTCGGCAACGCGCTGGGGGTCGCGGTCGTCGGCAGCGTCCTCGCCCACGGCTATACGAGCCGGGCGGCCGGCACCGCGCTGCCGGACACGGCCGGCCGCACGCTGGACAGCGCCCTGCGACTCGCCGAACGCACCGGCGGCGCGGCGGGGGAGACGCTGGCGGCGACCGCCCGGGCGGTCTTCGACCACGCGGCCGGGGTCGGTCTGGTGGTCGCCGCGGCGGGGGTCGCGGCCGGTGCGGTGATCGCGGCGCTGCTGATGCCCGGCCGCGAGTTCCGGCCCGGCGCCGGCCCGGACACGGCACCGGACGGGGCCGCGGGGAAGACCGTGCCCCCGGAGACCGCCCCCGGCGCGGTCCCGGCCGGACAGCCGGTGCGGGGCTGACCGCGCCCGGCACGGCATTCGTTCTCCGCCCTGTCGGCGCCCCCGGGCGGTGATGCCCAGTGTCGGGAGCCGGTTCGTTCGTTGATGGGGGTACGGTCCGGGTTTGTCCGGCCGCCGTGATCCGTACGGGCCGGGACGCGTCCCGGGTGGAGGAGGAGCGCGATGGGTGTGGAGACGCGGGGCATGGGCTGTGGTGCGGGACGTGCGGGGGTGCGGGCCGCCGTACTGGGCGCGGTGGCCGGGGCGGCCCTGCTGCCGTCCGGTGCCGCGCACGCGAGCGTGATCGGGATCGGGAACGCGGTGTTCGGCAACGCCTGTGTCAACGAGGGCGCCGCCCGGGCCGGGGGAGCCACAGTGGCCGGGAGCGGGGTGGGCGGAGGCAATCAGATCGGTTTGCCGCTGGACCTGCCGCGCAATCAGTGCGGCAACAGCGGCATCGTCTGCACCGCCATTATCCGGCCGAGTGTGTGAACGGGCCGGTGAACGCGGGGTGAGCGGGACGACGGCGGGTGCGCCGGTACGGGAGCGGGCGGTGGAGGCGCTGCTGTCCCTGAGCGGGCGGACGCTGCCGCTGCTGCGCGCATGGGTCGGGGCGGACCCGGGCTGTGGAGTGGCCCGCGCGCTGCTGGCCCTGGCCACCGGTGACCGGTGGAGCGACGCCGTGCTGAAGGAGCAGCTGGTGATCGCGCACCGGGACGCGCTGGCCGCCGGTGAGCGGGAGGCGAGCCTGGTGTACGGGGTGTTCCTGCACACCCACCGGCAGTACCGGCTGACGGCGGATCATCTGGTGGGGCATTTCGCCCGGTGGCCCGCCGATGAGCAGGCCGGGCTCATGCTGGGCGCGTTCGCCGACTACGGGGACGCCGCCCACCGCGCGCGGGGCGATGCCCTGACGGAGGAACAGGCGGCGGTGGCCGGCCCGGACAGCTGGCCATGGCTGAGCCTGCTGGCCGCGACCCGGGCGGAGCAGGGCCGGACCCGTGAGGCCCACGACCTGGCCGCCTATGCACTGGACCGGTATCCGCGCTCCGGTGTGGCCGCGCATGCCCTCGCGCATGCCGAGCACGAACTGGGCGGCGGCAGTGCCGCCGCCGGCTTCCTGGACCAGTGGCTCGCGGCGGACCCGGACGCGGTGCAGTCACGGCACCTGAACTGGCATGCCGCGCTCCACTCCATCGCCTGCGGCGACTTCCCCGACGCGCGGAGGCGGGCGGACACGGCTCTGGCGGGCACGGATGTGGGCATGCGGGCCGCGACCAACTGGCGCCTGCTTCTGATCGGAGAGTCACCGGCCGGCCGCAGCGATCTCGACCGGATCCGGGAACTGCTCGCCGCGCCGGGCGGAATGGCGGAGTCCTTCCACACCTTCAATCTGGCCCTCGCGCTGGCCGTGGAGGCAGCCACCGACGATCTGCGCACCCTGGCCCGCAGGGCCGCCGCCGACGAACGCCCCGACTACCGCGATGTCGTGGCCCCCGTCGTCGAGGCCCTGGCCGAGATCACCGCGGGCCGCCCCCGCAGGGCGGCGGACCTGCTGAGCGGCCTCGGCGAGAAGGCGGAACGGATCGGCGGGGTACGGGTCGAGCGCGAGATCATCCAGGACACTCTCGCCCGGGCCCTCGTCGACACGGGCGAGCACACTCGCGCGGCCGGCCTGCTGCACCACCGCACCACCACCCGCCGCCACCACACGTACGAGGATCTCCTTCTCGCCGCGAACACCCCGGCCGCCGAACCGGCCCGCGCAGGCTGACCCCCGTCCCGGCCGTCCGCGGCGAGCGGCACCGGGACGGCGGTCCGGGCGCTGTTCCCGTCGTGGACCCCGGCCACACGGATGTTCCCGGACGCGAACCGCTCCGCCGGCGAGGCCGCTGTTCACGACGGCCTCCGCGTCGCGCTGCCGGACGCCCGGCCCTCGCGCACGGGTTCGGCGGAGCGGCCGGACGCCCGGCCCTCGCGCACGGGCTCGGCGAAGCGGCCGGACGCCGCGGCCGGACCGGCCCGATCGCGGCGGGCCGTGTCCTCGTGTCCATCACCGGTGCCCGCGGCGGGCGGCCGGAACCGGCTCCGGCGGGTGCGCGTCCGGCGTCCGCGTATCCGTCGAGGAGGCAAGGGAACGGGCCTTCTCCGGAACGGCCGGAGTGCTCCGCCGCCCCGGGCGGCGGCGGCCCCGCGATGGTCGTTCCGCCATGCGGGCGACGGGTGTTGTCTAGGGTGTGATCATGCCATCCGTCATCAAGCGCCGTCTTGCCGTGTCCTGCCTCCTCGTCCTGCTGACCGGTTGCTCCGGTGACGCGGAATCTCCCGACAGGGGTACGGCGAAGCCGGTTCCGACCGCCTCATCCGGTGCCGGATACGGCGACATCCTCGTCGGCGGCGAGCCCGTGACCGGGTCGAAGCCGAGCGGGAACCGGAAAATCCCGTACCAGCGCACCTACGCGGAGGGCGAGTTGTACGCGTTCGTGACCGGTCACCGGTCACTCTCCTTCGGCACCTCGGGAGTGGAGGCGCTTCGCGAGGAGTCCCTGACCCACCGCAAGGGGGAGGACGTGGCGACCACCATTGATCCGAAGGTGCAGAAGGCGGCCTTCGCGGCGCTCGGCGAGCGGCGCGGGGCGGCGGTCGCGCTCAACGCCCGGACGGGGGCGCTGCTGGCGGTCGTGAGCACCCCCTCCCACGACCCGGGGACCTTCAGCGGTTTCTCGTACAAGGACGCGGAAGCATGGGAGGAGCTGAACGGCGACCGGAACAAGCCGCTGCTCAACCGGGCGCTGCGCGAGGCGACCCCGCCCGGTGAGACCTTCGATCTCGTGATCGCGGCGGCGGCCCTGGAGCACGGTCTGTACGACACGGCGGACGAGCCCGTGGCCGGGGGCTCGGGCGAGTGCGCGAACGCGACCATCCGTGCGGCGCTCGTCCGGTCCTGCCATGACGTCTTCGCGAGGCTGGCCGCGGAGCTGGGTGAGGAGAAACTGCGCGCAACCGCGGAGGCGTTCGGCTTCGGCGACGCCGAGGTGGAGGTTCCGGTCCGGGCCGCCGAGAGCGAGTACGGGAGTTACCGGGACGGGAGCGTCACCGTCACCCCGCTCCAGCTGGCCAGGGTGACGGCGGCATTCGCCAACCGCGGCCTGATGGCGGCGCCGCACATGGTCGCCGGGGAGACCGGGGGACGGGCCGCGCGGAGCGTCCCGGCCTCCGCGGCCGGCCTGCTGCTCCCCGCGCTGCGGGAGAAGGAGACCTGGGCCCCGACCGCCGACGCGGACGGCGCCCCCTCCGCCTGGTCCATCACGCTCGCCCGCACCGGCGGAGGCGATCCCGTCGCCCTGGCCGCCCGGGTGGCGGCACCGGACGGAGCCGGGGCCGCGCGGGTCACCGCGGCGATGACCGCGGCGCTCTCCTGAACCACCGCCGCCGGCCCCCGCCCTCAGACCCCCGCACCGCGCGCCCGCAGCCGCTCGAACGCGGTGGGAAAGGGGCGCCCGGGCAGGAAGTCCCGGATCCGCCGGGCACAGGCGAGCGGACTCATGGCGGCGGTGTCGCAGACGAGGTCGTGAACGCCATGGGCGTGGACCCGGTCGAACTGATACGCCGCCAGGCCCGCCTGCCGGTCACCGCGTTCGCGCTCACGGCGCTCCAGTTCCGGCAGTGGGCAGTGGACCTTCACCAGGACGACATCCCGGGGAGGGAAGAGCGCCAGACAGTCCTCCAGCCGCCAGGGCTCGCTGAGGGGATAGTCGACCACGACATCATTGCCCGCCGCGGCCATGCCCGCGACCGCTCGGTGGAACCCCGCCCAGGTGCGCCGGAGCACGGAGGGCAGCTCCTCGGGCGCGATCTCCCGGTCCGACCGCATGGCGTGGAAGGCGTCCACCGGCAGATGGAAGAAGGGCCGGTCCAGGAGCCCCAGCAGTTCTCTCGCGATACTCGATTTACCGGAACTCGATGTTCCGTTCAGAAAGATGATCAGCCCTCCCGGTTCCTCGGCCCGTCCGGCGGCCGGGTGCGGGCCGGTCCCGTCGCCCCGAACGGGCGGTACGGGTGTGTCCCCGCCGGGCAGTGGCTCTCCGTCATGCGTCATCGGTCCACCGTAAGGGCGGCTCCCCGCACGGATGCCGGGAGCCGGCCGCCCTCCCCCCTGACAGGGGAGCGGCGGCCGGTCGTGCGCCGGAATCCGGACTCCCGGAGTCCGTAGACATCCGATGTGTTGGAGCCCGGCGGAGCATGGAATTCCGGATCCGGGAGCCCGACGGGCACCCGGATCCGGGGCATTCCGCGGCGCGTCAGTCGCTCGGCGCGCCCACCAGATCGAGCGCCGGGCGCTCGGGGACACCCTCGTACCGGCGCAGCACACCCGAGAGCTGTTCCAGGAAGACCGTCTCCTGCTCCCTGATGAAGAAGTGGCCCCCGGGCATCACCACCGTGTCGCTCTCCCGGGTCGAGTACCCCGACCACTCGCGCACCTCCGGCACCGTCACCAGCCGGTCGTCCAGCCCGGCGAAGGCGTGAACCGGAACCGGCAGCGGGGTGCGGTCCACGCTTCCCGCGCCGGCACAGAGCGACAGATCCCCGCGCACCACGGGCAGCAGCGCCGCCAGCCACTCCGGACGGTCCAGCAGCGCCCGCGGCAGACCGCCCAGCGAGGCCAGACCCCGTACCAGCTCGGTGTCGTCCGCCACATATCCGCCGGTGATCGGCGGCGCGGGCAGATGCGGTGCCCGGTGCGCGCTGAGCAGCAGGGCTTCGGGCAGCGCCGCGCCCCGCGCCCGCCGGCGCTGGGTCAGCGCGAAGGCGATCAGGGCGCCCATGCTGTGTCCGTACAGCACATGCGGATGGTCCAGCTGCGGCCCGATCTCCTCGTCGAGATCGGCCACCAGCTCCGCCAGGCCGGTGAACCGCGGATCCGCCATCCGGCCCTCGCGGCCGGGAAGCTGCACCGGCTGCACATCCACCCCGGTGCCGAGCCGGCGCTGCCATCCGGCGTAAGCGGAGGCGCCGCCGCCCGCGTAGGGAAAACAGAACATACGGAGACGGCCCCGGTAGGCCGTGCCACCGCGCCTCAGATATCTCGTCATGGTGCCCGGTTCTCCTCTCGATGCGCGATGACCACCGGCGGCCGGGGCCCTGCGGAGGGCCGGGGCGCGGCGGCACTCCCCGGTGGTGAGACCGGCCGGTCCGGGCGGCGGACGCACCATCGCGGCGGACGGGCGGACGAATGGCGGGACCATTCGCGGCCCGGCACGCGGGACTCCGCTGTGACGGACCGGCCGGCACACCCCCACCCTCCGCACCGGTGCTTAAGAGCCACCAAACGGCAGTGCGCCGGGGCGCGCCCCGCGGTGGATCCGCGCGCCTCGCGGCGGTGGCGCGCGACCGGCTCCGCACACGGCGCAGGCCACCGCCCCGCGCTGTGGTCGCGGGGCGGTGGCCTGCGGTGACGGCGAAACCGGCGGTGCGTGCGGGGTCTCCGGGACGGCCGTGGCGGTGCCCTCGTCGCGGCGTGGGCGGCCACCCGGCCGGCCGCCTCAGGTGGAGGCGGGAATCAGCCGTCCCGCGGCCCGCACCCGGGCACCGATCATGACCGAGTCGGGCAGTTCCAGCCCCGGATCGGACTCCAGAATCGCCTGGTGCAAGCGCTGGAGCCGAGGGGACGGCTCCAGCGCCAGTTCACGGATCAGCGACCTGCGCAGCCGCTGATAGGCACTGAGCGCATGCGAGGTGCGCCCGGAGCGGTACAGCGCCAGCATCAGCTGGGCATGCACCGTCTCGTGCAGCGGATGCTGAGCCGCCAGCGCGGTCAGTTCGCCCAGCAGCGCCGCATGCCGGCCGAGCCGCAGGTCCGCCTCTATCCTTCCGTCCAGCGCGCAGAGCCGCGTCTCCTCCAGCCGCAGCGTCTCGACCTCCAGCGCCCGGCCGATCTGCACATCCGCCAGCGCCGGACCGCGCCACAGGGCGAGCGCCCGGTGCAGCAGCTGGGACGCCTCCGCGTCGGCCCCCTCCCGCAGCGCCGTCTGCCCCGTCACGCACAGCCGCTGGAACTCCGTGGCGTCGACCGCGGCCGACACATCCAGCGCGTATCCGCCATAACGCGTGCACAGCACGTCCTTCGGGCCGCGGACGCCCGAGGGGTCGAGCGCCGCCGCCAGCATCCGGCGCAGCTGCCGGATATAGGTCTGCAAGGTCGCCGGTGCGGTGCGCGGGGGCGCGTCCCCCCACAATTCGTCCAGCAAGGTGGAGACGGTCACCACCTGACCGGGGTGCAGCGCCAGTAATGCCAGCACCTGACGTGGCTTCGCCGCACTCGGCACAACAGACGTGTGTTCGAGCTGAGCGACGAGCGGCCCCAGGACCCGGATCTCCATCTGGTTCTCCCTCCAACCACAACGGCCCGGTCTCGTCTCCGGGGCAATTCACGATGGCACGAGGGGCGATCCGGCCCCAGTGATCGGATCACCGGCCCGGCATGAATCCAGGATGGTTCCGGCCATGAAGAACTCATATGGGAGCCGTGAGCCGAACACTGTTCGCAACCCACCGCCGAACCGAAGAATTCTGTCTGCCGGCACAGCACGGCGGCTCCGATCCACACACAGGATTCCAGACGGAGGACATCATGAACGAAAGCTACCTTTTCGCTCAGCAGAGCACGTTCGGTACCGACGTTGAGGCACTTTCCGGTCATGTGTCCCTGCACGAGCAGCAGTCCCCCCAGGCGTGGCTGGTGGAACTGACCGCCCGCACCTGGCTGGAGCCCGCCCTGGCGGACCGTTACCGTGCGGACGCCCACTCCGTCCTCGACGAGTTCGGTGTCACCCTCGCCGCCGGCGAACAGATCCCCGCCCTCCCCGACGCCCCCGTCTGCGAACTCTCCATAGAGGAGCTCAGCCGCCCCGTCCTGGTCCACGCCACCACCTGCTTCACCTGGTCCGAGAGCGCCGTGCCCGCCGCCGGTCAGAACCGGGCGATCGTGCGGTGACCGCCATCCACGGGGAAAGTCCAGCCAGGGCAACGGAATCCACGCGAGGGCGGCGCGTGGGATTCCGCAGTCATCTGAGAGCCGAGGTGGTCGCGGGGGACGCCGCGTATCTCCTCTCCGACCGCGGGGTCACCGCCCTGCAGGGAGACCAGATCGAAACCCTGGTCCCGCTGCTCGACGGCACCCGCGACCTGCCCACCGTGCTCCGCGAGGCGGCCCGCACCATCCCCGCCGAACAGGCGGGCAGGCTCATCGGACGGCTGGCCCAGGCCGGTCTGGTGGGCTACTCGGCGGCGGCACCCGAGGCCGCCGACCCGCTCGACATGGCCCGCGAGCCCGCCCGCGCCTACTGGGAGCTGGCCGGACTCGACGGATCCGAGACCCTTCAGCGCCTCTCCGCCTCCGTGGTGCGGATCCTCACCGTGGGCTCCGCCACCGCCGACACCGTCCACCAGGCGTGCACCGCCGCCGGACTGACCGTGGCCGCCGGGGACGGATACGAGAGCGCCGACACCACCACCCCCGCACTGCTGTCGATCGTCGTCTGTGACGACTACCTCAACCCCGACCTCCGCGAGATCGACGCCCTCCACCAGGTCACCGGACGGCCCTGGCTGCTCTCCCGGCCCGGCGGCTCGACCGCCTGGATCGGACCGGTGTTCGTCCCCGGCGTCGGAGCCTGCTGGTCCTGCCTGGCCCACCGGCTCAGCGGTCACCGGCTCTCCGAGGCGCCCGTCCGGCGCGCCCTCGGCCTCACCGGCCCGGTACCCCGGCCGGCCGCCCGGGTGCCCGCGTCCGCCGCGGCCGCCGCACAGCTCACCGCCCTCGAGGCGGCGAAGTGGCTGGCCGGATACCGGTACTCCGGACAGTCCGCCGTACTCACCCTGGAATCCCTCGCCCTGACCGCCCGTCACCACGAGCTGCGCCGGCGCCCCCAGTGCCGGGACTGCGGAAACCCCGCGCTCATGTCCGAACAGATCCGGCGCCCGGTGACCCTGGTCTCCCGGCCCAAGAGCCACCACAGCGGCGGCGGTCACCGCGCCCGCTCCGTGCAGGAGGTCCACGACCAGTACAAGCACCTGGTCAGCCCGGTCACCGGAGTCGTCGACAACATCCGGCGCGACCCCCGGGCCCCGGCCGGCATGCATGTCTATCTGGCCGGCCGCAACCCCGCCGTCGGCGGCAGCGACCTCGCCCAGCTCCGGGCCGGACTGCGCATGGTCAGCGGCGGCAAGGGCACGACCCCGCTGGACGCCGAGGTCAGCGCGCTCTGCGAAACGCTGGAACGCTACAGCGGCACCCTCCAGGGCGATGAGCCCCGGGTGCGCGACACCCTGCGCGGACTCGGCGACACCGCCCTCTCCCCGGACGCCTGCCAGCTCTTCGACCCCCGGCAGTTCCGCGACCGCGACCGGTGGAACGCCCTCAACGACTCCTTCCAGTACGTACCCGAGCCCTTCGACGAACACGCCCCGGTCGACTGGACCCCGGTCTGGTCGCTCACCGAACAGCGCCAGCGCCTGCTGCCCACCGGAATGCTCTGGTTCGGCGGCCCCCAGGACGGCACCGCGCCACCCGTCGCCGGCCGCCGCTCCCTGCGCGCCGACTCCAACGGCAGCGCCGCGGGGAGCAGCCTGGAGGACGCCGTCCTCCACGGCTTCCTGGAGCTCGCCGAACGCGACGCGGTGGGCCTGTGGTGGTACAACCGCACCCGCCAGCCCGCCGTACGGCTGGAGGGACCCGGCGGCTTCGGCGACCGCTGGAGCGAGGAACTCCTCGGCGTCTACCGCGATCTGCACCGCGAGGTGTGGGCCCTGGACCTCACATCGGACCTCGGCATCCCGGTCTTCGCCGCCCTCTCCCGGCGCACCGACAAGCCCGCCGAGGACATCATGTTCGGCTTCGGCGCGCACTTCGATCCCGCGATAGCCCTGCGGCGCGCCCTGACCGAGATGAACCAGCTGTTACCCGCGGTGGCCGACGCCCGTCCCGGCGGGATCGGTTACGGGTCCGCCGCACCCCAGCTCCTCGGCTGGTGGTGGGGGGCGACCGTGCACAACCAGCCCTATCTCCTCCCCGATCCGGCCAGGCCGGCCCTCGGACCGGCCGACTTCGACTACCGGCAGCGCGCCGATCTCCGCGACGACGTCGGGGCGGTCACCGCACTCCTGGCCGACCGGGGCATGGAACTGCTGGTCCTCGACCAGACCAGGCCCGACATCGGGATCCCCGTGGCGAAGGTCGTCGTGCCCGGCCTGCGCCACTTCTGGGCCCGGTTCGCTCCCGGCCGGCTCTTCGACATCCCCGTACAGCTCGGCCGTCTCCCGGAGCCGACCGCGTATGACGATCTCAACCCCATCCCTCTGTTCGTCTGAGATCCCGCGAGCCGTCCCCCGGCTCTCCCGTTGCCCGCTCAGGAGCTCCCCATGCCAGCAGCCGAGAGGTCATTCACAGCACCGCCGACCGTGAACCGCGGACGGCGCAGTCTCACCCTCTGGGCGCTCCGAGAGGATGTACTCGTCGACACCGGCTGCCCCACCGGTGCCGTCGTGCTCTCGGGGCGCTGGGGTGAGATCCGGCTGCGCCATGTGCGGCCCGCGGTGCGCGAGGCGCTGCGCCGGATGAGCCTCGGCCCGATCTCCCTCGCCAATGTCGTCTCGGACGCACTGGTGTCGCCCTCCTCCAGGGGGGACATCGCCACCCCGCCCGTGGTCGGCTCGCTGGCGGAGATTCTGATGGCCCTTCAGCGGCTCCAGCATCTGGTGGTCCGCTCGCTCAGCCTCGACAGCCCCGATCACCTGCTGCTCTCGGTGATTCCGATCGCGCAGTCGGCCCGCTTCGGGCCCGCGTCGGTCGGTGGCGGACACCCCATCAGGCTCTCCCAGTTCGCCTTTCTGCGCAGCGAGGGCAAGGGATTCGTCCTGGAGTCCCCGACCTCCCTGCACCGGGTGGTGCTGCACGGCCCGGAGGCCGCCTGGGTGGTGGGGATGCTCGGCCGGCCCGTGACCCCCGCCGAGGTCGCCGCCTCCGTACCGCTCCCGCTGGACGCCACGATGGAGATCATCGCGCATCTGCTGGCGACCGGGATGGTGGTCCCGGCGGAGCCGATCCCCCCGCCCGCCGACGACGCCGAACACCACGGAGTCAACGGATCCGGCGGCGCGCACGGCGCGCGGTCCGCCGCGCGCGGATCCGGTGTCGCCGACCCGGCCGCCCCCGGTTTCGCCGAGGACCGCGATCCCGCCCTGGCCTCCTGGTCCGCCGTCGATCTGCTCTTCCACACCCGCTCCACCCTGGGCCGCCACGACGCCGACTTCGGGGCCACCTATCCGCTCGCCGACCGCATGGCGCCCGCCCCGGCCGTGAAACCCCTGCCGGACGGCCCGCGCGTCCAGCTTCCCCGGCCCTCCCTCGCCGCGATGAGGAAATCGGACCCGCCGCTGACCGCCGTGGTCGAGGAGCGCCGCAGTGTCCGGTCCTTCGGCACGCGGGGACTGACCGCGGCCGAGCTCGGCGAGTTCCTCTACCGGGCGCTGCGGGTGCGCACCCTCCACGAGAATCCGGGCAGCAGCTCCGAGAGCGTCTTCACCGACCGGCCCTACCCCAGCGGCGGGCGCGCCTATGAGCTGGAGTTCTATCTCGCCATCCGGGACTGTGCGGGTATCCCGCCGGGGATTCACTACTACGCTCCCCTGGAGCACTGTCTGGTCCGGGTCGGGGACTCCGCCCCCGGATCCGCCATGGCCGAACTCTTCGACGAGGCCCGGATCGCGGCCGGTCTGACCGACCTGCCCTCGGTGGTGATCACGATCACCTCCCGGATCCACCGCCTCACCTGGAAGTACAGCGGCCTGCCCTACGCGCTCACGCTGAAGCATGTGGGAGCGGTGACCCAGAACCTCTATCTGATCGGCACCGCGATGGGCCTGGCGTCCTGCGCGCTGGGCAGCGGAGACATCGATCTGGCCGCCCGGGCCACCGGTCTGGACTGGCGCATTGAACCAAGCGTCGGCGGGTTCGTCCTCGGTACACTCCCAGAGGCACGGGAACGATCCGCCTCTGCGGAGCACGAATTTCACAGGTCCAATCCACAACCGGGCATGGGAGTTCCCAGTCTTCACCGAGACTGATCTCCCTTGATGACGTTCGCGGGGGAATGCATTGAAGGACGCCACGACGCCCTCGGGCAGATCCGCATTCACAGGGACACGGGACGCAGCCGACCAGGGGGGCGGCGGCATTCCCGCCCTGTCGGCTGTTGTCGGCACCCTCGGCGTCAAGGCGCCGCCGCCCCAGCTCGCCATGGGCATGCTGCTCCTGGTCGAGTGCGGCTTCCTCATCGTGGGCTTCCTGAACATCCTGGAGTCCCGCCGCGGTCCGCTGACCCTGGCCGCCGCGGCCTTCGGATTCGTCGTGATCTTCCTGCTCCAGATCGTCCACTCGTCCTATGGACTGCGCCATATCCGGGCCCGCTGGGGCCGGTGGACGCTGGGGCTCCAGGCGCTGCTGACCTATCTGCCGCTTTTCGCCCTCGGCTTCGGCTGGGGCGGCATGGCCGGCTTCTTCGGCGCCTCCGCGCTGCTGGTGCTGCCCTCGCTGGCGGGGTGGGTGATGTTCGGCCTGGTCGCGCTGGTCGCCTCGGTGACCGGGCCGCTGCTGGGCATGCCGCTGGTCGGCAGCGTGTATGTGGGGGTCTCCACCGTCCTCACCGGTCTGATCGTGTTCGGGCTCGCCCGCCTGGCCGAACTGGTGATCGAAGTCCAGGAGGCACAGCAGGCGTTCGCCCGGCTGGCGGTCAGTCAGGAGCGGCTGCGGTTCGCCCGCGACCTGCACGATCTGCTCGGGTACAGCCTCTCGGCGATCACCCTCAAGAGCGAGCTGGCCCGGCGGCTGGTGCACCGCGAGTCCGACCGGGCGCTGGAGGAGCTGGAGAGCATTCTGGAGATCTCCCGCCAGGCCCTCTCCGATGTGCGCACGGTGGCCCGCGGCTACCGGGACATGTCACTGGCCACCGAGGCCGTTTCGGCTCAGGCGGTACTGGGCGCGGGCGGCATCCAGGCCACCGTGGAGATACGCGGCAAGGTGCCCGAGGGGGAGACCAACACCATCATGGCCACGGTGCTCCGCGAGGCCGTCACCAATCTGCTGCGGCACAGCAAGGCGGAGCACTGCCGGATCGAGAGCTGGACCACTCCGGCCGGGTGTGTGGTGCTGACCATAGCCAATGACGGAGTGGACCGGACGGTGACGGGATCGCCGAGCGTGCCCCGGGCGAGGGACGGAAGCGGCCTGCACAACCTTCAGTTCAGACTCGCCGCGGTTGGCGGACGGCTCGATTCCGGCATCGATGAGCAGGGCTGGTTCGTGCTCACCGCCGAGGCCCCCCTCCATGTGCCCGCGAGTGACGCGGAGTGATCGCGGGGGGCCCGCGGCGTCACATGAGCCAGCCGCTCTCCCGG
The DNA here is from genome assembly GCF_039888735.1 of Streptomyces sp. CAU 1734. Lineage (NCBI taxonomy): Bacteria > Bacillati > Actinomycetota > Actinomycetes > Kitasatosporales > Streptomycetaceae > Streptomyces > Streptomyces sp. CAU 1734. The sequence goes on from NZ_JBDQQP010000015.1 coordinate 191,937, forward strand.
GCCACCCGGATGGCGTCGACCCTGTTCCGTGCGTTGAGCTTGGTCACGATCGTCGTGAGGTAGTTGCGGACGGTGCCGACGGAGAGGAAGAGCCGGACCGCGATCTCCGCGGCCTCCGCCCCGTCCGCGGCCATCCGCAGCACCTCGATCTCCCGGGGGGTCAGCGGATTCTCGCCGTTGTCGAAGGCGGCCAGGGCGAGTTGGGGGTCGATCACCCGCTTCCCGGCCGCGACCTCCCGCACCGCGTGGGCCAGCCGGGCCGGCGGGGCCTCCTTGAGCAGGAAGCCGCCGACCCGGGCGGCGAGCGCCTTGCGGAGGGTGCCGGGCCGTCCCAGGCTGGTGAGGATGAGGGTGCGACACCAGGGGGCCTGCTCGGCCAGCAGTGCGGCGGCGCTCAGCCCGTCCAGTCCGGGCAGGTCGACATCGATGATGGCGATGTCGGGGCGGCACTCCAGTACGGTGCTGACGATGGTGTCGCCCCGCTCGACCTCGGAGACGACCTCCAGGTCGTCCTCCAAGGCCAGTAGTGCCACGAGCGCCCCGCGAACCATGTGCATGTCCTCGGCGAGCAGGATGCGTATCAAAGCGGTCCCCCGTCGGGCTCGGTCGTTCGGCCGATACCTTTTGGGCGCAAATGGTACTGGATGGAAGGTTTTGTGTGGGCTTTCGGTGAAGTTCTTTCTAGCTCAGGTCCATTGTGCCACCTCGAGTCGCAGGGCAGTGGTCGTCCGGCCCTCCTGCAGCGCCTCGACGGTCACCGGCACGGTGCAGGTGCCCAGTTGTTCGTCCCAGCGGAAGCCGTGCGCGGTCGCCTGCAGCCGGGTGATCCGGTCCAGTTCGGTGTAGTCCGTGAAGGTGGTGGCGATGGAGGCGATGGTGAGGGTTCCGGGGTCGATGCCGTGCAGCCGGGCGACCGAGGCGACGGCGAGCTGACGGGCGGCCTCCATCTGGAGATGGCCGGGCACATGGTCGAGCGGGTGGTCGAAAACGTGCGGATGTGTGGTGTCCACCACCAACTGCGCCGAGAAGGTGCCGGGTTCACCCTCGGACACCGGGTCGGTGATGAAGACATTGCGGGTGTCCCGGCGGCCCACATGGGCCGGGTCGGTGGCCGTGAACCGCGGCAGCAGGAATCCGGGGTGATCGGGCACCTGCCGCTTTCCGCGCAGCACCCGGTAGGCGGCCGTGGAGAGGATGAGCAGCCCGCCCTCGCCCACCAGCGCCGGCCGTCCGTCCACCGCGATTCCCCCGGTGAAACCGAAGCCCTGGATCCGGCCGGCCCGGTTGCGCTTGGGCCGCACCTCCACGGTGACGACCAGATCGGCGGGGCGCGGACCGATGCGCAGCGGTTCGAACCCGGTGGTGCGCAGGGCGAGATCACGGAAGATGAACGCCGAGGCCAGGGGCACGTCCAGATGCCGGTGAGCGGCCAGCACCCCGGCCTGCCGGACCACCTCCACCAGCAGGGTGAAGTCGTAGAGCGGTGAGCGCTCGCCGATCAGATGCCCGCGGGGGAGCTGCGCGGCGACGGCGAACCGGTCCTCACCGGTCTGCACGGAGTCGGTGACGAAGACCTCGGCGATCGAGTGCCGGTGCACCAGAGCGCGCGGAACCGTGGAGTCATAGGTGAGTTCGGAGACATCGCCGCGCTGTCCCGGCCCGCCGGCCGCCGGGTCCGCGGTCTCCCGGGCATCGGTGATCAGATCCGCCGCCAGGGCGGTGTGCGGGGCCGGTGCGGGTGTGGAAATCGACATGATGGTGCTTCCCTTCGCAGGATGGCCGTGGGGTGAGGCCGCCTCGCACGACGGCCGCACCGGTCAATCCGAGCCGCCGCGTACGGTTCCGGCCGGGCCGGTGACCGCCGCCGATGGCACCTCCGCTGTGCGGAGGGCCGGCGGATCGGGTAGGGGTGCGCATATGCGCTGTTGAGATGCCGGAGGCATGCTCCAAAAGGAGGGGCCGGGCCGTACGGGCGCACGCCACCGAGGTGCGGTCCGCCGGGGCGTGCGCCCGGCGCCCGGAACGGCCCTGTGCGCCCCTCTCCGCACATCCCTCCGGTTGTCCGGGGACCGGGAGCCGCGCCCGGCTCCCCGCTGCCCAGCGGGCCTCACACGCGGTACGGGCCCGGCCGGACGGAGCGGCTCCGTACCGGGCCGCCCGCCGGACGGCTCAGGACCGGCCGGCCGGTGCCGAGGCGGGCTGGACCGGACGGGAGGGCAGCCGGGCGAGCAGGCTCTCCAGCCCGGCGGCGCCCGCCCGGGCGCCGACCACACCGTCCGGACGGATGTACGCGACCCAGGGAGCGGTGCCGCCGAGCGCGCCGTCCCGCTCCCGGGCGATCTCACAGCCGGCGCTCTCCGCCGGGCCGGGCACGGTCTCCGACACCGTGTCACGGGGCTGGATCCACACCACCTTCACCGCGTCGTCCACTCCGTGCCCGGCCAGCAGCCTCCGGGCGTGCGCGGCGAGTTCGCCGGCCGCGCCGTCACCCCGGACGAGCACCGTGTGGCGCCCGTCGGACAGGTGGCGGCGGAGCGGGAGAGGCGCGTCGCCGTGCACCGGGGTCAGCGCCACATCGGGCACCCGCCGGCCGAGCCGCAGGGTGCGCGGCACCGCGGCGGAGCCCTCCAGATCGGCCATCGCGGGGCTGCCCGAGTGGTCGAGATCGAGCTGGGCGAGGAGCGGAACGACCTTGGTCTCCAGAATCCCGGTACGGGAGAGAATCCGCATGACCGTGTCGCGCAGCGCCTTCGCCACCGGGCTCCGCAGCAGCCACATCCGGGTCTGCTGATCCCCGCCGCGCACCGCCCGCACCGAAGCCGGCCGGCGCTCCGCCTCATAGCTGTCGAGCAGCGCCGGATCGCAGCCGCGCACCACCGAGGCCAGCTTCCAGCCCACGTCGTAGCCGTCCTGGACTCCGGTGTTGAGCCCCTGGCCCCCGGCGGTGGTGTGGGCATGCACCGCGTCGCCGGCCAGCAGCACGGGGCCCGCGCGGAAGCGCGGCGCGACCTTGGCATGCACCTGGAACCTGCTGGACCACCAGGTGCCGGTCAGCCGCAGCCCGCCCGGACCGCGCTCGTCCAGCAGCCGCTGGAGCAGCTCATCGGAGGGCGGCGCGGTCTCCCCGTCGGCGGCGGTGTCGAAGAAGACCCGGTGCCCGCCGGGCTGGGGCACGATCACCAGCACTCCGTCCGGGGAGATGTGGTGCTGCACCTCGGCCTCCGGAAGCTCCCCCTCCAGCCGTCCGTCCCCGATCAGGAACGTACGGTCGAAGGTGTGGCCCTCGAAGGGGATGCCGGCACTCTCGCGCACCCGGCTGCGGGCCCCGTCCGCGCCGATCAGCCAGGGGACGGTGAGCGCCTCGACACCGCCCGCCGACCGCAGGGTGACGGTCACCGACCGCGCCGTACCCACCTGGTTCACGGTCACCGCGCCGGCCTCGGTCTCCCACTCCACCCGGCCGCCGAGCTCCCGCAGCCTGGTGTGCAGCGCCCGCTCGGTGGCGGGCTGCGGAATGACCAGCGGCCCGGGGAAGTCGGTGTCCGGCAGCCCGCCGAAGCGCACCGCGCCGATCCGCCCGCCCCCCGACCAGTACGAGGCGCCGGCCAGCGGCAGCGCCGCCGCGGCGAGCTCCCCGGCGACCCCCAGCCGGTGTAGGCACTCCAGCGCCCCGCTCCACAGCACCAGCCCCTTGGGGGCGGTGCCCGGTCCGGTGCGCCGGTCCACGACCCGGCAGGGCACGCCGTGGCTCCACAGGGCGCAGGCGGCGGCCAGCCCGGTGGGCCCGGCGCCGATGACGAGCACGGGCGGGGTCATCGCACCGCACCCCCCGTCGCACCGCTGCCGGCCGGGACACCGCCGGCGGGCGGGGAACCCGCCGCGCCCGCGGATTCCGCCAGTACGGCGGAGAGCTCCCGGACCGTGCTCGCGGTGTCGGTGAAGAGCACCGGGCGGATGCCCAGGCCGGCGGCGGCGGCGCAGTTCTCCGCGTTGTCGTCCACGAAGACACACCGGCCGGCCTCCGTCCCGAGCCGGTCGAGCAGAATCCGGTAGATCGCGGGGTCGGGCTTGCGCACCCCTTCCCGGTGCGAGTCCACCACCACGTCGAAGAGCTCCATGGGCACCTGCGCCCGCCACAGCGGCTCCCACTCGCGCACATTGTTGGTGAGCAGCGCGATCCGGTATCCGGCGGCGCGCAGCGAGCGCAGCCGGTCCAGGAATTCGGTGTTGGGCCGCCGTCCGCGGAACCACAGCTCACCGAAGCCCTGACCGCCCTCCAGTACCCGGCCCGCACCGGCGGGCAGCCCCGCCAGGACCCGGCCGGTCATCTCCCGCTCGCTGATCGAGCCGGACTCCAGTGCCGCCATGGGGGACTCGCCGTACTGTTCTGTCGCGGCCACGAACGCGGCCGCGAGATCCTCCGCCGGGATGCCGGCCAGCTCGGCGAAGGCGACGAAGGTCTCCACGAGCGGGTTGGTGAGCACTCCTCCGTAGTCGACGACGACGGTGTCGACCGCCATGGTGTCTCCTCCTCGTGCCGGTGCGGGGCGTACGGACCCCGTACGCGGCCCCGTCTGTTCCGCCAGTTGCGTGGGTGTCAACGGACTCTTCCCCTTTGTTCCGGTCCGGCCGGATCCGGGCCGCCCGGATCCGGGATGATTCGGCCACCGGGGCCGGGCCGGTGGGGACCTGCTGTGACGGGTCGCGGACCCGCCGCGGAAGCGCTCGCGGACCGGATGTCCCGGATCCGCCGGGCGGACGCGGGCGGGAGCTCCGGTGTGCTCTCGCCTCGTCCGGCGTCCGCCGTGATGCGGTGTCACGGACGCTAGACAAACCCGCTAGCGCAGTACCAAAACACCTGATGAAGACGTTGAACGCGCCGCTCCCGAGTTCCGCGCCGGTGTCGGGAGGGGGTCTGCCTCCGCCCGGATTCAGGCGCCCGGAATCCGGCCCGCGCCAACCGGTGACGATGCCTGGACCGAGCCCCGCCGGCGATGGAGGCGCCGGGTTCGGGGCGGAGCCCCGGGGATGGAACGGCATACGGGGTCCAGGCGGCTTCGACAGCTCGGGTACCGCCCGCCCCGGCGCCCCGTGATGTGACAGGTGCGGGGGCCGTTGAAACGGCCTCCCGCACCTGTCCGCCCCGCGCCCCGCGCGGATCAGCGGGTCTCCGCGCCCGCCGTCGCCCGGGGCCTGCCCTCGTGGCCCGCCCCGGCCGGAGACTCCGCCCCGGAAGCGGCGTCCGCCACCGGACTTTCCGCCAACGGACTCGCGCCCGTCCCCGCCTCCTTCGCCTCCGGACGCTCCGCCGGACCGCCCTCACTGATCCCGAACCGCGCGTGGAACCTCCGCAGCGGCCCCGGCGCCCACCAGGTCGCCCGGCCGGTCAGCGACAGCACCGCCGGCACCAGCAGCGTCCGGATCACCATCGCGTCCATCAGGATGGCCAGCGCCACCCCCAGCCCCAGCATCTTCGTATTGGTGATCCGGGAGGCACCGAGCCCCACCATCACCACCGCCAGGACCACCGCCGCCGCGGTGATCACCCCACCGGTGCTGCGGATGCCCTCCACCACGGCCTCCCGGTGATCGGTCAGCCGCTCCTTCTCCTCCTTGATCCGGGAGAGCAGGAACACCCCGTAGTCCATGGAGAGTCCGAAGGCGAGGCAGAACATCAGCACCGGCAGCGCCGTCTCGATGCTCCCGGTCGGGGTGAACCCCAGCAGCCCGGAGAGATTGCCGTCCTGGAAGACCCAGACCACCGCACCCAGCATCGCGGTCAGACTGAGCGCGTTGAGCAGCACCGCCTGGACCGGCACCAGCACACTCCCGGTGAGCAGGAAGACCAGCACCAGGGTGGCGAGCACGATGATGCCGACGGCCCAGGGCAGCCCGCGCCCGATCGCCGCCTGACTGTCGATCAGCCCGGCGGTGATCCCGGCGGCGGAGGTCCGGAACGGCGCGTCGACCGCGCGCACATCCCGCACCAGCTCCTTCCCCTCGGCGGAGACCGCCTCCACCGAGGGCACCACCGTCAGATACGCGATGTCACCCGAGACCCGGGCCGGCTGTGCCGGTCCCGCCGCGGCGCCGTCGGTGTAGCGGCCCGCCGGGCCGTCCACCCGCAGCACCCCGGGCAGTGCGGAGAGCCGCTCCGCGTATCCGCTCAGCTCGGCGGGCCCGGCACGCTCGGCGACCACCTCGATCGTTCCGGTGGGGCTGCCCTGGAAGCCGTCTCTGACATGTTCCTGAACAACCCGGGACTCGGCGGTGCCCGGGAGCTGGCGGTAGTCGGCCGTGCCGAAGTCCACATTGAGGAACGGCGCCCCGAGCAGCAGCAGTACGGCCAGGGTGCCGCCCGCCACCAGCGGGGCGCGCCGCATCACCCACCGCGCCAGCCTCGCCCAGCCCTCGCCGGCCGCGGTCCGCCGCGAGCCGCGCCGCCGCATCAGCTTGCGGAGGTCGAGCGAATCGATCCGGCGGCCCAGCACGGTGAGCACCGCGGGCAGCACCACCAGCGCGGCCACCGCCGCCAGGACCACGACACTGATCCCGGCGTAGGCCAGGGAACGGAGGAAGTACAGCGGGAAGACCGTCATCGCGGCGAGGCAGACCGCCACGGTCGCCGCCGAGAACAGCACCGTGCGGCCCGCCGTGTTGAGGGTGGTGTCGAGTGCCGCCCGGCTGTCCTTGCCGCCGTCCAGTTCCTCGCGGTAGCGGCGCACGATCAGCAGCGCGTAGTCGATGGAGAGGCCGAGCCCGAGCGCGATGGTGAGATTGGTGGCGAAGACCGAGACATCGGTGAACTGGGTGATGATCCACAGCACCGCGTTGGTGCCGAGGATGGCGATCACCCCGACACCGAGCGGGAGGAACGCGGCGACCGCGCTGCCGAACACCACCATCAGGATGAGCAGGGTGATCGGCAGCGCGATCATCTCGGCCCGGATGAGGTCCTCGGCGATGAAGGTCTGCTGCTCGTGCTGGACCGCGATACTCCCGCCGATCCGGACGGCCATGTCGCCCTGCCGGCCGTCGAAGCCCGGCATCACCCGCTCCTCCAGGGTGCGTTCGGCGGCCAGTTCATCGCCGTCGATCCGGGCGACGATCAGCGCCTCCCGGCCGTCCCCGGAGCGGAGCGCGGCCGATCCCGTACTCCAGTAGGAGCTCACCCCGGTCACCCCGGGCACCGCGGCGAGCCGGGCCGTCAGCTCCTCGCCCTGCCGGCTGATCGCGGGGTCGTCGACGTTCCCGGAGCCGCCGGCCGCCTCCGCGAGCAGCACCAGATTGGGGCGGGCGCCGGGGAATTCGCGCTCCAGGACCCCGGCCGCGTAGGAGGACTCGGACGCGGGGTCGACCACCCCGCCGCTGCCTCCGCTGCGCAGCCGGTCGGCCACCCCGCTGCCGAGGAACACCGCCCCGGCGAGCAGCAGCAGGGTGAGTCCGAGCACCAGCCGGGGCCGGCTGCCGGTCACTCGGGCCAGTGAGGTGAAGAGGCCGCCGCGCGGCGGGCCCGTTCGGGACGGATGAGCTGGCATGACGGTGCTCCCGGTGGGTGGTGGTGGGGATCGGTGGCCGCGGGCCGGGAGACGGGCTCACGGTACTGCGGCCACCGGAGGGTCGACGTCAGCGCCGGCGCAGCTGGAACTGCCCCGGGGTGGCGGAGGGTGTGCCGGTGAGGATTTCCCGCAGCCCGCCGCTGATCGCGTACTCGCCGTGCGGGGTGACGGCGACCGTGGTCGGGTCCTCGAACGGCCAGGTGTGCTCGCGCACCAGCCGTGCCGAACGCCAGTGGTCGGTGGAGCGGTAGACGAGGACGGAGTCGCGGCTCGTCCGGCCGCCCGGCAGGGAGAGGTCGTTGGCGACCACCACCAGCGAGCCGTCGGGGCGCACCGCGATGCCGTCGACCGAGACCGGCGGACGGTCCAGCCGGACCTCGGAGACGCGCGGCCGGGCCGACCGGGGCCGGTCGATCCGGAAGAGCCGGCCCTCGTCGTACTTCCCCACCAGGACGAAACCGCCGGGGTGATGGGCGATGCCATTGGGTCCCGTACCCGAGGTCAGGAAGCGGTCGTCGGTGATCACCCCGGCGACCTCGCCGTCCCGGGTGATCCTGGTGACGGTGTCGATCTCGGTGTCGGTGACATAGATGTCGCCGCGCCGGTCCGCGGTGACGTCATTGACCCGCGGTTCGACGGGCGATCCGGCGGAGACGGGGACGAGACGCTGCGGGGCTCCGGTGGCCAGGCTGAAGACCCCGACACCATTGACCGGCGGCAGGGTGGGATCGACCATCCCGAGCCGGCGGAGGAAGTAGTCGGTATAGGTGGCGAGGATCCGGTCGTGGCGCGCGTCCACATGGATGCCGAGCACGGAGACCCGCGCGAACGGCGTCACCAGGGGGGTGACCGAACCGTCCGCCCGTACCACCGACACCGTGCCCTGGGCACTCGACCCGACCAGGAACGCCTCGCGGCGCGGATCCCAGGCGACGCCCTCCGGATACAGGCCGGGCGCGGTGACATTGAGCGTCCGGGGGAATCGCCGGCCGGGGTGCGCGTGGGCCGGCAGGGGTACGGCGGCGAGGGCACCGCCCGCGGTGGCCACCGCGGCGATGCGCAGCAGGGCGCGGCGGGATGCCTGGGCTGACGGGTCCATGGGGGCTCCTTCGAGCGGGGGTACGGGAATGGCCGCGGGCGAACGCCCGTCCGTCCGGGCACAGGGGTACGGAGCGGGCCGGCGCGGGGCGCCGGGTGGGCACCGGTGGCCGGACCGGGCGGGGCCCGGGCGGGTCGGCTCGGGCCGGGCCGGGGGATCCGCCCCGCCCATCGACCCTGGAAGGGTCGCCACCCCCTCTGAAGAACGACTGGACACGGTCTGAACCCCCTTGCGGAGCCCGGCCGTCCGCTCCGGCCGGAGGACGCGCGGGGGAGGGGAGCGCACTCCGCGCTCCGTCGCCGTGTGTCACCGCGCCGGCCGGTTGGTCCCGGCAGTGGTACGGGGCGTTTTGGCCGCCCTCAAGGGCGGCTGCTTACCGTCCTGCCCGTCAGTGGGCCGCAGTCGCGCCCGGAACCGGGATCCAGAGGGGAAACACAGCGTGACGGTAGACACGGTGGACGTCGAAGAGGCCGAGCCGGGGTCGGCCGCAGCCATTCCCCAGCCCAAGGAGGTTCGGCGGTTGGATCGGGTGGTGATCCGGTTCGCGGGTGATTCGGGTGACGGGATGCAGCTCACGGGGGACCGGTTCACGTCGGAGACGGCGTCGTTCGGGAATGATCTGTCGA